>CANIVU010000220.1 GCA_947470805.1 Acidobacteriota bacterium | reverse complement strand
TTTGAAGCCTTCATCGCCGAAATGCGCGCCGACCTGTTTCCGGTCGACCCCATGCAGGAGGAGGCCTTCCACCAGTTCATCGACGGCGCCTGGCGTCTCCGCAAGGTCCGCGCCCTGTTCGACGAAATGACCGCCGCCCACCCGGACGACCCATTCATAACGCCGGAATGCGCGCCGAAGATCCACGCGCTCATGCGCCACCGCGCCGCCGCGGAGATGCTCGTCTACCGTTCGCTCCAGGCTCTCCGCGACCTGCAGACGGCGGCCTTCTACCGAGCCATCCATCTGACGCCCGAAGAAGACGAGGTCATCCCGCCCACCGTGCAACTGGGTCAGAAAATCATGATTCTCCGCAACCTCATGGGCGTGGAGGACCGCCGCATGTTCTACCGCGACTTCGGCGACGGAGCATTAACGGAGCGCTTCCGTCCCGAAGTCGTAAGCGCGGTCCGCGCCGCCGGCCGCGCCCACTTCAACTAACCCGGATTCCGACGCGGTTGCCAACCGAAGCCCGAAACGGGGCTTGCCCCCCGAAGCCCGAAACGGGGCTTGCCCCCCGAAGCCCGAAGGGCGAAGGGGGGTGCTACCGGAAAACTCCCAGATTTGGGAATTCCCCGGCCTCTGCAATAACTTTTGCAACAACGAAGCCAACCCCGGATTTCCCTGGGTACCGGGTAACCGAGAAACTCCCAGATTTGGGAATTCCCCGGCTACGCACCCGGACGAAACTGGCTCAGCCAACGGCACTATTGACGGGCCCGGCCCCAGCCGGTTACCCGCGACACCCGGGAATTTTGCAACAACGAAGCCAATCCCGGCTAACCATCAACCCAACCACCGGAGCCCCGGTCTTGGCCAACCGCCATCGCCGCCCGCCCCGGCCCGATCTTTGACATCCGAAAATGCCACCTCGGCGGCGCGCTCCTCGCCGCCCAGGCCCTACGCGAGACCGCGTATAATCGAGCTCAAATGCTCGCCATCCGGCTCGCCGCGGCCCTGTCCCTGGCCCTCTGCGCACAGCCCGCCATAGTCACCGTCTCCGCACTCGTCGTCGACGAATCGGGCGCCCCGCTAGCCGACGTCGTAATCGACGGCCTCTACTTCAGCAGCTTCAAATTCGCGAAAACGGGCGAAAACGGACGTGCCGAAAGCCGCACCTCCTTCCCGCGCCTGGCCTTCCGTAAACCCGGTTATCAAACCGTCATCGCCGCGCCGGAACCGCAAATGAAGGTCGTCATGAAGACCCCGCCGGCCACGTCCATCCCCCGGCGCACCGCGCCCCCATCAGGAAAATGGGAACCGCTCTTCCGGCTCCCGCAGCAACCATCCGCGCGCCCAAACCGCGACGAAGATTACGACGGGTCCTTCATCCCCGTAACAACCGCCTCGGGAACCCACATCCTCCGGCATGGCTACGGCCCCCACTGGTCCAACGGCCATCCCTTCTACCAGGAGCTCCTGAAATCGACGGCATACGAAGAGAAAAACTTCCTCTCCGATCCAGCCCAGCGAATCAACATCACCGTCGCCAACGGCATCCTGCCCGACGGCACCATCTGGCGCTTCCTCGGCAGGCACGGCGAATCGCTCGACTACCGGACCAAGGACCGCGACGCCGCCAAAAAGTTGGACGCCATCATGGACTCGGTCTGCCTCGCCCTGCCGGCCGCGCCCTAAGCCAGAAGCTGCTTGATCACCTTCGACGGCTCCACACCCGTCAACCGCTGATCCAGCCCCTGGTACATGTAAGTAAACCGCTGATGGTCAATCCCAAATACATGCAGCAAAGTAGCCTGTAAGTCGCGCACATGCACGGGGTCACGAACGATGTTATAGGAAAACTCATCCGTCTCCCCATGCACAACACCGCCCTGAATGCCGCCGCCTGCCATCCACAAACTAAAGCACCGCGGATGATGATCCCGGCCATAACTCACAGCCGACAACTTACCCTGCGAATAGACAGTCCGGCCGAATTCCCCGCCCCAGATGACTAACGTGTCATCCAGCAACCCGCGCTGCTTCAAGTCCTGAACCAGGGCCCAAGCCGGCCGGTCCACATCCTGGCACTGGCTCGGCAGAATCTCCGGCAACTCCCCGTGCACATCCCACCCGCGATGGTAAATCTGCACAAACCGCACGTTCCGCTCCGCCAGCCGCCGCGCCATCAAACAGCTGTTCGCAAACGTCCCCGGCTTCCGCGCCTCTTCCCCATACAGCTCGTACGTCCCCGCCGATTCCTTCGACAAATCGGTCAATTCCGGCACCGACGTCTGCATCTTGAACGCCATCTCATACTGCGAAATCCGGCTCTGCGTCTCCGGATCCCCCACCGCCGCAAACTGCATCTGGTTCAACTCACCCAGCGAATCCAACATCCGCCGCCGCACCTTCGCGTCCACCCCGTCCGGATTGTTGATGAACAACACCGGGTCGCCACCAGCCCGCAACGCCACGCCCGAATGCTGCGACGACAGAAAACCAGCCGACCACAGCCGCGCCGAAATCGCCTGCACCGGCGCCTTCGGATTCGAATGCATCGCATTCAAAACCACAAACGACGGTAACTCCTGGTTCATACTCCCCAAGCCGTAAGATACCCACGAACCAATACACGGCTTCCCGGCATTCATGTTACCCGTCTGAATAAAGGTAATCGCCGGCTCATGATTAATCGCCTCCGTGTGCATGGAGCGAACAATGGCCAGGTCATCCACCATCTTCGCCATGTTCGGCAGTAACTCCGAAACCCACGTGCCGTTCTTACCGTGCTGCGAGAACTTGAACTTCGACGGCGCAATCGGGAACCGGCTCTGCCCCGACGTCATCGACGTCAGCCGTTGCCCCTGCCGCACCGACGCCGGCAGGTCTTTGTCGAACCAGTCAGCCATCTTCGGCTTATAGTCCAGCAGGTCCTGCTGCGGCGGCGCGCCCACCATGTGCAGGTAGATACACCGCTTCGCCTTCGGCGCAAAATGCGGGATCGCCGCCGCGCCATTCGCGCCCATCGAGGCCAACGCCAACGCGCCCAGCCCCCGCGCCCC
>CANIVU010000219.1 GCA_947470805.1 Acidobacteriota bacterium | reverse complement strand
CCCGAATACGTCTATGTGTTCGCCATTCTTTTCGGCTTCGGTATGGGTGCCGACTACATGCTGATCCCGCTCATGGCCGCCGAACAGTTCGGCGTGAATTCGCTCGCCCGCGCCATGGCCATCATCCTCCCTGCAGACACGATCGGCCAAACCTGGTTCCCGTATCTCGTTTCCCACATCTACGAAGGGTCGGGAAGCTATGAGACTGCGCTTAAGATAGTATTTGCCATGGCTGCTCTCGGCGCTACCGCCATCTTCTTGCTGCCCGGGCAGGGAAACAAAGATGAAGCACTTCTCGTACAAGACGCTGGACCAGCTAAAACAGGACGCTGAACAACGCACCCAATTCGTCCGCTTCGAAACGGATAAAGAAAAGCTGAAGGCCCTATTGGGCCGCAAAGTCCAGGTCGGGCCCATCACCATGGGCAACTCCATGGCCATCCATCCCATGGAAGGCTGCGATGGCGAGCTCAACGGCGATCCCGGCGAACTCACCATCCGCCGCTACGAGCGCTTCGCCGCCGGCGGCGCCAAGCTCATCTGGTTCGAAGCCACCGCCATCCGCGAGGACGGCCGTGCCAACGCCCGCCAGCTCTGGCTCCACGATGGCAACATCGAAGCCTACAAAACCCTCCTGGCCAATATCCTAGCCATCCACAAGGAACGCTTCGGCACCACGGACGATCTCATCATCCCCGTCCAGCTCACCCACTCCGGCCGCTACTCGTACCCGAATCGCATCATCGCCTATCACAACCCCTTAATCGACGCCAAAACCGCCACCCCCGCCTCGCAGGCGCCCATCTCCGACGAAGAGCTCGTCGAGCTCGAAGACGTCTTCCTCGCCGCCGCCATCCGCGCCCACAAAGCCGGCTTCCGCGCCATCGACTTGAAGGTCACCCACGGCTACCTGCTCAGCGAACTCATGGGTGCCAAGACCCGCCCCGGCCCCTACGGCGGCAGCCTAGAAAACCGCACCCGCTTCATCCGCAACGTCATCGAAAAGGTGAAGGCGCACTTCGGTGACGAAATGCTGATCTGCATGCGCCTCGGCTGTTTCGATAGCGTCCCCTACAAGATCGACCCCGAAACCAAGCTCGGCGTCCCGCTCCCCTTCGAAACCCCGTACCCCTACGGCTGGGGCGTCAACCCCGAAGACCCGTTGAGCGAGGATCTAACCGAAGTCAAACAAGCCATCGGCTGGTTCAAGGACTGGGGCGTGAAGCTTCTCAACGTCTCCATCGGCTGCCCCTACTACAACCCCCACATCGGCCGCCCGTTCGAAAAGCCCGACGAAGGCAACTACGAAATGCCGGAGCACCCGCTCATCGGCGTGGACCGTCACTTCCGCATCTCCGGCGAACTGCAGCAAACGTTCCCAGACCTCCCCATGGTCGGCACCGGCTACAGCTGGCTGCAGATCTACGCGTTGAACGCCGCCGCCCACAACATCGAAGCCGGCAGAATCAAAATCTTCGGCATCGGCCGCAACGCCCTGTCCTACCCCGACTTCGCCGTCGACGCCCTGGAAAAGGGTGAACTCGACGAAATCCGCGTCTGCAAAACCCTGACCTACTGCACCTTCCTGATGCGCCAGAAGAATCACCCCTTGGGCCAATTCCCCGCCGGCTGCCCGCCGTTCGACAAACTCGTCTACGGCCCCATCATGAAGCAAGCCCGCGAAGCCTTCCGCATCCAACAGAAGTAGCCCGAGGGGATCTTTCCGCGGCTTCCTGGAGTCCAACACAAATGCGCCAGGAAGCCGCCCTCCTCGCCACACTCTTCCTCAATTTCGCCTTCTGGTACGACCACGGCAACGCGCTCTGGCTGCCGTATCCCCTCCCAATAGCTGTCGTCCTCATCGCCGCCGTCTCGGCGTTCCTGACAATCTGCTTCCTCACGCTCCCCGCCCTCGCCGCCCATCGCCATCCCAACGGCCTCTTCGGCGCGGTCGAAAGCTCCCTCGGCACATTCCCCGCCCACACCATCCGTCTCTGCGCCATCTGGTTCGTCGCGACGTTCCTCAACACATTCCTCCGCCTTGCCTCCCGGCAACTGCGGCACATCCTCGACCGTGACACCGATTCGCGCGAGCTTCTCCTCTCCGCCACTCTCCTGCTGGCCTTCCTCGGCTACACCGCGCTGCAAAGCCACGAAACCAACTTCACCCTCGCCAAATTCTCCAACCGCCTCGGCATCGCCTTCCTGCTGGCCGCCGCCATCCGCCTGCACGAGGCTTGGCCGCAGGCCCTCCCCCTCCTCCTCTCCTCCGGCCCCGAGCGCCCCGGCACCTTTGATTATCAACGCCTCTCGCGCCTCGCCTTCGACCTCGCGCCGCTGGGCTTCCTCGGCGCCGCGTGCGCCGCGCGAATCGATACGGAAAAAAACACCATCCGGACTACCCTGCTCGGCTTCGCCTTCCCGCTCGGCGCGGTTCTCCTCGCCCTCAGTTCCATCAACTTCGCTACGTTTCACTCCAGCTTCTACAGGCCCAGCCTGGAACCCACCATCGCCATGGCCGTCTGGGGCGGCGCCGCCACCAGCTACCTCTCCGGCTTCATCCTCATCACTATCGTCACCACCTTCGGCGCCGCCCGCTTCGCCATCCGCGCCATCCCTGCGGCCATGCCGAATCCCCGCCTCCATCTCCTCGCCGTAGTCACCACTCTGGCCATCGCAATCGCAATCTTCCTCTGGCGCCAGTTGCTACAGCAACAGCCGTTCCCCACGGAATTCGAAACCTCGTCCGTCATCCTGGCCATCGCAGCCGCCATCCTCTCCGCCGACGCCCTCCACCGCCGCCCCACCACCCCCAAACGAATCGACTGGACGGCCACGGCCGCCCTCCTTCTCGCCTTCGCCTTCGCCTACAGCATCTCGCAATCCACCCACCCCGCTCTCGAATCCTGGTGGCGCCCGTGGATCTTCCCCTCTTACCTCACCGCCTTCACCATCACTCTCGCCGGCCGAAAACTACAGCCTCTCATAACGCCCACCAACCGGCCATAAACCGAGAGAACGCTCCACCGGAACGTTCCACAGTCCACCAACTACAGCGATCCAAGTGTGGCGCTCTCAATCGCAATCCGCCGCCCGCAACGCGGACACCACTACGCCGGCTCCCCCCTGCGCGTATCAGCAAATGCAATCAACCGCTCGATCTGCGCCACCGTCAACGAGGGAAACCCTTCCTGCAAATCCGCGATACTCTCACCCAAATCGAAACTATTCACAACAGCATCGGGCAGAATCCGCGTCCCCCGGACAATCGGCCT
>CANIVU010000218.1 GCA_947470805.1 Acidobacteriota bacterium | reverse complement strand
GTCCTCCCCGCCGCCGGCCGCGTGCCCACCCGCACCCTCGCCCCCGGCATGTTCATCAGCCTCTACGGCATCACCATGACCACCGATAGCGCCGCCGCCCAGTCGCTCCCGCTGCCGACCACGCTCGCCAGCACCCAGCTCCTCGCCGGTGCCACCCCCATCGGCCTCCAGTTCGCCGGCCCCACGCAGATCAACGCCATTCTCCCGGAAGACGCCACCGGCCTCGTCACCCTCAACGTGAAGTCCCCCGGCGGCGCCAGTTCGATCAACGTCCTCATTGAACCCGCCGTCCCGGCCATCTTCACTCAATTGGGCACCGGCGCCGGCCCGGCCTCCGCGCTCAACGCCGTCAGCGGCATGGTCATCACGACGTCCAACAAAGCCCGCGCTGGCGACGCCATCAGCCTCTACATGACCGGTCTCGGCGCCACCGAAACCCGCGACGGTCTCCAGTGGGCCAAGCTCCAGCCCAAGGTCTTCGTCGGCACCCAGGAAGCGCAAATCCTTTACGCCGGCCGCGCCCCGGGCTTCGCCGGGCTCGACCAGATCAACTTCGTCGTCCCCGCCAACGTTCCCAGCGGCGATACGACTCCCCTCCGCGTCGAATCGAACGGCCGCACGTCCAACGCCGTTACGCTACCCACGCTCTAATGTTCTTTAGTTCTCGTTCCCGCCCAATCCCCGGGTATAGGTAGACAAAGCTGCCCGCAACTCTTGCATCCGGAGAGGTTTAGTCAGGAAATCGTCCATACCGGCCTGCCGGCAGCGTTCGCGATCTTCTCCGAACGCGCCGGCGGTAAGTGCGACGATCGGTGTCCGCCGTGCCGTTCCCTCCCGTTTTCGGATCGCCATCGTCGCCTGAACCCCATCCATCTCTGGCATGTGGCAATCCATGAAAATCATGTCGAACTCGGCGCCCTCCGTAATGGCCACCGCCTCGCGTCCGTGAATAGCACATTCCACTGTGCAGCCCAACTTCTTCAGGAGCGTATACGCTACTTTTTGGTTAACCAGATTGTCTTCAACCAACAGGACCCTACGTCCCGCAAACTCCGCGGCAACTGGCTCGATGGGTGGCGCACTTTGCGCCACTTCCGTATTCCCTCCCAGAATCTGCCGGAACGCGGCCTGCAGCCTGGAACCCCGCAGCGGCTTTATCAGACACAGATCCGCACCGGCCGCCCGTGCCCGTTGTAAGTCTTCTTGCGAACAGACCGAGGTGATCAACAAAATGGACGGCCCATCGGCGCCGCTCGCTTCCTTGATGGCGGCGGCAACGGCGGCGCCGTCCACATCAGGCATCTGGAAGTCCAGGCAAAGTACCTGGTACGGATCATTTTGGCCCTTCGCCTCGGCCACCATCCGCAGCGCGACTTCTCCGGATTTGGCCCCCTCCGCCCGCATCCCCCAACTGGAACACAGCTCGGTCGTAAGAAAGCGGCAAAACGGGTGGTCATCCACGACCAGTACCCGGACTTCTGCGAGTGGCACTTCCGGCTCCGCCACAGGCGCCTGGTTTGGAAGGAAAGGAAGCGGAATTTCGAAGGAAAATGCCGACCCTGTCCCCTCCTCGCTCGATACCTGAATGGTTCCACCCATCAGCGCCACCAACTGGCTGGCGATGGCAAGCCCAAGCCCGGTGCCGCCATACCTCCGCGTTGTAGAGCTGTCGCCCTGTTGAAAGCGTTGGAATAGCTTGCCAACGCGCTCCGGGGAAATACCGATTCCCGTATCGATAACGGAGAAGCGGATTCGCGCCACGCCATCCGCGCTGCTAACAAGTTCGGCTTCTGCCAGCACATGCCCGGTGTGGGTGAACTTCACAGCATTGGATATGAGGTTCAACAGTACTTGCCGGATCCGTCCCCCGTCCCCGACCACATGGCGGGGGCAATGCGGGCTGATATAAACGAAAAGGTCCAGCTCTTTGTCCCGCACCTTTACGGACAAAAGTTCAACGATGTCCTCCAACGCCTTTTCCAGGTCGAAGGGGTTAAGTTCCAGCTCCAGTTTACCCGCCTCGACTTTCGAGAAATCCAGGATGTCGTCAATGATGGTGAGTAGCGCTTCGGCGGACCCGCGGACGATCTCCGCGTATCCCTGCTGCTCCGGCGTGAGCGCCGTGCCGAGAAGCAGGCCCGTCATGCCAATTACACCGTTCATCGGCGTCCGGATCTCGTGGCTCATCGATGCCAGGAATTCGCTCTTGGCCAGGCTGGCCTCTTCGGCGTGCGCCTTGGCAATGTGGAGTTGCTCCAGCGCGCGCTCCAATTCAGCGGCATCCAAAATCTGCTTCTTATTGGCTGCCTCCAGCGCCGCCACATACTGCAGTTGCAGCTGTTCTGCCTCCCTCCGCTCCGTGATGTCCATGGTTATTTTGATGGCAGCGATGATCTTGCCGTCAGCGTCCATGATCGGCGCCGCCTTCGTTAGAGCGAAGCGCTTGCTGCCGTCCCCTTGGACGATCGCCACCTCCCGGCTCGTAGCTTTCCCTGTTCGCATGGCCACCGCCAGCGGTATCGTCCCCGGCGACACTTTCGTACCGTCCAACTCGAATAGATTCGGGCTGGGAACAAACCGGCTCACCGCGCCTTCGGCTTGTACCGAACCGAGTAACAACCCGGAGTCATTCACGTATCGAATCCGTGCGCCCGGCGCATCCACGATCAAAATGCCGACTGGACTATGATCCAGTGCGGCCTTCAGCGTTGTCTCCATTTCACCCAGCGCCTTCTCGGCTTTCTTCGTCTGGCTGATGTCGATAAAGCTGATTACCGCCCCCTCGATCACGTTGTTCAACGTCCGGTAGGGCAGAATCCGCATGGAGTAGTATTCTCCATACTGCGAATGTACTTCCACCTCTTTGGGGATCAACGTTTCCAGCACTGCCTGTACATCGAACTGCAGTCCGTTATACCCTGCCAGATTGGATACGACATGGTACAACGGCCGCCCGGTGTCAGAAGGAATCAGGTTCATGATTCGCGTCGCCGAGGGAGTGAAGCGGAGCACTCGCAGGGCGTGATCCACGAAGATGGTCGCTATCCCTGTCCCTGCCAGCAAATTGTTCATATCGTTGTTGGCGCGGGAAAGGTCATTTAGCTTCGATTGGAGCTCCGTATTTACCGTCGTGAGTTCTTCGTTTATGGACTGCAGTTCTTCCTTGGATGTTTCCAACTCCTCGTTGGTGGATTGCAATTCTTCATTGACGGACCCCTCCGTGCCAACATAGGTGAGACAAATTCGGTTCGACTAATTAAAGAGCAGAGCGGGAAAGAGAACCGGAATGAACAAGCAGCAGACGAACGGATCGACCACGGCGTGGGGAGCCGCGGAACGGAGCGACGGCGAGCGAAGCGAGG
>CANIVU010000217.1 GCA_947470805.1 Acidobacteriota bacterium | reverse complement strand
TCCCTCCACGAGTTGCTCTCCAGCAGAGCTCGCTTCTGTTTCCCCAGCTACCGCGATTCTGCTAAACCTAAATCTTACTGTCCAGTGCTTTTTCGGCCGGATAGCTAGCTGTGTCTAGACTCGTGTCTCACGTCAGGGGACAAGCCCAGTCCGGGCGCACCAAATCACCCGCATCTATCTATTGATTACGGGTGTTTGGTGGGTTGTGTCTTCGGCTTCCGGTTTTGCCATGTGCCGGATATTGTGCGGGGGCTGTGCTTCGTCGGCCTTGCGCGGCGAGTCCGCCTGCTCTACTGCATTTGGAAATTCACGCGGATCCGAGTGGAGCCATAGGCGCCAACCCCGTCGATCGAAGCCGCCGAATAGGTCCATTGCCGCGCCGCCGTCATCGCCTGCTGCATCAAAACTTTTGGCCCGCTCACCGGCGTCAACCGCGCCAGCGTGCCGTCCGGCGCAACAACGGCATCGAACACCACCGCGCCCTGCACCCGCTGCGCCAGGGCAATCTTGGGATACACCGGGTTCACCATCGTCACTACGGCCGCCGGCTCAATCCGGTGCGCGCCCGTGCTGGCTGGGGTCAAGGAGGCCTCGTCGCCGGCCATCATGACGCCGGCAAACGCGGCGGGAATCAGAAGCAAATGGGCCATACGGGTAAAGGTGGTCATAGAAAATCTCCTTGGTGGTGTCTTTCGTGCCGTCACTTGTACAAACAGGATCCGTTGCCCGATTGCATCATCACCAGTGAAGATATTTCTGCTCTTACCCTGGCCTTGGCCGTTACGACTCCTTTTCGTCCGCGTCGCTCTTGAGATTGGAGGCGATCGATGGGTGTGGCGTTTGGGCTTCCGTTTCCACCAACTGAATGGTTCGTTGGCGGGTTTCTCCGTCTAGCTCCTGTTCCAGGAGGCGGAGGGCGGCGCCGACGACGTCGCGGTGGTGGAGTTTGGACCCGAGGGCGCTTTCCTCGGTGATGCGGAGCCAGAGTTGGTGGAGCCGGTCGACATCCTCCGGCCAGAGGCGCGGGGGATGCGGGCCGAGGTTCACGAACATGGGGTCGCGGGAGGGCGTGCTGATTTCGAGCGAGAACGGGTGGCGGGGGGCAGGGAGGCGCTCCCAGGCCAAGCCTACCAGGCGGGCTAGTTCTTCGGACGCCATGCGCTCGGAGACGCCGACGACCAGCTTGGAGGCTTGCAGCGCGGTGGCGGTGCGGACCATGGCGTCAAAGGGATCGACGGCGGGGATGGCGAGCAGTTCCACCGTTTTGCCCTGCTTTTCGGCGAGGGCGACGACGCTCGAGAAGAGTTCCTGTTCTGGCGTGGCGAAGATCTGATTTTCCTGCAGGCCGTATTCGGCGGCACCGGCGGAGAGTTGGCGGATGGTGAGGACGACGACGTCGTGGCGGCGGAGGTTGGTCTTGGCCAGGGCGCGCTGGAGGTGGGCGAGCCGGCTGCCGTCGCGGACGGCGACCAGTACGCAGCCGGGGCGGGCGCGGACGGTGTCGGAGCCGATGGTCGATTCGTGTTCGAGGCGGAAGACTTCGAGGTCTGCGCGGTGCTCGGACTTTTTGCGGGCGTTGATGCGTTCGGAGACCAGGAAGAGGGTGTAGAGAATGATGGTGAAGGTGACGCCGTAGATGGTGGCGATTTCCTTGGTGAAGAGGTTGGCGATGGCGACGAGGAAGAGTGTCAGCGTGGCGGCGCCGAGGCCGAAGGGGATTTCGCGGCCGCCGATGCTGAAATTGAGCGGCACCTTATATTCCTGGTCATGGCGCTGGAAGCGGAGGACGAGGACGCCGAGGGCCTTGAGGGCGAAGCTCCAGACGACGCCGAAGGCGTAGGCTTCGCCGAGGAGGAGGACGTCGCCGCGGCTGAGAAGGATGGTCACGATCTGCAGCAGCGCCATCAGGTTCAGGATGCGGTAGGTGGTGCCGAAGCGGCGGTGGGGGCGGCGGAACCAATCGAGCAGGACGCCGTCTTCGGCGACGCGGTTGAGCACGCCGTTGACACCGATGAGGGACGTATTGACGGCACCGGAGAGGATCATCACACCGACGACGACGACGAAGGCGTGGAAGCCGAGCTTGAGGGCGTGGGGACCGGCGAGATGCATGACGAGGCCGCCGAGCATGTTGTCGTAATACTGGGGCCGGAGGGCGTCGGGGATGATCATGACGGCGAGGACGGAGATGACGCCGGTGCAGATGGCGGCGTAGGTGCAGACGATGTTGGCGGTGATGCGGAGGTTTTTCAGCTTGGGGTAGCCGACTTCGCGGTAGACCTGGGCGAGGGTTTCAAAGCCGCTCATGGCAAGGAGCGAATGGCCGAGGGCGACGACCATGATGACGAAGGAGAATTGGGCGAACCAGGTGCCGTCGAGCCAGCCGAGGGATTCGTGGGTCATGTGGAGGTTGGCTGGGGTGGGGAGCGGGGGGAGCGGGGCGCCGCCTTGGAGGAGAATCGTCAGCGGGCACCAGATGAGCAAGGCGACGACCATGACGGTGGTGACCTGCATGATGCGGAGGGCTTTGTGACTGGATTCGGGGACGCCCTTGATGTTGCTCCACCAGAAGTAGCAGGTGACGAGGATGCTGAAGAAGACGGCGAAGCTGTTGGGGTCGGTGTGCCATTTGGAGCCGGAGACTTCGGCGAATTCGTTCAAGAGGCGGCCGAGGTACTGGCCGGCGGCGACGGCGCTGATGGGGCCGGTGAGGATGTAATCGACGACGAGGGAGGAGACGGAGAGCTTGGCCATGGTGGGGCCGATGCTGTCGCGAACCACGACATAGACGCCGCCGCGGACGAACATGCTGCAGCTCTCCATATAGATGGAGCGGACGACAAAGCTGAAGAGCATGACGGCGAGGACGAGCCACGGGGCGGACTTGCCGAGGGCTTGTTCGGTGATGCCACCGATGTAGAACATGGTGGAGGCGAGGTCGTTTAATACGACGGCGGCGGCTTGCCAAAAGGTGATGAAGGAGAGAGCGACTGTGCTGGCGACGACAACCCGCGTCCCGGACGGCGCTTCTTGTGCAGAGGGTTCCACAACTTCAGCGTGGGGCGGACGGCGTAAGGGCTGTGCAAAGATGCCGGGGGCGGGTGTAAAGAAAGTATAAAGATTCGGGGCGTTTTCGTTTGAGTGGCGCTCAACTTTTCGCCGTTTCGTCCGATATTCGAAGTATGGCCACTACCGGGCGTCGCCGGAACAACCGCGTCATGTTGTCGTCACCGTTGCAGATCTCCTGGGTGGATCCGCAGGGGAAACCGCACTGCCGGCAGGCGATGGCGATTGATATTTCTGATGCCGGCATCCGGTTTGCGCTGCCGGAATTGCTGGCGGAGACGGCGCCGGTGCAGATCCGTTGCCACGCGCTTGGCATGACTTGCACGGGTGTTGTGCGCACATGCGCGCCGGCGGGGACGAAGTTCGCCGTGGGGATTGAGTTTGTTGGCGGGGCGCGGTTTGACCGGGTGCGGGCCGGGGTTGCGAACGCGCCGCGGCGGCGTTAGATCTTGCTATTAGATAGCGGCGAGCGAGGCGGCGAGGTTTTCGTCCAGCGCCAGCAGGTTGTCGACTTTGGTGATTCTCAGGACGTTGAGGACGCGCGGGGTGACGCCGGCCATGCGCAGTTTGCCGCCGGCGGTGGCCACCTTGCCGTGAGAGCCAACGAGAATGCCGACGCCGGCGCTATCGACAAAGGACACTTCCGACATGTCCAGGACGATGCGCGTTTTCTGCTGTTTGATGAGCTCTTCGACGGAAGATTCCAGGTTCTGGGCATCGCGGCCGAGCGTCAAGCTGCCAGCCAGCGTAATGACTTCCACCCCGGATTCCAGCGAACTGCGGTCAACTTTCAGCGGCATAGGTCCTCTTCGTAAAAAATGCAGACACCAGTTTAACAGAGTGCCGTTATCGGGCCTTGAGAACCACCACGGTCATATCATCGGCCTGTTCGGCGGCGCCGGCGAACTCATCGGCGGCGGCGATCAGCTTCTGGATCAGTTCGGCGGCGGAGAGGTGGGCGGAGTCGCGGAGGATCTGTTCGACGGTCTCTTCGTCCCACATGTCGCCGGCTTCGTTGGTGGCTTCGCTGATGCCGTCGGAGTAGCAGAGGACGGTGTC
>CANIVU010000216.1 GCA_947470805.1 Acidobacteriota bacterium | reverse complement strand
GCCTTCACCCGGCTCACCGTCCTCTCCACCGCCGCCACCGAGCAACTCGATTCGCTCCGGGCCGAACTCGACTCCCTCCGCCACGTCCTCGACGCCAACGAGGCCCTCGAACGCCGCTTCGCCCGCTTCCACGAGCGCACCGCCCGCCAGCTCCTCGAATACAAGACGCGCATCGCCGCCCTCCAGCAACAGGAAGCGACTCTTCCTGAGCTAGCCGCCCTTCGCGAAGAAAACAAGCGCCTCGATTTGGAATGCACCGAACGCGCCGCCGCTCTCGACGCCGCCCGCGCCTCCATTGATCAGGTGGAAAGCCGCTATCAAGGCACGATTGCCGATCTCCGTCAGCAGCTCCGCCGCTCAGAAAGCGAACTTCGCTCCGTTCTTACACTCGTTCCCGACCTCCGCGATGAACTCGCCCGCTGCCTCGCCGAAGTCGCCCGCATCCCCGGCATCGAACAGGACCAGGCCGACAAGCAGAGCCTCATCGAGCAGCTCACCGAGTCCATCGAAGCCATCGAAGCTGACCGCGCCGACCGCCTCGTCCTCATCAACGCTCTCTCCGATAAACTCGCCGACGTCGAAGCCGATCAACGCGCCAAGCAGGAAGTCATCGACAATCTCCTCGCCGGCCTGGATTCCGCCAACGCCGCCATCGAAGAACACCAGCAACTCCTCGCCCGTTCCGAATCCAAGCTCAGAGAGAAGGAGCAGGTCATCGCCCACGGCGAAGCCGTCATCGGCGGCCTCAATACGCGGATCGCCGAAATCGAATCCGACCGCGGCGCCCGCCTGCAACTCATCGAGCGCCTCTCCGCAAACCTCGCCGCCATCGAAGCCGACCGCGCCAATCGCGGCCGCCAGATCGAAAGCCTCCACGCCCACATCGAACACCAGCAGTCCGAACTCTCCAAGATCGAAGCGAGCCTCCTCCCACGGCGGCTGGTCAATCTCGTCAAGAAGCCTTAGGCCGGCCGCGTCGTCGCCAGATCGGGCAGGAACGAAAGTTCGGTGATCGCCGCCGCCAGTGGCCGCGCGCCGCTCGACGTATCGTCCCACCGCGTGAACTCCATCTGCACCCGGTTCTCGCCCCGGCGCAGATCGGCCTGCACACATAGCATCCGGCCCATCTTGATCCCGGTCGCGACGAGCGGATAGGTGCCCACCGTGGCGCCATTCACCGCCACCGATACCGTCTGCCCCGGATGCATGTTCCGGTACCGCAGCACCAGTGAATGGGACCCGCGTATCTGCGAGTGAATCTTCACTTCCGACTTCGGCCCGTACGCCCAACGGAACTTCGGTAAACCGTGCTCCTCGTACGGCCCCTCTTCCGGCCCCAGCGATGAGGTGTCCAGCGTGATCCCCTCCACCCGGTGGATCGGCTTGCACTCCGGCGTCTCCGGCTGTTCGGCCACGAAGCCGATCTTCGGCTGCAATTGCAGCGAATTGAGCAATCCCAACTGCCGCCACGCCCGGAACAGATGATAGTAAGAGGCCTGCGGAGACCATTCGTTCTCCACGTAAATCCGGCCCCACAACGCCATCTTCTGCCGCAACTCCGGCCGCGCGTAGAGGTAGTAGATCACCGACGCCAACGTCTCCTGCTCAAACCCATCGGCCAGCAACCCGGTCAGCCCTTCCACCACCGCCTCCGCCATGCCGGAGGCTCGCACGCCGATCGCCGGCGTCCCGCAGGCGATCGCCTCGATGAACACCTGGCCGAACGTCTCCTCCTGGCTCGGGCCGACGAACAGATCGGCCGCCGAATAGAGATTGGTCAGCAGCGTCATGTCCGTAATGTGGCCCATGCGCCGGATGTCGGGCAGCGTGAACGACTCGCCGTCGCGCTTCTGCCCCAGGCTCACCACCGTCAAATCCGGAAGGTTCAAACTCTCCAGCGCGTCCAACGCCAATTGCGTATTCTTGCGTTTGTCGTAAAGGTCGCCGGTCAACAGCACGATGAACCGGTCTTCCGGCAGCCCCAGAATCGCGCGGCACGTCCTGCGGTCTTTCGGCTCGAACACATGCAGCGGGAAGTTCAGCCGGAACTGCCCCACCGGGCTGGCCGAACGGCCGCCGCCCGAAATCCGCATCGTATTCCGCGCGAACTCGCTGGTCCACGTGGAGTTGCCCAGCAGCATCAGCTTGTTATCGGCGAACAGCAGCTTCTGCTTCCGCTCCCAGGCATCGGCGATCAACTCCGGCGCCAGTTTCGGATACTGTTCGGCCGTCGGACAGGAGTCGTCGCAGCCGGTGAGATATTTCTCGCACGGCGTCGGATAGGCGCAGCGCCCGGTCAACAGCCAGAAGTCGTGCAGTACCGACATCGTCGGATACTTATCCGCCAGAATCCCCAACTGCCACGGGTCCGGCCCGGCGGAGTGGATGTTGCCGGCGATGATGATGTCGGGCCGCGACGCGCTCACAACCTCTTCCACCTCGGCCGCCGTCAGGTGAGTGGGCTCGCCGGTGTAGCCCGGCTCGGCGCGCAGCGACATCGGCAACACCGTGTGCCCGGCCAGCGTCATCGAATCGGCCATGCGCTGATGCGCGATCCCGGCGCCGTAGCGGAAGCCGTGATCGTTCAACATCGCGATCCGCAACTGATGCTTCGGCTGCTTGTGCGCGCGGCTCGGCCGGCGCGCGCGCCCGGTGCGGGCGTAGAACTCATCGACGTAGTTCGAAAGCTCGGTCTTGAACTTCGCCTCGGCGTTGGTCTTCTGCTCTTCGTGAATCCGGAACCACGCAACCGAGCGGCCGATCACGTGGATGCGGCCGCCGGCCTCGGCCATGCGGACCCACAGATCGTAGTCCATGCTGTAGTAAAGATCCTCGCGGACCTTCCCGCCGGCGCGCTCCCAGATGTCGCGGGAGAACATCACTTCGGGCTGATAGAAAAACTGTCCGGCGTTCCAGCCGCCATCGAGGTCCAGCAGATCGTCGAGCGGCAGCGGTCCCGGCTCGCAGCAGGTCATGTGATGCGCGACTGTCTTGCCGCCGGTCCGGAGCGTGACGATGCCCGCCACCAGATCGGCCCGCGACGTGTGGAATCCCATGGCCACCGACGCCAAAGCGCCCGGCGCCAGCATGTCGTCACTGTTCAGCCAGGTCAGAACGTCGCCGGTGGCCAGCGCCATGCCCTTGTTGATCGCGTTGCTTTGGCCTTTGTCTTTTTCCGAAATCGCCGCCGCCAGCACGTGCCGGTAGCGGTCCATGACGGCCACGGTCGAATCCTTCGAGCCGCCGTCCATCACGATGTGCTCGACGCGCGGATAGCCCTGGCGGGCGACGGAAAGAATCGTCTCCTCGATGTACTGGCCCTGATTGTAGGAGGGCGTGACGACCGAGATCAGCGGCCAGCGCTCGCCATCGGGCAGCGTATCTGGCAGCGGCGTGGGCACGGCGGCGTAGGGCCATTCGCCATAACCGCCCACGGCGGGCGGTTCGTGGCCGCGGCGCCACTGGCGCGCGGCCTGTGTGGCGGCCTCGCACGGCGTCGTCGCGTCGGTGGCGGAAAGCTTGTTGTCGTGGAAATAGTGTGTCGTCAGCTGTGCCCGGCACTTCTGGAAGACATCGTCCGGCAGGTCGGTGGCGGTACGTTGGAATCGGCCGGTGGTTCGGAAAACGCGGTACTCGTTCTCCGTCCGGATGCGCTCCAGGAACCCGGCGTCCACCCAGTGATCTTCTTCGCGAAAGGCGTTATGGACGACGACCGCCGCGCCGGACGGCAGTTCGTTCCAAGCCGCCAGCGCCTCCCCACCGTTCGCGACACAAGCCGCGGCCGGATGGAGCGGCAAATTCCGAAAGAAATCGCGCAAATGCCCGTGAAAAAAGAGCACTCGTTTGGAATACTTTGTCCGTAGCGTAGATTGATAGGCGGCACGCAGCGCCACGGCGTCGGTATGGACGAAGTAAACCTGGCAATTCCCGCCGGCGGCAATGACGACCGGCAGCGCCAGGCCCGGGGCGACCTGGGACAGCAGCAACGCGCCTTCCATGGCACCGGCGATTCCGCCGAGGGCATCAGAGAGAGGCAAGTTGACGGCGGTGGATCCGGTCAACGCGCGAATCCATTGTCGATCTGTAGGGTCAGGTTTTTCGGACATGCTCACAAAGGCGTAACCGGTCGACGGAGACGGT
>CANIVU010000215.1 GCA_947470805.1 Acidobacteriota bacterium | reverse complement strand
GCCAAGAACCGGCTGGTGCATATCAAGACTTCCGGCGTCACGTACAGCACGCAAACGGGCAAGGTGAACACGGACCGGAAGGCGGAGTTTGAGTTTGAGAACTCTCGCGGATCGGCCGTGGGCGCGACGTATGATCCGGCGCTGCGCGAGTTGCAGATGCACAAGGACGTCGATCTGGCTTGGACGAAGGGCAAGAAAACGATGCTGATCGCCGCCGGCGCGCTGTCGTACCGGGAAGAAGAAGCGAAGATCTATTTGAAGCAGTGGTCGCGGTTGACGCGGGACACGCTGACGCTGAACGCCGGGGCGTCGGTGGTGACGCTGGCGGATGGGGAGATTGACCTCGTCGAGGCCGAGAACGCCAAGGGCGAGGACAAGCAGCCGAAGCGGGTGTTGGAGTATGCCGCGGACCATTTGGTGATGCGGTTTGCGGATAAGAATGCCATCAACCGGATTGAGGGCGAGCGGAACGCGCGGCTGGTGACCACCTCCGATACGGGCCGGACAACGGTGACGGCGCAGCACGTCGATATGGACTTTGAGACGCCGAAGGGCGAATCGGTTTTGAAGAAGGCTCTCGCGCATGGCGCCACGACGGTTGAATCCGTCCCGCCGAAGACGGCGACGCGGATCATGCGATCGGATATTGTGGAGCTGGCGATGAAGCCGGGCGGCGAGGAGATTGACACCGTTGTCACGCAGACGCCGGGCGAGATTGAGTTCCTGCCGAAGCTGGCGACCGAGCGCTACCGGAAGATGAATGGCGAGCGGTTCTGGATCAACTACGGGCCGAAGAATCAGTTGGAGAAGTTCCGGGCGTCGAAGGTGACCACGCTGACCAAGGGCAAGCCGGCGGAGAAGGGCAAGCCGGCGAATCCGGATTCGAAGACTTCGTCGGAGGATCTGTTGGCGACGTTTGACCCGAAGACCGGGGACATGAGCCAGTTGGAACAGTGGACGAACTTCCAGTACGAGGAGGGCGACCGGCGGGCGAAGGCCGATCACGCGAAGTTGCAGCAGGCCACCGAGCACATCACGTTGCAGGGCACGGCGCGGATCTGGGATCCGACCGGATCGACCGATGCGGCGTTGATTGAGCTGGACCAGAAGACGGGCGATATGGTGGCGACGGATCGCGTGGTTTCGACGCGGCTGCCAGAGAAGAAGACGGCCAAGCCGAAGTCGTCTCTGATCGATTCGAGCGAGACGATTCAGGCGCGTGCGGCGAAGATGACCACGCAGAAGCAGAACACGTGGATCCGGTACGAGGGCGGGGCAACGCTGTGGCAGGGCGCCGATAAGGTGGAAGCGGAGACGATCACGATCGACCGGAAGGCGCAGGTGTTGCAGGCGAGCGGGAAGGTGTTCACGCAGACGCGGGAACGGCCGAAGGCGGGGGCGAAGGCGCCGGTGGCGCAGTTGTTCACGCTGGTGCGGGCGCCTGAGATGGATTACAAAGACGGGGAGAAGGTGGCGTATTACCGGGGCGGGGTGTCGCTGGTTCGTGGGGAGTTGAAGGTCAAGAGCGAGGAGCTGCGGGCTTGGTTCACCAAGGACGATCCGAAGACGCCGCAGGACGAGGGGAACTCGTTGCAGCGGGCGAATGCGGATGGGAAGGTCGATATTCTGCAGACGGCGCCGGACAAGACGCGCACGGGCAAGAGCGACCACGCGGTGTATGAAGTGGCGGAGAGCAAGGTTATCCTGACGGGCGGGACGCCGGTGTTCACCGATTCGGTGCAGGGAACGACGCGCGGGCAGATGATCACGTTTTTCGCCGACAATGATAAGTTGCTGGTGGACGGCGCGGAGAGCGAGCCGACGGAGAGCCGGCTGAAGCGAAAGAAGAAGACCAAGTGATGCGTGTTCTGGAGACGAAGGAAATCTCGAAGTCGTACCGCGGCCGGAAGGTGGTGGACAACGTTTCCGTGAACGTGGCGCAGGGGGAAGTGGTTGGGCTGTTGGGCCCGAATGGCGCGGGGAAGACCACGAGCTTCTACATGATCGTTGGGTTGATCAGCCCGGATTCGGGGCAGGTGACGGTGGATGGCGACAACATCACGAACCTGCCGATGTACCGGCGGGCGCGGCGGGGGATCTCGTATCTGCCGCAGGAGGCGAGCGTTTTCCGGAAGCTGACGGTGGAAGAGAACCTGATGGCGATTTTGGAGACGTTGCCGTTGGACGCGCGGCAGCGGCGGGAGCGGATGAACCGGCTGGTGGAACAGCTGGGGCTGGAGACGGTGCGGGCGTCGAAGGGGTACATGCTGTCGGGCGGGGAACGGCGGCGGACGGAGATTGCGCGGAGTTTGGTGATTGAGCCATCTTTTTTGCTTCTCGACGAACCTTTTTCCGGAATTGATCCGATACAAGTAATAGAGCTGCAGCGGATCATCTTCGAGCTGAAGCGGAGCGGGATCGGGATTCTGATCACGGACCATAACGTACGGGAAACGCTGGCGGTGACGGACCGGGCGTACATTATCAACAGCGGGAAGATCTTCCGAACCGGGTCGCCGAGTGAGCTGGGGCAGGATCCGGAAGTGAAGAAGATTTACCTGGGAGACAACTTCCGGCTTGGGAACTAGTTGGATCGTGTAGACTTGACGCGAGGATGGCGAGAGAGAACGGGAAGGCATTGAAGGGCCCGCCAGCGACGCTTGCTGAAGCGATGGCGCGGATCGGGGAGTTGGAACAACTCCAGAAATCCCTGAAGAAAGAGCTGAGGGCGGCGCGCGCCTTGGGGAGAGCTGCGCGCGCTGACACGGGGTTTGCGTTGGAGTTGGAGCGGCGGCGGTCGCAGGAGCTGGAAGAGGCTTACTACGACACGGTGCTGCGGCTGACGCGGGCATCGGTGTACAAGGACCGGGAAACCGGGGCACACATTCAGCGGGTGAGCCATTACGCGAAGGTTTTGGCGCGGCATTTGGGGTGGGCGGACGAGGATCAGGTATTAATTTTTCGAGCGGCGCCGATGCACGATGTCGGCAAGATCGCAATTCCGGACGATTTAATTCGGAAGCGGGGGTCGTTGGACGGCGGGGACCGGCAGGTGATGGAGTCGCACACGCAGATTGGGGCGAGCCTGTTGGAGGGGTCGAGTTCGCGGTTGCTGGATATGGCGCGGGAGATCGCGCTGACGCACCACGAGCATTGGGATGGGAGCGGGTATCCGCACGGTTTGAGCGGGGATCAGATTCCGATTTCGGGGCGGATTGTGATGCTGAGCGATCATTACGATGCGCTGCGGAGCCGGCGGAGTTACAAGCGGGGGATCGACCACGAGGCGACGTGCCGGATTATTTTGGAGGGCGACGGGCGGACTTCGCCGGCGCATTTTGATCCGCGGCTTTTGGAGATTTTTGACGGGGCACACTGGGAGTTTGACGCGATTTTCGAGCAGTATAAGGACGAGAGCCAGCGTTGATGGCGCCGGTGGCCCATCGCTGGCAGGCGTCGGGGTCTTCGAAGATTTCGGGCGGGGCCTGGAAGTACTTCATGGTTCCGGGCTTGTCGGGGAAGGGTTGGAAGGGTTTGCAGCCGCGGGCTTCGAACTGGGGGATGTTCTGGGCGTCGCCTTTTAGGTAGATGGCGCCGTCGGCGATTAGGGCGAAGACGGTGCCGTTGCAGTAGAGGCACCAGCCGCCGAACATGTAGCGGGAGTCGATGCGGCCGAGGGGGGCGAAGAGGTCGATGCAGTAGTCGACGAACTTGTCTTTGGCGGGCATGTGGCTATTTTGGGCACACTTCGGGTGTAGGCAGGCGGTTTAGGGGTTAGATTTTGGTGGCCGTGTCGGGCATTTTGGGTGCTTGCGGGCCTCCTTCGACCGGGTTTTCCGGGTTTGGGGTGGGAATCGTCCCAGGTTGCGGAGTTTCCTGGTAGCACGGCTCCAGGGAAATTCCGGGTTGTTCCCTTGTTTGCAAGGGCTTGTGGGAGGGTCCTTGCTGGGAGAATCCTTTTCTCATTTGGAGCAGGTCGCGCTCGATTCTGGAGATCTCCAGGTTCAGGCGGCGGATACTTGCGTCGATGCGCTCCAGGATGTCGCCTTTTTGGCTGACCAGGACTTCGATGTCGCTGACGGTGGCGCCGTTGAGCTGGAAGATTTCTTCCATGTACTGGCGGCGGGCGGCGATGAGGCGGTCCATC
>CANIVU010000214.1 GCA_947470805.1 Acidobacteriota bacterium | reverse complement strand
GGCAACGGGAGCTTCGCCTTGCACGCGCGGTCCGTTTTTCTGGGTGGCACGCCACTGATTACCTACAAAGGGGAAGAGGTAATCGACGGGCGGACGGTGGCGCGCTACGACTACACGGTGCCGCAGTTCCGAAGCGGGTACAAGATCACCATCGGTACGCTGTCGGGGATCACCGGCTACCGCGGCTCGTTCTGGAACGATGTGGAGACGCTCGACCTGGTGCGGCTGGATGTGGACGCGGTGGATATTCCGCCGGTGCTGCCGCTGAAGGCGGCGCGCGATTCGATGCAGTATGAACGGGTGCCGATCGGGGAATCGACGTTCCTTTTGCCGAAATCATCGGAAATGGTGATGGAGGATTTCCAGGGCGGGGCGAGCCGCAACGTGATTCATTTCTCGCGGTGCCGGCAGTATGCGGGCGAGTCCACCCTGTCATTCGCCGAAGTGCCGGAGGACGATGCAGCCCCGGCGCCACTGGCGGAGGCAATCTCGCTGCCGGCAGGGCTGCTTGTCGAGATGGAGTTGTTGACCCCCTTGAAATTCCCGGGAAATGCCATTGGCGATGAGATTGAAGCGCGGGTGACGCACAATTCTAAAAGCAGGAAACAGGTGTGGATTCCGAAGGGCGCGATGTTGAAAGGCAACGTGGCGTTGCTCGAAAGGCGTAAGGATTTCCGGGGCCAGGAACGGATCCTGGTGGCGCTGCAATGGCGGGAAATTTCCTTCGATGGCAAAGTTGGCCCATTCGAGGGACAATTGGAAGAAGGCGGCGCGATTCCGGTTAACGAATTCAGCTCTCGCGGCATCTACCAGAAACCGAGTCAACGGGAACTGTCGATGCTACCGCACCGCGATGTCTTCTACGTTAGAAAGGATTCCCTCGATCTTCCCCGTGGTTTACTGCTTAACTGGCGGACACTGCGAATAGGAAGTTCCGGAGCAAAAAAGCCGTGATCCAGTTTACTCTTGAGACCGATAAAGCCCTTTTTGAAAAGTCGATGCGCTTCGCGCAGAAACAGGTGAAGCGCCTGATTGATAACCATCCGGGCTTCTATCCGATGTACACGAAAGACGGTAAGTGGAAGCACGACGGCCCGGCGTGGACCCGTTGGTGCGACGGCTTTCTGCCCGGCATGATGTGGCTGTTCCGTCGTTTTGAGGCCGAGACCGGCGGCAAGGATCCGGAATACTGGTACAAGAAGGCCGTCGACTACACAAAACCGCTGGAGAAGCGGAAGGGCGACCGTGATGTCCACGACCTGGGTTTCGTGTTCCAGCACTCCTACTACCGGTGGTTCCAGGTGGATCGCGACCCGAAGCTGGAAGAAATCGTCGTGGAAGCGGGCAAAACGTTGGCGCTGCGGTATCGCGACAAGGGCAACTACTTGCGCTCGTTCGTGGCCGAAAATTCTCTTTTCATCGACATCATGATGAACGTCGGGCTGGTGTTCTACGCCGCCCGCGCGACCGGCGACAAGAACCTGCGAGAGATCGCCACGCGCCATTCGCTCACCACGCGCCGGTTCCTGGTGCGCGGCGACGGCTCGACGGCGCACGAAGGCATCTTCGACATCGAAACCGGCGAGTTCCTCCGCGAAGCTACGCAGCAGGGCTACCGCGCCGACTCCTGCTGGGCGCGCGGCCTGGCCTGGGCGATCTATGGGTTCTCCACGGCCTACGAATACAGCCGCGACCCGCACTTCCTGGAGACCGCCGAGGACTGCGCCGACTACTACATCACGCACGGTAACGCCGACGGCATGGCGCCCTGGGACTTCAACGCCCCGGCCGACCAGCGCAAGCAGATCGATACGTCGGCCGCCGCCATTGCCGCCAGCGCCATGCTGCGGCTGGGCCGCCTGCTGCACGATCCAATCAAGGGACACTTCTACTGGAACACCGGCGTGCGCATTTTGCGCACGCTCTGCCAGAACCACCTGGCCGACAAGGACAAGGAGTGGGAAGGAGTGCTGAAGGGTGGCGTCTATCACCTGCACAAGGACCTGGGCGTGAACGAGTCGGTGATGTGGGGCGACCACTTTTTTGTGGAAGCACTGGAACACGCGCTGCGGCGGATTTAAGATAGATCCAATTGGTGGATTGGGAGCGCCCTCGCTTTACTGCGAGGGCGTTTCTGTTTGAGCGCGATCCGGGCGCAGTGAAAAGCTGCCGGTCCGGTAACACAGGATTGCCTTGGCCCCCCGGGCCACGCGAGTCCGGAGCAAGTTATCTACGCCGCTGGCTAATCTGCAGATTGCCGGAAGAGGCTGAAATATCGATCCCGTGGCGCGTCACCCTCCAGGTGATCTTGAAAGGCTCGGTATAGGCCCGGGGGACGTGGCCAGAGCAAGCCAATTGCAACGCCTTTCCACGCCGATGGACACGCAGAGGAGTTGTGTACGTCAAGTTCTGCAAAAAGAAAAATGGGATGCCGACCAAAGCTGTAGTGTGCCCGGCGGCGCGCCCTCAGGCGGCCTGATCAATCTTCCGCATCATCTCCTTCTTGTGCTCCTCCAGATCCCCCATGTTGAGATACCGCGTGGCTTCCACCCAGTTCTCATGAATCTCCACCGCCAACGCGCGAACCAGCCGCAAGCAGCTCTCCGCATTCGGAAAAATACGCACCACCAACGTCCTTCGCTTTAACTCCTCGTTCAGCCTCTCCAGCATATTGGTCGATTTCAGATGCTTATGATGACTCTGCGGTAATCGGTAAAACGCGAACGTCTCTTCGATGTTGTCTTCCACCCACTGGCAGAGCTTGGGGTATCGCTGTCCCCACTTCTTCAACCACGCCGCCAGATCCTGCCTGGCCTCCTGCAGATTCCTCCGGTCATAGATCCATCGCAATTCCGTCAGGCAATCATCGTCGGCCTTCCGCGGCAGATGATCCAACGCGTTGCGTAGAAAGTGCACATAGCATCGTTGCCAGGCTGCCTCCGGCACCACCTCGGCAATCGCCCGCTTCAACCCGGGATGATCATCGCTGGCCACAAACTCCACCCCTCGCAATCCCCGATCCCGGATTCGCACCAGAAACTCCTTCCAACTGCTGGTACTTTCCCGATTGGCCAACGCCACCGCCAGCACACACCGGCGCCCATCCCAGTTCACCCCGATGGCCACCAGCACCGCCCGGCTCCGGATCACTCCGTCTTCCCGCACTTTTTCATACCGTGCGTCCAGAATCAGGTACGGATAGTCCTCCTCCAATCGCCGCGTCGCAAACTTCTCCAATTCCCCATCCAAACTCTTGTTCAGCCGGCTGATCGTCGACGCTGAAAACTCGTGCCCACACAGCTCTTCGGTGATCGCCTTTACTTTCCGCGTCGAGACCCCCTGGACATACATCTCCGTCAGCGCTCCCACCAGTGCCTTTTCGCTTCGCTGATAACGTTCAAATACTTCTGTACGGAATTGCCCTTGCCGGTCCTGCGGCACTCGCAATTCGATGTTGCCCACTCGCGTCACCAGGCTCCGCGTGTAGTACCCGGATCGATAGCCGCTCCGCCCTTCCGTACGCTGACTTTTCGCTGCACCCAGCGTCTCCTCCATCTCCGACTCCAGGACCTGTTGCAACACCTCCCGCACCAAACCCTTCATAAAATCAGGGTCCTCGGCCATCGCTGCTTTCCAGTCCGTCTTTGCGTTATCCTTCTTTCGGGTCATCTTCTTCCTTTCCTTTCTTCACCGCCAAGTGAATGCTGAAAGGTCTAGCATGACCCATTTCCTTTTTGCAGAACTCTTAATACATAACCAAGTGATTGATTGTAAAGCAGTTGTTAGCGACACGCCGAACACACCCCAAATTCTGGAAAGCAGTGCTACAAAGGGGCATAGCGGCACGTAAGTGGCTTTTAATCAGATAGATGGCGACAATCTAGGGAAAAACACCCGCCACACCGTATCCCCTCATCATTTCCAGTAGCACCCCCAACGGGGTGGTACACCTATAAGAACCTCAGTACTGCCCCGGTTGCATAACAGCAACCGGGCCGTTCGTGCGATCCTCGGAGAAGCATGGTCCATCTAGGCGCATTGGGAACGGAACAACGAAATCCGAAGTCGGCAAGCATTGATCGGGTGACAACTGAAGAGCTGCTGACGATCATTAATAAGGAGGACGCGGAGGTGGCCGCCGCCGTCGGCGCGGCGATTCCAGCCATCACGCCATTTTTGGACCTCCTGGTGGAACGGATCCGAATGGGAGGGCGCTTGTTTTACATCGGCGCCGGCACCAGCGGCCGGTTGGGGGTTC
>CANIVU010000213.1 GCA_947470805.1 Acidobacteriota bacterium | reverse complement strand
GCCGATAATCATTCCGGGAATCGATGGTTTCCCATCGGCATCGCGTCGGAATTGTTATCGGCTTCCCGTCGGAATCGTTATCGGCATCCGCCCGGAATCCTTATCGGCTTCGCCCCGGAATCGCTATCGGCATCGCGCGGAATATGCAGGAAAAGTCAGTCACAAGGCAAACGAATTTATTTTTCAAACCAACAAACCACACCCCATCAACCACTTACAGCCACTCCCAACCCCGCCCAAAATGCGTTTACCCCTTCCCCGCCCCGTAAAGTCGAAGGTGAAAGGAACTCCACCGCACGTCACTCTACAGGAGCTCAAAACCCAGCGCCGCCTCCGCCCGGACCGCCAGCGCCACCGCCCAAGGGCCTGTCACGCCCAACGCACCCCGGCAAACGCCCAGTCTATACGCGAAACCCCTCTACCTCCTCCCCGGCGAATCGCCCGAAGCCTTCGCCCAACTCCACGACAGCCTCCGCGCCGAATGGAACCCCATCGGCTTCACCGAAGACGAACTCGTCGCCGAACTCGCCGGCCATCTCTGGCAAACCCGGCGCGTCCAAACCGCCCAGGCCCAACTCGGCGTCAACTGCGCCCGCCGCCTCGACGCCCTCCACCGCACCAACACGCGCCTCACCGGCCTGCTCGTCCGCCTCCAGAAACGCGGCGGCCTCCGCCCCCTCCCCGCCGGCGCCACCTCATCACCAACCGCGTCATCCCGACCGCCCTTCGTCCGACGCAAAGGCTAACCCAACCCACGATCCAGCGGACAATCCGCCAATCCTCCGCTGGATCCCCACTCAAATCGGAGAACAGCACACAAACCGTCGTGCCCCAACCGAACCCACCCAGACAACTCCGCCACTACAAGATGCCAAAACCATTGCATAGTCACACCGAACCGGGACAATGAAGGAAGTACGAATGTCAGTGGAAGAGCACATTCTCGAAGCCGTCTGTTCTTTACCTGCGGGGCAACAGCCCTTCCAAAGCGTAAAGGGTCTGTGGGCCGGCCTCGGCGTCGATCTCTCCGCCGAAGACATCGACGCCAATCAAGCCGAAATCTGGCGGAACTTCCCTTCGGACGATCTCTAACAAACACGGTCGCCGCCGATACCCATTTCGCGAACGCCCCCAGTGCGCCCGCCAAACCCGACCGCGAGAGTCTGACCGATGCACGTCGCCACCCCCTCATTACCCGCTCTCACCGCGTCGACACACCCAGCACCGCGCCGACATAACACCCCGACACCCCCAGTACTCCCGCCCACGTAGTAACGTGAGCCCCCCTGTGGAAAACTCAGTCACAAGGGAAATGGATTTATTTTCAAATCAACAACCCCTTCCCCCTCAAACACTTACAGCCAAATCAAAAAGACCCCTCAATGCGTTTACTACTTGCCCGCCCCGTAGAGTCAAGAGTGGATAGGAACTGCACCGCATGTCTCTTACAAATCGCTCGGAACGCCGCGCCGAATCGGCCAAGATCAACGGCGCGAAATCCAAAGGACCTGTTACGTCCACCGGAATGTTCCGCTCAAAAACCGCCGCCTACAAACACGGCCTCTACTCGACATCGCTCTACCTCATGCCCACGGAATCCGTCGAGGCATTCACCCAACTCCAGGACGAACTCCGCGCCTACTGGATGCCCAAAGGCTTCTACGACGAGGAACTCGTCTCCCAGCTCGCCGGCAACATGTGGGAAACCTGGCGCATCCAGGCCGCCAAAAACGACCACCTCCACGACACCCTCGCCAACGTGAGGAAGAACTTTAAGCACATCCGCGACAAGGCCAAGCTCAACCTCGAAGCCACCAAAGCGGAGCTCATCGCCGGAGGCACTGCCGACCGGGCCGTCGCGCGCCTCGCCGACCTCGCCCGCAAGCGCGACAACATCGAACGCGCCCTGACCCGCACCGGCAAGCGACCCGCTACAAGCGGACCGTCCCAAATGTCGTTGATAATAAACGGCAGACAGCATCCGGGCCTGCCCGATTCCGACGATGCCCGCCCCGTCGAAGGCACTCTTTCCGACGGCGCCTACATCACCGAGGCCGGTCCTGAGCCGCTCCCCGACTCCATCATTCCGGACCCGGCCGCCGAAGCGCCAGCCGCCACCGACACGATCATCGATTGGGCCGCGGACTTCTTCCAGTTCAACCCGGATGAAATCCAGCGCCAGATCATCGAGGACGCTAACACCCGCATCATGGTCCTCGCCCCGCGCCAGGCCGGTAAATCCACCGCCGCCGCGGTCCGCGTTCTCCATACCGCGATCCATACTGGGAACACGACCGTCCTGCTCGCCAGCGCCAGCGGACGCCAATCCGGCCAGATCCTCCAAAAGTCTCGCCAATTGGCCCGCCAAATGGGCCTAAAACTCGCCGGGCCGCCGCCCAAGTGCGAAGGCTTCACGCTGCCCAACGGCTCCGTCGTCGTCGCCCTGCCCGATAGCGAAGAGACCATCCGCGGCTTCTCCGCGCCGAGCCTAATCATCGTCGACGAGGCCGCCTTCGCCTCCGACACGCTATTCAAAGCGCTCGAGCCCATGCTCACCGTCTCCAACGGCACGTTCATGTTACTCAGCACGCCCAACGGCCAATCCGGTTACTTCTACGAGCAGTGGCACATGCCCGATAGCCCGTGGAGCAAAATCTTCGGCACCCTCGACGACTGTCCCAGGGTGAACAAGGAAGCCATCGAGGGCATGCGCAAGTCCATGGCCAAGGCCGATTTCGAACAGGAATTCGAATGTAAGTTCGTCGCCTCCAGCGGCCAGTTTATTAGTGTGGAGACGTTCCGGAAGTGTCTCCGCGACGACTTCGAACCCTTCTGCAAAGACTGGGACGAAGGCGTGGGCGAAGAGGACTAACATGAGGTATAGCGCCATTCTCGACTACTTCATCGGGCTCGACCTCGCTCGCGCCCGCGACTACTCCGCCGTAGCCGTAGTCGGACTTTGCACCGAAAACCACGGTGGTTTCGACCGTGTCCGCTACTGCCAGCCCACGCGACCCGTGCTCTATCTCGGCTCGCTGCGTCGGATCCCGCTCGGAACCGAGTATCTGAAGGTGGTCAACAAGATCACCCGTCTCGTCGAGCAACTCCGAGCCCAGTATGGCTACGGCCAACCGGTGCCACGAATCCACATCGTGCTGGACTCCGCCGGCCCCGGCCACGTCGTCCTCGAACTGCTCCGAGCCGAGAAACTAGGCGTGAACATCGTGCCGATCCTAATGACAGCCGGCAACGACGTCGGCCACTCCTCAGGCCGCACGACGGTGCCGCGAAAGGACCTGGTGAGTAACATCCGCTACTTACTGGAGACGGAGTTACTCCGGATCAACGGCAAGTTAGCGCACGCCCACATATTAGAGCGAGAGATCGCCTCAGTCCGTCCGCGCGGAGGCCAATACCCGCACGACGACCTGGCGATCGCCGCCAGCCTGGCGACGTGGTACGCGACAAGAGTCCGCCGCGACCTCATCCGCCCAACCCGCGCCGCATAGCGGGAGCGCACCGCGCGGCCGGAACCCCAAAGTCACGGCAGGAAGAGCAAGCAACACCCAAGGGGACGGTCCGGGCAGAAAACCCAACGCGACCACCCCAGTCCCAAAAAACAGGCCCGTCCCCAAAGACGCGCCAAAACCCGCAGCCGAAGAGCCGCGAGAAAGAACGAAAAAGAAAAACCAAAGGCGACGGTCCGGCCAGAAAACAACGCGACCACCCCAGTCCAACAATACAGGCCCGTCCCCAAAGACGCGCCAAAACCCGCAGCCGAACAGCCGCAGGAAAGAACGAAAAAGGAAAACCCAAGGGGCACGCTCCGGCCAGCCCCCCAGACCAACAAACACGCCCGCAGCCCAAAGCCGCAGGCAAAATGAGCAAACTTACTCCGCCAGCACCGCCCGGCGCAGTTCGTCATAATTCGACCGCGTCACCAACGCAAACCGGACCGGCATCCGCGTATACTCCTGCAGGCTCCGCTGAGCCTCCTCGGGAGGCAACTCGGTCGCCGCCAAAACCAACTCCCCCGCCTGCCGGCGGATCGGAATCACAGACATCTCCCGGACCACATGCGCAGGCAGCGACCGGGAAGTAGAAGGAGGAACCTCCCACGGCCGCACCGTCGCCAGGGGAACACACAACTGCAGGCTCAGCGCCTCATACATCTCGTCTTCCCGCAGATCACCGCGGGCGACCATCCAGTCCGCCAGACGCTGACCGGCCGGCTTCGTCGCAATCGCCGCGTCCACCACCGCCTGCGCGCAGTAGTTCGACTGCACCAGCACCTCCTGCAGCGTCGGCCGGTGCGCCTCCAGCGCAAACCGGTTCGGATACTGGTGAGCGGTTTTCAGCCAAACCAGCGGCTCGCCGCGCACGCGAGCGTTCCAATACCGCCACGTCGCCCGCGCCGCCGCCACGGTGTTAATCGCGTTCGCCAGCGGGATCCGCAACGGCGCCATCACCGCCTGCCGCCACCCGTAGAACCGGTAGACGATCGCCGCCCGCGACAACGCCTGCAACGCCGCCATCGCCACCGT
>CANIVU010000212.1 GCA_947470805.1 Acidobacteriota bacterium | reverse complement strand
TGCCGCCGCGCCAGCTCCACCGCCGAATAGGTGTTCTCCACCCCCTCGGCAATCATCCGCATCCCGCCCGTTATCTCCTCTAGATTCTTGCCTTTAGATAGCTCCACCCCCACCTTCCGGTTCCGGCTCAGCTCCCCCGTGCACGTCAAAATCAAATCGCCCAACCCCGCCAGCCCCGCCAGCGTCGCCGGCCGCCCGCCCATCGAAACCGCAAGCCGTGTAATCTCCGCCAGCCCCCGCGTAATCAACGCCGCCATCGCGTTCGACCCCAGCCCCAACCCATGACAAATCCCCGCCGCAATCGCAATTACGTTCTTCAACGCCGCCCCAATCTCTGCCCCCACCGGGTCCGAACTCATATACAACCGGAACGTCGGCCCCGTAAACGCCTTCTGGACTTCTTCACACAACGCCTGTTCCAACGCCGCCACCACCACCAGCGTCGGCTCCCCACGCGCCACCTCCCGCGCAAACGACGGACCGCTCAACACCGCAATCCGGCTGTGCCCGGTCACCTCGGCGATGATCTCCGACATCCGCTTCTGCGTCCCCCGCTCAATCCCCTTGGTCGCGCTCACAATCGGCACATGTGCCGGAATATACGCCTTCGCGTCCACATACACCTGCCGCAACACCGTGCTCGGCATCACCCCCAGCACCATACTGCAGTCCCGCAAACTCTCCGAAAGCGACGAAGTCACATCGATATTCGGCGGCAACCGGAACCCCGGCAAAAAGACTTTGTTTTCTCTTTCCGCCGCCATCTCCGCCGCCAGATCGGCCTCATAATTCCACAAGCTCACCCGGTCGTACCGCGGTGCCAGCACCATCGCCAGCGCCGTGCCCCAGCTGCCTCCGCCCAATACCGTCAATCGCGACATCGCCATTTACGCCGTCTTCTTCTTTCCAAACGTGAATACGTTCTCCGTCCCCGCCCGCAGCCGGTCAATATTCCCCTTGTGCCGCCAAATGATGAACAGGCCCCCCGCCGCCGCCACCGCCACCACCGGCGTCTCCGGATGGTCAATCATCCACACGGCGAGCGGAAACAGCCCCGCCCCCACAATCGAACCCAGCGAAATAAAACGCGTCGCCGCCACCACCATCACAAACACGATCGTGATCGCCAGCAACGGTAACGGCGCCAGATACAGGAACGCGCCCACAAAACTCGCCACCGCCTTCCCGCCCTGGAACTTCAGCACCGCCGGAAACGCGTGGCCCAGAATCACGACAATCCCCGCCAGCGACGTCCACAACGCCTCCCCACTTCCAAATCGAGCCATCAGCCACACCGCCACCCACCCCTTCGCTATATCCAACAGCAACGTGGCAATCCCCAACATCCGCCCCGACGACCGCAGCACGTTCGTCGCGCCAATATTGCCCGACCCCTTCGCCCGCACGTCCTCCCCCGTCCGCCACCGCACCAGCAGATAACCAAACGGAATCCCGCCAATGAAATAGGCGGCCAACAGCAGCAATATCGTCATAGGAGCGGGAACTCCTCCAGTTTCTTGTATTCGGAACCATCAGGCCCCGCCACACTTTCGTACAGCCCAAACGCACTCGCCTCAAACCCGCCAAACACCGTGTCCGGCAACTGCGAAATTGTCCGCCGTACCTCCACCAAACCTTCCAACGACCGGATCCGCGCCAGTGTCAAATGTGGATGGAACGCCTTCGTCTCCACCGGAATCCCCAGCGCCCCACAAGCCAAGTCCGTATCCCGATGCAGCGTCTCCAACGCATCCCCCGCATAAATCCCCGCAAACAAAACCCGCGGGCTGTGCGGATTCGGATGCCATCCCAGCCCGTTCACTTTGATCCCAATCGCCCCCGGCCGCGCCACCCCGCGAAGCGCGCCGCACAACTCCCCCAACCGCTCCACCGGCCAATCGCCAATGAACTTGGTGGTAACGTGCAGGTTCTCCGGCGGGCTCCACTGGAACCGCGACCCGGGCCGCAGCTTCCCCAGCAGCTCCACCAGGGCCGCCCGGACGTCGTCGGAGATATCGAGAGCTGTAAAAAGTCGCATCGGCCGTGCTAACTTCTCTAGTCTACCCATTGCCGCCGCCCCACCCCAACCCGATTCTTCCCGAAGCCTTCTACGCCCGCGACACCGTCACCGTCGCCCGCGACCTCCTCGGCAAAGTTCTCGCCTTCGGCGCCCACTCAGCCCCCATCGTCGAAGTCGAAGCCTACCTCGGCATGGACGACAAAGCCGCCCACGCCGCCCGCGGCATCACCCCCCGAACCCGCGTCATCTACGGCCCGCCCGGCCGCGCCTACGTCTATCTCATCTACGGCATGTACGAATGCCTCAACCTCGTCGCCCAGCCCGACGGCACCCCCGGCTGCGTCCTCATCCGCGGCGTCTCGGGCGTCTCCGGCCCCGGCCGCCTCACCCGCCACTTCGGCATCACCCGCGCCCACAACGCCCTCCCCGTCTTCGATCCCGCCAGCCCCCTCACCGTCCACGACCGCGGCCTCCGCCCCGCCGAAATCACCATCACCCCCCGCATCGGCATCCGTCACTGCGCCGACTGGCCGCTAAGGTTCGTCGCCACCCATTTGTTACCCTCGGAGTGAGATGTGCAACCCCTCGATCTTTCGCGAATGCGACATTCGCGGGATCGCAGACCGTGACCTCCCCAACGATGCCGTAAAGCACCTCGGCCGCGCCATCGGGACGTTCCTGCAACGCCAATCCGGCCCCCGCCTCGTCCTCGGCCGCGACTGTCGCCTCTCCTCTCCCCGCCTCCACCAGGCCCTCCTCGAAGGTCTCCTCGCCACCGGCGCCCAAGTCACCGACATCGGCATCGTCCCCACCCCCGTCCTCTACTTCGCCGCCATCGACCACAGTGCCCACGGCGCCATCATCATCACCGGCAGCCACAACCCGGCCGATTACAACGGCTTCAAAATCCTCAGCAACGGCGCCACCCTCCACGGCGAAGATATCCAGGCCATCTACCGCCTGACCCAAACCCAGGACTATCTCTCCGGCCCCGGCCAAACACATACAGCCGACGCCATCCCAGCCTATATCGATCAAATCGCCCACCAGTTCCACTACCCCCGCAAGCTCAAAGTGGTTATCGATTCCGGCAGCGGCACCGCCGGCCCCGTCATCGGCCCCCTCCTCGCCCGCCTGAACTGCGACGTGCTATCCCTCTTCGCCGAAATGGACGGCCACTTCCCCCACCACCATCCCGACCCCACCACCCCCGAAAACCTCTCCGCCCTCGCCGCCAAAGTCCGCGAAACGAACGCCGATCTCGGCATCGGCTTCGATGGCGACGCCGACCGCATTGGCGCCGTCGACCAGCACGGCCAGCCCGTCTACGGCGACATGCTGATGCTGATCTACGCCCGCGAGATTCTCACCCGCCACCCCGGCGCCACCATCATCGGTGACGTCAAATGCAGCCAGCACATGTACGCCGAAATAGCCCGCCTCGGCGGCCGGCCGCTGATGAACAAAACCGGCCATTCCCTCATCAAAGCCCGCATGAAGGAGGAAGGCGCGCTCCTCGCCGGCGAACTCTCCGGCCACATGTTCTTCGCCGACCGCTACCACGGCTTCGACGACGCCCTGTACGCCGCCTGCCGCCTCATCGAAATCCTGGCCAACTCCGGCGTCCCTTTAAGTCGCCAACTCGATGGCCTTCCAGTCACCGTCACAACCCCCGAAATCCGCCTCGAAGCCCCGGACGAACAAAAATTCGACATCGTGAACCGCGTCGCCGAACACTTCCGCCCAACCCACAAAATCGACGCAACCGACGGCGCCCGCATCCTCTTCCCCCACGGCTGGGGCCTCATCCGCGCCAGCAACACGCAACCGGCCATCGTCCTCCGTTTCGAAGCCGAATCAGAAGTCCAACTGCACGCCTACCGCGCCGAAGTCGAAGCAGCCCTCGCCCGCGAATCGCAATAAAAAAAAGGCCGGCTTCAAGGGAGGCGAAGCCGGCCGTACCAGATACAGATTCGGGAAAACCGTCCTCCGACAGACTTGTTCTCCCGACACGTTCAGAATGCCACGCCCCCGCGCACGGCCCAATAGCCCCGCCCGCCTATTCCGTAAGGCTTACAATGGCGGGAGGAGAAATCCCCCACGCAGCAGAAGCCCCCTCCGGGGATATGCTTTAGCGTGTCCCCCAAAACCCAAAACCCCCGCAGCAGCAAAAAACTACTCCCGCGAACCCGGCCCTTCCCGCCGCCCCGACAAGGGAACAAACACCGGCCCCCCGCAAACCGCCACACCCACCTGCTGCAGCGCCTGAAACAGGTTGAACAGCAACCCGTAAATCACCTGCTCATTCAACGGCTGCTTCCCCGGCAACCGGAAATTCTCCGGCACTTCCTTCGCCATCCGCACCCGCAACGCATCCGGAATCAAATTCCCCGACCGGTCCCGCTTGTTCCCCACCGAAATCGGCGTCTGCAACACGTTCCCCGTCGCGCCGTCCACATAGAACTGGCACCGCGAAAACCAACCCAGATTCGCCGGCTCCGCCGCGTCAAACAGCAACAACGGCACCTTCCGCTTCTCCGTCCAAATGTCCAGAATCAACGCCCGCGGCGTCTCCTGA
>CANIVU010000211.1 GCA_947470805.1 Acidobacteriota bacterium | reverse complement strand
GATTTTGTGGTGACGCTGGAGATGCCGGATGGTACGGCCCGGTCGTTCGGGCGGGAGGGGGATTCCCCCAAAGTTGTGGTGAATGACCCGCTGGCCGGGCATCGCGCGCTGCTGCCCGTTTATTCCGACAAAGACATGCACAACGTGACCGCGTTCCTGGTGACCTTGCAATGAGATTCCTATCTTTCCTCTTCGTAGTCGCGGCTGGCGTCGCGCCGGTTTTCGCGCAGGGCGCGGGCGTTTCGCCGGCGGATTTGTTGAAGCCGTTGAAGGAGTCGTGGCCGACATATAACGGCGACTACTCGGGCCGGCGGTTCAGCGCGCTGAACCTGGTGAACACGGCGACGGTGAAGCATTTGTCGCTGGCGTGGAGCATCCGGATGACGCCGGGCATGCCGCAGGCTGGGGGCCGGCGATTTGGCGGCGGGGCGCCGACGCCGTTGATTGTGGGCGGCGAGGGCACGGGTCAGTTGAATGTGGGCGGGGGCACGATTAAGGCCTCCGTGCTGGCGGTGGATGGAACGCTGTATTACGCAATGCCGGATAATGCGTGGGCTGTGGATGCTCGCGATGGGCGTGAGTTGTGGCACTACTACTGGAAGACGCGCGGCGGCACGCACATTGGCAATCGCGGGTTGGCGATGTGGAACAACTACCTCTACATGGAGACGCCGGATAACTATCTGGTGTGCCTGGAGGCGAAGACCGGGAAAGAGCGCTGGCACAAGACGATCGCCGATTTGGAGCAGGGGTATTTCTCGACGCCGGCACCGATCGTGGTTGGCAACCATGTGCTGGTGGGGACCGGAAATGACATCGATTCGCCGGGGTTTTTGCTGTCTTTTGACGCGGAAACGGGCGATTTGCAGTGGAAGTTTTATACCGTTCCGATGAAGAAGGGCGATCCCGGGTTGGACACGTGGGCGAGCCTGGACGCGGCGCGGCACGGCGGGGCGCAGACGTGGATTCCGGGGGCGTATGACCCGGAGACGAAGCTGTACATCATCGGCACGGGGAACCCGACGCCGGCGTACACGACGGGCAAGCGCGGGGAAGGGGACAACCTGTTCACCTGTTCGCTGGTGGCGATCAACGTCGAAACCGGGAAGATGGCTTGGTATTTCCAGACGTCGCCGCACGATATGCACGACTACGATTCGGCGCAGACGCCGGTGCTGGTGGATGGCGTGATTAACGGGAAGATGCGGAAGTTAGTTGTGACGGCCGCGCGGAACGGGTACTTCTTCACGCTAGACCGGGTGACGGGCGAGCGGCTGGTGACGACGAAGTATGGGCAGTATACGAACTGGGCGAAGGGGCTGAACAAGTTTGGCGCGCCGGACCATGATCCGGTGAAGGATCCGACGGTGGGCGGGGCGCTGGTTTCGCCGACTTCCGATGGGACTGTGAACTGGCAGCCGCCGGCGTTTTCGCCGGATACGGGACTGTTTTATGTCCCGGAGGGGAACGGGTTTTCGATCTTCTACCTGACTGATACGGATCCGCGCGGATCGATGGGATTGGGCGGGAAGGAAGAGGCGTATGTGGGCGTGCCGGGGAACTATTTGAGCGCCATTGACTACAAGACGGGGAAGGTGGCGTGGCGGCACAAGTGGTATGGGAATGGCGGCGGGGGCGGGTTGCTGGCGACGGCCGGCGGGCTGCTGTTTGCCGGGGACGGGATGGGCAATTTTGTGGCCCATGATTCGAAGACCGGCAAGCCGTTGTGGCATACGCGGATCGGGAATGTTTCGAATGCGCCGGGTACGTTTTTGCTGGACGGGAAGCAGTATGTGATTGTGGCGACGGGCGATACGTTGTGGGCGTTTGTGTTGAATAATTAGTTCGGGATGCACACAACGTTTTCGCGGCGGGCGATGCTGGGCGGAGTGGCGGCGATGGCGCAGGCTGCTCCGGCCTCTTCCCGGCCCAATGTAATCGTGATTTTGTTTGATGACCTGGGCACGCATGACCTGGGTTTTCTGGGCGCGAAGGATTTGCAGACGCCGCATATCGACCGGCTGGCGGCGGGCGGGACGGTTTGCGAGAACTGGTATTCGAACGCGCCGGTGTGCGCGCCGGCGCGGGCGGCGCTGATGACGGGGCGGTATCCGATCCGGGCGGGCGTGGGTGGCAATGGGCTGGAGTTAAAGCCGGCGGAGAAGACGATTGCCACTGTGTTGAAGGGGGCCGGGTATGAGACGGCGCTGACGGGGAAGTGGCACCTGGGTTCGACGCCGGAGACGGTGCCGAATGCGCATGGTTTTGATTATTACTACGGGTTTCTGGATGGCTGTGTGGACTTCTATTCGCACCGGTTTTATTGGGGCGAACCGAAGCGGGCTAACTTTCACGATCTGTGGCGGAACCGGACCGAGATCTTTGAAGACGGGCAGTATTTGACCGATCGGATTGGGGACGAGGCGGCGGCGTTCATTGGGGCGGAGCGGGAGGCTCCGTTTTTCCTGTACGCGGCGTTTAGCGCGGTGCACTATCCGATGCATGCGCCGCAGAAGTACTTGGACCGGTTTCCGGATTTGGAGCCGGAGCGGCGGATTTATGCGGCGATGCTGGCGGCGGCGGATGACGCGATTGGGCGGATGATGGCGGCGTTGGAACGGGCGGGGAAGCGGGAGAATACACTGATTTTTCTGCTGGGGGATAACGGCGCGACGACGGAGCGGCGGGCCGGGTTGGGCCAGCGCCCGGCGACGGCGGGGAAGAATGGGCCGCAGCGCGGGTTCAAATTCAGCCTGTTTGATGGGGGGATGCATGTGCCGGCGCTGGTGAACTGGCCGGGGCATGTGCCGGCGGGGAAGCGGACGCGGGAAGTTGTCAGCACGGTGGATATTCTGCCGACCGTTTGCCATGTGGCGGGTGTGGCGGCGCCGGGCGGGCGTATCTTGGACGGGCGAAATATTTGGGGGGTGTTGACGGGCGGGGCGGGGTCGCCGCATGAGTTTTTGGCGTGGGCGAATGGGGGGCAGTTGGCGATCCGGAAGGGGCGTTGGAAGCTGGTGGTGAATGGGGCGGATTTTGATGGAACGGAGGCGGGGGCGAAGCCGTTGACGGGGGAGGATGCGGTGTTCCTTTCCGATCTGGAGGCGGACCCGGGGGAGCGGAAGAATCTGCGGCGGGCGCATCCGAACATCGTCGATGAACTGCAGACGCTGTTGACGCAGTGGCGGAAGGATGTGGAGCGGTTCTGAACCGGGGTGAAGATCAGGGGGTGGTGAAGATGAGGGTCTGGACGGCGCGGCGGTTGTCGCCGGGGTTCCAGCCTTCCAGGCGGAGTTCGCCGGGGGCGGTGGCGCGGTATTCGAAGTCGTAGGTTTCGCTGACGGCGATGTGTTGTTCGGCGGGTTGGTTTTCCGGCTTGCGGGGGGCGGCGTCCTTGGCGATTTTGCGCCACTCCACCAGGCCTTGCGGGCCGCGGAGGGAGACGCGGAGGTTGTCCATGCTGGGGGTCATGTTCATGAAGCGGAACCGGTAGGTGGTGCCGGTCTGGAGGCGGAGGGTGGCCGGTTGGGGGACGCCGTTCATCAGCAGCAGGCTGGCACCGAAGGGTTCGTTGGGACTTTGGCTGATGATGAAGCTCTTGTCGGTGGCGGGGGTGTGCTTCTGGCCTTTTGGCAGAACGATCATTGTGCCTAAGATGCCGCCGGTGAGTTGGGCGTCGTCGTGCCAGTGGGTGTGATAGATGAACGAACCGGCGCGTTGGGGGATGAGGCGGACGGTGAAGGTCTGGCCGGGTTCGATGGCGGGCGCTTTGCGATTGCCGAGACCGCCGAGGCCGGGGACGCCGTCGTAGTAGCTTTCGATTTCGATGCCGTGCCAGTGGACGGCGGTTGATTCGCGCATCGCGTTGGTGATGGCGATTTCGGTAGGCTCGCCTTCTTCGACGATCAGGGGCGGGCCGGCCAGGCCAGTGCTTTTGGACTCTTCGCCAGTCTGCTGGTTCTTGAGGGTGATTTCGTAGAGGCGGGGATCGTTTTTACGGTTGCCGATTTGCATGGCGAGGCGGCGGGCGGGGCGCCAGTTCGTTTCGGTGTCTATGGCCGATTTGCCTTCGATTGTGAGGCCCATGATCATGCCGCCCATACCGCCGTAGGGGGATTCCATGTCGTGCATGTGGGCATGGTCGTGATTGGCGGCGGGGCCCTTTACGTCCTTTGGGTCGAGGGGGACGGGGAGGCGCATGTGGGGAATGCGATGACAGTGGTAGAGCCAGCGGCCGGGCTCCTTGGGGGTCCAGGTCATGTCGAAGGTCTGCATGACTTCGACGGAGTGGGTGAACTCTTCGGGTCTGTTGGGGTCCTCGATGAGCTGATAGTTTTCGTTGTCGCCGGTGGCGTCGAGAGAGAAGTGGAAGCCGTGGAGGTGCATGGGGTGGGAGAGGTCGCTGGCGTTGACGATTTTCCAGTGGACCTTTTCGCCGGTTTTGTAGTTAAGGCGTTCGGTGTAGGGCCAGGACTTGCCGTTGATGGCGGTGCGGGTGGGGCCGTTCCAGCGTTCGAGGACGAAAATGCGGTCGTTGGTGGGGGTGGGGCCGGGAGGGTCGATGACGAGGGCGCCGCCGAGGAGGGCGTCGAGGACGCGGTTGGCGCCGCGGCGGCCGTCGGGGGTGCGGCCGTAGTAAAGATACGTCCCGGGTTGGCCGGCGGGGAAGCGGAGGTGGTGCGTGCCG
>CANIVU010000210.1 GCA_947470805.1 Acidobacteriota bacterium | reverse complement strand
CGGGCGAGTAATGTCGGGTCCTGGGTGGAGGTGAGGAGGAAGCTTTGGTTGATGACCCAGGCGAAGGGTTCGATGCCGGCGCGGCGGAGGTCGGATTGGAGGCGGGCGGCTTCGTGGACGGGGGTGGCTTCGGGGAGGGCGATTAGGAGGACCTTGGTGATGGCGGGGTCGCGGAGGGTGGGGAGGAGGTCGCGGACGGATTGGGGCATGTCGCTCGAGGTGCGGGAGATTTCGCGGTGGTAAGATTCAGCGGCGTCGAGCAGGAGGAGTGTATGGCCGGTGGGGGCTGTGTCGAGAATGACGAAGCCATCGCGGCCTTTGGCGACCTCTTCGGCGAAGGCGCGGAAGACGGCGATTTCTTCGGTGCAGGGGGAGCGGAGATCCTCTTCGAGGAGGGCCTGGCCTTTGGCGTCGAGGTGGGACTGGCTGACGATTTCTTCGGTGTATTTGCGGATCTCTTCGGCCGGGTCGATGCGGGAGACGGAGAGGCCGGGGACGGCGTCGCGGACGGCTGCGGCGATGTGGGCGGCGGGGTCCGTTGTTGTGAGATGGACCTGGTGGCCGCGGGAGGCGAGGGCGACGGCGAGGGCGGCGGCGACGGTGGTTTTGCCTACGCCGCCTTTGCCCATGGTGAGGATGACGCCGTGGCCGGGGGCTTCTAGTTCGGTTAGGAGCGCGGTGAAGGTGTTGGGCGTGGGTTGGGAGATGCGGCGGAGGTTTTCGAGGCCGATGGGGGCGAAGGAGAACGTGGGGACTTCGTAGCGTTTGAGGGGTTGGAGGGTTGGCGGGATGTGCGCCAGGGCTTGTTGGGAGCGCTGTTGGAGAGCCTGGGCAATGGGGTCGGCGGTGGTGGCGCGGAAGACGGCGTTGACGGCGAGGTGGATGTTAGTTATGCCGGCTTCGGTGAGTTCGGCGAGGGTGCGGGCGGCTTCGCGGAGGGAGGCGGCTTCGGGGCGGGTGACGAGGAGGACGGTGGTTTCGGCGGGGTTGGTGAGGGCGGCGACGCTCGCGGCGTAGAGGGATTGTTGGGCCTTTAGGCCGGCGAGCGGGCCGAGGCAGGAGGTGCCGGATTGGTTGGTGGCGATGAAATCGTTCCAGGCGGCGGGGAGTTTTAAAAGGCGGAGGGTGTGGCCGGTGGGGGCGGTGTCGAAGATGACGAAGTCGTGGTTCGTCGGGGTGGCGAGGAGTTTGGTGAACTCGTCGAAAGCGGCGATTTCGACGGTGCAGGCGCCGGAGAGTTGTTCCTCCATGCTGGTGAGAGCGGCGGGGGGGAGGATGCCACGGTAGGGGCCGACGATGCGTTCGCGGTAGGCGAGGGCGGCGGCTTCGGGATCGATGTTGCAGGCTTCGAGATTAGCGAGGCCGGTGATGGGGGTGGGGGTGTTGGAGAGGGGGGTGGCGAGGAGCTCGTCGAGGTTGGAGGCGGGGTCTGTGGAGACGAGGAGGACGCGTTTTCCTTGATCGGCGAGGGCGACGGCGGTGGCGCAGGCGAGGGTTGTTTTGCCGACGCCACCTTTGCCGGTGAAGAGGAGGATGCGGGTTGGGTTTGTTAGCAGCATGACGTGGGCCCGCTGGACATCAGAACCGGAAGTTCGACGGGCTTGTTCATGGGGACGCCGGCCCAGTGGGCGAGGGTGTAGCGGACGGGGTATTTGCCTTTGGACTTCACTTCGCCGTTGACGATGATCAGCGGCAGGCAATCGGTGCCCATTTCGGTGAGGGCGGCTTTGACGGATTCGTTGGCGGCGAAGGGGGCGGGGTCCTGCGAGAGGTTGTGGCGGAGGACGGTTACGGCTTGGGTGGCGAGCCAATCGAGATCGGCGGCGAAGCGGGGGAGGACGGGGTTGGGCGCGGGGCCGCAGACGCCGGTGGAGCAGCACATGGCGGGGTCGAAGACTTCGACGGTGGCGATGGGCTTGATGGCGCGGACGAACATGGAGGCGAATTTGCCGTCCATTTGTTCGGCGATTTCGGGGGTGTTGAGACCGGATTCAGTGAGGAAGCTTTTGGCGTCATCGACGGTGTAGACGCGCGTGGGTTCGAGGTCTACGCAGGTGAAGCCGGCGGTGGAGAGCTTGGCTTTATAGTCCGATTCTTCGAGGGCGCCGGCGACGCAGCCGACCCAGAGTTCGACGTTGCGTTTGAGTTCAGCGGGGACTTCGCCACGGACGACGACATCGCTGACGGCGAAGCGGCCGCCGGGTTTGAGGACGCGGAAGGCTTCGCGGAGGACGCTGTCTTTATCGGCGGAGAGGTTGATGACGCAGTTGGAAATGATGACGTCGATGGAGTTATCGGGGAGGGGGATGTGTTCGATCTCGCCCTTGAGGAATTCGACGTTTTGGACGCCGGCTTTTTGCTGATTGTCACGGGCGAGGGCGAGCATGTCGTCGGTCATGTCGAGACCGTAGGCCTTGCCGGTGGGGCCGACGCGGCGGGCGGAGAGGAGGACGTCGATACCGCCGCCGGAGCCGAGATCGAGAACGGTTTCGCCGGGCTGGAGCTGGGCGAGGGCGGTGGGGTTGCCACAGCCCAAGGAGGCGAGGAGGGCGGCTTCCGGGAGGGTTTCGGACTGAGCCAGGGTGTAGAGGCCGCTGGTAATGGGATCCGAGCTGCAGCAGCTGGTTTTCCCGGTGGCGACGCGGCGGGCGGCTTCGCCGTACTTCTCGCGGACTACCTCTTTGACATTGCCTTCGATCTCGTTAATAATTCGATATTCGCAGAACTACAGAATCTAGTCAAGGAGGATTTTGGTCATGGCTGAAGTGGATGTGGCGCGGTACGCGGATATGTTCGCGGCGATGGGGACGGAGGCGCGGCTGCGGATTGTGCGGTTGTTGCTGGCGGCGCATCCCGAGGGAATGGTGGTGGGGGAGATTCAAAGTGAGCTGGGGATTCCGGCGTCGACGTTGTCGCACCATTTGGACAAGTTGAAGGCGGAGGAGCTGGTGACGGTGGAGCGGCGGGGTACGTTTCTTTGGTATCGGGCGAATGAGCATGCGCTGCGGGATTTGCTGGCGTTTTTGTATGCCGAGTGCTGCACGCGGAGCAAGGCGGTGAAGCCTTCGTTGGTTAGGATTGGGGGGTGAACTACTGGTTGCCGGTGTGGGTGTTGTGTGTGACCCAGGTGTTGAGCTGGGGCACGCTTTATTATGCCTTTTCGGTGTTGCTGGGGGCGATTGGCGCGGGGCACGGGTGGGGCGTGGCGGAGATGGTGGGGGCGTTTTCGGTGGCCTTGTTGGTGAGTGGGATTTGCGCGTATCCGGCGGGGAAATTGATGCAGCGGTTCGGGGGGCGGGCGGTGATGAGCGCGGGGTCTGTTGTTGGGGCGGGGGCGATGCTGGTGGTGGCGTTTGCTCCTTCTTTGGTGGTGTTTTATTTGGGCTGGGGGATGGCTGGGATGGCGATGGCGGGCACGCTGTATGAGCCCGCGTTTGCCGCGTTGGCGGGGATTTACGAGGGGGATTATAAGCGGGCGGTGACGTTTGTGACGTTTGCGGGCGGGTTTGCGAGCACGGTGTTCTGGCCGCTGACGGAGCGGATGGTGGTGTGGGCGGGGTGGCAGGGGACGTTGGTGGTTTACGCGGGGCTGCACCTGCTGGTTTGTTTACCGTTGCACTGGTTTGGCTTGCCGGCGGTGGTGGGGGCGGTGGCGCAGGCGCCGGTGCGGATGGCGGGGCTGGTGCGGGAGCGGCGTTTCTTGTTGCTGGCGGGGAGTTTGACGATGTACGCGACTGTATTTTCGGTGGTGTCGGTGCATCTGGTTCCGTTGTTGCAGGCCAAGGGGGCGACGTTGCAACACGCGGCGTGGATGGCGGCGGTGGCGGGGCCGATGCAGGTGGTGGGGCGGTTGATTGAGTTCCGGTATGGGGGCGGCTGGAGCGCGCGGCTGACGGGGGTGTTGTCGTTGGTGGCGTTTGTGCCGGCGCTGATTTTGCTGATGCTGCGGCCGGTGCCGGTGGGGGTGTTGTTGCTGGCGATTGGGGTGTACGGGATGGCGAACGGGATTATGACGATTGTGCGGAGTGTGATTGTGGTGGAGCTGTTTGGGCGGGAGCAGTATGCGCAGGTGAGCGGGGCGCTGGCGGCGCCGGCGACGCTCGCGCGGGCGGGGGCGCCGTTTTTGGCTTCGTTGTTGTTGGCGTGGGCTGGCGGGTATGGCGGGGTGTTGATGGGGCTGGTGGGGGTGGCTGTTTTGGCGGCGGTGTTGTTTGGGCGGGCGGGGCGTCAGGCGGATTCTTCGTCGAAGTAGTCGCTGTCGAGTTTGGGGATTTTGAGGGTGCGGGCGGTGACGCCGATTTCGTTGTCGATCATGAGTTCGGCGAGGCGGGGGCCGTCGACGAGGACGATGCCTTCGACGGCGCGGGCGAAATCGAGGGCTTGTTGGGTGAAGACGGAGGTGGTGATGAAGACGCCTTTTCGGGCGCGGTTGCCGGCGAGGGCTCCGTAGAAGGCTTGGATTTCGGGGCGGCCGACGGAGTTTTGCCAGCGCTTGGCTTGGACGTAGACTTTTTCGAGGCCGAGTTTGTCGAGGGAGATGACGCCATCGATGCCGCCGTCGCCGGTGCCGCCGACGCGTTGGAGGTCGGAGCGGCTGGCGCCGTAGCCGAGGCGGTGGAGGACGTCGAGGACGATGGTTTCGAAGAAGGAGGGGGAGACTTGGGCGAGGGTTTCGCGGAGTTCACGGATGACGGCCGCGCGGAGTTCGGCGAGGGCTTCGCCGAGGCGGTCATCGGGGGTGGCGATGCGGTCATCTACGATGGGTGCGGCTTTGGATTCGCTGGGTTCGCTGAGGCGGACTTCGTTTGCAACGGTGGCGATTTGGCTGATGATTTCGACGGAGAGGGGGGCGGGTTGCTGGCGGGCGAAATCGATTCCCTTGGGAGTGAGTTGCCAGAAGCCGCGGCGTTGGCTACTGGAGAGTCCGGCGCGCTTGAGCCGGTCGTGGCCCCAGCCGG
>CANIVU010000209.1 GCA_947470805.1 Acidobacteriota bacterium | reverse complement strand
GGCTACCGGAATAATTTCGAGCTGTGTTATCCTATTCCTTGGTCGTCACTGACCGCCCGAGTGGGCGCGTAGCTCAACTGGCAGAGCAACTGACTCTTAATCAGTAGGTTGACAGTTCGATTCTGTCCGCGCTCACCACTCAAATCAACTACTTAGGCGTGATAGACAGTTTCCGAGTCGCCCTCTGTGGGGGGTTTTGTGGGTGTCTCCTCGGAAACCTCCTTCGGTTTGGGAGCCGCCAAGGATTCAACCGCTTCCCGCTTTGCTGCCATTCTGATGTGGCTGTATCGTTCAAGCATGGCCCGGCTCATGTGGCCCATCAGAGAGAGCATCGTACTCTCAGGAACGCCCGCTTCCGCCATCTTGGTCGCCGCCGTATGGCGAAGGTCGTGGAGGCGGCAGTGGACCTTCGCCCGCTCCCGTAGCGCGTCCCATGCGCCGGTCACGTCCGTCATGGGCTTCGTGGGATCACTGGGGGAGGGCTTGCCGAAGGGGAAGAGATAATGATCCGCCTCTACCGCCCCGAAGCGCTTCAGCGCCCAGCTCGCATGGACGGACAAGACCGCGAATAAATCGCTGTTCATGGGGATCTGCCGGCCGGTCCCCGAGGATGTCTTCGCCCGCCCAACGGTGATGACCCTTCGGAAAAGGTCAACTTGCCCCCAAGTCAGTCCGAGGATCTCGCCGGACCGCATCCCGGTCATGAGAGCGACGCGGACAAACGTCCCCAGCGTCTGAGAGCGGCTGTGGGAGGCCTGAGTCGTCACCGCATCCAACAGGCGCCGCTCTTCTTCCGAAGACAGGGCCTTCCCAACGTCCTTCCTCTCCTCCATCTTTCGCACCTTCGGCCAAAGAACTGACCACGGATGGCCGATGGCCCGGCTCAGTTCGCCGACCTCCATGTTTATCGTCCGCCCGGAAACGCCTTCGGCCAGCCGGGCCCGCATGAAGGAATGGATTGCCCCTTCGGTGACGTCTGGCAGGAGCTTCGTCCCGAGGAGACGGGTGACGTGGGCGAGGCGACCCGTGGCGAACAGAACTGACTTCGCCCGATGGGCGAGGCTGTACGACTCCAGGTAGGCCTTCACAACCTCCGCCACGGACTTGATGCGGTCCATTCGGTCCGCCGCCGGCAAGCCCGCCAGGGTCCGCTCGAGCTCGCGCCTGCGATTCTTCTCCGCTTCCCTCGCAACCGTCTTGCTTGGGGTGTGCGCTGACTCCCGGATCCGCTTCCCGGCGAATAGGAATTCGTAGTGGTAAGAATCGCCACGCTTGTAAACGCTCATGAACCAGCCCTCTCTATTTTCATCGTACCCAAACTACTACTTGCTATCAACTACTATGTAGTGTTCTTTGACGTTATTTTCGCTACAATGGCCGCATGGGACGCCCACCCGCCGCCAAAGATCCGAAAGGCCAGCCGGAGATGACTTCGACGTGGCCGAAACTTGCCGTTAGTGTCCGGCCCTCGGTCCGGTCATTGGTTCAAGCTCTGGCTATGCTGGAGCGCCGCCCCGCGTGGCAAGTGGTGGAAGATGCGCTCCGCCAGTATGGGGACCGGCTCCCGGCTGAGGATCGGAAGATTGTAGACGCCCTGGTCCGCCGCACCGAAATGAAGACCAAGAAGACTTAAAACAAAAAACTGAAGCTCGTAATTCATTGCGCGTAGCCGCGAAGGGTCTTTCACGGCGATCCTGGCAAGTGCCGATATTCCCCTCCCCGCCCCTCCCCCTCCAAAAAACGAAAAGGTGGAACAATTTCGCGCGTGAGGCAACGGGTGGTGTAAATCGGGACCGGCTGGAGGATCTACTGCCCCCCCTGTAACTGCTCCGCGTTATGGATTATGGGGCGAGATGCGCATGGCGCAACGGGTGGGGCAGGAATGAAAAGCTGAAATACCGGCTCTAGCTCCCAGTCTCTTGCTCAGGGATGATGTGACGGGATGCCTCATCCGCATCAGCTGGTGTGGTTTTCAGCGTTGAGACGATATCTAGGTCTCACTCAGCGGTCGACTGAGCCTAATGGGCATTCGGATCATTGGTTCGGCTGAGCGGTTACTTCGACTTCCATTCTCGGCTGAGTTTCTGGGCCTCGGCGATTTGGCCCTGGGTCATTATCCTTTCAAGATCGTCTCGAAGCTTTCCGCTTCCTTGACGGCTCTGTGCGGCCGCAAGGTTTGCCCACATGTATGCAAGTACAAGATCCTTACGCACTCCGTTACCTTTCATGTATGCCAATCCCAGGTTGTTCTGCGCGTCTGCGTCCCCCTGTTCTGCTGCTTTGCGATACCAACCAACAGCTTGAGCCGCGTCCTTTGGTATACCTTCTCCAGCTTCGTACCTCGTTCCGAGGACGAACTGCGCGCCCACAACGCCCTGCTCCGCTGCTTTGCGATACCAACCAACAGCTTGAGCCGCGTCCTTTGGTACTCCGTTCCCGGCGGCGTACATGAAGCCCAGGCTGAACTGCGCCATCGCGTGCCCCTGGTCCGCTGATTTGCGATACCACTCGACCGCTTGAGCCGCGTCCTTTAGTACACCCTCTCCCTCATCGTATTTCGATCCGAGCAAATACTGCGCGTCTGCAACGCCCTGCGCTGCTGCCTTGCGATACCAACCAACAGCTTGAGCAGGGTCTTTGGGTACTCCGTTCCCGGCGTCGTACCTCATTCCGAGGACGAACTGCGAGAACTTATCTCCTCGTGCCGCAGCTTCCATCAGTTCCGGCATGCCCGTGGCCAAGGCCCTCACAATTTCCGGCGTGATTCTACCAATTGCAGGATTGCTCTTGCCACCGCTCTGCTGATTCTGAGCGCGCAACACTACAAGTGCTACGAGAATTGGCCAATACTTGAGAATCTTCATGTGTCATCTCCGTTATCTCAAAGACAATCATAGGTCGCAAGCTGATGCCGCACTGCCAGAGTTCGCCGCGAATTAGTGCCAGATCCCATCAGCAACACTCCTGCCCTAGACCCCGTCGTCCGACAACTAGCCGGTATTCAGAATGTCTCTCGGCAATGGCGGAACTCCAAGAAACATCCTATTTGCCCCCAACTAACTAGCGGACCCGTGCGGACGGTCCCTCCCCGGCAGAGACGGACCCGGAAGGACCCAAACGGCTGGGGACTCATCTTCCGCGTATCCCATCGCCATCCAGGAACCGCACCGGTAGCCCGTCCAATTGCAGGGCCGCCAGTGCCGCCCGGACCTCCGGCCCGTCCTCGGTAGACCACAGCCCGATGGACGAGACGCCGCCCACCCGGAAGAACCGCACGCCGCGCCGGTTCAGAGTCGCCCGCGCTTGCCGGTGCAACTCCTCCACCTCCGGCGAAAAGTTTTGAGTTTGCCCCGGAGTGGAACCCGCAAAACCCCCAGAACCCTCCGCCGTCCCTGGCAGAGGAAGTATTGCAGGTTTTGAAGGTTCCGTCTCGGGCCGAGTCTCAAACTTTTTCCGGTGCTGGCCCCACTCCAGCCACCGGCTCTTCGTTGTCGCTCCAGTTGCGCCGCCGCTCACTTCCGCACCTTCGGGTTCACCGCATAGCGGGTAGAAGGCCGGCCGCCGCCGGGCCCTGGCCGCACCGACTCGCACCGAATCCACCCGGAGTCCGCCAGCACGTCCGCCGCCGCCTTCACAGTCTCCGGGGTGTCGAGCCCGCTCCAGCCGTTGCCGTAAACGTCCCGTGCGGTGAAAAAACCCTCCGCGCCCAACTCCCCGGTCTTCAGCTTCTTCGCCAGTTCCCGCGCCGCCCTCATCTGCGGAGAGGTGATACAGGAATAGAGCCGGTGCGCGTGAGATTCCAGGTACTCGCACCACGCCGCCGCCTGCTGTGCAGGGTGGAGCGAAATGGCCTCCAACTCACCGCCGTCTGCCGCCCATTCGGCAAGGCTGAACAGCGCGGCCAGCGATGGCATCAAGCTGCGGTACTTCGACAGATGAGCCTCCAGCGCCGGATGGATCGTCCCACCCCGCAACCGCAACTCCAGGCCGGTCAGCCACTCGATGAAGAGTTCCTGCGCCGCCTCCGCGAACCGCAGCACCTTCGGGTTCTCGGCATCCATCTGAACCAGCCGGTTGAAGATCCGCGTGACCTCGGCCTCCGCCGTCTTGTCCGGCCGCCGGTCCACATACTGCCACTTCTCCGGAACGTCCGGCCAGACCAGCAACTGGAATCGCTGAATCAATCCATCGTTGCCGGGTCCGTCCGAGAGGGCATCCACCAAGTAATTGCGAAGCCGTCCCGGCTGGATGCCTCCCAGCATCGACATACAGCACGCCTCGACGTAGATTCTGCCCCGTCCAATCCGGTCTATCGTGTGCCCGGTGTCGCCGTTCCACGCTTGCAGGCAGAAGCCCCGCTCCCCTTCGCGCCCTGGCTTGTCCAACTGGCTCCACCAGCCTACCAGCTCATCGCGGAAGACGAGTATCCCGGCCGGGTTCTCGCTCATCGTCTGGTGGAGGGCTTCGAAGGTCGCATCATTCACAATGAAACGCCGCATGGTCGGAGACTTCGGCGGATCGGACGGCCGCTCCGGCAGCTTCGCCTCATCCGGCTCGCTTCCGCCCTGCTTCTTCATGGAACGCTTCATTAGCTCCTTCCACGTCGAGAGGCGCAACTCCGCCTCTTCGACTTCCAGAGCGTGTTCCGCCACTGCCTTCTCGTGAACCCGCCGCGCCTCGTCTTCGATCTCCCGGAGCGGCTTCGCCGCCGCCGCCAACGTCGGCGTCTTGAGTTGACCCGGCAGCGCCACAATGGCCCCCCAAAGATTTGGCGTCACCATCCAGCCCGAGTCCTGCGCTTTCGGCTGGACCCGCGCCCTCCTGCTTACCGCCCCACCCAGGCAGACCACGAGCGCCACCGCTACAGCGTTCCCTATCAGCTGACACAGCGCGAAGTGGAGATCCGCGCCTCGGCATCCACGATTGAGATTTTCCACCATGGTGAACGCGTGGCCAGCCATCTGCGCTCTTCGGTGCCGCGGCGTTTCACGACGACACGCGAACACCGGCC
>CANIVU010000208.1 GCA_947470805.1 Acidobacteriota bacterium | reverse complement strand
TGGCACCATCAAGGAAGGCGACGAAGTCACCATCACCATCAGCAGCCGGGCCTATAAGTACAAGTTCATCCGCGACGACACGTTCGCCAACATCCTGTTGCAGTTCGCCACGCTGATCAACTCCGATCCCCAGGGCACCGTCACCGCCAGCGTCATTCGCGACCTCCGCGCCCTCCTCATCACCGCCCGCACCGGCGGCGAAGAAGGCAACAAGATCGAATACGCGACCGCGAAAACGCCCGATACCTCGACCATCAACCTCACGACCAGCGGCGCCACTTTAACCGGTGGCCAGAACGCGGCGCAGGTTGCCGCCGGTTCGCTCGTCACCATCCTCGGTGACAATCTTGCCGCCGCCACCGTCTCGGTGCCCGAAGACACCAAAGTGCTTCCCCGCACCCTCGGCGGCGTTCGCGTCTACTTCGACGGCATCGAAGCCCCGCTCAGCATGGTCTCGCCCACGCAGATCAACGCCCAGCTCCCCTGGGAAGTCATCGACGCCAATAGCTCCAACGCCTACGTGCGCATCGAACGCGCCGGTGGCCTCGTCACCACCACCTCCCCGGTCTCCGTGCAGTTGATTCCCCAGAACCCTGGCATCTTCGCCCTCGATGGCACCGACCCCCGCCCCGGCATTGTCACACACTTCTCCGACCGCGCCACCGGCACCGTGTCCGTTGACGGTACCGCCAACGCCGGCGACATCGCCACCGTTACCATCGAAGATCGCAACTACGACTACACCGTCGGCTCCGGCGACACGCTCGCCAGCATCCGCGACGGGCTCGTCGCCCTCATCAACGCCGCCGCTGACGAAAAAGTGGAAGCCTTCCCGGCCGGCGTCTTCACCCGTATCCGCCTCCGCGCCAAAGTCGCCGGCGAAGCGGGCAACGGTATCACCTACACCGCCAAGTCCAACGATGGCGCGCAGGTGATCATGACGCCCACCACCCCCGCCCTCTGCTGCGCCAATAAAGCCGGCTCGCTCATCACCGAAGCCAACCCGGCCCAGCCCGGCGAAACCATCGTCGTCACGGCCACCGGCCTAGGCAAATTGAAGGACCCCGACTCCCAGGCGCTCGTCCGCACCGGCTTCGCCTACGACGGCCCGGCCACCAACGAGCCCAACGAATTCGTCTCCTCGCTCGCCGGCGGCAAAACGGCCAACGTTCTCTACGCCGCCCTTAAGCCCGGCTTCATCGGCCTCTACGAAGTGCACTTGGAATTGAACTCGGACCTGCCGACCAACTCCAATACCCAGGTCACCATCGCCCAGGACATCTATGTGTCCAACGTCGTGACCTTCGCCCTCAAGAATCCGAAGGACGACGTCGTCAACCCCTAATGCTTACCCGGCGGGCCTTCCTGGCGGCATCCGTTGCCGCCGCTGAAAAGAAAGCCCGCCCCAACATCCTGGTCTTTATGACGGACCAGGAAACCGCCCTCCTCCCGGGCCCAGCCGAATTACCCCAGCGCCGTCGCGCCAGCGACGGCGCTGCCGTTTTCACCCACGCCTTCTGCAACACCCCCCAGTGCTCCCCGGCCCGTTCCAGCCTCCTCACCGGCCTCGAACCCCACCACACCGGTGTTCGCACGAATGTCGATGGCGCCTCCCTCGGCGGCTCACTCGATCCCAAACTTCCCAACGTCGGCAACGTCTTCCGCAACGCCGGCTGGGCCACCGGCTACTTCGGTAAGTGGCACCTCACCCCCGGCGCCGCCAAGGATTTGAACGCTTTCGGCTTCACCGCCCGCGGCGATGGCGCCGACGCCAAAACCGCCACCGCCGCCGCCAACTGGATCAGACAGCAATCCGGTCCCTGGCTCGCCTGGGTCAGTGTCCTCAACCCCCACGACATCTACCAAATCCGCGAGGAGATGGACCGCACCGCCATTCGCCCCGGCGTGAAGCCACCGGCGACCGCTCTCGATAACCTCCAATCCAAACCCGCCGAACAGCGGGAATATGTCGCCAAGGACCAGGGCAAAATCACCGCCGACTTCGACGCCGATCACTGGCTCCGCTACCGCAGCTACTATCTCAACCTGCTGGAAAAGACCGACGCCCTCCTGGGCCAGGTCCTCGACGCCGCCGGCGACCTCTCCAACACCATCGTCGTCTACACGGCTGACCATGGCGATCAGCTCGGCGGCCACGGCCTGCCCTTCAAAGGCCCGTTCATGTACGAGCCGCTCATCCGCATCCCGCTCCTCATCCGCGCCCCCGGCCGCCTCAAACCCGGCGAAAGGCCCGAGCTGGTCACGCAGGCTGACATCGCTCCTACGCTCGCCGAACTCGCCGGGGTACCCTGGCCTGCCCCGGTCGACGGCAAAAGCCTGGCGCGCCCTCTAAAGCGAGAAGCGGTGTATCTGGAATACTACGCCAAGCAGAAGTGGGTGAATCCGATCCGAACTGTCCGCACCCGCCGCTGGAAACTAAACGTCTACGACAGCGGCAACCGCGAACTCTACGACCTGCAATCGGACCCCGAAGAGCGCACCGACCTGTCCAAGGACCCCCGCCACCAGTCCACCCGCACCAAACTCGAAGCCCAGCTCAACCGCTGGAACCCCCGCTAACAAACGCAATATTGTGGTGTCAGACACCTCATTTTTTTTCGTAAAACGAGGCGTCTGCCGCGCTACCCCTCCGCCGGCAACGCAGGCTGCGGCTTATACCCCTTGCTCTCCAAAAACACCCGCGCCTCCGGCGCTTTCTCCGCCAACACGTAGAAAAAAGCCCCCGTCCGCTGCGTCTTAAACAGAAACCCGCCGCTATACTCGTCCGCCTCGACGTAGTAATCCCAACCCGCTTCCGCCAGCAACTCCTCCAACGCCTGCGCATCGGCCAACCGCTTGCCGATATAGATCAGGTCCAACTCCCGATCGTCGAAAAACTCGGCGTCCTGCCGCATCTACTTGCCCAGGATCGCGCGCATGCGCGTCCGGAAAGCCTTCGACGCCTCAGGGTCATTCTTGTCGATATAAGCCCCATACCGCACCGCCACCGCCTCGACGTTCTTATACATCCCCGGGTTCTTAAACGCCGCCCGCAGATCCGCTAAAAATGGCTCCAGGCGAATGAACACCAGGAACATCTCCCCGCCGCTCTGGAAATACAGTTCTTCGTTCAAAACGCCCGACGTAATGAAACTCGCCACCATCTCGTAGTACGTCGATACCTGCCGGAAGCTCGCGTTATTCTCGCTCCCCGGCGGGCACAACGCCCGGAACTCCGCCAGCGTATCCGGTCCAAAACTCTCCATGAACCACTTCCGGGCCGCGCGCATGCGCTCTTCCCGCCGCAATTCATACAGTCTCAAAATCAGATTCGCGTCGTCGTAGGTGGAGTGGTTCGCCATAAGCCAGTCTCTCCAGATTACCCCAACTCAGCTGAAAAACCGCCGCACTGGCCGCACTTGCTCCCACACCATCGCCGCGAACCGCCGCTGAATCGTGAACCCCATCGATTGGTACAGCCCAATCGCATTCCGGTTCGACGCCGTCACCGTCAAACTCGCCTGCCGGCACCCCGCCTCCCTCAAACTCCCCAACGACCGCGCCAATATCTCCCGCCCAATCCCCTCACCCCGGCTCGTCGGCGCCACGCAAATCTGCGTAATATGCCCCGCCTCCGGCCCCACCATGCTCGCCAGCGACACCGCGCACATCCGTCCCGTATCGCGCCGCCACGCCAGACACGACCCCGGCCCGTAGAACGACCCGCACCCCGGATACTGCACGATGTTATGCAGAAACCGCCGCGCCCCCGCCACCGAACGGTACTGGTCGTTGATGTGCCCGTCAATATGGCCCTCGTACGCATTGGCGATCAACGCCGCCGCGTCTTCCTGATACCGGTCGTTCCACCCGTCAAAATCCAAAACCCGCGACACATCCCCCAGCGGCCACTGGTGCGGCGCCCGCAAATCGCAAACCATAAAGCACCGCTCAAACAGCCGCAACGCCTCGGGATGTACCGGCGCCGACGGCCGCGGATGCGTCAACAAAATCACCTGCGTCTCAATCCGCCGCACCCCCGCCGTCCGGTACAACGATTCCACCGTCGCGTTCAGCAACAGGTCCTCCATTGCCGCCGACGCAAACTCCCGCATCACATACAAATCGCCAATCAGCCCCTTGTCCTCATCGGTCACCGTGTACGTGTACCCAATCACCCGGTCCCCGTACACCAGCGCCCGTCCGTTCAGCGACTGCATATCGGCGAACCGTTTCACCAGCGACGCCGACGAGGCGAAGTCCCACGCCAATGTCTCCCGCCAAACCCGCACTTCCTCGTCCAGTACTTCGTCCAATGAGCCCGGCGCGATGCGGCGCAAGTCCACAACGTCAGCAACGGGCGATTCGGGCCGGGCCGCCATATCCTCGCCCAAGTATATAAGGGTTTCGACTCACTCCGCCCGCAACGCCTCCACCGGGTTCACCCACGCCACCCGCCGCGCCGGCACATAACTCGCCACCGCCGTCGCTCCCAGCAACCCCACCGCCACCACCCCATACGTCAACGGGTCCACCGGGCTCACCGCAAACAGAATCGATCCCATCAACCGCGACAACCCCGCCGCCGCCACCAATCCCACCGCCGCCCCCAAGCCGCCCCACGCCAACCCATGCCGCACAAACAACAACTGCAGCGCCCCCTGCTGCGCCCCCAGCGCCAGCCGGATCCCAATCTCCCGCGTCCGCTGTGCCACCGTGTACGAAATGACGGCATAGATCCCAATCGCCGCCAACAACAACGCCATCCCCCCGCTAATCCCCAGCAGCGTCATCGTGAACGAAGTCCGCGCCATCGATTTCTCATACACCTCCCGCATCGTCCGCATCTCCGTCACCGGCACCCCTTCCCGCACCTCCCACACCGCCCGCCGCAACTCGCCCGTAAACGCCTCCGTCCCCGCCCGCCCGCTCCGCACCAGCAGCGTCACCGAATTCGAACTCCGCAACGGCCAGTAGATCGTCGTCGCCGCCTTTTTCTCCACTCCCTCGTGCCGCACAT
>CANIVU010000207.1 GCA_947470805.1 Acidobacteriota bacterium | reverse complement strand
TCGGTGACGGCCTGGGCGAGTTGGAAGCTGAGTTGGTAGTCGTTCAGGTTCGGGTCGGGCAGGCTCTCGCCGGACTTCAGGGCGCGGATGGCGTAGTAGCCGGCAATGGCCTTGTGGATTAGCGAGTCCGGGGTGGCGGCCGGGTCGAAGTCGTCATCGAAGTAGGACACTTCGCCGCAGAGGTAGGGCTGATGCTCGTCGAGCGAGGCGATCTCGAAACGGCGATATCCGGTGGTTTCGATGTCCAGGCGGCCGTCGTCGTAGGTCTTCCCAACCCGGTCGATCCGGGCCGAACAGCCCACGGAGGCGATGCCCTTTTCAACCGTGAGGACGACGCCGAACTCGCGGCCGCTCTCCAGACATTCGTTGATCATGAGCTTGTAGCGCTCCTCGAAGATATGGAGCGGGAGACTGGTGCTCGGGAAGAGCACGAGGCCTAGGGGGAACAGGGGCAGCAGTGCGTCCGGCATGGTAGTATTATCGCTTCGCTTGCGGATAGAAGGCAGCAACATATTTCTCACGGGGGCGTCGAGCGGGATCGGTGCGGCGCTGGCAGTGGAGTTGACCCGGCGCGGGGCGCGGGTGGCCGGGGTGTCGCGGCGGCCGTCGGCGGGCGTGGCGATTTCGATTACCGCGGATGTGGGCGTGGCCTCTGACCGGGAACGGGCGGTGGCGGAGGCGCTGGGCGCGTTGGGCCGGATTGATGTCTTGATCAACAACGCCGGTGTGGGCGTGTATGCTCCGTCGTGGCAGTGCCCGATGGACGAACTGCGGCGGATGTTTGAGGTGAACTTCTTCGGAGCCGTGGATTTGACGCAGCGGGTCGCGCCGGGGATGGTGGAGCGGGGGGCGGGGCTGGTGGTGAATGTTGCCTCGATCGCGAGCAAGGTTCCGCTGCCATGGTTCACTTTGTACTCGGCGTCGAAGGCGGCGCTGGAGGCCTATACGCGCGGGCTGCGAATGGAGTTGGCGCGAACGGGCGTGGGGGCGATGCTGGTGTGCCCGGGGTATGTGCAGACAGGATTTCAGGGGGCCGTTCTGGGCGGGCGGCCGCCGGAGAAACTGGTCAGCGGGAAACGGTTTGCCTCGACAGCGGAGGCGGTGGCGCGGGCGGTGGCCGATGGGATGGAGAAGGACACGCGGACGGTGCTGACGCCGTCGCTGGGGTGGGCGCTGGTGGCGGCGTCGCGACTGGCGCCGGGGTTGGTGGATGGACAGTTGCTTGCGATGATGGAGTCGGCTGGCGATGAGTAATTCGATTTATCTGGTTGGATTTATGGGAAGCGGGAAGTCGACGGTGGGCCGGCGTCTGGCTGAGGAACTGGGCTGGCCGTTCGTCGATTTGGACGACGATATTGAAGCGGCCGCCGGGCGGACGATCGCCGACATTTTCTCTAACGACGGGGAGCAGGCGTTCCGGGATGCCGAACATGCGGCGCTGCGGGCGCGGGTGTCCGGCGTCGACGCGGTGGTGGCCCTTGGCGGCGGGGCGTTTACGTTCGCGCGGAATCGGGACGTGATGAAGGGCGCGGGGAAGAGCGTCTGGCTGGATTGTCCGTTTCAGTTGGCGCTGCGACGGGTAGAGGGCTTCGCCCATCGGCCTCTGGCGAAGGACCCGGCGCAGTTTCGTGCGTTGTTCGAAAAGCGGGTGGCCGATTATTCGCTGGCCGACGTGCGGGTGGCGGTTGTGGACGATGACCTGGACGCGCTGGTACGGGCGATTGTGGAGGCTGTGCGATGAGTTTGCGGAAAGATGCGTTGACGATTTGCAAGGCGGCCTTGCGAGCGGCGGACCCGGAGGAGGCGCTGCTGCGGCACGTGCGCGTGGCCGATGGCGTGTTGACGGCGGGTGGCGGGCGCTACCGGTTGGACAAGATCCGGAACGTGTTTGTAGTCGGGGCAGGGAAGGCTTGCGCGCCGATGGCGAAGGCGGTGGAGAAACTGCTGGGTAAGCGGATTACAGCGAGCTGCGTGATTGTGAAAGACGGGCACACGCTGCCGCTGAAGCGGGTGCAGTTGCGGGAATCGGCGCATCCCGTGCCGGACCAGCGCGGCGTGGACGCGGCGGCCGAGGTGTTGGCGTTGGCCACTCGGGCGGAGGCCGACGATCTGGTGATCTGCCTGATCAGCGGCGGCGCGTCGGCGCTGATGCCGCTGCCGGTGGAGGGTTTTTCGCTGGAGGAGAAGCAAGGGTTGACGCGGCAGATGCTGGCGGCCGGTGCCAATATTCAAGAGATGAACTGCGTGCGCAAACACCTGTCGCGGAGCAAGGGCGGGCAATTGGCGCGGGCCGCCGCACCGGCGCAGGTGCTGACGCTGATTTTGAGTGACGTGATTGGCGATGACCTATCCACGATCGGCAGTGGGCCGACGGCGCCGGACCCGACCACCTGGGCTGGTGTGGACGAAATCCTGACCCGGTTCAAACTGGCCTTGCCGCGGCCGGTGCCGCGCGTGGAGACGCCGAAGCCGGGGGATCCCTTGTTTGCCCGGGTGCGGAACGTGATCATCGGAAGCAACGCGTTGTCGGTGGATGCGGCTGTTGCGAAGGCGAAGGAGTTGGGGTACAAGCCGCTGGTTCTTTCAACCACCATTGAAGGCGAAACCCGCGACGTGGCGCGGATGCATGTGCAGATCGCGCGCGAAGTACAGCGGGCGAGCCGCCCGGTTGCGGCGCCTGCGTGCATTCTGTCCGGTGGCGAAACGACGGTGACCTTGCGCGGTTCCGGCATGGGCGGGCGGAACCAGGAGTTCGCACTGGTGGCCGGGATGGAGTTGGAAGGGGTGCCTGGGATCGTGGCGTTGTCGGCTGGCACGGATGGGACCGATGGGCCGACGGACGCGGCCGGCGGATTGGCGGATGCGGGGACCGTGGCGCGGGCGTTGGCCAAGGGCCGGCGTGCGCGGACAGACCTGGAAAACAACGATAGCTACCGGTTTTTAGAGGCTTCCGGCGACCTGTTGAAGACCGGCCCAACGCGCACCAACGTGATGGACATCCGAATTCTGCTGGTGGAAAAGAAAAGCGCGCGGTAGGTTCCGCGCGCTTCCCAACGACTCCTCTTTCGCAGGAGAAAGGCCGTTACTGTTTGGTGACCTCTTCAAGAGGGGTCTTCGGCGGGGCCGGCGGTTTCGGTGCGGCGGGCGGCATGGGGGTGTCTTCGCTCGACCACTTGCGGACGTTGATTTCGCCGCGGTCGACTTCGATCTTCACTTCCGGGCCACCGTTGGAGCCGATCAGCGTGGCGTTGCGGCCATCTTCGGTCAGCTTGAACGGGCCGCCGAAATCGTTCTCAATCTGGCCGCGCTTCACCTCGGCTTTCAGGTTCAGCAGCGCGCCGGTGGGGAGGATCAGTTCCGCGTTGCCGGAACGAGTCCGGGCGTTGATCTTGCCGGTGATGGCCTTCGCCGGGCGCAGTTGAATGTCGCCGCGGTCCACGTCGATTTCCACGGTGCCGCTGAAATCGGAGAGTTCTACGTCCTTCGACTTGCTGGTGATCTGGATTGGGCCGGCGATGCGGCGGGCGTTCAAGTTGCCTTGCATCAGTTCGACTTCGCCATCAATCCGTTCCATACGAATGATCGTGTTCTGGCTTTCGAAGCGGAACGGCTTAGAGAGGTTGCGGAACTTCATTTCACCGGAATACTGCCCGACGACGGCGGCGCTGCCGGTGATGTTTTCCAGTTCAATGTCCTGGCCGCGGCCCTTGATATCGACGTTCCCTTTGGCGTTGATGATGCGCACAACGTCGCTCTTGCGAAGGTCGACGCGGACGTCGCCACCGATGTTGTTCATGCGGACGCCGGCGTTGTCGCTCGAAACCTCCACGTTGCCGGTGACGTTTTCAATGTCGAAGTCGCCAAACTTGCCCCGCGTTTCAACCGTGGCGCCTTTGGGGACGGTGATTTCGAGTTCCGTCCGTGCCTGGCGCGAGTTGGAAGCCCGTTCGAGGTTGGTGCGAATGATGATCTGGTCGCCGGAGCGGACGATTTCGAAGTTGGTGCTTTTGTCTTCTTTGTTGGCGTCGTCGCGGGTCAGGGCGCGGATGGTCTTGGTGCCGGTGACGCGGACTTCCTCGATCTCGGCCCCGATGATGCGGGCGTCGCCACGGGAGTTGTCGACGACGATCCGGGGCGACTTGCCGACGGCGGTTTGGGTGCCGTTAATGGGGTAGTCGAAACGCTCGCCCAGGATGTCCCAGTTCGGCAGGTTGATGCCGCCGGCGCGGAAGAGGTTGGCGTTGCGGGCGGCGTACATGCCGCTACCGAGCAGGCAGATGAAGACAACCAGCGCCCATTCGCCGCCGTGGATGCCGCCGCGCGGGGTGAGTTGGCCCTTGTGGTGCCAGTTCAACACTTCGATCGTGCGCAGGGTTCCCCAGCCGATGAGCAGCCACGGCCAATAGAGGCCCAGGATATCCATCACCCGGAAGTCCGGGATGAAGTTTCGGAACAGGAAGATGGCGCCAATGATGATTAAAACCAGTGGGCCGACGATGGAACCTCGTCTCATTGGGCACCTCCTTGGGGATTGAACGGGGGCGGTTCTACGGGGAAGGCCCGTTCGGCGAGACGGATCACGCCGAGGAAAATGATGATGATGGGCCAGGTCTTGGAGAAGCTGAGAATGTCGGCGTGATCGATCACGAACAACACGCCGACCAGGATGAGCGTGAGCGGCCCGCGCAGGGCGCGGAGAAGCAGTGCGTTGCTATTCACGGCCCACCTCCGGTGTGCTGCCGCCGCGGGTGCGTTCGAGCAGCATATAGATCCCCATGCCGATGAGCGCGATGGGCCAGAACTTGAAGATCTGGGAGAAGCGCAGGACGCCGAGGTTATTCAACAGGAAGATGACGCCCAAGCCGATCATGACTGCCGGGCCGACGGGCGGGCCATCGCTGCGAACCGGGAGGACGCTTGAAAACTCTTCCACGGCGCGGCCTTCGGCGCGGTTCTTGGCGGTGTGGTATGCCTCAAACGCCATATAAAAGACCCAGGCCGGGGCCAGCATGCCGAACAGCGGTTGCATGTCGCCGACCGAATCGGCGTTGGCCATACTGATCAGCAGGCCGAAGATAACGACGTGGATGAGGCCCTTGGCG
>CANIVU010000206.1 GCA_947470805.1 Acidobacteriota bacterium | reverse complement strand
GCGGGGAAGGCGGGGGTGTTGTGGAAGCTGGACCGGAAGGCGGCGAAGTTTTTGGACTACAAGGAGATGGTTTTTCAGAATGTCTTTGCGCGGATTGACCCGAAGACGGGGGAGCCGACGTATCGGAGCGACATTTTGGAGCAGAAGATTGGGGAGTGGATTCAGGCTTGCCCCAGCACGGAGGGCGGGCACAACTGGCAGCCGATGAGTTATCACCCGGGGTCGGCGCGGCTGATTGTGCCGTTGAGCCAGAGCTGCATGGACATGGCGGGGCGGCAGGTGGAGTTTAAAGAGGGCTCGGGTGGGGGCGCGGCGGACCGGCGGTTTTATGACATGCCGGGGACGAAGGGGCAGATGGGGAAGTTGGCGGCTTATGATGTGCGGACGATGAAGGAGCTGTGGGCGGTGACGCAGCGGGCTCCTTTCTTGACGGGCGTTTTGTCGACTGCTGGGGATGTGGCTTTTGTGGGGGATTTGGACCGGTATTTCCGGGCGTATGACGTTCGGACGGGAGAGGTGTTGTGGAAGACGCGGTTGGGGACGAGCGTGCAGGGGCACCCGGTTTCGTTTGCGATCGATGGGGTGCAGTATGTGGCGGTGACGACGGGGTTGGGCGGGGGGAGTCCGCGGGATGTGCCGCGGGTGGTGGCGCCGGAGATTCACCATCCGGGGAATGGGAATGCGATTTATGTGTTCCGGTTGCCGTAGGGGCGTCAGAGGCCGGGCGGCGTGATTTCGTAGCGGATGAGGTCGGCAAGGCAACCGATCTTTTCCTTTGAGGTCTGCCGGTAGCCGGCGGCAACGAGGGCGGCGTAGGACTTGGTCCACATGGCTGGTTCGACATGGGTGTCGAGAGCCCAAATGGTGGGTGTTTTGGGCAGAGTGCCGTTTGCTACCGCCCAGGAGTTGGTTTCGACGGCGGGAGTCCGGAAGCCTTCCGAAAGTGTCCAGGCTTGCAATGGGTGGTAGTAGATGATCGTGTCGCCGGGGCGAACTCTGGTGGAAAGGTTGGCGCTGATCTCGCGCCATCCGCAGACGGAGCTGATACTGGTGTCGGCATAAGGAAACACCCGGTAGTTGTGGATTTGCAGGATGCCGGCGATGACTGTGAGTCCAATCAGGCCACGGATGGCCAGGGAGGCGGCGGGGGTTTGCTGCGCGGCGACGTAGAGGTGATGAAATCCGAAGGCGGCGAGCATCGTCAGCCCAATGTAGTAGCCAAGAAAATAGCGTGGGAAGAGAATGAGGTCGTCTTTCGCGAAGTACCAGCCAAGCTGAAATGCAAGAAATATGAGGGCGGTGAGGGCGGCGAAAAGGGCGCGGGGATCGGCGCTGCGCGGTTTCCGGAACAAGCGCGCCAGAGTGGCGAAGACGGTGAGTGTGGCGAGGATGAGCCAGGTGTCGAGAGTACGGATGTTGACAAGGAGCCAGCCCCGGAGATTGGGCCGCGAATCGAAGTAGGTAAACAGCAGGCGGAAGCCGACTTTCAGGCCCGTGAGAAAAGCCGAGATTTCGCGGGGTTTGGTGGGAGCGATCCAGGTGGAGTTGGAACGGTTGGGGAACTTGGCGTCCAGGAAGAGGAGCCAGGGGAGGGCGGCGAGGGCGACGCAGAAGATGGCGGAGCAGATTTGGAGGGCGAAGGCCCTGCGACCTTGTTTCCTGAACGGTATGAACAGAAGCTGGGCAAGGAGTATTAACAGGAAGAAGGTGTGGGTGTAGTAGCCGAGGATTCCGGTGAGTGCATAGCCGGCCCACGGCACGGCGGTTTGTTTCCAGGGCCCCGGGGGCGCATCGAAGAGTTCAAAGTAGAAGGCGATGGACCAGATCGAAGTGGTGAGGTAGAGCGGGTACTCACGGATCTGCATGGTATGCATGACGATCGAACCGCTGGTTCCGAAGAGAAACAGAAGAAACAGGCGGGCCAGGGGCGGCCAGGGCCGAGCAAGGCGCAAGAGGCCCCATAAGCCTAGTAAGAGGCACGCAACGTTGGCGATACGAAGGGCGGAGACAGAAACGTCGCCGAGGAGATGAAAGAGCAGGTTTCCGAGGGCGTAGAAAAGAGGCTGGTACAACTCGGGCCCGACGGCGAAGAGGACATCGCGGAAACTAGCGGAATCAGCAGCGGCCATCTGCTGGCTCCAGGTGCGCCCTCCGGCCATGATCATGAGGCGGTAGCCCTCATCGGTCCAGAGTTCTCGAAGGTGGAGGGAGGTGAGGCCGAGGATCCCGCAGGTGAGGAAGATGGCGGTGAGGAAGAACTTGTAACGAGATTCGGTCATCAGGTGTACCGTGGGCAGCACCACGTCGATCCATTATCGCCTATGATCTGGAGTGAGTTGGCGAAGTGTCGGAGATGGGACGTCTGCTAAAGGCTATAATTTCGGCAATGCGCACCACTGTTCTGCCCCTTTTGTTGGCCCTTTTTCTGCCGATGTTCGGGCAGTTTGATCTCGTGATTGCCGGGGGGCGGGTGATGGACCCGGAGAGCGGGTTGGACGCGGTGCGGCATGTGGGGATTCGGGATGGGCGGATTGCGGCGATTTCTGTTGAGGCGCTGCGTGGGACGCGAGTGATTGATGCGCGGGGGTTGGTGGTGGCGCCGGGTTTTATTGATCTGCATTCGCATGGGACCACCAATGCGTCCAATGTTTTCCAGGCTCATGATGGGGTGACGACGGCGTTGGAGTTGGAGGCCGGGGTGCCGGGGGTGGGGGCGTATTTGCGGGGGCGGGAGGGGAAGGCGGTTTTGCATTTCGGGGCCACGGTTTCGCATACGGCGGCGCGAGCGTTGGCGATGCGGGGTGGGGCGGTGGTGGCGGGCGGGACGGAGGAGGCGCTGGGGTTGCGGGGGGAGGCGCGGAATTTGCCGTTGACTCAGGAAGAGGAGTACAGCCAGTTGGCGTTTTTGTTGGAGCGCGGATTGAAAGAGGGCGGGTTGGGGATTGGGGTGTTGCCGGCGTATGTGCCGGGGGCGACGCGGGGGGAGGTGTTTCGGGTTTACCAGATGGCGGGGCGGTGGGGGGTGCCGGTGTTTACGCATGTGCGGGGGCGGGGGGAGGAGGGCGTGCAGGAGGCGGTGGCGAATGCGGCCGGGGCGGGAGCGTCGGTGCATGTGGTGCATTTGAACAGTTCGGCGCGGGGGGCGTTGCCGGCGATGTTGGAGTTGATTGCGGGGGCAAGGAAACGGGGCGTGGATGTGACGACGGAGGCGTATCCGTATACGGCGGGGTCGACGTTTATTGAGTCGGCGATCTTTGATGAGGGGTGGCAGACGTCGATGGGGATTACGTATGGGGACTTGCAGTGGCAGGCGACGGGGGAGCGGTTGACGGCGGAGACGTTTGCGGCTTATCGGAAGAAGGGCGGGGTGGTGATTCAGCATTCGATGAAGCCGGAGTGGATTCGGGCGGCGATGGGGTCGCCGTTTGTGATTGTGGCTTCAGACACGATGCCGTATGCGGCGGGGGCGCATCCGCGGGGCGGGGGGACGTTCAGTAAAGTTTTGGGGGAGTATGTGCGGGAGTTGCAGGTGACTTCGTTGATGGAGGCGCTGCGGCGGATGACGTTGTTGCCGGCGCAGCGGCTGGAGGGGTTGGCGGCGGGGATGAAGAATAAGGGGCGGATGCGGATGTGACGGTGTTCGACGCGGCGACGGCGCGGGATACGGGGACGTACCAGACGGGGCCGAAGTTTTCGACGGGGATTCCGTATGTGATTGTGGGCGGGGTGGAGGTGGTGCGGGAGGGGAAGACGGTGGAGGGAGCGTTTCCGGGGCGGGCGGAATGAGGCTCCGCAGTTGGCCGGGGGGAACTTCATGAATGCCTGGCGAGGCAGGTCGACGCGGGATCTGGTTGTGAATATGCAGTCGACCATGCCTCCTTCTAATCGCGGCGGGTTGGGGGAGGATGGGTGTTTGAATATTACCGCGTTTGTTCTGGCGGCGAATGGCGCTACGGCGGGGCCGGGGGCGATGACGGCCGCTACTCGGGTTTCGATTGGGGCTATCGCGAATGGCGTCACGCCGGCTGAATTGCGGGCGCGGTTGGAGGCCGCGGCGACGACGAATCAGGCGACTACGCCTCCGATGGTATCGGGGTTGAAGGGGTTGACGGTTACGGGGGAAGTTAAGAAGTTCACGCCGGTGACGGATGCGATGTTGCGGAATCCGGCGCCGGGCGATTGGTTGATGATTCGGCGGAATTATCAGGCTTGGAGCTATTCGCCGCTGGCCGATATTACTGCTTCCAATGTGAAGGGGTTGCAGTTGGCTTGGGTGTGGGCGATGAATGACGGCGGGGCGAGTCAGCCTACGCCGATTGTTCATGACGGGATCATCTATCTTTCGAACACGATCAATACGGTGCAGGCGCTGGATGGGCGGACGGGGGAGTTGATTTGGGAACACCGGATTGGGCCGGAATCGACGCGGGCGTATGGGGCTACGCGGTGTCTGGCGATTTATGGGGACAAGATTTTTGTGCCGACGACGGACTCGAAGCTCTATGCGCTTTCGGCTCGGACGGGGAAGATTGTTTGGCAGGCGGATGTCGGGGCCGCGGGGAAAGGCTATACGAATTCGGCGGGGCCGCTGGTGGTGAATGGGAAGGTGATCCAGAGCTTGACCGGTTGTTCGCAGTACAAGCCGGAGGGGTGCTACATCAGCGCGTTTGACGCGGAGACGGGGAAGCTGGTTTGGAAGTTTTATACCGTTGCTCGCGAGGGGACTCCGGGTGGGGATACCTGGGGCTCGATGCCCAATTTATTGAGGGCTGGTGGGGATACTTGGATTACCGGTAGTTATGATCCGGAGACGAATACCGCTTTCTGGGGGATTTCGCAGGCAAAGCCGTGGCTGCGGGTGAGCCGTGGTTCGAAGCCGGGGGAGTTGGGGCTGTATACCAATTCGACGGTGGCGCTGGATGCGGACACGGGGAAGCTGAAGTGGCATTTCCAACACGTCTCGGGGGAGACGTTGGACCTGGACGAGGTGTTTGAACGGGTGCTGGTGGATGATGGCGCGGACCGGTGGTTGTTTACGGCGGGGAAGGCGGGGGTGTTGTGGAAGCTGGACCGGAAGGCGGCGAAGTTTTTGGACTACAAGGAGATGGTTTTTCAGAATGTCTTTGCGCGGATTGACCCGAAGACGGGGGAGCCGACGTATCGGAGCGACATTTTGGAG
>CANIVU010000205.1 GCA_947470805.1 Acidobacteriota bacterium | reverse complement strand
CCCTTCGAATTCCGCAAGGCCGGCCGCGCCGGCATGGACTTCTCCGAACTCCTCACCCACACCCCCAACATCGCCGACGAAATCTGCCTCATCCGCTCGATGTATAGCGAGCACAACAACCACACCGAAGCGCTCATCATGTACGGCACGGGCAAGATCTTCCGCGGCCGCCCCACGCTAGGCGCCTGGGTAACGTACGCGCTAGGAACAGAAAACAGCAACCTCCCCGCCTACATCGTCCTCAGAGATCCCGAAGGCTACAGCACCAACGGCACGCTCAACTGGGACAACGGCTGGCTCTCGGCCCTCTACTCCGGCACCGAGTTCAACACCAGCGGCAGCCCTGTCTTAAACCTGACGCCATCCCAGCCCACGCCACGAGGCGTACAAGCCGAAAAGCTGTCGTTACTAGCCAAACTCAACGAAGAGCACAAAGCCAAATACCCGCTCGATACCGACCTCGAAGCCCGCATCAGAAACTACGAACTAGCGGCCAAAATGCAGCTCAGCGCCAGCACAGTGCTGGACCTGTCGAAAGAATCCGCCGCAACAAAGAAGCTCTACGGCCTGGACAACGAATACACAAGAGGCTACGGCGAGCGCTGCCTAATGGCCCGCCGCGTGGTAGAAGCCGGAGTCCGGTTCGTGCAAGTCTTCCCCCCGCTGGACCCCAACTTCCAACCCTGGGACTGCCACACGAACGTCAAGACGGAGAACCAAACCATCGCCAGTCGCACGGAGCAAGGCTCCGCCGCCCTGGTCCAAGACCTGAAGAGTCGCGGCCTCCTCGACGAGACGGTCGTAATGTGGGGAGGCGAATTCGGCCGCCTGCCGGTCTCGCAAAACGGAAGAGGCCGTGACCACAACCGCTGGGCCTTCAGCCTCTGGTTAGCCGGCGGCGGTTTCAAGCAAGGCCACATCCATGGAGCGACAGACGAGATCGGCTACAAAGCAACAGAAAACAAAGTCAGCGTCCCCGACCTCCACGCCACGCTTCTCCATCAAATGGGCATCGACCACCGCAAACTAATCCACGTCCACAACGGCCGCGAAGAGTCCCTAACCGACGCCTCCATCACCGGCGCCCGCGTCGTCCCGGGCGTCCTCACCAAACCGCCCGTGGTCGGATAATCCCAAACCCGATACATTGGTTATCGTCCCCAGATGCCCACACAAAACCAACCGGCCTCCGGCATCCTGCTCTACCAAACCGAAGACGGCCGGACCCGCATCCAATGCCGCTTCGAAGACGAGACCATCTGGCTCACCCAAGCCCAGATCGCCGAACTCTTCCAAACCACTCCCCAGAACATCACCCTCCATCTCAAAGCAATCTACGCCGAAGGCGAACTCACCGCGGAAGCAACTTGTAAGCAATACTTACAAGTTCGCGAAGAAGGCGCCCGCAGTCTCACCCGCAACCTCCGCCACTACCGCCTCGAAGCCATCCTCGCCGTCGGCTACCGCGTCCGTTCCCACCGCGGCACCCAGTTCCGCCAATGGGCCACCGCCCGCCTCGCCGAATACCTCGTCAAGGGCTTCACCATGGACGACGAGCGCCTCAAGAACCCGCCCGGCCCCGGCCAAACCGACTACTTCGACGACCTCCTCGCCCGCATCCGGGACATCCGTTCCTCGGAACGCCGTTTCTACCAGAAGGTCCTCGACATCTACTCGACCAGCGTCGACTACATTCCCAACACCGAAGCCTCCCAACTATTCTTCGCCACCGTCCAGAACAAGATGCACTGGGCCGCCCACGGCCACACCGCCGCCGAAGTCATCCATGCCCGCGCCGGCTCCACCAAGCCCCGAATGGGCCTCCACATCATCCGCAAAGCCGACGTCGACGACCCCAAAAACTACCGCAACCAGGAACAGCTGAACGCCCTCAACCGTATCGTCAGCGCCTACATCGAATTCGCCGAACTCCAGGCCCTGAACCGCAAGCCCATGACCATGCGCGACTGGATCACCAAACTCGACGACTTCCTAAGACTCTCCGGCCGCGACCTTCTCACCCACGCCGGCAAGATCTCCGCAGAAAACGCCAAATCCAAGGCCGAACTCGAATTCGACACCTACCGCCACCAAGTCGCCCAGCAACCCCGCCCCGTCGACGCCCACTTCGAACAAGCAGCCCGCCAGCTAGCCAACCGCAAAAAGGATCGATAACAATCCCCCAGGCCTGAATGAGATCGCGGCTGGAGGGAGAACACAGCTTCCCACCCGCCATCCCTTCCAGCGATAATGACGACATGAGCGTTACCATCGAGGTTCAGCTTCCCGACGACCTGATTCCGCTTCTTGAACAGAGAGCGCGCGGTGCCGGGTTGGATCGGCAGCAGTATCTCCGCTCCATCGTCTCCCGCGATCTAACCGGCCCCCGTCGGCTTGATGACATCCTAGGTGCGTTTCGCCACCAAGTCTCTGAGACTGGAATGTCCGACGCGGAACTATTCGACCTCTTCGACGCTGCTCGCAATGACGTCGAGACGAAGGCCGATCGCTGAATCTGGGAATGAAGTCACAGCCCGTTCGAGTGCGCGTCGTCTTCGATTGCATGATCTTTCTCCAAGGAGCGGCGCGGCGGGACAGTCCGGCGGGAGCATGCTTGGATTTGGCCGAACAAGGGCTCATCGAGTTGTGCGTCAGTTCCGAAATCCTGGCCGAAGTCGAGGATGTGCTTCGCCGTCCCCGAATTCGAGCGAAGTTTCCCGCACTCACAGACGACGTAGTTACCGCGTTTGCGGAAAGTATCCTGACGTTCGCAACGCTCTTTGACGGCGTGAAGCGGGAGTTCGCCTTGGAACGGGATCCCAAGGACGAGATTTACCTCAACTTGGCGTGCCACGCCGGAGCGGCGTATCTTGTAAGTCGCGACAACGACTTACTCCATCTCACCGACTCTTCTGACAACGTTGGCCAAGCCCTTCGGGAACGGTATCCACACCTCCGTTTAGTCGAGCCCATTGTGTTCCTGCGAACCGTGCGCGACGATCGCCCAGTTCGTTCGTCTTCTGCATCTCTCTAAAGAAGCCTGGCTCCGCCTGAACCCGGCCATTCCCGCCATAGCCATCCCTCCGCGCCTCGGGGCATTGCGTGGGAACCCACTTCGAACGGACCGCCGATTAGACCAACCAACTTGTCGGAACGAACGGCGTATAGCGACACGTTCGTCGCCGCAAATCATCTGCAAAAGATCTACACCCAACGCAGCCGCGTGAGTTGCCCAAAGGCCACCCGCACATGGTGTTCAGGAAACACGCGTGCTTTCCGCTCATTCCAACCATGCACATAGCGGACAAACAGCAACACATCCGTCCGCGCCTGCGCTTTCTCCGTCATGACCCAAATGAACCGCCGCCAGCAGTTCCATGCCGTGCAGCGTTTCGTATCCTTCAATCAATTCGTTCACGGCCTCTATCCGCCGCAGCGTCGCTTCATCGTCGGCCAACTCCTGCAATTGTCCCGTCTGCGGTCGCTGCCATCACGCGCTGGCCCACCCCGGAGTAAAAGCCGGACAGATGCACCTACCCACCCCGCTCAAAATAAGTCGAATACACCTCCCCCTTCACCCGATAAAACGGCCGCAACCGCACCACCCCGCCCACCGTCCGGCATTCAAATTCAGAACCCGTCCCGCGAATATCGGATAGCGCCGCCGAACTAGCCGCCAACCGCCCCGGCGCATCCACCGCCACCAGCATCACCGGCCCCCGCATCACCGCCACCGTATCTGGATTCCGGTCATCCACCGGCACCACCCGAGTCGTAAAAGGAAGCGTCAATTCAATCCGGTCCCCATTTCGCCACCGCCGCCGAATCACAGCAAACCGCCCCGGCCGCGCCTCCACCCGCACCGCCTTCCCATTCACCAAAATCCGCGCCGGCCGCTCCAGCCACCCCGGTATCCGCAAATGCACCGCAAACTCCACCGGCGCCCCCATCGAAACCCGCACCGAAATCTGCTCCGACTCCGGATACGCCGTCGTCTGCGTCAACTTGACGCCCCGCCAACGCACCTCACTGCCCGCATACAGGTTCAAATAAATCCCCGAATCATCGTGGAAATACAAATTCAGCGGATAGTCCGCCACCGACTGCACCAGCGTCCCCGCACAACACGGCCACTTCCGCTGGTAGTACCGTTTCCGCGTCCCCGCCTGGTAATCCGCATAGTAAAAATACCCGCCATCATCATCCGGATCCGTCGCCCCCAGAATCGTGTTCAACAACACCCGTTCCAACCCATCGCCGTACCGCGCCTCCCCCGTAAACGAAGTCAAATACCGCGCCAACTTCGCATGCGCATAGTAACAACACGGCGTCTCAAAGTGGTCCCGCGTCGACGTAAGCGCCCGCCCCAACCCGCCCGAGTGCGGCTCCACAAACATCTCCTGCGGCGCCCACGCCCCCGAAGCAAACTGCTGCGTCGTCTCCAAAAACTCCCAGGCATTCCGAACCGCACGCAGATACTTCTCATCCCCCAGCACCTCATACGCCTTCGCCGCCGAACTCAGCGCAATGATGTGGCTGTACCCATGCCGCCCGGGCAAAACGTTCTCCCCCCGCGCCAGCGGATCAAAGAACTCTTTATCCAACAAATACAACTTCGCCAGCTCCAAATACCGCGCCTCCCCCGTCAGCTCGTAAGCATGAAACAGATTCTCGGGCAGAACATACGGCTCATCATAAGGCAGGTTCTTCACGCCAACGCGGTCAAACGTGTGATCCGGAATCCACCCGGTCGCCTGCGCCCCGCGAATCACCCGCGGCAACAACGCCCGCGCCTCCTCTACCCCCGCTAACCGCGCCGCGTCAATCAACCCAATCTCGTACTTGTCCAGAATGTAGCAAGCCCACGTCTCCGCCTTCGGACTCGCAAACGGCACGCCATCCCGCTCCATCGTCGCCGCATACCCGCGCACCAGCCGCCCCGCCTTCGCCGCCGCCTCCGGCAATCCCGTGTGCGCATGAATCCGCGCCAGGCCGGAAATGAACTGCCCAATCAAATGCCCCGGTACAAACCCATTGGCGTCGTACCATCCGCCCATGTCCCGCCCCGGCGCCGGCAACCCCGCCCGCTGCCGGTAGACCTTCAGAATCCGGTCTTCATCCAGCCCCAGAAAATGCGCCTGCGTCCGGCGATACATCTCCCCAATCGGCCCGTCGGTCAGTCGTACGTCCCCATAGGCAAACTCCCGCAACTTCCGCCGCGACGGAGTCGCCGCCCCGGCCACGCCCAACGCCGCGCTCCCCAGAAACTCCCGCCGCGTGAATCCCTGATTCATGTCCGTAACGCCCTCCCCCCAAATTCT
>CANIVU010000204.1 GCA_947470805.1 Acidobacteriota bacterium | reverse complement strand
TGGGACCGCGCAAAGCCAGCGCAGTCTCACGGTAGCTATTCGATGAAACCAATCCTCCTCTTCCTCTCGTTCGCCGCCGCGCTGATCGCGGCCGATAAGTACACCGTCTACGAGTCCGAACATTTTGAGCTGATCACGGATGGCTCGCGAGGCCGCGCGCAGGAGATCCTGGCTCAGTTTGAACGGGTTCGCAGTTTCTTTGTGAAAGCCATGGCAATGCGCGATCCGGTGCTGAAGCCGCGCATTGTCGTCTTCCAGAACGATAAGGATTACCGTGATTACGCGCCCAGCGCGGTGGCCGCGGCGCACTACATGCCGCTGCCGCAGCGGGACTACATCGCCATTGGCGCCGGGACCGGGGAGCGGGACAAGCGGGTGGCAGTGCATGAGTATCTGCACTTACTCGTGCGCTATACCGACCTGGACATGCCGCTGTGGATGAATGAGGGCGTGGCGGAGTTGTACTCGAATATTGAGACGGTGAAGAAAGTCGTCCGGGTGGGCACGCCGATTCCCGAGCATGTGTTCCTGATCCGCAACGACTGGCTGCCGCTGGCGGATCTGTTGGGCAGTGACCAGGACTCGAAGTTCTACAACCGGCGGCAGCACGTGGGGCCGTTTTATGGGATCAGCTGGGCGCTGGTGCATATGTTGACGCTTGATAATCGCTACCGGCCGGGGTGGGGCACGTTCAGCCAATTGCTCTCCGATGGCATCGCGGCGGACGCCGCGGTGAAGCAGGCGTATGGGAAGACGGTGGCGGAGTTGGAAGCCGATTTGAAGGCCTACATACAGCGCAATCAAGTGAATGTGGTGAATTACGAGGTGCAGTTTGACAAGGTGGACGAGAAGCTTCCTGGGCGGCCGGCGACCGCCTATGAGTGGGACGTGGCGACGGCGGATTTATTGATGGGCGTGCGGAAGTACGGGCAGGCGGCGGCGCGGATGGAGGCGTTGACGAACATGGAGCCGAAGCGGCCGGAGGCGTGGGAGTCGCGGGCGTTCACGGCGTGGGTGATGAAGGAGGAGGGGGCAGAGGCGAGTTTTCGGAAGGCGCGGGAGTTGGGGTCGGTGAATCCGTATCTGGGGTTCTGGGCTCCGGGGCTGACCAAGGATTCGAAGGCCGCGCTGGCGGCGTTACGGGCGACGGTGGAGAAGTATCCGCAGTATGTAGAGGCACGCATCCGGTTGGCGGAGCAACTCCTGTTTCAGCGTGAGACGCAGGCGGCCTATGACACTTTGAAGGCGATTGGCAAGATCAACCGGCGGCAGGTGCAGTTGTACTTTCCACCGATGATTCAGGCGGCGTGGTTTCTGGACAAGATTGAGGAGTCGCGGGTGGCGGCGTCGCAGTATGTGAAGCTGTCGGTGAAGCCGGCGGAGCGGGAGCGGGCGGAAAAGCTCTTTGCGTTTGCGATGAAGGACCGGCCGAAGGCGCAGCAGCAGCAGCGGGCGGAGTGGGTGGAGGCGCCGGCGGCGGTGACGGCTCCGGCGGCGGAACGGGACACGGGGGTGTGGACCGGGGAGATACCGGTGGCGAAGACGCCGATGTTATTTGCGACCGGGGCGCTGGTGAATTTGGAGTGCAAGGAGCCGGGGGTGCTGCACGTGAAGACCGATGCGGGTGTAAGTAAGTTAGTCATTGACGACCCGACGAAGTTACAGATGGCCGGCGCGGCGGGCGGGAAGGGGGAGTTGACTTGTGGAGCGCAGTCGCGACGGGTGAAGGTGGGGTATTATCCGCGGGAGGGTACGGACGGCGTGGCGCGGACGATTGAGTTTCTGCCATGAGGGGGCTGATATTGGCGGTGATGGCGGCGTTGGCACTGCCGGGGCAGATCGCATTTACCCGGATGGAGTCACCGCATTTTGAGTTGTATACGGATGGCTCGAAGGGCCGGGCGGCTGATATTCTGGAGCATTTTGAGCGGGTTCGTTCGTTCTTCCTGCAGACGATCAATCCGCGGGAGACGCCGGGGAAGCCGCGCGTTGTTGTCCTGAATTCGGCGAAGACGTTCGCGACGTTTGTGGAGCGGAAGTCGACGATTGCCTACTATTTGGGCTTGCCGCATCGGGACCTGATTGTAGTTGGTCCGGCGGGGAAGGGTGCGGATAATCAGACCATAACTCATGAGTATTTGCACTTACTGGTGCACCAGGCGGGGATGCGGATTCCGCTGTGGATGAACGAGGGGATTGCGGAGGTGTATTCGACGCTGCAGCCGGTGGGGCAAAAGATGCGCGTGGGGACGCCGATTCAGGGGCATATGTTGCGCCTGCGGTATGACTGGCTGGACATCCGGCAGGTGTTGAAGGCGGAGAGCTATGGGAGCGAGGAGCATGTGGGCCCGTTCTATTCGATGAGCTGGGCGATTGCGCATATGCTGCTGTTGGAAGACGACCTGCGGCCGAAGTGGACGCGGTTTACGGCGGCGATGGAGCGGGGGATTCCGATCGAGCAGGCGTTGCGGCAGGCCTATGGGTTGACGCCGCAGCAGTTGGAGCAACATGTGCAGGGGTACATTCGCGGGAAGACGGTGAATGTGGTGGAATTCAATTTCAAGTGGGAGGAGTGGAAGGGGGCGCCGGCGACACGGCCGGCGACGGCGTTGGAGAACGGGTTGACGATGGTGGATCTGTTTTTATCGGGGAAGGATGTTGCCGGGGCGGCGCGGCATGCGGAGCGGTTGGCGGGGGAGTTTCCGCGGGAGGCGGGGCCGTGGGAGGCGCTGTTGACTGCGCGGATGTGGGAACGGAATAAAGAGGCCGGGGCGGTGGCGGCGCGGGAGGCGTTTGCGCGGGGGACGCGGAATGCGGATTTGCTGGCGCTGGGGGCGTCGTTGGGCGGGGCGGAGGCGCGGGCGATGTTGGACCGGGCGTTGACGGTGGACCCGGAGCATTTTGAGGGGTTGATGGAGTTGGCGGCGTTGCAACTGCAGGCGGGGGAAGACGGGGCGGCATTTGCGACGTTGCAGCGGGTAAGGCGGTTGGGGGCGGCGGACGCGGCGCGGTATGTGCGGTTGTTTGTGTATGCGGCGCAGCGGAGCGGGAACGAGGCGGCGGCGGAGGCGGCGGTGAAGGAGTTTCGGGCGTATGCGGTGAGCGAGCGGGATAAGGCGGAGGGGGAGAAGATGGCGGGGATGATGGGGCGGTCGGTGACGGGGGTGTTGGTGGAGGTGGGGTGTTCGGCGTCGGGGCAGGTGCTGCATGTGGATTCGGGCGGGGTGCGGGCGATTCCGGTGGATGCGGGGCAGACGCTGCGGGTGAGCGGGGTGGAGTTTGATCTGCACTGCGGGGTGATGAAGCGGAAACCGCGGGTGCGGGTGGGGCTGAGCGGGGAGGGGAAGGCGCGGGCGTTGGAGATCTTGCGGTAGGGGAAATCCTGGGTGACAGTCACCTGGGAATTGTCTGGGTTGATAGAATTTGCGGCATGCGGATTATTGCTGGGTTCGTTCTCTTTTGTCTGACGGCGGTGGGGCAGGAGGTTTGGGTGAATGGGCTGCAGCGGGCCTTTGCCGCCGTTGAGGGCGGGGCTGTCGTTGTCTACGAAGAGCCGGTGCCCAAGATGGATCCGCAGGGGGCTCCGCCCGTTCGAGGTGTTGGGAAGTTTGACAAGGCGGTTTGGAAGCGGGTTGTTTTGGGTGGGCGGGGGCCGGTGCGGTGGGCCGATTTGGACGGCGACGGGGCGATGGAGTTGGTGGCGGGACGGAAGAACTTTAAGTTCACCGCGGGGCGGTGGGGTGAGTTTAAGGCGCCGAAGCGGGCGGCTTGGGCGTTTCATGAGGTCGCTCGTGGATTTCAGAATCATACGGCGATTGCGGCTGATTTTACGGGCGATGGGAAGAAAGACATTATCGTGAATGACCAGACCAACCTGCGCACCGTGCTTTACGCGGCGCCGGATTGGAAGCCTACCGTGATCCACTCGGGCACGTGGGCGATTCATAGCGAGGCGTTTGACGTGGACGGGGATGGGGACGTGGATTGGATCGGGGCGCAGTATTCGCCGGGTTTGATCTTCTGGTTGGAGCAGCCGCGGAATCCGTTGACGGAGCCTTGGAAGTATCACGTCATCGACAGTACTGTGAATGGGGTGCATGGGTTGATTGCGGGGGATATTGACGGGGATGGGAAGCCGGATTTGGTGGGGAATTCGGGGCAGCCGACGGGGACGTTTGCGAACTCCATTGCTTGGTTCAAGCCGCCGAAGTTTGAACGCACGGTGTTTGCGATGAACGACGCGCCGGGGTTGAGCCATTACATGGGGATTGGGGACGTGAATGGGGATGGGCGGGCCGATATTGCGGTTGGGGCGAAGACGGGGGCGGATGGCAATTATTTTGCGTGGTGGGAGGCGCCGGCGAATCCGCGGCAGGCGGGGTGGAAGAAGTACTTGATTGCGGACAAGCAGCCGGGGGCGACCAATATTGCCATTTTTGATGTGAATGGCGACGGGAAGAACGACTTCTTTGCGACGCGCGGGCACGGGTTTGGGGTGGTGTGGTTTGAGGCGCCGGATTGGAAGGCGCATGAGGTGGATACGGAGTTGGGCGGGCCGCACGATTTGGCGATTGGGGATATTGACGGGGATGGGGATCTGGATGCGGTAACCTGTGCGAAGGACAGCCACGTTGTTGCCTGGTTTGAGAATGACGGGAAGGGTCAGTTTACGCGGCATGATATCTGGTACGGCAACGCGGCGTATGATATCCGGCTTGTGGATATAGATGGTGACGGTGACTTAGATGTGTTAGTGGCGGGACAGACGACCGCAAATGTCATTTGGCTGGAGAATAAGCGGAAATGAAGTATTTACTGGTTGGTCTTTTGATCCTGGCGGCCGGGTGCGGCGGGAAAGCTGTTTCGCAGCAGGCCGATAACGAGCGGCTGTTCGCCGAGCGGATGCAGAATGTGACGCTGGTGGGGTATTCGACGCGGTCGAACAAGGAGGGCACGTTTGGGCCGGAGAAGTACAAGATTGAGAGTGTAAGTAAGATCAGCGGGGACACGTGGCTGTTTAAGACGCGTTTGCGGTATGACGGGCAGGACTTGCCGGTGCCGATTCCGATTTCGGTGGTTTGGTCCGGGGATACGCCGGTGATTACTTTGACGGATATGACGATTCCGGGCGTGGGGACGTGGACGGCGCGGGTGATGTTGTTCCGGGATCAGTATGTGGGGATTTGGAGCGGGAAGAATCACGGCGGGCAGATGTTTGGGAAGATTGTTAAGGGGGATTGAGGGCGCTGGGTTTGTCCCCTGACGTGAGACACGAGTCTAGACACAGCTAGCTATCCGGCCGAAAAAGCACTGGACAGTAAGATTTAGGTTTAGCAGAATCGCGGTAGCTGGGGAAACAGAAGCGAGCTCTGCTGGAGAGCAACTCGTGGAG
>CANIVU010000203.1 GCA_947470805.1 Acidobacteriota bacterium | reverse complement strand
TGCGCGGCGGCGGTCGGTTCGTCGATCATCAGGAGGGCTTCACTCCAGGGGTCAGAAACCAGGCGGCTGGTCACGTTGGTGTTCAAGAAGATCTGAACGTTAGCCTGGGGGACCGGGCTGCCAGCGGCAGTCGGGGTACCACCCGTGCAGTTCAGAACGAGGTCACCAACGAGTTCCGTCAGCCCTTCCGCCCGAACGATGGGCGGGACGCCAGCGTTTCCAACACAGCTAAACGCGGCGACCTGCTGCGCATTGGCCGTGGACGCTGCGCCAAAGGCCAGCGCGACCACTGCCAAAGCAGGGAACCATTTGCGGAAATCTACCATTTCCTTCTCCTTAACAATTTTCAAGTACTCGAACTAACGAAGAATAACCCAAGAGGTTTGCCTCGCCTCGCGGTCCCCTCACCGGCCGGTCCGGCGTTTGCCGGGTTAGTTGCGGTGGGTGCCCGTCGGGCTCAGCTACAGTTGTTTTTTTAAAATGTTTTTATTTTGCCGCGGGATTCTCGCGGCGGGTTTTGCGCCTAACACCAGAAGAGCTCCAGAACCCGCTCCGCGGAGTCCAGTCAGTGACTGGGGTACCAGCGGACGGAAGACAGGCCTTCTTTGATAGTATATGCAATCTCCAGGCCAAATTACCAGTACAACGTGGTGGCAGCTCCCCCATACCGCCCGCTCGCACCACAAACCCATTAAATCCCTAACAAATCAACGAATTGCAATCACCACAGGGTTTGCCGTAACGCCCCCCTGCCGGATCTCCAATGCCTGGAAAAGCCCCGGCGGCATGTCCGCCGGCAGCTGCACGTTCAACTGGTAGAGTCCAATTGACCCAGGAGTGAGTCCGGCGTACACAACCGGCAGGTCCACCCCGCCTCCCCGTACCGTCACCGCCGACACCGTCCGCCGCAACGCCCCCTGCGCCGCGTCCACCGCCCCGAACCCGGTCCCGTACAACACCACAACCTGCCCGCGAGCCGCCGGATTGTTCGGTGCGTTCAAACTCCCATCCTGATTCGTCACCGCCGCCTGGCTCTCCGACAACCGGAACACCGCCGGTGCCGTCTCGCGAACCTCCACCGGCGCCTCCGATGCGCCAAACGCGCTCGTCAGCCGCAACGGCCACGACCCCGCCGCTAATCCCAACGGCACCACCGCGTTCACCTGGAACGGCGTCGCGAAAATCACCTGCGCCGCCTGCCCGCCGATCTCCACCGTCGTCTCACTATTCGCCCGCGCCAACCCCAATCCGAAGATCGAAATCGCCGTACCCGGAGCGAAATCCGTTGTGAAGCTCGCCGCATTCACCACCGCCCCAGCCTGGAACGATGCCTCCAGCGTCGACAACTCCCAATTCAACGCCGGCCGCGACACCCGGAACGATCCCGTCCGCAGCCCCGAAATCTCAAACCGCGGCCCGCCCGACGCCAAATCCGTCAACGCGCCCCGATACGTGCCCGCTGCCACAACCTCGGCCTGATACACCGCCTGCGTCCCGTCACAATACGTGAACAACGTCACCGCCGCCCCGCTCGGAACCCCGAACGCCGGCCCGCACGCACCCGCCGCCGACGCCACCGTATTGCTCGTCGCCGTCGCCGCAAACAGGAATCCACTCGCCGCCGCCGGCCGCGATACAAACCGCACCGCCCCCGCAATCGTCGCGTTCCCCGCCAAATAATCGCTCAACCCCGCCCGCGGCTGCCGCGGGTTCGGGTCCATAATTACAATCCCCCCATCCGCATTCACCCCGGTGGCAACAACGCCAATCCCCGTCCCATCAGCCATCCGCACGCTCACCAACACCGGCGAGCCCCCAGCCAACGCCTCCCGCACCGCCAACTCCGTCGCCGCCACCGGAATAATCTCCAGCGCCCCGCCCGCGAAGTTCACCAGCCGCCACAAATTGACGACCTCCGGATTCGCCAAATACCCATCGCAAATCTGATTCGCCTGGTTATCCAGTACACAGAAATTCCGCAGATACGAATCCACCGCCGCCGCCGTCACCGGCCCAACGGCGTTCCCCAGCTCCCCGCGATCCTGGAAATACTTCAAGACGGCCGACGCCGAGCCCACATACGAATTCCCGTCAAAGCTCAACTTCGGGAAACTCGAAACCGTCGTCCCGCTCACCTGCGCACTGAACGTCACCACCTGCCGCGAAGCCTCCGCCGTCGCCAGCGCAATGCCCGACGCCGCCGGCAACCGCAGCGTCGACTCCGCGTCGCCATTAATATTGGTGGCCGTCACCCGCGGCGAAACCTCCGCCCCCGGCGACGCCGCAAACGTCACCGCCACGCCCACCAGCGGCGATCCGCTCTCGTCCCGCAAATTCACCCGCAACGGAATCGGCAACCGCGTCCCCGGCGCGCCAGACTGCGCGTCCCCGCGCGTCTTCGTCAACCGCGGCCGCGATTCCGCCGCCGACCGGATCGCATACGTCGTCTCCGCCGTCACCGTCCCCGAAACAGCCCGCACCGTCACCGTCCGCGTCGTCGCATCCGCCGGAATCCACGTGTCCCATGTATAAGACCCGTTCACCGTCCGCACCACAAAGTCCGGCTGCCCCGTCGCGCTCACCCGCAACGTGCTGTTGTCCGGGAATCCTCCCGCCGCCAGCCGGATCCGCGACCCCGCCACCGCCGACGCCGGCAGTACCGAAATCGTTGGCTTCCGCGCGCTCTCAACGGCGTTCACATCCGTGCTGCCGGGCGCATATTCCATATATCCGCCCTCAAAATCCTGCCGCCGCCGCCCGCCCGTCGTAAATTCCTCATCCGTAGGCGCACCAAACCGGCCGCCCGCGCTGCCCAAGGCCTGATACCGCGCCAAAATCGCCCCGGAAACCACCAGGCTCCGCCCGGCTAACAACCCCGAAAGTACCTGCACAATGGCGCCATACCGGAAGTTCTGCACCATCCCAGCCGTCGCCGCAAACGTCGAAAACGCCGTCGCCCCCGCCACCGGCGGCCCCACAGCTCCCGTCTCGTAGTTCAACAACGCCCACCGCGTCAATATCCCGCCCGTCACCGCCTGCACCGGCCCGCCAGCCAGCGCCCCGCCCTCAAACAACTGTCGTCCCGTCGCCGTCGGATCCCCCGCCGGGTACCCCAGCGGCCCCGCCGCCCCGCCCGCGCCCTCAAAGGCCGCCAAAATCGACCCCGTCAAAACCCACGCCTGCGCCGCCCGGTCCGGCAGCGCCAACACCACCCGCGCCCCGGCCGCCGTCAAAAACTCCTGCTGATACCCGTTCGCCACCCGCCGCACCGGGCTCGGCCCCGGCAATTGCAGCGTCAACCGGTTCCGCAACACCACATCGGCAAACGCCTGCGCGCTCGCCGGTGTCGGCGCGCCCTCCCCCACCTGGCAGCACGGTGCCTGCACCGATACCGCAATCCCCGCGCTGATCTTCCCCTCACTCACCGCCGTAATCGTCGCCACGCCCCCGCCCACGGCCTTCAACGTTGCCGATCGCCCGTTGGCCTGAATCGTCACCACCCGCCCATTCGTCGTCACCCAGGAAACCGCACGGTCCAACAGTGCATCCCCAGTCACCGACCGCGGAATCGCCTCTAAACTAAAGGTCTCGTTCAACTTCAACCGCAACGTCGTCACCGCCGTCGACAGGTTCACCGCCGTCACCGGCAGCCGCACCGTCCCGCCCTGGCCCGGTTCATACTCAATCGCCCCGCCCTCAAAACTCTGCCGCCGCTTGGTGCCCACAATCTGCTCCGGCCCCGTCGGCAAACCCAAAAATCCCGTTGGGCCCCCATTGGACGCATACACCGAATACACCGGATTCCGCACGCCCACCAGCCGCCCCGTCAACGTCCCCGACGTAATGTTCAGGATGATCCCGTTCTGATAACTCTGCACCGTCGCAGCCGACGCAGCCGGCGACGTAACCGCCGTTTCCGCCGATGTCGCCGGACCGTACGTCACAATCCCGCCGTTATTCAACCATTCCGTATAGTAAGGATCCCGCGTCGTAAACGCCGACGACCCGTTCGCCAAAGCCGACGAATACGCAAACAAAACATACTTTTTACTGAAGGACTGCCAGTAGCACGTCCCAATCGACGAATTCGGACACGTCGCCGTATCGTTCGTCGGGAAACCCGCCGTCGTCACACCCACCGTCGTGTATTGCGCGTACAGCAACGCCTGCACCTGGAACACATCCGGCGTGCCTTCCACGCTCACCGTCGACAAGCTCGGCTTCACCAGCGCCAGCTTCACACCCGACGTCTTCGCCGCGTCGTTGAACTCCTGAATCAGCCCCCCCGACTGTGTCGCAGAAGCCCCAAACGACCGTACCGCGCCGATCGGCGGCGTCGACACCAGATTGGAGAAGCTGTTGCGGAAATACGCGTTCACGAACTGTTGCGAAATCACCGGGTCCAGCGAACTGCTCCCGGTTCCAACGTCGATCGTTTGCGCGGGCAGGCACAGCGCTGCCAGTAGGAATGCGAAGAGGCGGGCCTTCATGATGAAAAAGGGGTCGCCCCGGAATCCGGGGCAACTCGAATTCTAACCCGTTCGGCACCCCGGAGTTTCGCCCGGCCCGCTCATTCGCGAATATACTTCCGCAAACGCCGCAGCCGACCCTTCAATTCCTCACTCGCCTCGCTGATTTCGTTGGTGTCGTAGATCACCCGCGGCGTCATGAAAACAATCAGTTCCGTCCGTTCTTTGCCATACGCACGGCTCCCGAACGCCGCCCCAATCACCGGCAACCGGTGCAGAAACGGAATCCCCGACGACGAATACGTGTTGCTCTCATTGATGATCCCGCCCACCGCAATCGTATCCCCGTCCTCCACCGTCACCTGCGTGTTAATGGACCGTTTCGAAAACGACGGAGACTGAATCCCCCCCGAAGACGCCCCCTGCGGCGCGCTCACTTCCTGGTTCACAATCAACGTCACAATCCCGCTCGGGTTCACCCGCGCCGTTATCGACAGCGTCACACCCGTCTGCCGGTTCTGAATCGTGTTCGCAAACAGCGAACTCCCGCTCGATTGCACGCCCGTCACCGCCTGCGACGCCAGCGTCGGCACTTCCGTACCCACGTTAATCGTCGCCGCAATCGAATCGGTGGCAATAATCGACGGCGCCGAAATCACCTTCGACCGCTGCTCCACATCCTGCGTCGACATGAACGCCAGCAGTTCCCGGCTCTGTCCCACCAACGCCCCAGCCGTCAGCCCCACCGTCCCGCCCGTCAAAAACCCTTGCAGCATCCGGGACCCCAGCTTCGGCGCCCCGTCAATCGGGGTCTTCCGGTTCTGGATGTACGCCGCGATCCCATTCGCGAACGCCCCCGTCAGCGATACTTCGTAAATCTTGGCGTCAATCAACACCTGCCGCGGCGCAATATCCAACTGCCGCAAAATCTTGTGAATGCCTTCATACTCCGCCGGCGTGCCTTGAATAATTAGCGAATTGTCCATTGCGTTCGGCACCACCCGCGGAATCCGCTGTCCGCCCGCGCCGCCCATCGCCGC
>CANIVU010000202.1 GCA_947470805.1 Acidobacteriota bacterium | reverse complement strand
TGCCACGAAAACCCGCGCACCCACCACAGCTTCTCGCCCGTCGCCGCGTTGTACCCAGTCACCTGATAGGCGCCCGGCACAATCAACTCGTCCGGTCCCGACTTCGGCGTCAACACCACCGGCGTCACATAGCTCCGCGTCACCTCCGACCGGTCCACCCGCCACCGCTCCTTCCCCGTGTTCTTATCCAATGCCACCAAAAACGAACCCGCATCCTGATCACAAACCAGAATCACCAGGTCTTTATAGACAATCGGCGAGGACCCATGCCCATTGACGTTATTGAACGGCCCCAACGGCGCCCGCCACCGCTCCGCCCCGTCTTTCGTATAAGACAACAAACCATAATCCGCAAAGAAAATGAAAACGTTCTTCCCATCCGTCGCGGCCGAAGGCGAAGCCGGCGAATTGACTTTCTGATACCGCTCAATCCGCGGCCGCGGCGCCTCCCGCCGCCACAGAATCTTCCCGGTCTTCCGGTCCAGACACAGCGTAAATAACTTCCCACCCTCATCCCGGACTTTATCCCCACGCCCGGCATCGACGCGTTCCCCGCCCTCGGCCCCCGTCAAGAAAATCAGGTCGCCCGTAATGACCGGCGAAGAATGCCCAAACGGCAACGCCGTCTTCCAAACAACATTCGTCGAAGGCCCAAACGCCACCGGAGCCTTGGCGACGTCGGCCACCCCGGACCCATTGACGCCGCGAAACATGGGCCACTCGCCCGCCGTCGCCACCATAGCCACCGCCAGCAATATCCGCATCCCGACATCCTATCGCGATACGTGCCCGCCCCCCCCACAACCCACCGCCCCGATTGACCGCCGAAGCTCGCAGGGCGAAGGTGGGTTGACGGCACCATTTCACGGAACACTGTGCGACAAGTCGCGAGTTATCCGGCTGCGAAGAGATAATCGCGTCTGGCGGGTAGTGTGTGGCCAGTTTAGAATGATTGCTGTGCGGAGGTATCGGAGAGAATGAAGTTGCGTTTCGCGGTCATGGCGATTGCGTCGCTGCCCGTCGCGGCCTGCTCGGCGCAATCTTGTATCGACGGCGGATTAGAAATGAAGCCTTCATTCACGGTCGTTGCAAAGTTGCGAGACAAACCGCTTCCGCGAGCCACCGTTCGCATCGATAAATACGTACCCAATCAGGACAGTCAGGTTTGGCTAAAAGGCATCACCTCGAGCGCCGGCACGTTTCGGGTTGTCTCCCTTCCGCCAGGTGACTACTGGATACATGTTGAGATGCTCGGCGTTTGGGTGGGCGGCGAGTGCTTTCACATCGGCTCAGGCTTTTCGTTGATGGCCAAGCGGCAATTGAAATACGAGTGGCATTATGTCAACGAGACTAGCCGGGTCGCGGGGAAGTTGATCGATTCGCAACTCGGTGAAGGGCCAACGGTTATGGACAAATTGCGGCGCAAGGAAGTACCAATCGTGAATGCGAAGTTTCGACTCCAAAACATCGCCTCCGAGGAGAACTTCGAAACAAGGTCAGATGAGGACGGCAGTTTTGCGTTCGGGTCGATTTCGGACGGGACTTACGTTCTGAGTGTGGAAGGCGGTAGGAGTACTCGAGAGTTCGGAAGCGACCAATGGGGCTTTAAGGTCGACGCCAGGTCAAAGCGGTATTCCTTGCATCTAACAAGCAGTGACCCATTTGGGGGAAGTTGCGGCGGAACAGAGCTGAAACTTAAACCCGAATAAATCGACCTTGCCTCACCATGTTGTTTTCGCTGGCAGAGCTTAGGCATCTGCAGCGCGCGAACGGTGTGGTCATCGCCTCATAGCGATCATAGCCCGCGCTTTGGCTGATGGCCCGCAATCGACGGCGGATTGGGGCTTACCGCCCACGCGGAAAAGTGTTCCCGCAAAACGGCATAACGTTTAGCCTCCCAGTATGGCTGCCACGCGGGTCCTGCTACGCCGGCTCAGCTGAACTCACCTTGGCGATCCGGTTGTTGGCACACCCCCTCAATCCCCACCACCTCCGCACCCACCACCACACCCGCCACCCCCATCCCCGCCCCCGCAGTCCCCGCCCGAATCCCCGCAACTCCCCGAATCACTCCCACACCCGAAGAACCCGCTACACCCGCCCCCCTCCTCCCGCTTCTTCCGCTTCTCCGGGTCCTCGTCCTCCCGCAGCGCGCTCGCCACCACCGCCGCGATCACCACGAAGATCACCGCCACGATCACCACCGGCAGAGCCTTCCCGTTCAGCAGCATCAGCGGGAACACCCCCGGCATCAACCCCGCGAACGTTGGCTTCGGAATCACCCAGTTCCGCCCCAGATCCGTCCACCGGTATCGCTTCTCCGGCGAAAACCGCACCGGCCAGAACCGCACCGGCGGCGCCGCCCCGAACTCCGCCTCGTACAGCGCCCGGGTCCGCCCGTACCAGTCGCCGAACTTCTCGTCCTCCTCCGCCCCGCCCTTCGTCGGCCCGTGGTGCAGCGGCCGCCCCAGAATCCCGCCACACAACTCCTCCCAGTACGACCGCGTGTACAGCAGGTGCAGGTGCCACACCTGGTCCACCGCCTCCGGCGGCGTCACCGGCTCCGGCGAAACCCGCGCCAGGTACAGGAACCGCTTGTACTCGAAAATCGCCCGCTCGCCCTCGGCTCGCGACCAGTTGTTCTCCCGGCACAGCCTGTGCAGGAACGTATACCGGCCGCCCGTCTCGGCCAGAGGGAAGCTCACCAGAGCCTCGTAAAGTGATTTGTTTTTCATATCCACCACCAGTAAACGCGGTCCCGTCCAATCCCGCCACGGCTTCCACAAACATGGAATACTATTTCCATGAACGTGGAACAGCTCCTCCCGGCGTTCCAGGCCCGCCTTCGCGCCTTCGCCTTCGGCCCGGAGCTCGACCACGCCGCCGACGAACTCCTCAAACGCCTCGCCACCTATCGCCGCCGCCGTGCCGATATCGACGACCGCGCCACTCTGAAAGCCCTCGCACTCCTCGCCGAATACCTCGACGCCATGGGCCGCGCCCAGGAGGCCGCCCAGCTCCTCCGCCTCACCGTCGAAGAGTTGATCGATGACGCTCCCACCTGGCCCGCCGCCCTCGCGGCGTCAGCCGATCCCGACACAACCCGCCGCCTCCTCCGCCAGCGCGTCTGGTGCGCCATGGCCTACGCCCAAACCCAACTCCGCGCCCACCAGCCCGCCGAAGCCGGCCGCGTCATCGAACGCATGTGCGACTTCGTCGATCACCACCTGGCCACCCCCGATTTCCCCTGCCACGGCACCCTCGCCCTCACCCGCTACTACCGCGGCCTCTGGCGCCGCAACCGCGGCCTGCTCAACGAAGCCGCCTGGGATTTCGACGCCGCCCGCGATCAACTCCAACTCCGCCTCCAGGAAAAACAGCGCAAGTACCACGCCATCGATCCCGACCGTCTCCGCCGCGAAACGATATACCACCGCGTCGGCACCGCCCGCGTCCTCGGCTTCGGCCACGGCGGCATCGCCCTCTCCCGCGGCCGCTACCTGGAGGCCCGCGGCTGGCTCCTCGGCGCCCAACAGATCCTCGCGCAGCTCGGCCAGGAGATGTGGCGCCTGGGCCTGGAGGTCTACAGCCGCAGTGCCACCGTGCTCGTCCAGGAACTCGCCCCCGCCAGCCGCCCCGCGCTCACCGAAAACGCCGCCCGCCTCCAGGAACTCGCCCAGTGGTTCGCCGACCGCAACCCGCGCCAGGCCTTCGTCGCCGAGGCATTCTCCCTGCTGGCCACCATCCGCCTCCGCCAGATCGACGCACCCGATGGACCGCTGGACCTCGAAGGCCTCCGCCGCCGCCTCGACCAGTGCCTCCGCGCCGTCCACGTCGATGGCGGCCCGCTCTCGGCCACCGCGGCCCTCCACGCCATCGAATGCATCCTCCGCGCCGGCGACACCGCCCGCTGCGAAGCCGCGCTCGACCGCTTCCAGCGCGCCTTCGGCGACGGCGAAGAAGCCGGTGCCGAGTTCGCCGTTCTCCGCGCCGAACTCTGGATGGCCACGGGCCGCCTGCCCGCCGCCCGCGCCGCGCTCACCCAACTGGTCGAGCAGCGCCCCGCCAATCGCGCCCACCGCGCCCGCGCCTGGGCGCTGCTGGCCATCTGCGAACAGCGCGCCGGCCAATCGCTCTGGGCCAACCGCGCCATGACCGCCGCCCGCGAATCGCTCGAACACGTCCAGGACGGCTTCGTCCGCGCCTGGGTCGACGGCCTCCAAACCGCCGCCCCTCCGTCCGCCGCGATGCCATTCCAGCACCCCGACGACGATGACCGCTGGTGCGATCTGGATCACAATCTGGAGATGGCCCGCCTCCACGTGGTCGAGACCGTCTACCGCCGCTACCCCGGCTACACGGTCGAGAGGCTGGCCACCGTCATGGGCCGCGGCCACTCCTGGCTCTACGCCTTCCTCGGCCGCCACCGCGAAACACCCTGGGTGAAGGAACTCCTCTCCCGATGAAGCAGCGCCTGCTCGCCATCGCCCTCGTCATCGCCGCCGGGCTGCTCTCGCGCACCGTCCACACGGGCTGGATCCTGATCGACAAATACCTCGGCGATGCCCTCTACGCCGCATTAATTTATCTACTCCTGCCAGCCCAGCCCGTAGCCCGCCGGGCCGCCATCGCCATGGCCATCCTAACCGGCATCGAACTCTTCCAACTCACGGATATCCCCCGCCAAATGGTTGGTAGTAGCTACCGGTCGATCCGCGGAGTAGGCCGGCTGCTCGGAACCACGTTCGGCTGGGGCGATCTGGCCGCCTACGCCACCGGAATTGCAGTCCTAACACGCAGTCGATTTGGTATTCTTTAGTTCTATTTACACTCGTTTCTGGGAATCGTTCTGACCGTCTCCGTCGACCGGTTACGCCTTTGTGAGCATGTCCGAAAAACCTGGCCCTACAGATCGACAATGGATTCGCGCGTTGACCGGATCCACCGCCGCCAACTTGCCCCTCGCTGACGCCCTCGGCGGAATTGCCGGTGCCATGGAAGGCGCGTTGCTGCTGTCCCAGGTGCCCCCGGGCGTTGCACTGCCCGTCGTGATTGCCGCCAGCGGAAACTGCCAGGTTTACTTCGTCCATACCGATGCCGTGGCGCTCCGTGCCGCCTATCAATCCACGCTGCGGACAAAGTATTCCAAACGAGTTCTCTTTTTTCACGGCCATTTGCGCGATTTCTTTCGGAATTTGCCGCTCCATCCGGCCGCGGCTTGTGTCGCGAACGGCGGGGAGGCGCTGGCGGCTTGGAACGAACTGCCGTCCGGCGCGGCGGTCGTCGTCAACAACGCCTTTCGCGAGGAAGACCACTGGGTGAACGCCGGTTTTCTGGAGCGCATCCGGACGGAGAACGATTACCGCGTTTTCCGCACCACCGGCCGCTTCCAACGTACCGCCACCGACCTGCCGGACGATGTCTTCCAGAAGTGCCGGGCACAGTTGGCGACACACTATTTCCACGACAACAAGCTCTCCGCCACCGACGCGACGACGCCGTGCGAGGCCGCCACACAGGCCGCGCGCCAGTGGCGCCGCGGCCACGAACCGCCCGCCGTGGGCGGTTATGGCGAATGGCCCTACGCCGCCGTGCCCACGCCGCTG
>CANIVU010000201.1 GCA_947470805.1 Acidobacteriota bacterium | reverse complement strand
TACATTACGGGCTGGATTTCGCCAGCGGGCGGGCTGTTGACGGGCGTGACGACCGGCGGCGGGGCCGGGATTTCGGCGGTTTCGGTCTCCGTTGGCGGCGGCGTTTCGGGCTCGTCGTTTGTTTTCAATGACTCTTGGGAGGGTCCTTGAATAGCCGCGAATTTCTTTAGGCGCATGATGTCGCGTTCGAGGCGCGAGATCGTGGACTGGTGGCGGTTGATGCGCACTTCCAGGCGGTAGATCAGAGAGCCGGGTTTGCAGGCTTCGAGTTCGGCCTGGAGGACGCCGCCGGCGTGGGCGTGGAGTTCGGCTAGTTCGGAGCGTCGGACTAGCATTAATCGGGCGAGCTCCCAATGGGCGAAGGTGAGTTCATCGACACGGGTGGCGATGTATTCGTCTTCGGGTTTCCAGTATTTGTAGAAGCTCTCGCGGAGTTTCAGGAAGCCTTCCTGGCTGACCGATTGTTTGAGGGTCTCTTCGTTGGCGTAGAGACCGTGGGTGAATGTCGCGGTTCTGGCTTTGAGGAGGCCTTCGGGCGTTTTCGGGCCCTGGCTTTTGGCGCCGTTGATCCGGGCGGATTCAGCGCGACGGTTGGAGTGATTTTGGAGTGCCATAGTTTTAGGCTATGGGGTTGTTGTATAGTAACCGGCGGCTTGAGATTTTCCAATTTGGCTGTAGGTGGCTGGAAGGATTGGGGTTGTTGGTTGGAAAATAAAGTCATTTGCCTTGTGACTGAGTTTTCCACAGGGGTGTTTTACGGGGAATGGGGATAGGGGGAAATTGGTAATTGCGGTGACTGTCCCTAATTTTGGGGATTAAGAAGTGTTCGTTTGGGGGCGTGTGAATTTTTGATACGATGTCGGCAAGTCTGTTTCATTGGGGTTACTCATGATTGCCTTACGGATCCTCGTGCTTACGATCCTGTCCGCCTTGTTGGCGACTGGACCGGCGAGCGCTCAGACCCTTTATGGGTCTCTTACCGGGAATGTGACCGACGCCTCCGGCGCCGCCGTCCCTAATGCGAAAGTCGAAACACTGAACCTGGCGACGGGTGTGGTGAAGTCTGCCACGACCGATGACCGCGGCGCTTACCTGATGAGCGATCTGCAGCCGGGTAACTACAAAGTCACCATTTCGGCGGCGTCGTTTTCGCCGCGCGTGATGAATAGTGCGTCGGTCGGGCCGAACTCGATCTTGCGCGTCGATGTCTCTTTGTCGGTGACGCAGGTGAATGAATCGATCACCGTTGGCGCGAGCGCTTCGATGCTCCAAACGGATCGGGCGGACGTGAATAATCAGATCCGCTCCGAGCAGATGACCGATCTTCCTCTCATCAACTCGCAGGGGCGGAACTTCCAGGCGCTCTATAAGATTCTGCCGGGGTTCACGCCACCGGTGGAAGTGCACTCGGAGTCCGGCAACCCGCAGCGTTCGATGGCGACGCAGGCGAATGGCATGCCGCAATCGTCGAACAACACGAAGCTCGATGGCGCGACGATTTCGCACCCGTGGCTGCCGCGGCTGGTGGCCTATGTGCCGTCGGTGGAAGCGGTGGAGACGGTGAACGTGGTGTCGAACTCCTTTGACGCCGAACAGGGCATGGCGGGCGGCGCGGCGATGAACGTGATCATCAAGTCCGGAACGAACCAATTCCACGGGGCGGGCTGGGAGTTTATGACGAACTCGGCTTTGAAGGCCCGGAACTATTTTTACTGCCTGTACTCTTGCACGGGCGACCCGAACCAGGCGCCGAAGAATGTGCAGAATCAGTTTGGCGGGATGATTGGCGGGCCGATTGTGAAGAACAAGCTGTTCTTCTTCAGCGACTGGGAACGGACGACGAAGCGGCAGGCGGCGAGTGCGTTGCGCACGGTGCCGACGGCGGCGATGCGGGCGGGTGATTTTTCGGCGACGGGGACGACGCTGTTCGACCCGGCGACGGGCGCGACGGATGGCTCGGGGCGCTTGGCGTTCCCGGGGAACCGGATTCCGACGGCGCGGATTGACCCGGCGGCGGCGCTGATGACGAGTTTGATTCCGGCTCCGAACCAGCCGGTATTTCCGAACAACTATCTGGCGGTGGCCGGGTATGAGTTCCGGCGCGACAACATCGACTTCAAAGTGAACTATGTGCCGACGGAGAAGCTGCAGGTGTTCACGCGCTACAGCTTTTCGCCGACGCTGGTGTTCGACGCTCCTTCGTTGGGAGCGGCTGGAGGCGACGCCACCAATGGCGGGCAGCCGGGGCGTGCGCCGGGGTTGATTCAAACGACCGCGCTTGGCGGCACGTACACGATTACGCCGCGCCTGATTCTGGACGGTGTGATGGGATTCACGCGATTGCGGTTGTCGGCGCAGAACGTCGATATCGCAAAGAACTATGGGCTGGACGATTTGAAGATTCCGGGCACCAACGGCGGCGATCCGCTGCAGGGTGGCTATCCGCGTTTCACGTTCAGCCAGTTTTCGAGCCTGGGGAATCCGAACGTCTCCAATCCGTTTTTGTTCCGCGATAACCAGTGGGTGACGAACTGGAACCTTGGTTATTCGAAGGGTTCGCACAACATCCGCATGGGCTTTGAGTTCTCGCGGTTTGACATCAACCACTTCCAGCCGCAGGCTTCCAACGGGCCGCGTGGCGGGTTTAACTTCGGCGGCGGTTTGACTTCGCTTCGCGGCGGGGCGGCGACGACGGGTTACAACTCCTACGGCGACTTTATGCTGGGCTTGCCGTCGGCGATGGGGAAGGACATTCAGTATATGAACCCGGCGACGGTGCGGATGCCTTCGTATGGCTTCTACATTCGCGACGCGTGGCAGATCAACCGGAAGCTGACGATGGATATTGGTCTCCGTTATGAGATCTATCCGGCGCCGACGCGCGACCATGGTCCGGCGGAGCGCTACGACGCGCAGACGGATAAGATCTATCGCGGCGGGATTGAAACGGGTAAGGGGCAGTTTGCGCCGCGCCTGGGTTTCGCCTATCGCGCCAGCGAGAAGATGGTGATCCGTTTGGGCGGTGGTATCAGCGTCGACCCGAATACGTTCCGGTATCTGCGCGATGCGTATCCGGCGACGATTTCGACGCAGTTCTCCGGCAACTCTTCGTTTGAAGCGGCCGGTTCGTTGCGCACGGGTTTGCCGCAGTTTGTGGGTCCGGACTTGAACCAGAGCGTGTTCTCGTTCCCGGCGGCGGTGGGCACGACGACGTTCCCGACGAAGTTCAATCGCGGGTATATCGAATCGTGGAACCTGACGATGCAGCGTGATATGGGCCACGACGTGAACCTGACGATCGGCTACGTTGGCACGCGCGGGATCCGGCAGACGGTAATTCAGAACATCAACGCGGGCGTGCCCGGGTTGGGTAACGCGGGGCGCGCGCTGTTCCCGCAGTTCGGCCGCATTGCCGACGTGCGGTTGTTCACGCCGTTCAATACTTCCGAGTACAACGGGCTGTTGACGAACGTTACGCGGCGGTTTGGTTCCACGACGCTGGGGGCTTCTTATACCTGGTCGCGAGCGATTGGCTACACCGACGATACGGACGGCGGTTTGACGTTCAACTACGTGCCGATGCTGGCGCGGAACAAGGCAGTGCAAGGCTTTGACCGCACGCACAACCTGCAGTTCTACGGAAACTACGAGATTCCGTTGGGCAAGGGGCACAACATTGGCGCGACGGGTTTTGCGCGTCATTTGCTGAGCGACTGGCAGACGAACTGGATCATGAGCCGGACGTCGGGCGTGCCGTTTACGGTGACTGCCGCGGGCACGTCGTTGAACGCGCCGGGCAGCACGCAGACGGCCGACCAGATTCTGGCGACTGTGAACCTGCCGGGCGGGCATGGCGTGGGCCAGCCGTACTTCGATCCGAATGCGTTCGGGCCGATTACCACGGCGCGGTTCGGGACTTCGGGCCGCAATTTGTTGCGCGGGCCGGGGGTGTTTAACCTGGACGCGAGCGTGTTCCGGAAGTTCACGATTACTGAACGGGTCAGCCTGCAGTTCCGGGCCGAGATGTTTGGTGTGACGAATACGCCGCAGTTTGGCAACCCGGGGACGAACGTTTCGAACGTGACGCGGAATGCGGATGGTTCGATCCGGGCGTTGAACGGGTATGGGGAGATCACGAGCGCGGTGGGCGAGCGGCAGGCTCGGTTCGCGCTGCGGTTGAGCTTCTAGGTTGTTTGGGTTGTTTGGGAAAAAGCCCGGCCGGGAGGCCGGGCTTTTTTTTGTTGGGGTGTTGGCTGGTCCAGGGCTTCGGCGTTTGGGGATTGGGGGTAGGGTGGCCCGGTCGTTCGCGAATTTCGCTGTGAGAATTGTAAAGTGCGACTTTAGAAAACTCAAAGCGAAGACCGGCGCAGAGGGGAGCGAGTTAGAGTATTTGGGTTTTCCTTGAGATTGCTCGGCGGAGGGAGCATCGTACTGGCGTGTCGCAAACAGCGTATATTGAGAGTATTGAGCGAGTGTGGAGCCCTGATGACGGCAATAAAGTTTGATCGAATTACCGTTGACCCCCGGCAAATGAATGGACAGCCCTGTATTCGCGGGATGCGGCTGACGGTTCGGCGCGTTTTAGAGGCCGTGTCGACGTACGCGAACCGGGAGGAGTTGTTCGCGGAGTATCCGGAACTGGTGGCGGAAGATGTCACGCAGGCGCTTGGATTTGCGGCGGCTAACCTAGACGAAGTGATTGATTTCCGAGTGGCATGAACCTTCTGTTGGATCAGGGTTTGCCTCTGTCAACGGCGGCTCTGTTACGCGGTTGTGGGCAACCGGCGGTTCACGTTGGTGAGTTGGGGATGTCGGCGGCTGCGGATACAGCGATCATTGAATATGCGCAATCGAATGGTCTTTCGATTGTCACGCTGGATGCTGATTTTCACGCGCTCATTGCGGCGGCAGGAGTGGCTAGCCCATCCGTGGTTCGGTTGCGCGTGGAGGGATTGCGAGCGCGCGAGGCGGCGGCGTTGATTAGCCGGGTCGTGGAGCGGATTGGGGAGCGCCTTCGTTCGGGAGTATTCGTTACTGCGACCGCTGAGATGATCCGGGTTCGCTCGCTGCCGATTGGGTGATTCGGAGGGTCTGGGATTGCGGTGCTGGGACGGTTAATCCGATGGAATTACGGCCCAGCGGTGGGGCGGGTTGACGATGAAGAGGTAGGAGGGGTCGGCCCAGAGGATGTTTGCCGAGTTGAGGGTAAGCTGTCCGAGGACGGATTGGCAGAGGGGGACTTCGCCATCGGTGAGAAGGATGCCGTCGTCTTCGGCGAGGATACGCAGGGCGCAACGCAGCATGGTGCGGCGGCCGGCGTTGGTGTGTTCGAGTTTGTTGAGGCGGAAGATGACGGTGACGGTGTGGGCAGGGCGGGTGGCGCGGAAGGCGGCGATGGTGAGGCCTCTGCCGGTTAGGTGGAGCGGGTCGATGGGGGCGAGGCCGGCGGAGTGGCTGGAGAGGAAGGCGAGGGCTTCGGCGGGGTCGCGGTTTGTGGTGAGGTGGAGGACGTATTCTAGCGCCATCGAACTCCTATGATCCTAAATCCGGCAGTTGAACCCGTTCAAACGGGTGCCGGCAACGCCGCCACCGGCCCACTCGGATAGAACTCACGGAAAATCACGCGCAGCAAACGCGCCCACCGTTCCGCCCGGCTCAACTGCTCCGCACTGGCTGCAAACCGAG
>CANIVU010000200.1 GCA_947470805.1 Acidobacteriota bacterium | reverse complement strand
TGTTTCGCCCGCCCCCTTGTCGACCACTGGTGGCGCAGGTAAACACCGCTCCCCCGCCGGCGTCTTGGCAGGAATCGTATACTTTCGGCATGAAGTGGATCGTGGCCCTATCGGCCATACTGGCCGTCGCCCAGCCAATCCAGCCTGAAAAGGAGCGCGCCCTCGGCCGCGGCCTGGCCAACCAGCTCCGCCGCGAAGCCGGCCCCGCCGATAACCCCGAACTCGCCGCCTTCGTCCAGCGCGTCGGCCAGCGCCTGGCCGGCGCAAACCAGTACGAGTTCTCCCTCATCGGCCCCAACGGCGCCAGCGAGCCCGTCGGCCTCCCCGGCCAAATCATCCTGGTGCCCACCTCGTTCTTCCGCCAAGCGACCGACGAAGCCGAATTCGCCGCCATGGTCGCCCACGCAATGGCCCACTCCGCGCTCCACCACGGCTGGCTGCAACCGCAACAGGGCGCCACCATCCCGCTCTACTTCGGCCATCACAAATTGGTCCCCAACGCCTACCGCGAACAAGCCCGCCGCAACGAACTCGAAGCCGACCGCCACGCCGTTGAAATCGCCGCCCGCGCGGGCTACGACGCAGCGGCACTATCCACCTACCTTCGCCGCATCAAAGCCGACCCCGACCGCCTCGCCGCCCTGGAACAGCGCACCCCGCCCGGCGGCGAGCTCGGGGGAACGGAGTACCTTCGTCTCCAACAAATCGTCGGCATCCCCAAGCCGACCACGCTGAAACGATGACCATCACCGGCACCCGCGATGGCTACAGCTGGCAGGAGCATGAAGGCGACATGGCCGCGCTCCTCGGCGCGAATCCAGACGTCGTGAAGGGCCGCTATCTCGCCATCACGGCAACGGACAGCCCGTTCCCGTTCGCACTCCCCAACGGCTGGCGCGCCACCGGCGGCATCCTCTACACGCCCCGCATCGAAGCCATCGAAGAACTACGCCCGGCGCTGTTCAGCGGAGGCTGCTGCGACGGCCAGTACCGGTTCCCGGAGGCCTACGTCTTCGACACTCCACCAGCTCTAAGCCCCCTCTGCGAAGACAACGTGTTCGCAGCCGGCGTCAGTCCGGAGCGCGTTTTCCGCTTCGTGGCTTTTCTCGGATTCCGCCTCTCCGCCACGGACTCAATGAAGGACGTCACCGATCTACTCTGGACGCAGATCGCCTGGATGCGGCCCCGCGCCTACATCGCCGCCGGCGAGGGGCGAGCTTACTTCATCACACGCAACGAGGACCCCGCATGATCCGCCTCACGCTCGCCACACTGCTCCTCGCGCTCCCGGCCCTCAGCTGCAGCTTCGCCCCGCCTCCGGTGAGCCGCGCGTTTGCGGAATCCAAAGTGGTGGCTATCGTCACGGTCACGGAGATGCTGGAAATCAGACCGGGCATCGGCAACAAAGCGAAGGCGCACGTCGACCAGTCGTGGAAGGGCCTGACGCCGGGCACCATTATTGAGGTCTACGACTCGCGCTACTGCACCATGATCTCGTTGAAGAAGGGCATGCGAATTCTGCTCTACTCCGGCCTGCAACCGTGGGAACCCGGCCAACCAATCGCTGTCCACTTCACCCGGAGTATGCACATCGAAGCGGCCACCGCCGACCTGCAGTACTTCACCCGCCTCCAAGAAGCCGCCGCCTTCCCTGGCTACCTGCAAGGAGCCTACGTTTTCCTAACCTCCACCTGGGACCGCCTGCGCCGCTAACGCCGCCACAAAATCCACGCGTGGCACCCGGCCCACGCCCACAATAGGCACCCGCCCGGCCGCGATCACCGGCGCCAATCCAGCCAACAGCGTCTCCACCGTCTCCATCCAGCCAATCTCCGACCCCGGACAGAACACCGCCGGCAGAACAGCGTCTGGCGTCCGCCCCGTCTTTTCCAAATCCTGCAACGCCCGCAGTGCCGGACCCAAGTGGCCCGTCACCCCAACCCACGTCGCACCGAGGTCCCGCGCGCAGTCGTAGAAGGCAACCGGCGTCGCGCCATCGAGCATAGAGCCCATCTCCTCAAACTCCCCGGTAATGCACACCGGCACCGCCACACCCAACGACGCGATCGCCCGCATCGCGGCCCGCATGTTCTCCCGGTCCATGCAGCAATCGATGTGCAACACGTCCACACCGCCCCGCACCAGCGCCTCGGCCTGCACGCGATACTCCGCCTCCATCTGTGCGGCCCGCTCCGCGCCCCCGCCCTGCAGCGAGAGCAGATGCAGCGTCGGCCCCATGCCGCCAAGCACCTTCCGCGGCCGCGCGGGCGTGGAGAATTCATCGCACGCCATCCGCGCCAGCCGCGCATTCTCGTAGTTCGCCTCCGCCGCGCGCGCGGCCAACCCGTACTCCTCCATCACCGCCGCCACCGCGCCAAACGTGATCGTGGAGATCGCGTCCGCGCCAGCCGCCAACAACTCCCGATGCTCCCGCAACACCCGCTCCGGATCGATACAGGCCAGCAGTTCGCCACACCCGATCTGCTCGGGTGTGGCGTCGTCAAACCAGTCGTATCTCCAGCGCTCCCCGGTCCACAGCGTCATGCGCCCCGCCTACGGAAACAGCGGCGGCGGCACGCGCCGCTTCGTGGCCTGCTCGAAGCTGTAGCCCAGCTCAATCAACTTCGGCTCACTGCACGCCCCGGCCGTGAACGACACGGTGAACGGCGATGGGCGCGGCTCAAAGCCCGCCGGAGGAGGCGGCGTCAGCGTGTTCGGCACGAAGCCGAACGGCACCATCACCGTCGGGTACCCAGGGCGCGCGGCGATGGAGGCGCTGCTGGCCGAGGGGAACAGCAGCGCGTCCAACCGGTGCTCTTTCATCACCGCGTCGATGCCATTGGTGCCCGCCAGTTCGATGTCTTTCGCCCGGTCTGCGGCGTAGCGGGCGCGGTCGCCCACCAGGTCCATCTCGTCGGAAATATCCAGCCGCGACTGGCCGAAGCGAATGGCGCCCGCGCCCGTGTTCCGCACGTTCCATTCGCGCAACTCGGTCAGCGTCTTCACAGGAGCCGTGGCGCCAAGCGAGGCCAGGAAGATGTTGAAGTCCCGCTTCATGCCATAGGCGAAGGCGATGGAGCAGTTGGCGTTCCGGCCCCGGCCGTTATTGGCGCCGCCGCAGACGCCCCATTCGTTGACGGCGGTGATGTTGGGAATGTCAGCGGGGTCGATAATCTCGGCGCCCTGGGCCTTCAGAACGTCGATGGCCTCGGTCATCAACCGCTGTTCCTCCGCACTCAAGCCCGCGTAGTAATAAGCGCGCGGCACACCGATGCGCGCACCCTTCAGCCCGTCTTTCTTGAGGAATTTGGTGTAGTCGCGATTGGCGGGCGGGGTGCACTTGGTGGTGGCGGGGTCCTTGGCGTCGGCGCCTTCCAGCGCGCCCAGGAGGATGGCGGCGTCGGTGACGGTGCGCGCCATGGGGCCGGCGGTGTCCTGATCGGCGGTGATGGGGATGACGCCATACCGGCTGACGCGGCCCACGGTGGGCTTAATGGCGGCCAGCATGTTCTGGTTGGCCGGGCTCAGAATGGAGCCCGATGTTTCCGTGCCAACATTGGCGGACCAGAAGCTGACCGCGGTGCCGGCGCCGGAGCTGGAACCGCTGGTGCCAAGCACGGGACGCCCGTCGCTATTGATGCCGGGACGTGGATCGCGCCGCGGGTCGTAGGGGTTATAGGCGAAGCCGCGCACGGCGTTGTAGTTGCCGATCATCGGTGATGGCGCGCCGGCGGTCCAGTTGGCGAGTTCGGTTAGCGTGGTTTTAGCGATGATGATGGCGCCCGCGTCGCGGAGGTTTTTGACGAGCGTAGCGTCGTAGGGCGGCAGGTAGTTATCGAACGCCAGCGCGCCACCGGTGGTTACGATGCCGCGCGTGAGGATGTTGTCCTTGAGGGCGATGGGGATGCCGTGGAGCGGTCCGCGCGCCCGGCCCTGGGCGCGTTCGCGATCCCGTTCATCGGCCTCTTCGAGGACCTTGGGGTTCACCGTGATCACGGCGTGGAGCTTGTTTTCGTAGAGCGCGATACGCGTCAGGTATTGGGTGACGAGTTCGCGGGAGGTGGTGCGGCCGGCGGCGAGGGCGGCGCGAAGTTCGGGGATACCGGTTTCAACGACAGGGAACGGCTGTTTGGCGGGCTGCGCCAGACAGAGCATGGGAAGGAAGAGAAGTGCGCGCCAGGTCATAGGATTTATGACAACACAGCCAGCGCGCGGAGGTAGGCGGGGCGCGCGAAATCCACGAACGTTTCCGGCAACGTGCCATCGAGCATGCTTCCCATCCCCTCGATCTCCGCCGTGATTAGCACTGGTGTTTCGGTGGCAAGCGAGTCGGTCGCTGCCAGGGCGGCGCGGACGTTTTGCAGGTCCATGCAGCGCTCCAGGTGCAGCATGTCCACGCCAGCTTGGCGAGGCACGGGGCACGGCGTTGAGCGTTTCAAACGATTCGGGGGTCGTTTCTGACGAATCAGGGCTGCGGCGGGAGGCCCATCGCTTCCCACTCTTCGGCGGAGGGGCCGTAGATGCCGGGGACGGCGAGGCCGGCCTGGCGCATCAGCACCGTCATCTGCGCGCGGTGGTGCACTTCATGTTTCACCAGCGCGTTCAGGACTTGCGAGCGCTTCCACATCTCGCCGCCGTACATGGGCACCTCTTCGGCCAGCCCGGCGTCGGTCCACTGGGCCACGATGGCGTCGTTCAGCCTCTGGGCCGTGGCGCTGTACTGCTCGCCCAGCGTGCCTTCTTCCGGCACTGGCTCCACCGCGATGCCGGCTACGCCGGGCATTTCCACCAGCGTATGGATGATGTGGCGGGCGAGGGTACCGAGCGTGCGGCCACCGGGGCCGACGGGCTGGGCCAGACTGGCTTCGGTGAGGTTGTCGAAGAGCTTGCGCGTCATGCCGCGTTCGTAGGCGAAGTCTTGTGTAAAGTCCGCGATCGTCCGGTACATATATGCCCGATGGTACCCTGAAGATTCATGCGCCGCACAGGGTGGCTCCTGCTAGTGTGCTGCCTGGCTTTGGCCGCTGCCGTTGGCTGGGTGTTCCAACAGCAAAAAGCCGCACAAACCAAAGCCGCTCCGCAACGTCCCCCTTCGCTCCCGGGGGGCCTGCAAGCCCGCGCCGATGGCGGCTGGGTGTGGACACAGACCTCGGGGGACAAGACCATCGCCGAGGTGAAGGCGAAGGAGTTCTCCCAGCAGTCCGATCCGCCGCGTGTGGATTTGAAGTTCGTCGAGGTGAAGGTCTTTCATAAAGACGACTCGGCGTACGACCTGATCCAGTCCGATAAGGCCGAGTTGCGGACCGAGGATGGCGTGATGTTCGCCGATGGCGAGGTCAACATGACCATGGGCTTCAAGTCCGATCCGGAGGCCAAGAACCGGCTGGTGCATATCAAGACTTCTGGCGTCACGTACAGCACGCAAACGGGTAAGGTGAACACGGACCGGAAGGCGGAGTTTGAGTTTGAGAACTCGCGCGGATCGGCCGTGGGCGCGACGTATGATCCGGCGTTGCGCGAGTTGCAGATGCACAAGGACGTCGATCTGGCGTGGACCAAGGGCAAGAAGACCATGCAGATCGCCGCCGGGGCGCTGTCGTACCGGGAAGAGGAATCGAAGATCTATTTGAAGCAGTGGTCGCGGTTGACCAGGGACACGCTGACGCTGAACGCCGGGGCGTCGGTGGTGACGCTGGCGGATGGCGAGATTGACCTTGTTGAAGCTGAGAACGCCAAGGGCGAGGACAAGCAGCCGAAGCGGGTGTTGGAGTATGCCGCGGACCACTTGGTGATG
>CANIVU010000199.1 GCA_947470805.1 Acidobacteriota bacterium | reverse complement strand
GAGCCGGGGTCGGCCAGCTGCGGTTCCTTGGTGGGGTTGTTGCAATCCCAACGGAGGACGATGCGGACGCGCTCGGTGATTTTGAAATCCTTGGAGAGCGACAGTTGGGTCCACTTCATCCCGGGGGATTCCAGGATGTTGCGGCCCATTGTACCCGCGGTGAACGGTGCGGGATAAGCGAAGCCGGCGTTGTTGAAATAGGGGTTCTGCGCGGTGAAGGGGAAGCGGTTAGGGCCGACCGAGTAGTCGCTGACCACAAGCTGATCAGCAGGCAACAGCGTGTTCGGCCGCAACATACCGGGCAGGTAGCGGTTCGGGCCGCCGGCCGCGGTCATCAGCAGGGGCGGGCCGCTCTGGAAGGTCTGCGTCCAGGCGATGTCCCAGCCGCCGAAGGCCAGGTCCTTGAGGCCGCCGCTGCTCATGAACTTGCGGCCTTTGCCGAAGGGGAGTTCGTAGGTCAACACGCTCACCAGGCGGTGGCGGATGTCGTAGGAGGCGCGGCCCTTTTCCAGGCGGCGATTGTAGTAGGTGATGCCGCTGCGGCCGCCGTCGTCGTCGCCGTCGTTGAGCGTCTTGCCGAGTTGGTAGAACGTGTTCAACGTCATGCCCTGGGCGAAGCGCCGCTCCACACGGAAGGTGCCGGAGTGGTGGGAGTTGTGGCCGTAGTTGGAGTAGTGCTGAATGGCGCCGAACTGCGGGTAGGGCTTGTAGTTCTGCGTCGCGGCGAAGATCTGGTTCAGCACAGTGGGGTCGGTGGAGACGTTCAACGGGATGGCGTTGATGTCCCAGTTGTTCAACAGGCCGACGCCCTGGGAGCCCTGATAGTTGACCTCGGTGAGCCAGGTTTTGGAGAGCTGCACCTGGAAGCCGCCGGACCACATCATCACATAAGGCATGCGCATGTTGGGGTCGAACCAGGAGACGTTGCGAGCGCCGTAGTTGGTGCCCTGGAAGGGGACGGTGCCATCGGCGGCAGTGGGGAAGGCGACGCGACCGGGGCCCTGCGAGAGAAGGAACGCGTGGCGCGGGTCGCCCGGGGCGGCCTGCACGTTGGCGGTGGCGATGTATTCTTCGAAGTTCTGGCCGATGCCGTTGGTCATCAGGTCGACGGTGTACATGCCGAAGCTGGAACGGAAGACGACGCGCGGGTGGAGATTCCAGGCCAGACCGAGGCGCGGCTGGAAGTTGTTCAGATCGCGCTTGGCCAGGTTGCCGCCGCCGTGGAGGATGGCGCCTTTACGTCCGGTGAGCGGGTCGTTGGCGTTGGGGTCGAACTGCGACTGCTGGCCGTGCTTGGTGGAGAGTGGCGATTCGTAGCTCCAACGCATGCCCAACTCAACGGTCAGGTTGCGGCGCGGGCGCCACGTGGTCTGCCCGTAGAAAGCCTGCGACCACCACTGGGGAAGCCAGGTGGCATTGTTCTGCTGGAAGACGCCCTGGCCAACGGTGCCGAGCAGGAAGCTGGCGAACGCGTTGCCGGTGTTGGGCGTGAAGGGCGCTTCGGTTCCCGCCATGCGGTACTGGCCCGAGGGCAGCGAGCCCGGGAGCGAGTTGTAGCCGATGCGCATGACTTCGTAGCCGAACTTCATGGTGTGTTTGCCGGCCACTTTGGTGAAGTTGTTCTGGAAGGTGTAGTCGGTCGAAACGTCGAGGGACTTGCCTCCCGGTCCAAGTCCGAAGAAGGCGCCGCCGCCGGAGTTTTGGAACTGCGGGAAGGTTTCATCGGAGACGCCAGGGATGCCGAGTTTCTTGGCCCAGCCGGCGTTGAAGCTTTCCGGGATGGCGCTGTTGACACGGCGGTTGAAGCCCAGGCGCATTTCGTTGATGGCGGTGGGGCTGAAGGTGTAGGTGTCGGAGATGGCGATGTTGTGCTGGTCGAGCGGCTTGATGTAGACGTTGCCGTAGACGGTTTCGGTGAGTTCGCGGACGGGGCGCTCCGCACTGCGATGACGGACGCGCGAGTAGCGGCCGAAGATGCGGTGATTGGTGCTGAACTGGTGGTCCAGTTTGGCGTCGAAGCGCTGGAAGATGTAGGAGCCGCCGGCGTTGTAGGTGAGGTTGTTGACGGGGCCGGAGGGCTGGACGGTGCCGGAGTCGGAGGCATCGCGCCAGGGCTTCAGGGCGAGGACGTTTTTGGCGACCGGGTCGAAGAGGGAAGCGGGGATCTGGTTATTCGGGAAAGGATCGCGAGCCCAGGTGGTGCCGTTCTGGCGCGTGGTGAAGGGGTTGTAAATCGGAAGCCCGCGGCCGCCGAAGCTGAAATTGCCGGCGTACATTTCGGCGCTGGGAACGGTGACGACCACCGATTCGGTCAGGATTTCACGATGTTCCTGGAAGCCGCCGAAGAAGAACGTCTTGTCCTTGATGATCTTGCCCGACGCGGTGCCGCCCCACTCCTGATAGCGGAAGGTGCCGGTGGCGGGCACCGGTTCCAGGAAGTGGCGATGCCGTGTTCTGATGTCGATGTAGCGGTCTTCAAAGTTGCCGTGAAACTGGTTGGCGCCGCTCTTGAACACGACGCTGAGCTGTCCGCCTGCGGAGTGGCCGAACTCGGCCGGTGTGCCGGACGTCCACATCTTGAATTCCTGAATGGCGTCGAGGGAGGCGATCATGGTGCGCTGATAGTCGCCCACCTGCCCGACGGCCGGTTCCTTGCCGCTAACGCCGTCCATGGAGTAGCCGATGGCCCGCTGGCGCTGGCCGACGGCGTGTTGGCCGTTGATATTGGTCATGCCGGGCATATAGAGCAGCACGCGATGCACGAACTTCTGCATAACAGGCAGCTTTTGGACGACGTCGCCATCGAGCACCTGGCCCGACCCGGCTGTCTCCGTTTCCAGAAGCGGAGCCGCGGCGTCCACCTTTACCGAGTCGGAAACGTTGCCGACTTCGAGGACCACATCAATGCGCGGGGATTCGTTGATACGAAGCGTCAACCCGCTCTGCACAAATTTCTTGAAGCCTTGCGCTTCGGCGACTACCTCGTAGTTACCGGATGAAAGGTTCGGAATGTAGTAGGCGCCATTGGCGTTGGTTTGCCCTTCCGAGGCAAACTGTGTGCCGGTATTGCGTACCGTCACACGAACGCCGGGAACTACGGCACCGGTGGAATCGGACACGGTACCGACGACGGTAGCCGTGCCGGTGGATTGCGCCAACATGGGCAGCGCGGCAATTAATAAAATTGCCAGACGAGACAACATAGTAACCTCCCTCCAAATCAAACGAGTTCCGCGCAGTGGCGGAAGTTTTGTTTTAGCCTGATGAATTTTAACGACCCGGTCAATCCAGTCGTTCAAAATAGTTGAACCTACGTGCGGGCGCTGGCCGTCAGCGACTGGAAACCCACCAGGTGGGAAAGCTCTGTTGCCGTTGCTCGCACGGCTGTGGCGAGCGAGGCCGATTGGGTTCGGTAGTATCGTTGGCTGGGCATAGAGATACTGATGGCCCCGATCGTTGCGCCGGTCCAATCGCGAATCGCGGCCCCAACGCAGCAAGCCCCGCCGGCACTTTCCTCCAGATCCAAACTGAAGCCCTGGTTGTGAGTTTTGCGGAGTTCCGTTTCCAGCACAGCGAGCTGTGTAATTGTATTTGGCGCGGAGCGCGGGGTTCCCTTCTGTTCGAGATGGCGTAGTGCCATCTCGTGGTCGATGTTCGCCATAATAGCTTTGCCGAGAGCAGTGCAGTGGGCAGCGGCGGTGGCGCCGAAGTTGGCTTTGAAGGGGACTTCGGCCGTGCTGTCGAACTGGTCGGCCAGGAAGATGTCGAACTCCTGAGGATCGAAGATCGCCAGGTGGGCGGTGGCCTCCACCTCTTCGGAGAGCCGAAGGAGGAGCGGGCGGGCGGCCTCTCTCAATTCATTGCGCTGGAAGGCGGCGAGCCCGATTTTCATCAGTCCAACACCGAGCCGGTAGGTTTTCGTTTGTGGATTTTGCTCCACAAAACCGCAGTGTTTCAGCGACGACAGAATGCGATGCACGTCACTCGGCAAGAGTCCCGTGCGGCGTGCGAGATCGGTCACACCCAGACTGGGACGTTGTCTGAATTCCCCAAGTACGCGGCAAACTTTGCTGATCGTGGTAGCGGGCTTCATGCAGCAGCCTATCCGGCCATAGCGAGCGGCCAGTGGGAGTATATATTTCGCCGGGACGGGCCGTCAAGCACTGCTATATCAACTGATACGATGTGACTCACACCTTTTGAAATGAACGCTAACCTCCCTATCAACGGAATTACTCCGCCACTCGTGACGCCGCTTACGGCGCCGGACCAACTGGACGCCGCCGCCTTTGGACGAATCAGCGATCGCGCCATCGATGCCGGCGTGACCGGACTCTTTGTATTAGGCACGACGGGCGAAGGCCCCAGCCTGTCGCAGACGCTGAAGAGAGAGGTGGTGAAGCGCTGTTGTGAGATTGCCGCCGGCCGGGTGCCGGTGCTCGCCGGGTTGATCGAAGCGTCGACGGATGACGCGCTGCGGCTAGCTGACTATTCGGCCGAGCAGGGCGCCGGTGCGCTGGTGCTGACGCCGCCCTTTTACTTTCCGATCTCGCAGGAAGCCGTCATTCAATGGGCGGAGCGGCTGATTCCGCGCTTGCCGTTGCCGGTGTATCTCTACAACATTCCCGTCTTTACCAAGGTTCCGTTTGAGCCGGAGACGTTCGCGCACTTGGCGCAGCTGCCGCAGGTGCGCGGGATTAAGGACTCTGGCGGGGACCTGGTGAAGTTGGCACGGACGCGGGCGTTGTTACCGGACACGCCGATACTTTGGGGGCCGGAGGAGATTCTGCTGGAGGCGATGGAGGCCGGGGCTACGGGCGGCGTCAACGGCGGCGCCAATCTGTTTCCCGAGTTGTACGTTGCGCTCTACCAGGCGATTGCAAGCGGAGACAAGCCGCTCGCTCGCCGTTTGCAGGACATCGTGGCGCGGATCGGGCGGGAAGTTTACAATGCCGCCGGTAGCCCCGGATTCGTTTTTGGTATTAAATGTGCGTTGGAGGAGTTGGGGTTGGCCGGGCCGCTTCCGGCTGAGCCGCTGACGATTCCCTCCGATGCAGTGCGTGCCAGAATTCGCGTCGCCATTCGCGATATCGCGCAAATTCTTGAAGTGTCATAAGGACCACCGACCATGAAATTACTTCGCAACTATATTCCACTACTGGCGCTATTTGCCATCTGCGTACCGGCCGCGTTTGCCCAGAATGTGAGCGGTTCGATCACCGGCGTGGTAACCGACCCCAGTGGCGGCACGGTGCCGAACGCGCGAGCCTCCGCGCGGAATTCCGGGACGGGCGCCGTTTTCAACGCCCAGTCCGACGGCGATGGCACCTACTGGTTGCGCAACCTGCCGGTTGGCGCCTACACGGTGAATGTGGAGGCCGGCGGCTTCCAGAAGTTTGAAGCCAAGGACGTGCGGTTGCAGGTGAACGAAGTGGCGCGCGTGGACGTGCGGATGACCGTGGGCGCGCTGACGGAGACCGTTACGGTGCAGGGGAGCGCGGTGGCCGTGGATACGACCACATCGACGCTGAAGTCGGTTGTGGACCAGAAGCGCATTGAGGAACTGCCGTTGAATGGCCGCAATGCGACGCAGTTGATGCGGCTGATTGTCGGCGTGACGAACGACCCCAACGCCAATGTAACGTCCGGGACAACCTATCCCGGAACGAACCCGGTTTCGGTGAATGGAAGCCGGTCCAACGCGACGAACTACGTGCTGGACGGCGCGCAGAACAACGACGTGTATTCCAATGCGCCCAGCCCGCTCCCGAACCCCGATGCGCTGCAGGAGTTCAGCGTGCAGACCAATAACTTCTCCGCCGAATTCGGGCGCCAGTCCGGCGGCGTTGTGAACGCGATCACGAAATCCGGTACCAACGAACTGCACGGATCGGCGTTTGAGTTTCTGCGCAACAACGCACTGAATGCCACCAACTTCTTCTCCCCCGTGGTGAACGGCGCCAAGCTGACCGACGGCCTGAAGCGCAATCAATTCGG
>CANIVU010000198.1 GCA_947470805.1 Acidobacteriota bacterium | reverse complement strand
GGCGGCGAGGAATTGGCGGCGGTTCATTTTTGCTTTGCGACCTCTTCATTTTGGCGGAGCACGCGGAGGAGATTCTGGCCCATGATTTTGCGGATGTCGGCATCGGAATAGCCCATGTCGATGAGGCCTTTGACGAGGTTGGGATATTTTGAAACATCTTCCATGCCGACGGGGGCCATGCCGGAGATACCGTCGAAATCGGAGCCGAGGCCGACGGCGTCGATACCGGCGGTTTTGGCGACGTGATCGATGTGTTTCAGGAGTTCGGTGTATTGCACCTTCGGCATTTTTTCGAAGTATTTCTTTTGCACGGCGCGGACGGCGTCCCAATCGACCGGTTTCTTTTCGGTGATGGCTTTGATCTCGGCGTCGCGGGCGGGGCGGTTCTTGAAGTAGACGCTGTAGGCGGCTTTTTCGAGGTAGCCGGCGTGGAAGTTGATGCAGATGACGCCGCCGCGTTTGCCGATGGCCTGGATGACATTGTCGGGCATGTTGCGGACGATGGGGGCCATGGCGAGGGAGGAGGAGTGGCTGGCGATGACTGGGGAGCGGGAGAATTCGACGGCGTCGAGCACCGCTTTATCCGAGATGTGAGAGACGTCGACGATCATGCCGGTGCGGTTCATTTCGGCGACCAGTTCCTTGCCGAATTTGGAGAGGCCGGTGTGGAGTTTTTCGCCGGTCATGGAGTCGGCAAAGCTGTTGGAGGCGAAGTGGGCGAGGGTCATGTAGCGGATGCCCAGGCGATGGAAGGCGCGGAGGACCCCGAAGGAATCGCCGATGAGGTGGCCGCCTTCGAGCGAGGCCATGGCGGCGAGTTTGCCTTGTTTGTGGATGCGTTCGACGTCGGCGGCGGTGTAGGCGAACTCCATGTCTTTCGCGTTGGCGGCGACTTCGGTGTGGAGGGCGTCGATGACTTCGAGGGAACGGGGGAGCCAGCGTTCGGAGGGGAAGTCCTGGGGCTGGGCGTAGATGCCGAACATGACGGCGCCCAGGTGGCCTTTGCGCATGCGGGGGATGTCGAGCTCGTAGTATTTGTGTTCGTCGGCCAGGCGGTAGCCTTCGTCGAGGAAGTAGCGCGGGGTATCGATGTGGGCGTCGAAGATGAGGATGTCGCGCATGAGGTTCGCGAAGCGATCTTGCGCGGGGAGGGTGAGGGCGGCTAGGAGAAGCAGGGCCACGCTACGTGTCATGGCGGGTATTGTAACTGACGGCGGGGTTGGCATAGAATTTTTCAGAGAATTTTGTAGGGAGATTCTTCCATGACGAAGGTTGGTTTGCTGGCGCTATGCGCCCTTTTTCTGATTGTTTCGATGCCTGGGGAGGCGGCGAAGCGGCGATTGACGGTGGACACGGACCATCCGGAGGGCGTGCTGCTGAAGCAGGCCACCGATGAGACGGACGGGGGGAAGCGACTGGCGTTGTTGGAACAGTTTGTGGAGAAGTATGTCCGGCATGAGTCGGCGACGTGGGCGCTGGGGGAGATGCAGGCGGAGTATTTGAAGCAGGGTGCGTTCGACAAAGCCCTGGCGGCGGGGGAGCGTGTGTTGGCCGATGATGCTGATGACGTGCCGGTGGCACAGGGGAATTTGAAAGCGGCCGAGGGAAAGAAAGACGCGGCGTTGATTCAGAAGTGGGCGGTGGCGACGTCGGACGCGGCGCGGCGGGTGGTGAAGTCGGCCAAGCCGAGTGGGGAGGAGGAGGCCAAGCATTGGGAAGCCAATGTGGCCTACGCCAAGCAGGTGGACACGTATTGCGACTACGTTCTGTATGCGCAGGCGACGCAGGCGACGGCGCCAGCGGAGAAGATTGCGCTGGCCGAGTTGTTAGCTGCGCGGAGCCCGGGGGCCGAGTATAACCAGCAGTTGCGGGGGCCGCTGTTTGTGGCTTATCAGCAGGCGGGGAATTTGGACAAGGCGCAGGCGATTGCGGAAGAGGAGTTGAAGAAGAACGATACGAACGACGACATGCTGATCTTTGCCGCAGGGCGGGCGTATGGGAAGCAGGAGAAGGCGAAGGCGGCGGGGTATGTGCGGCGGTTGATTGAGATCATGGCGGGGAAGAAGGCGCCGGCGGGGATGAGCGAGGCGGATTGGACGAAGAACGTGAATTTGAAGTTGGGTGTGGCGCGGTGGATGTTGGGGATGATGGCGGCGGGGGAGCAGAAGTGGGCGGAGGTGGATACGCAGTTGCGGGCGGCGTTGCCGTTGGTGAAAGACAACAAGGAGTTGACGGCGGAGACGCTATTCCATCTGGGTTTGGCGAATTTCAAGCTGGGGGATCCGAAGGGGGATAAGAAGCGGATTTTGGACGCGTTGCAGTTCAACACGCAGTGCGCGGCGATACCGGGAACGTATCAGGCGCAGGCGCGGAAGAATGTGGCGGCTATTCGGGGACAATACCGGATTCAGTGAGCAGGTAGCGCGCGGTTTGAGTGATGGTGTAGTCGCGGGCGATGCGTTGGTGAGTGTCGTCCGAGAGGCCCGTGGAGATGGAGAGGGCGACGCGATCGGTACCGAGCCAGGCGAGGAAGATGATGCCGGACGGGGTGGCCTGGGCGTGGTAGACGCGGAGGTTGGGGAAGCGGGTGAAGAGGGGGGCGGGGACGCGGGGTTGGCCGTAGGGATAGAGGTACTGGGTTAGGGGCGGGGGTATGGTGCCGGAGTGGAGGTGGAAGCGCTGGCGGGGGATGGTGAAGCGGTGGGTGGCGGTGTTGAACGTCACTTGTTCGGTGGTGCCGAGTTCGATGTGGACGAAGTTGGCGTCGGCATGGGTGATGCGGCCCTGGCTGCGGTCGCCGTGGTCATCGATTTGGACGATGTCGCCGTCTTGCACGATGCGGAGATAGTAGGTGACGAAGGAGACCATGCCGGGGATGTCTTTGTCGAAGGACTCCGCGGTGTCCTCCCAGTAACCGGCGATGTGGGGCGGAGATGGCATGATGAAGTATATGTCGATTCGACCAGTGAAACGGGTAGTTACTTCGCAGCCGACGATGGAGGGCGCGGGGGTGCATTTGCGGCGGGGGTTCGGGTTTGGGGACACGAGGGAGACGGATCCGTTTTTGCTGTTTGACGATTTCCGGAACGACGTGCCGGGGAACTATGTGGCGGGGTTTCCGTGGCATCCGCACCGGGGAATTGAAACCATTACGTATGTGCTTGCCGGTACGGTTGAACATGGGGACAGCCTGGGGAACCAGGGCGAGTTGGGGGCGGGCGACGTGCAGTGGATGACGGCGGGGAGCGGGATTGTGCATCAGGAGATGCCACGGGGGGACGAGGCGGGGCGGATGCATGGGTTTCAATTGTGGGGCAACCTGCCGGCGCGTTTGAAGATGACGGCGCCGCGGTATCAGGACGTGAAAGCCGCCGATGTTCCGGTGATCACCGACGACGACGGGACGAGTGTGCGGCTGGTGTGTGGGAGCTTCTGGGGGAAGAGCGGGCCGGTGGAGGGGATTGCGGCGGACCCTGTCTATATCGACGTTTCGGTGCCTGCGGGGAAGCGGCGGACGCTGCCTGTGGAGACGACGCGACATGCGTTTGCGTATGTGTTTGCGGGGAGTGGAAAGTTTGGCAATGCGTCGGAACCGGGGCCGGTGGCGACGGACGGGGTTGCGGCGGCGAACCATTCGATGGTGCTGTTTGACCGGGGCGATGAGGTGACTGTCGAGGCGGGGCCGGAGGGGATGCGATTCCTGTTGGTGTCGGGCAAGCCGTTGGGAGAGCCGGTGGCGTGGCATGGGCCGATTGTGATGAACACGCAGGAGGAGTTGCGGCAGGCGTTCGCGGAGTTGCAGCGGGGAACTTTTTTGAAATGATTTTTTGCGCGGGCTATATTTCCTGGGGCTCGACGCTCCCTGTATGAATCAGGGAGGTTGGACAACCGGATGCGTACGGCCCGACGGGTTTTATTGGATCAATGGGGGAAAGCGGAGCTTGCGTGTGTGATGGAAAGCGCGCATACGACGGCGGAGTTGCGGCGGCGGGGGCGCATTATTGCGATGGCGGCGGAGGGCGTGGGCGACGGGGCTATCGCCCAGAGCCTTGGGATCAGCATGAAGACGGTCAGCCGGTGGCGGCGCCGGTATTTGAAGAGCGGCCTGGCGGGGCTGCGGGAAACCGCGGAGAGGCGAGAGCCACGGCGGACGATTCCGGCGGAGAAGATAGAACTGGTTGTGCGGCGAACGCTGCAAGAGCGGCCAGCGCGGGGCGGGGCGTGGAGTTCGCGTGCGATGGCGGCGGTGACGGGGGTGTCGGAGGCGAGTGTGCGGCGCATCTGGCGGGAGTACGATATTCGCCCGAATTTGGCGCGAGGCGGGGCGGACCGGAAGGCAATGGAGTGGTATTTCCACGGCTTGTATCTGGAGCCCGGAACGCGACTGTTGGTGCTGGTGCGCGAACAGTGCGAAGGGCTGGGGCACGAGGTGGACTTGACCGCGCTGATGGAAGAAGGGCGAGGCTGCCGGGCGGCGTTGTTGCTACGATTGCTGGTGGCGCGGAGTGGCGTGGCGCCGGGCGGGAGCTGTGACGAACGACTCCGGCGATTCTTGAGCGAGGCGGTGCCGGCGTCGCGGAAGACCGATGTATTGGTCGCCGTTGAGGCGAGTCCGGTGGAGGGATCGGGGCGGATCGGAGGGCTGCTGCGTAGCCAGTATCCGAGCGTGCGATTGATATCCGTGCCAAGCCACGCGGAATGGGTGCAGCTACTGGAGTCCAGCGTGACGCGACTGGAGAAGACGCCGGAGGGGCGGGCGGGCGAGATTCTGGCCGACTTCGGAGGGCGCGTTCATTCGTATTTGGAGAATGCGGAGACGACGTTTGATTGGGCGGGCGACAAGGCCCACTGGCCCGAGTTAGCCGCGAAAAAAGCCCATAGCGCGTGACGCACACTTTAATGTTGAGTTCGTGTAGTGATTCAGGAATTGACTCGTAGTAAGACTTCCCTTTTCTCCATAAACTTGAGACTGTTCCAAATCACATAGCAGTTGATGGGGGGAGTCATTATGCGGAGAAACCGCGAACGCGGCGCTGTCCTGGTACTTTTCACACTTGCGTCCATCGTGCTGGTCGGATTCCTGGGCCTGGCGGTCGATGTGGGAATGCTGTATCTGCAAAAGCAGAAAGTACAGTCGGCGGCCGACGCCGGCGCGTTGGGCGCGGCGCAGGCGATGCGGCGGGGGCAGACGGACTCGATCACGACGCTGGCGCGTAACGAGTCGGCGCGAAATGGATTCACGAACGGGACTGGCGGGGTGACGGTTACGGTGAACAACCCGCCGGTGGGCGGGCAGAAATCGGGTAACTCAGCGTACACGGAAGTAGTGGTGTCGCAGCCATTGAACACGTACTTCCTGCGGATCCTGGGCCAGAATACGGCGACGGTCTCGGCGCGAGCGGTGGCGACGGTGGGTGCGGCTACGGGCTGCATCTACGCGATGAGCTCCAACGCGGAGGGCGCGGTACGGGTGGACGGCCGACTGATAACGGATTGTGGAATCATCTCGAATTCGAACAGTTCCAAGTCGCTGGAGTTTGCGGGCGGAACGCTGTCTGCGGCTTACTACACGTTGGTGGGGACTTATACGGGCAATGTATCGCCGACGCCGACGACGCGGGCGACGGCGACGCCGGATCCGTTGGCATCGATGACCGCGCCGCCGTTTCCGTCGGCGAACTATTATTCGACTTCGGTGAGCGGGACGGCGACATTAGATCCGGGTGTGTATCACGGCGGAATTTCCATTGCGACGTACGCGAATGTGACATTTAACCCCGGTGTTTATGTGATGAACGGGGGGAGCCTGTCGGCGGCGGGAAAAAACACGTTGAACGGGACAGGGGTTACCTTTTACTTCACGGCAAACCAGACGGTGCCGGGTTCGCGGCCTCCGGGCTTCCTGCTGTCCAAAACGACGTCACCGGGGACCGTCCTTATCAACCTAAATCCGGCAGTCGGCTGAGCCCTCCGAGTTGCATTTTGGCGGAAGATGTTGAAACTGGGAGGGATGTGGGAAGACAATCCAGGGATGGAGATTCACCCTGCGGGTGAATGGGAAGAAGCACCGAGCCAGCCGATT
>CANIVU010000197.1 GCA_947470805.1 Acidobacteriota bacterium | reverse complement strand
CGCGAGCCATCCGTGATCAGCTCAAAATGTTCGGACTCGTAGACGGTGTACTTATCGGCCGCGATCAGCGCGGCGGCGAACGAGAGGAAGAGGAGGATTGGTTTCATCGAATAGCTACCGTGAGACTGCGCTGGCTTTGCGCGGTCCCAACGGTAACTTGCACAGGCACCGGACCGCTGTTGCTATTCTCCGGTATTTTTGCGTTCACTTGCATGAGCCCCGCCACCTGGCCCGGCGCGGCGCCGGCGTATAACACCTCGGCCTGAATGCCACCCATATCCACCCGCACCGGCAGCGCCGGTTTGGGATAGACGCCGTTCGCGATTTGGCCATCGGACCCCGGCGGATCGGTCTGCCCTTCCCCGGTCAGGAACAGGACAATCACGCTCCCCTTCGCCGCCGGATTCTGGGCGTTGTTGAAACCACCATCCTGATTCAATATCGCGCCCTGCCCGGTGCCGGAACTGTTCGCGGAGAACAGCCCAGGGCTCGCCGCCACAAGGGGCACGGTGAACGCCGCCGACCGCACGCCCTTGTAACTCACCACCACTTGGGCATTCCCGCCAACGGCCGTCTCGTAAGGAACAATGAAGCTGGTCTGGCCCTTGGAGACATACACCAGCGGCGCCGGCCTGTTGTTCACGAAGACCTGTGTTTCGCCCAGCGCCTTGGCCACCAGGCCATTGGCATCGAGCGCGGCAGTAAGCAACTGATCCGGTCCAATGTTACTCCCGGCAATCACAGCAATCATCCCCGGCGCGGCGCTATTCGTATAACTCGCCGCGTTCACAAACCCGCCAATCGCCGGCTGCGCCTGATTGCCAAACCGCGCAACGAACACATCACCCAGCGGACGCAGAGGATCGGGTCCACCGAAGAACGTACGCTGATAGGCACCGTCCGTCGTGGCCATATCGGGGCTACTGGAAGTTCCGGTGACGGTGATGGCCCCATCGGCCCCCACGGAAACACCATTCGCCCAATCGTGCCCGGTGCCTCCCAAATAGGTACCGTACACTACGCGAGAGCCCGTCGGGTCCAGTTGAGCCAGGAACGCGTTGCCCATCTTGACCCGCGTCTTCGATGTCGTCAGATTCCTGTTGCGCGTCTGCGTCGCATCGGGCGTAATCGGGAAATCGCCGCTCAGGGTATTGCCCACGACATACGCACTGCCGTCGCGATCAACAGCCACCTGCAGCGCCCGGTCGTCCTGGCTGCCGCCCAGCAGTGTCGAGTATCCGAAACTCCGTCCATCGGGATTCACCTTCACCACAAAGGCGTCGCCGGCATTCAAAATCGGCTCCCCGCCAATCCCCTTGAACGTGCGGGAGAAGGCGTTGGGCGTAGTTAGAAAGTCGGTCGAGAGTGTATTCCCGGCGACATAGGCCGCGCCCTGCCCATCGACGGCGATTGAGAACGCCATTTCGTCTTTGTTACCACCGATGTAAGTCGAATAGAGCAACTGTGTCCCAGTCGGATTCAGTTTGGCCGCAAACGCATCGCCCCAGCGCGTCCACTGTTCATTGCCGCCGTGTCCGCCATAGGTAGGTCGCGCCGCGCCCTGCGTAATGGGGAAGTTCTGCGAAGACGTGGTAGTCCCAGTGACGTAGGCGTTGCCCTGGGCATCAATGGCGATGGAAGTACCAAGGTCGTTGCCGCTGCCGCCGAGGAACGTCGAATAGACCAGTTGGCTCCCCGCCGGGTTTAACTTCGCCACGAAAGCGTCATATTGTTGCGCCTCGGTGCCAAGCCGGTAGTTGGTTTGCACAGCACCTTCCGAAGTGGGGAAATCGGTGGAGTCCGTGCCGCCTGTGACGAAGGCAGCGCCGGCCGCATCAACCGCGATGCTGGTGCAGCCCTCCTTTTTCCCGCCGTACAGATACGTGGAATAGACCAGCGCGGAGCCGGACGAATTGAACTTCGTGATGAAGCAGTTCGCCTTGTCGGTGCTGGACGGATTGGCAGCCGGAACGGTCTGCCGCAAAGCGCCATTGGTGGTGGGATAGTCGGCCGAGTTCGTAACTCCGGTGACATAGGCGTTGCCTTGGGCATCAACCGCCACCGCGGCGGCGATCTCGCCCGCGGTTCCGCCGATGAAAGTGGAGTAAATGAGCGCGGTCCCGTTGGCGTTCATCTTGGTGAGAAAGACATTCGACGGGGAGAAGCCGCTTCTATTGGGGACTACGGCGCCTGGTGTCGCGGGCCAGGTGCCATCGGAGGTGGCGCCGGTGAGGTAGATATTGCCCGCCGCGTCGACCGTGCTCCGGCCAGCGATGGTGGCTTCGGCTTGGCCGGCGTAGGTGAGGTAGCTGATCACCGGGTCGATGACGAGCGGCTTGGAGGCATCGTACCGGCCCAGTTGAAAGCCGGCGCGGTTGGCGCCCAGCATCTGGTAGCGCCCTTCCACTTCCACCTTCCGGCCCCGAATTTCCTGATAAACGCGCGGGCGCTGCCAGCGGACTTCGGCCGTGCCTGCCTGGAGGCGGAGTTCGCCCTCGGGGCTAAGCGTGAGCGAATCGGCCCCTTCGAAACGAAGGCGGATCCGGCCGGGATCGGCGCCAGGCGCGACCAGGAAATCGTGTTCGAACTCGCCGCGGTTAGGGTAGAACGCGAGGTCGATACCGGGGTAGACCTGACGGAACTTGACTTGGCCGAACACCGGAACGTTTGTAGTATGGCTGTCGCCGATGAAGTAGTTCAGACGGTGGGGGAGCGGGTTGAGCCCTTCCCCGGTGGCGGGACTGCCGCCCTCCAGATGCATCCGGACGACGGCCTGACTCCTATTCTGGATATCGCGGAGGTCGACCGCGGTTTCGACGCCGTTGAGGAACAGGTAGTGGCCGCGGCCTCGGGCGAGAAACGGATAACGCGGGTCGGACTGGCCGAGGTTGGCTTCCAGCCTGATGGGTGCGACCGGACCGGGTGTGTCGGCGACGAGATCAGCGGCGCAATCCTTTAGGACGATCGGAACCCGGGGATCGCCGTTGCTGCAGAAGTCGAGTGCCTCCAAAAAAATGTCAATACCGGTCGGCGCATCCCCTGCCAAGAGAAGGCGAACCTGAATAAGAAACAGAGGTGCCCCGAGGAACAGGGCAAGAAGGAGGCTGGAGAGGTGGCGGCGCATGGGAGTCCTACCCCCTTTGTGTGCGCGATGGGCGAAGTATCACGGCTCCGGCCGCAATTAATATTGCGGCACCGGCATAGTCGAGGGTGGAGGGCTCCAGGCGGAGGGGGGCGATGGCGGCGCGGAGGAGGCCATAGCTGATCAGCAGTTTGGGGGCTGGGTTGGCAGGCCAGCGGGCGAAAATGCCGGTGAGCACCAGGGCCCAGAGGATCTCGTAGAGCGCCAGATCGTGGCGGGGGCCGGTGGGGGTGTTGACCGCCAGCGTGCCATCGGAGAACTTGCCGATGCTGTCGTGGGCGAGGAAGCAGCCGGTTCTTAGAATTGCCCAGGCGGGCGGGAAGGCCCAGGCGGCGGCATCAAGGTGTTGGCGGAGCGGCAGGCGCTTCCAGCGGGCATACCCCATGGCGGCCAGCAGTCCGCCGCCCAGCCCGCCGAGCGACATGCCGCCGGCGTATGGGAAAAAGATCAGCGCAGGGTGGCTGGTAAAGAGCCTTCCCTGCGCTGCAAGTGCCAGCCAGTGGGCGCCATAAGCGGCACCGAGTACGAGAACCAGACTGAGCGTCCCCGCCTGGATGTGATCGAGCCGGAGTTGCCGGGCACGGATCCGTTGCAACGCGTGCCCCAGCAGCACGGCGGCGGCCAGGCAGGCGTAATGCGTCAGTGCCGGAGCATGAAAATAGGGGAGCATTGCTGCTTCCCTATTCTAGTTACGCGGCGATGGCGGCGGCGAGTTGCGGGGCTAGCGACGGGATCATGTCGGCCAGCACCTCTTCCACGCGGTCGACGAAGAGGAACTGCAGCTCCGCCCGGACGCTTTCCGGGACGTCGCGCAGGTCGCGCTCGTTGGCCTTGGGTAGGATCACCCGCTTCATGCCGGCCCGGCGGGCCGCCAGCACCTTCTCCTTCACCCCGCCGATCGGCAGCACCAGGCCGGTCAACGTGATTTCGCCGGTCATGGCCGTATCGCTGCGAACGGGCTGCTTCAGGTAGGCCGAGGTCATGGCGGTCGCCGAGGCGATGCCCGCGCTGGGGCCGTCCTTCGGAATCGCGCCGGCCGGGACGTGGACGTGGATGCCGTACTCCTTGAAAAGCTTCGGATCCAGACCCAATTCCTCGGCGTGCGACCAGATGTAGCTCTGCGCCGTCTTCATGGACTCCTGCATCACTTCGCCCAGCTGGCCGGTGATGGTCAGGCCCTTGCCTTGCGGCAGGGTTGTCGCTTCGAGGTACAGCACGTCGCCGCCGGACTCGGTCCAGGCGAGGCCCGTGACCACGCCGGCAGGCAGGTTCTTGCGGAACCGCTCCGGCTGAACCACTTCGGGGCCGAGCAGTTCGATCACTTGGGCTTGATCGACGATCACGTTGTCCTGATTGCCCTCCACCAGCTTCAGCGCCACCTTACGGGTTACCTTGGCGATGGAACGCTCGAGCCGGCGCAGACCGGCTTCGCGGGTGTAGCCGCTGATGATGAAGCGCAGCCCCTCATCGGTGAACTCCACCTGTTCGGCCTTGAGACCGGTTTCGGTGAGCTGCCGCGGAATGATGTAGCGGCGGGCGATTTGGACCTTTTCCTCTTCGCTGTAGCCGGAGAGGCGGATGATCTCCATGCGGTCCAGCAATGGGCGCGGGATGGTATCCAGCGTGTTCGCCGTGCAGAGGAACATCACTTTCGACAGGTCGAAGTCCACGTCCAGGTAGTTATCGCGGAACGTCTTGTTCTGTTCCGGATCGAGCACTTCGAGCAGCGCATGGGCCGGGTCGCCCCGGAAGTCACGGCCGACCTTATCAACTTCGTCGAGCAGGATGACCGGATTACGGGTGCCGGCGCGGCGCATGGCTTGGAGCAGGCGCCCGGCCATGGCACCGATGTAGGTCCGGCGGTGGCCACGGAGTTCGGCTTCGTCGTGCATGCCGCCGAGCGACATCCGTTCGAACTTGCGGCCGAGCGAACGGGCGACGGACTGGCCGAGGCTGGTCTTGCCGACGCCGGGAGGCCCGACGAGAACGAGAATGGGCGCCTTGGCGAGCGGGTTCAGTTTCATGACGCTCAGGTGCTCGAGGATACGGTCCTTCACCTCCTTGAGCTCGTAGTGATCTTCGTCGAGGATCTGGCGCGCGTTGGCGATGTCGAGGTTGTCCTCGGTGGTCGTGTTCCAGGGCAGTTCGAGGACGAACTCGAGCCAACCGCGGGTGACCTGGTAGTCGGGCGAGGCGGAATTGGTGCGACCGAGTTTATTCAGTTCGCGATCCACTTCCTTCTTCACCGCTTCCGGGAGTTCGGCTTTTTCGGCCTTTTCGCGGAGCGCGGCCAAGTCGCCGGCGTCGTCCTTGTCGCCCAACTCCTGCTGGATGGCCTTCATCTGCTGGCGCAGCATGTAGTCCCGCTGCTCCTTGGACATCTCATTGCGGGCTTCACTGGCGATTTTGCTCTTGAGTTCGAGCACTTCGACCTCGTGGGCGAGGTATTTGTGCAGTTCCTTGAGCGCATCAAGGCGGGTGGCGGCTTCGAGCAGCACCTGCTCCTTGTCGACCGGCAACGACATCATGGAGGCGAGCAGGAAGACCATATGGAGCGAGTCTTCCTGGCCTTTGAGGACACGGGCGAGGTCGTTGGACGAGTCGCCATGGGCGAGGTTGATGGCGCGGGTGGCCAGGTCGAGGATGTCACGTTCCATGGCCTCCACTTCCGTACCGGTATCTTCGGGGAGCGGGAGGGGATGGATGCGGGCGCGGAGATAGACGGCGGCGCCGTCCTCATCCGAGACCTCATCGAGCTTGACCAACTGGGCGCGTTCCTCGCCCATCACCATGAGTTCCATGATGCCGCCGGCGTGGCGCTGGATCCGTCGCACGACGGCGATGGTTCCGACGGGATAGAGATCGGCTTCGGTCGGCGATTCGGTGGACGAGTCCCGCTGCGAGACGATAAAGATCTCTTTTTCTTCAGTGGCCAGGGCGGCTTCGACAGCCGCCTGGGTGGATTTGCGGCCGACACTTAACGGCAGCATGAGGCCGGGAAAGAGAACCGTATTTTTCAACGGCAGGACCGGCAGATTGCGGAACTCTTCAGATTGAGCCATGTTTTTCCTCT
>CANIVU010000196.1 GCA_947470805.1 Acidobacteriota bacterium | reverse complement strand
GGCAGTGGCGGCTGGTGGATTCGTACCTGCAGACGCGGACGCACCGGGAGTTGGAGGCGCTGTTGGACCGGGGCGGCGTGATTGCGGGGACATCGGCGGGGGCGACGATTCAGGGTTCCTATCTCGTCCGTGGGGCGAAGGAGGGGAACACGATCATGATGGCGAAGGGGTATGAGCAGGGGATGGGCTTTTTGAACTTCGTGGCGATTGATCAGCATTTGATCAAGCGCAAGCGGGAGAACGATATGCTGCCGGTGGTAACGTTGAAGCCGGAGCTATTGGGGTTGGGCCTGGACGAGGGGACGGCGGTGGTGGTGCATGGGAATACGTTCGAGGTGGTGGGCGTGAGCAAAGTGGCGATTTATGACGCCAACTTCGGTCCCGGGCCGGATGGGAAGGGCTACTATTTCCTGTCGGCCGGGGACTGTTTTGATATCGCGAAACGCAATCAGATTGCTTGCGGAACGAACTAGAAGAAATTCGGGTAGGCCGTTTTCATCTCTTCGGCTCGTTCGTGAGCTTCGCCGATTTGAACCAGTTCGCCCTGGCCGATGCCGGGGCACCATTTGGCGGTTTTCTCCCATTCCTTGCGGGATTCCAGGAGATGCGGCCACCATGGGAAGAGGCGGCACTGTGTGGGTTTGGCGGGGTGGATGCTGCAGCCGGTTTCGGTGAGGAAGCCGCACTGGCTACCGCGCGGTTTGCGAAGGCGGCGCTGATGGCGGGTGCGGTAGACGTAGAGCTTTTCGAACTCCTCGGGTGTCTGGTTCAGGAACTTGGCGGCTTTGATGAGATCTTCTTCGGTGAGATAGACGAAGCCCTCCATGTCACAGCATTTGGTACAGCCGGGCTGGCAGGAGAAGCGGAGGGAATCGGGTGCGGTTGGAGGCATGGTTGCGAATCGGCTCCGAATGGGAGAGCTTGTAAGGGATGGTAACAAGCAATGGATTGACTCGGCGCGCCTTGTTGGCCGCGGGGGCCGCGTTGGCGGCGCCGGTGGGGAAGCTGGAGTTCTATGTTTTCTCCAAGCATTTGCAGTTTTTGAACTGGGCCGAGGCGGGGGCGGCGGCCAAGGAATTGGGCTTTGACGGCGTGGATTTGACCGTTCGCAAGGGCGGCCATGTGACGCCGGAGCGGGTGGTGGAAGACCTGCCTCGGGCGGCGGAAGCATTGCGGGCGGCGGGGTCGCGATTGGCGATGATCACGACCGATATCGCGGACATGACGACGTCGTATGCGGAGACGGTTCTGCGCACGGCGAAGAAGGTTGGCATTACGCATTACCGGTGGGACGGGTACAAGTACAAAGAGGGCGTGGGGTTGCCGGAGCAGTTGGCTGGGTTTGCGCCGCGGGTGAAGGAGTTGGCGGCATTCAACAAGGAAGTGGGTCTGTGCGCGATGTACCATACGCATTCGGGCGCGGGACGCGTGGGGGCTTCGCAGTGGGATTTGTGGATGCTGTTGAAGGATCTGGACAAGAAGTACGTCAGCTACAATTTCGATGTTTCGCACGCGACGATTGAGGGCGGGCTGGGCGGATGGATTCATTCGACGAAGTTGGCGATGCCGCATATGGGCGGGATGGCGCTGAAGGATTTCAAGTGGGGGCGGGGCGGGAACGGAAAGTGGCATGTGGACTGGTGCCCGGTGGGTGAGGGAATGGTCCAGACGCGCGAGTTTTTGAAGATGGCGAAGGCGGGCGGTTTTTCGGGGCCGGTGCAGGTTCACTATGAGTACGACTTGGGCGGCGCGGACAAGGGCGCGACGAAGATCACGATGCCGAAGGCGCAGGTCCTAGCTGCGATGAAGAAAGATTTGATTGCGTTGCGGGCCGCCGCTGCCGAGGCTGGCTGGGCCTGATGGAACTGCTGCTGGTGATTGCTTTGCTGGCCGGGCAGGGGGCGCGCGTCGAGGGATTGGACGCGTTGACGAAGAAATCCCTGCGTGGCGGGCCGTGGACGATTACCAGTGTGGCGACGCCGATGGAGGGGATTGGCAAGAACGATTACTACAGCGAGGCGCCTTATTGGTGGCCGGACCCGAAAGACCCGAAGGCACCGTTTCTGCGGCGCGATGGGGAGACCTATCCGCAGCGGTTTGACGCGCATCGGAAGCTGCTGGGACAGATGAGCGAGGGGCTGCTGGGGTTGGGGTTGCGGGCGGCGTTGTTGGGGGATAAAGAAGCGCTGCGAAAGGGGGAGGAGGCGGCGCGGGTTTGGTTTCTGAATCCGGCGACGCGGATGAATCCGCACCTGGAGTATGGCCAGGCGATTCGCAATCGGAACACGGGGCGGGGAGCTGGGATTATCGACACGCGGAGCCTGATCTGGGCGGTGGAAGGGCTGCGGCGATTGGAAGATGCCAAGGGATTTACGGCGGAGGAGCGGGCCGGGTTGCGGGCGTGGTTTCGCGAGTATTCGCGGTGGCTGACGGAGAGCAAGATTGGCGCAACCGAGGGGCGGGCGAAGAACAATCACGGGACATGGTGGGCGGCGCAGGTGTTGGCGTTTTCGCACTACACAGGAGACCGGGCTTTGCGAGACCGGGTGTATGCGCAGGTGAAGGACCGGATGATTCCCGGGCAGATTCGCGCGAATGGGGCGTGCCCGGAGGAAGAGGCGCGGACGAAGTCATTGTCTTATTCGGCGATGAACCTGGATGGGTGGACGGTGGTGGCGACGCTGGCCGGGCGGGATGGCGTGGACCTGTGGGAGTACAAGAGCGGCGGGTCTGGTTCGATTCGTGATGCGGTGAATTATGTGGCGCCGTTTGTGGCGGCGCCGGAGACGTGGAAGAAGCAGCAGATTTCGAAATTTGATGGTGCGAAGGTTTTGTTTGTCCGGTTGGACCGGGCGGCGCGCGGGGAAAATCTTTCGGCCCTGTTACCATAAGCTTCAAATGAAACGCCGTCACTTGCTTCTCGCGGCGGCGGGCGCTTTTGCCTATGGGCAAAGCGGCTCGCCCGGTCTTTATGCCATACAAAATGCGACGATCCACACAGCCGCCGGTCCGGCGATTGCGAATGGAACGATCGTTGTTCGCAACGGATTGATTGAGGCTGTGGGTGCCAATGTGCCCGTTCCGGCTGGCGCCTGGGCGATCGACGGGAAGGGGATGCATGTGTACCCCGGGTTGATCGACTCGCTAAGCCGCTGGGGTTTGCCGGCGCCGACCGAGGGCCCGGCGCGGGTAGTGGCTGCGGCACCGACTGGCGGCGGCGGACGGCGTGGCGGCGGGGACGAAGGCCCGTCGAACGTGCAGTTCCAGGATGATGGCGGGCCGGAGGAACGGCCGTCGAACACGAGTTGGGTGAAGGCCGCGGATCTGGTGCAGCCGAACGATGCGACTCTTACGGCGGCGCGGAATGCGGGGTTCACGACGGCTGTTGTGTTTCCGGCGACGGGTATCTTCGCCGGGCAGGGCTCGGTTTTGAACCTTTCCGGCGGCAAGGCCGGCGATATGGTGGTGAGTTCGCCGGTGGGGCAGGTTCTTTCGATGGCCTCGGTGCGGAATGGGTTGGCGAGTTTTCCGGGCTCGTTGATGGGTTCGTTCGCTTACATCCGGCAGATCTACCTGGACGCCGAGCAGTACAAGACGGCCAAGGCGATGTACGCGCAGAATGCGCGCGGATTGCAGCGGCCTGCCTATGACAGGGCGTTGGAGGGCGTATTGGAATCGCCGCGGGCGTTGCTGCCGGCCGGGCGGAAGGTGGAGATCGACCGGATGATCCGGTTTGGGAAAGAGCTGAAGACGCCGGTGATTTTGTATGGCGGGACGGAGGCGTGGCGCGCGGCTGATTCGTTGAAAGCGTCGGGCGTGCCGCTGTTGATGAACCTTCGGTGGCCGGAGCGGGATCGCGACGGCGACCCGGATGTGATGGATTCGCTGCGCACGCTGGAGACGCGCGAGATGGCGCCGGCGGGGCCGGCGGCGTTGGCGAAGGCTGGCGTGAAGTTCGCGTTTTATTCGGGCGGGCTGGAACGGCCGGCGGATGTGCGGCGGGCGGTGAAGAAGGCCGTGGACGCGGGGTTGGCGAATGAAGACGCGCTGCGGGCGCTGACGATTTCAGCGGCGCAGATCTATGGCGTCGATGACCGGCTGGGGTCGCTTGAGCCAGGGAAGATCGGCAATTTGTTTGTCACCGACGGCGACTGGCTGGCGGAGAAGACGCAGGTGAAGCTGGTGTTTGTGGATGGGAAGAAGTTCGAACCGACGGCGGGAGGACAGACGAATGGACCGGCGTAAATTTATTGGCGGGCTGTTGCTGGCTCCGGTAGCGGCGATGGCCGCCGATGGCGTGATTGTCATCCGCAACGCGAAGATTCTGACGGTGACGAAGGGATCGTTTGACGGGTCAATTCTGATTCGGAATGGGAAGATCGCCGAGGTCGGCCCCAATGTGACGGCGCCCGCGGATGCGAAGGTGATCGATGCCGGCGGGCAGTATGTGATGCCGGGGATTATCGATTGCCACTCGCATATTGCGACGGAGGCGGTGAACGAAGGGTCGGTGTCGGTCTCGTCGATGACGGGGATTGAAGACACGGTGAACCCGGAGGATATTGGGATTTATCGCGCGCTTGCGGGCGGCGTGACGACGGCGAACATTTTGCATGGCAGTGCGAATGCGATCGGCGGGAAGAACGTCGTGATCAAGATGCGCTGGGGCAAGGACGCGCCGGAGATTTTGCTTGATGGGGCGATGCCGGGGATTAAGTTTGCGCTGGGCGAGAATCCGAAGCGGCGCGGTGGATCGGACTCCGGGATTGCGACGCGGTTGCGGTATCCGGCGACGCGGATGGGCGTGGAAGACGTGATTCGCGAGGCGTTTACGGATGCGAAGGCGTACAAAGCCACGCTCGATGACTACAAAGCGCGGGCGGCCAAGGGTGAACGCGTGATTCCGCCGCGGCGCGATTTGAAGCTGGAGCCGCTGGTGGAGGTGCTGGAGGGTAAGCGGTTCGTGCACGCGCATTGCTACCGGGCCGATGAGATTCTGATGCTGTTGCGCGTGGCCGATGAGTTTGGGTTCAAGATCCGGACGCTGCAGCATGTGCTGGAAGGCTACAAGGTGGCGAAGGAAATCAAAGAGCACGGCGCGGGCGCGTCGACGTTCAGCGATTGGTGGAGCTACAAGGTGGAAGCCTACGACGCCATTCCTTACAACGCGGCGCTGATGCACAAGAAGGGCGTGCTGGTTTCGTTGAACTCCGATGACGCGGAGATGATGCGGCACTTGAATCAGGAGGCGGCGAAGTCGGTTCGTTATGGCGGTTTGACGGACGACGAGGCGCTGGCGCTGATTACGATTAACCCTGCGAAGCAACTGGCGATCGATAATCGCGTAGGTTCGATTGAAGTGGGCAAGGACGCGGATCTGGTGATTTACGATAAGCATCCGCTGTCGAATTACGCCAAGGTGCAGAAGGTCTTTATCGACGGCGAGATGTATTTTGAGCGCGATAAGGACATGAGCGACCGCGCGGTGAAAGAGGCGCGGCGCAAGCAGTTGACCGAGAAGCAGAAGGCCGCGGCAACGCCCGCACGGCCGGCCGGCGGACGGAGGCCCCAGTGAGATTCGGACTGTTCTTTTTGGCGGTGGCGGCGTTTGCCGCCGATGATAGTTTTGTTCTGCGGAATGTGACGATCCACCCGGTGACGGCGGCGGCGATTCCGAATGCCACGTTGGTGGTGGCGGGCGGGAAGATTGCCGATTTTGGCGCGAAGGTGGCGGCGCCGAAGGGCGCGAAGGTGATCGATGGGAAGGGGCTGCATGTCTATCCCGGACTGATCGATTCGGCGAGCAACATCGGCATGTCGGAAATCGGCTCGGTGCGTGAGAGCGGCGACGTGACGGAGTTGGGCGATTTCAACCCGCAGCTTCGCTCGGTTGTGGCGATTAACCCTTCGAGCGAACACATCCCGGTGACACGTGGAAACGGCATTACCTCTTCGCTGATCTTTCCTGGCGGCGGCATTATTGGCGGCCAGGCAGCGCTGGTTCACCTGGATGGGTGGACATGGGAGGAGATGGCGATTGAGCGCAATGTGACGATGCAGATGCGCATGCCGACCATTTCGACGACGACGTTCAATCCCACGTTTGGCGCCGGGCGGCGGCCGTTTGCTGAGACGAAGCGACGGTATGAAGAGCGGCTGAAACTGCTGAGCGATTTCTTTGAACAGGCGCGTGCGTACAAGCAGCGCAAGGCGGCCGGTGGCGCAGGGTTCGCGGCGGATCGCCGGTTGGAGGCGATGCTGCCGGTGCT
>CANIVU010000195.1 GCA_947470805.1 Acidobacteriota bacterium | reverse complement strand
TTTTACGTCCATTGGCCCAAGCCTGCAGCGTAGTTCTTTGTTCGGCAGTCAACTCAACTTTGGGGGCAACGCGCATCGGCAACCGGCTCCTCCAGTATACGGATGCCGCCGGTCCGATATTCGTTCCTACTTCTGAAGCACTACACTAGGATGATTGTTTGGGTTGATCGGGAACGCCTCGGCCGCGACGTTCCGACCGGGATGCGATTTTGGACGCGGCCGAGAAGCGCGCACAATCGAAGCATTTGGGGTTGTGGAGTTCTCATTGTCGAGGACAGGGCAATTAATGCATTGTTTCGGGTTCACAGTAGTGCGCATCCGCGGAGGTGTGGGGTGATGCTCTGTTAGATAGATACTGATGCGATCTGCGTCAGGGGCGGCTGGAGGCGGCCAGCGGACCGCATTTATGATCGGAGCATCTGTTCGAAGCGGGTGTCCATCTCTTCCTCTTCGATGAACTCGCCACGGTCGGCATGGGCTTTGCCTTCGAGAACGGCGGCGCGGAATTGCTCGTCTTCTTCGAGAAGCTGGAGGGCTGCATCCCGGACTAGGTCAGCGGGTTCTGTTCCGGCAAACGCGGCGAGTTGGGTGAGGTGCGTTTCCTGTTCCGGAGTGAATGGTATTTCCATATTTGCGGTGCTCTTGTTTTGGGTCGGCTGTTCGGGTGAAGGGGTCGCCGCGCCTTATATACTACGTTTACTGGAGCGCCTGCGCCCGAGCGGCTCCGGATGAGAGTGACGCCCCTATGAAGATTCCGTTTCGCCATTCGCCGCCTCGGTTGCCGCGTCGCCGGTTTTTGCAGGCGGGGCTTTCTTGTGTGGCTCTGCCGGCCCTGGAAGCTCTCGCTTCGCCGGCTCCGGTGGATGGGCGGGCGCGCACGTTTGTCTCCGTTGGGGCTTACCTGGGTTGGCATGCTCCGGCGTTCTTTCCGAAGCAGACTGGGGCGGGGTATGAGATGCCTCCGCTGCTTGAGCCGCTGGCGGCGCATCGGGAGCATTTCACGATTTTTTCTGGGCTCGATCATCGGGCTCCGAATGGCCACGAGGCTTGGAATAATTACCTCTGCGGTAAAGTACCGGGCTCCTATTCTCTGGACCAGGTGATCGCGGACCGGATTGGACAGTCGTCTCGGTTTCCTTCTCTGCACCTGATTGCTGGCGCGAGTGAGCACACGAACGGGCGGCAGATGAGCTACACCAAAGAGGGCGTGCCGCTGCCGGAGATTGAACGGCCTAGTGTCCTGTACAAGAAGCTGTTTTTGTCGTCGGCGGACCGGGCTCGGGTGGGGTATGTGCTTTCGAGCGGGCGGAGTGCTCTCGATGATGTGGTCGGGGATGCTAAGCGGTTGCAGAGCGCGTTGCCGGCGTCGGACCGGGCGAAGTTGGATGAGTACTTTGAGTCCGTTCGCGGGGTTGAGCGGCGGATGGCGCGGGAGATTGCCAGCATCGACGTGCCGGTGCCGCAGCCCGATTACAATGTTCCGGAGACGGACCCGATTACGCCGAACCTGATGATGGAGGCCGAACAGGTGATGTATGACCTGATGGCGCTGGCGATTCAGACCGAGTCGACGCGGGTGATGACGTTTGGGCTGTATGGGTTGGGCCAGGTTTTCACGATTGACGGGCAGCCGCTTTCGGCCGGGTACCACGCGCTGTCTCACCACGGGAACGACCCGGGGATGGTGCGCGACCTGATCAAGCTGGAACGCTCCCATATGGTGCAGCTGGCTGGGTTCCTGCGGCAGTTGCGGGAGAAGAAAGACGCCCACGGCAGGCCGCTACTGGACACGACCATTGTGCTGGCGGGGACGGGGATGGGCGACGCGAGCCGGCATAGCAACCAGAACCTGCCGATGCTGGTGGCTGGCGGCGGGTTCCAGCATGGGCGGCACATCGCGGTGGACAGGAGCGCGAATGGCGCGCCGCTGCTGGGGGACCTCTATGTGACGCTGATGCAGCGGCTGGGTATGGAGGTTGGCACCTTCTCGAACGCTTCGCGGAATATGAATCAGTTGTTCTCCTAGCCATGACGCGACACCTGGTATTGCTTGGTTTGGTGGCGGTGATGGCGGGGGCGGAGACGCTACCGCCGGACGTGGCGAAGACGATTCGGACGAACTGCCTGGGGTGCCATTCCAGCGCCGTGAAGAAGGGCGGGGTGGACCTGGGGCGGCCCGCGATTGATTGGGCTGCGGCGGGGGAGCGAACGCTATGGGAGCGGGCGTTGCGGGCGGTGGAACAGAAGCGGATGCCACCGCCGCCGATGCAGCGGCTGGTGGCGGCTGACGCGGCTGGGCTCTCGGCGTATTTGGGCGAGCGGCTGGCGCGGTTTACCCCGATGGGCGGGGCGGTGCCTCGGCGGTTGAATGGAGGCGAGTATGAGGCGACGATCCGCGAGCTGTTTGACTTGCCGAAGTTCCGGCTGCCGATGGGGTTTCCGCCGGATAACCAGATGCATGGGTTTGACAACGTTGCGGCGGGGCTGGCAATGTCGGCACCGTTGATGGAGGCCTACACGAACACGGCGTGGGAGATTGCCGATACGGTGTTTCCGCCGCCGGGGCGGCAGGCGCAGAAGCGGGTGTGGCGGGCGCCGCCGTCGGAGTTGGTGACGAGCTTTTCGGCGTCGACCGTGCGGGATGGCGTGTTGCGGATGGCTTCGCGGGCTGAAGATATCATGCGGAGTTGTACCTGGCCGGCGCGGGTTGAGATTGTGGATTCGGGGGTGTACCGGATTACGGTGGCGGCGTCGCGGTTTAAGCCTCGGCCGGGGCAGACGATGACGCTGGAGGTATGGGCGCGGGAGATTGAGGCGACCGACCGGTCGAAGATCCGGGCGTTCCGGCGGCTGCACACGATGCAGGTGACGGCGGAGACGCCGGAGACGTTTACGTTTGAGGCGGAGCTGTACGAGGGACAGACGCCGCTGTTGCGGTGGCCGGACGCCGAGTTGGACCATACGAGCGAGCAGTTGCCGGCGCTGTTCCGGGAGCGGTTTGCTCGGAATCCTCGGTTGCTGGCGGCGTATTTGGCCGCGCTCTATAACGCCGATGGGACGCCGCGTTCGCCGGCGCGGTTGCGGGGGCGGAACGGGTATGACCTGATCAACCGGTTGATGGAAGACAAGGCGCTGGACATGACGCATGCGACGCTGGATTCGGAGCGGACGCGGCGGATGCTGGCGATGATGGGGACGATTGGCGGGTTGAACAATCTGCACGATACGCTGGCGCACGAGTACTTTGACTATGGCCCGTCGTTGCAGATTCATGACCTGACGGTGGAGGGGCCGCTGCGGCCGGCGGAGGGCCCGAAGGATAAAAAGCGGAAGCAGATTCAGCAGGCACTGGCCGGGGTGGCTCCGGAGAGTGTGGCGCCGCAGGAGTATGCGCGGCGGGTGGTGGAGCGGTTTTTGCCTCGGGCGTTCCGGCGGCCGGTGGACGAGGCGACGCGGGCGAGTTTTCTGCAGGTGGCGACGCGGCATTGGGCGCATGGGAAGAGCTTTGCCGAGGGGATGCATCTGCTGTTGCGGACGGCGCTGATTTCGCCACGCTTTTTGTATCGGGAGATGACGCCGGGCGAGTTGGACGGCTACGACCTGGCGACTAGGCTTTCGTATTTTCTGCGGCAGGGGCCGCCGGACGCGGGGTTGGCTGCGGCGGCGCGGACGGGGCGGTTGGCGACGCGCGAGGGGCTGCGGGCGGAGGCCGAGAGGCTGTTGCCGAAGCGGGCGGACGCGGCTATGGTGCGGAGTTTTACGGGGCAGTGGCTGGGGACGCGGAAGCTGGCATCGATCATGCCGGACCCGGCGTTTCAGTTTTCTGACGCCGACATTGCGATGGCGCGGCAGGAGGTGGAGTGGCTGTTTGCGGAGGTGTTGGGGAAGAATCTGCCGATGACGGATTTCATTGACCCGGACTTCACGTATACGTCGCCGGGGTTTGCGGCGCGGAATTATGGGTATAGGGGGGCGACTGTTGGCGGAGATGAGGGGCGGCGGATGGCGCGGTTGCCGCTGGAGCGGGGCGGGCGGCACGGGGGATTGCTGGGTGTGGCGGGGACGATGATGGCGACGGCGAACGGCGTGGACACGCAGCCGGTGTTGCGGGGTGTGTGGATGCTGGACCGGATTCTGGGGATGCCGCCGCCGCCGCCGCCGAACGATGTGCCGGCGTTGACGCCGGACATTGGGGGCGCGACGACGCCGCGGGAGTTGCTGGCGGCGCATACGAAAGAGCCGCGGTGCGCGGCGTGCCATACTTCGATCGACCCGTTTGGGCTGGTGCTGGAAAGCTATGATCCGGTGGGGCGGTGGCGGGAGAAGTGGCCGAAATCGAAGAAGCCGATTGAGACGGCGGTGGTGTTGCCGGATGGGACGGCGGTGCGGGATGCGGTGGAGTTGAAGAAGTGGCTGGTGGCGAATATCGACGTTTTCTCGGCGAGTTTTGGGGAGAAGTTGATGACGTACGCGACGGGGCGGGCGCCGAATATTGCCGAGCGGCGGGAGATTGCGGGGATTGTGATGGAGGTGCGGCGGACGGGCGGCGGAGCGCGGGATTTGGTGTTGGCGTTGATGGATAGCCGGACGTTTCGGACTAGGTAGGGCGGGGAAGCGGATCGACCACGGCCAATAGGGGCAGGTGGTCGGAGGGGTGATCGGCCGAGGGGAGGGGCGTGTCGTTGTCGATTGGTGGGGGTGGCACGGGGGTGACGCTGGCGGGGCCGCGGGTGAGGATGAAGTCGATTTGTTTTGCTCTTCGGTTCGAGTTGCAGGTGGGCGCGTTGCGGTGGGGGTAGGTGAAGCCGGCGTCCTCAAAGACCTTGATGGGGCCGGAGCCGGGTTCGGCGTTGCAGTCGCCGCAGATGATTTGGAGGGGGGATGGCGGGAGGTTTTCGAGAATCCGGCGGGCCTGGCGTTCGCCGTAAGTTTCGCCGGGCGGATTCCACTTGAGGTGCGTGTTGGCGATGACCAGGGTTTGGGGGATTTCGATGATCTGGGCGATGTGGCCGTGATCGAGTTCTACGTTTTGCTGTGTGGCTGCGGGGAGGCCGCGCAGGAAGGTGGCGCAGCCGTCGGGCCGGCCGTGGGGTTTCATTTGGAGAAAGCCGGTGTAGCCGAGGGGAGTGAGGATGGCGGAGATGGCTTCGAAGGTGGCGCGTTCGACTTCCTGTAGGCAGAGGATGTCGGCTTGCAGTTGGCGGGCGTGGCGGGCGAGGGCGGGAATACGCCAGGCGGGGGCGAGATGGGTGGGGTCGACATCGGGGTAGAAGTGCGGCCGGATGTAGGCCGTGGCGAGGACATTCCACGTTGCGATGGTGAGTGGCACGGCTTTCAGGATAGCTGGGGGCGGCGGGAGATATTTGCGTGGCGGCGGCGATCCGGCGGTAACTCACCTCCAACTCCCTGGTTGGTTGTGATAGTGTCTTTCCATTCCACTCCACGGTGCAAGGGGATATTCATGCGTAACTTCGTCCACGTTGGCGTACTGTTCACGATTTCACTCGCCACTCTCATGGCGCAAACCGGGGGCCAGATTGCTGGCGAAGTTCGCGATCCATCGGGCTCCTCGATTCCGGAGGCCTCCGTCACGGTGACTAACAACGCCACCAATGTGACCCGCACCACGGCTACTAATTCGTCGGGCTTGTATAGCTTTCCGGCGCTGACTCCTGGGACGTATCAGGTGAAAGTTGTCGCTCCGGGGTTCCAGACGGCCGTGACCAAAGACGTTGAGCTGCAGGTGCAGCAGACGGCGCGCGTGGATTTCAATCTTGCCGTTGGGCAGGCTTCGCAGACGTTGGAGGTTTCGGCGAACGCGGCCACGTTGACGACTGATAACGCTACCGTGGGCACTGTGATTGAGGAGGCGCGGATTCGGGAATTACCGCTGAATGGGCGGAGCTTCTTTTCGCTGGTGGCGCTGAGTCCGAATGTGACTTATGGCTTTGTGCCGGCGGCGCAGGCGGCGGGGCGGTTGGGAGGGTCTCGCGGTGCGCTGACGATCGCTGTTGCCGGCGGGCGTTCGACTTGGCAGAACTTTACTCTGGACGGCATCACCAACACCGACATCAACTTCAACACGTATATCCTGCAGCCGTCGGTGGATGCGTTGCAGGAGTTCAAAGTACAGTCCGGTATTTACCCGGCGGAGTTTGGCCGGGCGACGGGGCAGATCAACCTAAATCCGGCAGTCGGCTGAGCCCTCCGAGTTGCATTTTGGCGGAAGATGTTGAAACTGGGAGGGATGTGGGAAGACAATCCAGGGATGGAGATTCACCCTGCGGGTGAATGGGAAGAAGCACCGAGCCAGCCGATTCCGGAC
>CANIVU010000194.1 GCA_947470805.1 Acidobacteriota bacterium | reverse complement strand
GCCCGCGCCCGCCTCCAGGCCGCGCTCGCGAAGCTTAACCCCGCCGGCGGAATCCTCGACACCGGCGACGGCACCGGCCGCCACGCCGGCCGCGATGCCAACAAGAAAAAGAAGAAGGAGCGCTGATCCGGGGCCCTCACATATAATGCCCACCATGGTGCGCATTCCCCTCGCTCTCCTCCTCGCCCTCCCCCTCCTCGCCGCGGACCCTCCCTCCGCCGAAATTGCCAACGGCCACATCCGGGCCCGGCTCTACCTCCCGGACGCCGCCAACGGCTTCTACCGCGGCACCCGTTTCGACTGGTCCGGTGTCATCTACCACCTCGAATCCGCCGGTCACACCTTCTACGCCCCTTGGTTCACCAAGCTCAGCCCCAACGTCCGCGACTTCATCTACGAAGGTGACGACATCATCGCCGGCCCCTGCAGCGCCACTGCCGGCCCCGCCGACGAATTCCGCCCCCTCGGCTACGACCGCGCCCAACCCGGCCAGACCTTCATCAAAATCGGCGTCGGCGCCCTCCGTAAGCCCGACACCACCCCCTACACCGGCTACCGCCTCTACGAAATCGCCGACCCCGGCAAATGGACCGTCAAGCGCCACCCCTCCGCCATCGAATTCACCCACACCCTCAACGGCGCCTACGTCTACCGCAAAGCCATCTCCCTCACCAAAGGCAAGGCCGAAATGGTCATGCGCCACACCCTGAAAAACACCTCCAAACAATCCATCGAAACCACCGTCTACAACCACAACTTCCTCGTTCTCGACGGCAAAGCCCCCGGCGCCGGTGCCGTCATCACCGTCCCCTTCGCCATCCGTTCCAGCCGCCCGCCCAGCGCCGATCTCGCCGAAATCTCGGCCAACCGCGTCGTCTACAAGAAAACCCTCACCGGCCGCGACACCGTCTTCGCCCCCATCGAAGGCTTCTCCGCCAACCCCGCCGACCACGAAATCAAAATCGAAAACACCGCCCTCAAAGCCGGCATGACCCTAAACGGCGACCGCCCCCTCCAGAGCATCAACCTCTGGTCCATCCGCAGCAACATCTCCATGGAGCCCTTCGTCGCTATCTCCGTCGCCCCCGGCGAAACCTTTACCTGGACCACTACCTACCGCTACTACGCGCTCCCGTAACCGGCCCATCCCAAGTCCACCGCGCCACCGAAAGCCCGCCCGGCACGTCGTCCGCCGATCGCGGATAAGCCGCCATCTTCCCGGTCGCCCAATGAAAATACGCCTGTAGCGTCGACCGCAATCGCGGATCCTCCGGCAGCCCGGCATCGTCCAGCGCCAGCGCAAAGCAAGCCTCGGCCAGTTCGTCCATCTCCCCATGCTCCCCATTCCCCGCGTGGATGCGGAGCACGCGGGACTCATCGCCCATCGAAGCGCTGTACTCCGGCGGCCCGCCCAGCGCCTCCGCCCAGTAAGCCGCCAGCCGCTCGGAATGCTGCGGATGGAATCCGTGCGAAAACGCATGGCTCACCACCGGATCCGCCAGGCACCGGGCGTGCCATGCGTGAGCCAGCCGCAGGAAGGCGTCTCGCCCTCCCGCGTCTTCGTAAACGCTCTGGCTCATAAAAGCTACCGCCGCGCCGCCTTCAATATCCCTGCCAGCGCCTTCATCCGCTCCCGGTCCGCGGCCGTCTTCGCGCCGGCCGAGTCCTTCTCCAACCCCTTCGCCAGGCTCTGCAACTGGCCGCGGTTCCCCTTCTCCATCGCCGCCGTCACCGCCGAAATCCGCGCCGCCGGCAACGCCCCGCTCCGCTCCAGTTGGTCCACATACGCCCGCGCCACAATGAAGTTCGAAGGCCAAGTGATCTTCGGCTGGTTCTGCACATTCAACTCGTTGAAGTGGACCTGGTTGGCCGCGTCAATCTCGCCCTGCGTCAGAAACTGATTCGGCACCAGCTTGAACACATCCACGCCGCGCGCAATCTCCGCACCGTAAATGTAGCCGTTATACCAATAGGTCGACCACTGCCCGCCCATCCCTTTTTTCGTGCTGTCCGTCGGTCCCCGGTCGAAATACGCAACCTCAAACGGGTGCGTCGGATCGGTGAAATCCACCACCGAAACGCCGCCCTGGTACCACGACTGCACCAGCACGTCGCGCCCCGGAATAGGCACCAGCGAACCGTTATGCGCCACGCAGTTTTCGGTCTCCGTCTGCGCCGCCGGCATCTTGTAATAAGAGGCCAGCGTCAATTTCCCCTTGTCCAAAGTAAAGATCGCGTCCGCCCCCCAATGCATCGGGTCCGTCTCGCGGCACCGCGGCTGCGACCCGCCGCCCCACTCATCGGTAAACAGCACTTTCTTTCCGTCATTGCTGAAATTCGCCGAATGCCAAAAGGCATAGTTCGGATCGCTCACCGCGTCCAGCCGCTTCGGGTTCTTCGGGTCGCGAATATCCAGCAAAATGCCGTTCCCCGAACATGCCCCCGCCGCCAGGCCAAGCGCCGAATACACCGTAATGTCGTGGCACTTATCGGTCACCGACGTCGTCTGCGTACCCTCCCCGTGCGTCCCGCCCTTCCACAGCCCATTCAACGCCCCCGTCTTGTCATCGGAGAAAATCCGCGGGCTGTTCACAATCTTCGCCTGCTCCGGGTGCGCCAGCGGCACCTTGATGATGTCGATCCGGAACAGCGCCGTCTCCGGATTCTTCTCCGGATCCCCGCCCGAACATGCCGCCAGCTCGTCCGCCTGCCGCACCGGCCCCGTGCCGGAAATGTAGATGTAGACGTTCTCCTTATCCTTCGGATCGATCACCAGCGTATGCGTGTGCGACCCGCGGCAGCTCTGCACCGTCGCCACCTGCTTCGGATGCGCCAGGTCGGAAATGTCGAAAATCCGCACGCCCCGGAACCGGTCCGGATTCGGCGGCGGTGGGGGCCGTCTCGCCCGGGTTCCTGGAGGCGCGTTCGGGGCCGGCGGCTCCGGCGGCGGAGGCTTATAGCCAGCCGGCAACGGAATCCCCTGCGACCCGCAGTCAATCCGCCCATTCATCGCCTCGGCCGACATGAACAGCAGATTCCCGTGCACCGAAACATCGCCCTGCCCGCCCGGACACAGCAGCGACGTCCGCAGCTTCACCTTCCCCGGATCGTCGATGTCGTAAAAGTTGATGCCGTTGTAGTTCCCAACAAACAGATGATTGCCGCTGAACGCCAAATCGGAATTGGTCGACCCATATTGAATATTGGGTCGCCGCCCCCCGCCGCCACCGCCCACGCCCTGCTCCTCCGTCGGCGGCTCCGGCGGTGTCGTATTCGGATCCCCCGGTGCAAATCCCGGTGGCTTCGGCAGCGTCGCAATCCGCACCATCCCGTTCGCCGCCTCGGCGGCGTCGTGCAATCCGCCCTTCAATCCAATCCGTGGATCCCCGGCCCCGGCCCGCGGGTTCGTATACACCGATGGCGGCTTCGGCGGCCCCGGCGCTTTCCCCGTTTCCTGGCTCCATACGCCAACAGCCGAAAGCGTCAACCCAATCGCGACCGCCCAGCGGCCGCCAATGAAAGTCCGTTTCATACTCAACGTTTCTCCTTCAACATGCCGCGCATGATCCCGATTTCCGCCCGTTGCGTATTATCGACATCCGTCGCGAAGTCATACAGTACCGGTTCCTGCCCGGCGCCCGGGGTTTCAAACAGCTCCTCCACCATCACCAGCGCGCCGATGTGGTGTTGAATCATCCCCGTCAGGAAAAGTTGGTCGAACTCGGACCCCTTCGCTTTTGCCAATGCCGCCATCTGCTCGGCCGTCAGCATGCCCGGCATCATTGGCATGCCCGCCCCCCCGTTCCCATGGTGGTGCGCATGATCGTGCGCCGGAGCAATCGGTTTCCTACGCTCCGTCAGCCACTGCTTCATGGACAGAATCTCATCGCTCTGCGAAATCGTAATCCGCTCCCCAAACGCCAGCAAATCCTTCCGCAGCCCTCGCGTCCGCAGCAGGTCCACCATCTCCACCGCCTGCGCGTGGTGATGGATCATCCCCTGCATGAACTCGACGTCCGCCTCCACCGGAGTCCGGACGCCTAACTTCGCCGCCGCCGCCGCCGAAACGGACTTCCCGGGCTTCCCCGGCGCCCCCGGCTGCACAATCGGAGCCGGCTGGCTAAACCCAACCGCCGCGCCCCAACAAAGAATAACCGCGAGATTCGGCCCAATTCGCATGCGCAAGGATACAACCTGCCCCGTTCCCCGGTCAACCCACCCCGTCTCACACCCGTCTTAAATAGGTGTCAGTCACCTCATTTTTTTCCGTAAAACGGAATGTACACTGTTCTCATGTCCGGAGAGCCATACAGCGGCGGCACAATCGTGAAACTCGGCCTACTCTTCTCCCTTCTAACGGGCTGCCCCACCAAGCCCCCCACCGCCCCCGGCACCTCCGCCCCTCTCGTCTACCCTGTCCTCCTCTTTTCCGAAAACAATCTGAACGTCTACAACGACGAATCAGCCCTCACCACCACCCGAGCCGCCACCGGTATCCCCTACACCCTCTACACCATCCTTGACTCCAGCGGCGCCCAATTCGCCATCCAAAAAGTCACCGATTTCGACAACCAATCCGGCTTCCTCAACATGGGTACCAAATCCTACTGCATCTTCCTCCAACTGAAATCCAAAGGCGCACCCAACCTCGACAAAGCCAAAGACACCCTCAAAGCAACCACCCACCGCTACGATCAGGTCCAAAATAAAAACGCCGCCGATGTAGCCATCGACGGCGCGAAATCCTACCGCGAACTCATAGAAATGTGCGGCCATCCGTGGGATTGGCGTTAACCCCGCCAACGGCCGCACATCCCGTCTACTTCAAGTCGAACCGGTCCAGGTTCATCACCTTCGCCCAGGCCTTCACAAAGTCCCGAACGAACTTCTCCTGCCCGTCGGCCGAAGCGTAAACCTCCGCCACCGCGCGCAGTTCCGAATTGGAGCCGAACACCAGATCCACCGGCGTCGCCGTCCACTTCGCCTTCCCCGTCGCCCGGTCCCGGCCCTCGTAAACCCCCTCAGTACCCGCCTTCTCCCACTTCGTCCCCATGTTCAACAGGTTCACAAAGAAGTCGTTCCGCAACACCCCCGGCTTGTCAGTAAACACCCCATGCGCAGCCCCGCCGGTATTGGCGTTCAATGCCCGCATGCCGCCCACCAGCGCCGTCATCTCCGGCACCGTCAGCGTCAACAGCTTCGCCCGGTCCACCAGCATCTCCGCCGGTGCCTGTGCCGCCCCGGCGCTATAGTAATTCCGGAATCCATCCGCCACCGGTTCCAGGACTGCGAACGTCGAAGCATCCGTCTGCGCCTGCGTCGCGTCCACCCGGCCCGCCGCAAACGGCACCTGCACCGGAGTTCCCGCCGCCTTCGCCGCCTGCTCAATCGCCGCGCTCCCGCCCAGCACAATCAGATCCGCCAGCGATACCCGCTTGAACTCCCGCTGAATCGTCTCCAACTTGGCAACAACCTTCGCCACCTCGGCCGGATTGTTCACTGCCCAATCCTTCTGCGGCGCCAACCGCAACCGCGCCCCATTTGCTCCGCCCCGCATGTCCGTCCCGCGGAACGAAGCCGCCGACGCCCACGCCGTCCGCACCAACTCCGGCACCGTCAAACCCGACGCCAGAATCTTCGCTTTCAACGTCGCCACGTCCTTCGCGTCCAAAGCCTTAAAAGTCGCCTTCGGCAACGGATCCTGCCAGATCAGATCTTCCTTCGGCACATCCGCGCCAATGTAGCGCGCCCGCGGACCCATATCCCGATGCGTCAGCTTGAACCACGCCTTCGCAAACGCCAGCTGGAACTCCTCCGGATGCTCCCGGAACCGCATCGCAATCGCGCGGTAGCTGGGGTCCATCTTCAACGCCAAATCAGTCGTAAACATGATCGGCGCATGGCGCTTAACAGGATCGTGCGCGTCCGGCACCAGATTCGCCGCCTTGTTGTCAGCAGGAATCCACTGCGTCGCCCCCGCCGGGCTCTTCGTCTTCACCCACTCGTAGGCAAACAGGTTCTCCAGATACTGCGACGAAAACTTCGCCGGTGTAGACGTCCAAGCGCCTTCCAGCCCGCTCGTCACCGTATCAACGCCGTTCCCCTTCCCGCACTTGTTCTCCCAACCCATCCCCTGCTTTTCCACGCCGCCAGCCGCGGGCTCCACGCCCACGCACTTATCCGGCGCATGCGCCCCGTGGGCCTTCCCAAACGTGTGCCCGCCCGCAATCAACGCCAGCGTCTCTTCGTCATTCATCGCCATCCGGCCAAACGTCTCGCGAATATCCTTCGCCGCCGCCAGCGGATCCGGGTTCCCGTTCGGCCCTTCCGGATTCACATAAATCAGCCCCATCTGCACCGCCGCCAACGGCTTCTGCAGCTTCCGGTC
>CANIVU010000193.1 GCA_947470805.1 Acidobacteriota bacterium | reverse complement strand
GGGAGGCGTGCCGTGGCGCCCGTGGCTGGACCGTCGGTGGGCTTGGGCGAGTGGCGCCGCGGCGGTGCGGTGGATGGTGCGGGCTGGGATCTCGCGCTGAGCCGGAGCGGTGCGTGGGGGCGTGGTGGGTCCGTCGGTGGGCTTGGGCGAAAGGCGCCGCGGCGGTGCGGTGGCTGGTGCGGGCTGGGATCTCGCGCTGAGCCGGAGCGGTGCGTGGGGGGGGGGCTGGACCGGCGGTGGGCTTGGGCGAGTGGCGGCGCGGTGGTGCGGTGGATGGTGCGGCTGGGACTCGCGCTTGTGCCGGAGCGGTGCGTGGGGGGGTGGCTGGATCGGCGGTGGGCTTGGGCGAGTGGCGGCGCGGTGGTGCGGTGGATGGTGCGGCTGGGACTCGCGCTTGTGCCGGAGCGGTGCGTGGGGGCGTGGTGGGTCTGTCGGTGGGCTTGGGCGTGTGGCTTGCGGCGGTGCGGTGACTGGCGCGTGGGATCTCCCGGTGTGTCGGAGCGGTGCGCGGGGGAAGCCTGCCGTGGGCTTGGTATGTGGGGCCGGCGGGGAGGGCGCTGGCTGGTGCGGTCGCAGGTTCTTGATCAGGCGGTCTAGGTTGGGCTAGGACTGGAGGGCGCGGCGGAGCCAGTCGAGGGCATTCAGGATCGTCAGGCAGCGGACACGGTAGCGGTCGCCGTTGAGCTTCAGCTTGCGGGCGTGGGTGCCTGTCGGGGTGGCGAGGCCGACGAAGACGTGGCCGGCGTTGGGACCGTCGGCGAAGCCGGTGACGCTCAGGGCGTAGTCGGACTGGGCGCGGTCGCGGGCTCCGGCGGCCATGGCGAGGGCCGCTTCTTCGCTGACCGCTTCGGTGCCTTCGGGGACGCCGAGGAGCTGGGTCTTCATCTGGTCGGTGTAGGTCAGGAAGCCGCCCTTGAAGTAGTCGCTGGAGCCGGCGATGGAGGTGATCTGCATGCCGAGCATGCCGCCGGTCATGCTCTCGGCGACCGCGACGGTTTGGCCTTTGGCGCGGAGGAGCTTGCCGACGACGACTTCGAGCGGATCGCCGTTGGTGGAATAGATCTTGTCGCCGATCAGTTCGGCGATGGGGTCGCCGACTTCGGCGAGGAGGGCTTCGGCTTCTTCGGCCGTTTCGCAGCGGGCGCGGAGGTGGATGTCGATGTCGCCGGCGGCGGCGAGGATGGTGGTGGCCGGGTTGGTGTACTTGGTGTAGATGGGGGCGATGAGGTGGTCGAGGTCGCTTTCTCCCATGAGGGCCACGCGGTACCAGCGGGTGCGGATGACCTGCGGGGGGAGCATGGCGGTGAGGCGGGGGATGATCTCGGCGGCGACCATGGGCTTCAGTTCGCGGGGCGGGCCGGGGAGGAGGACGAGGACGCGACCGTCGCGGTGGAACCACTGGCCGGGGGCGGTGCCGTTGGGGTTGGGGAGCATGTCGGCTCCATTGAGGATCAGCGTCTGGCGCCGGTTGTTCTCGGTGGGGGTGCGGCCGAACTTCTGGAAGCGGTTGAGGATGGCTTGCCAGGCTTCTTCGCTGGGGGTCATGCCGACTTCGAGGGCGGCGGCTACGGCGTCGCGGGTGAGGTCGTCTTCGGTGGGTCCGAGGCCGCCGGTGAGGATGACGAGTTCGGCGTGGGCCCAGGAGTTGCGGATGGCGTCGGTGAGCCGCTGGCGGTCGTCCCCGATGATGGCCTTGGCGACGACCTCGATGCCGAGGGTGTTGAGCTCCTGGGTGAGGTGGAGGGAGTTGGTGTCGACCTTGTCGGGGGTCAACATCTCGGAGCCGACAGCGATGATTTCAGCGTTCATGGGGTGGTCCTTGTGGGGTGTTGCGGCTGGCGTTATTGCGTTTTGTCCCGGAGGGGGGCGGTGCGGCGTGGGGGATTGGGGCCGGCTGTTGTTGCGTCTTGGGACACGCTGAAGCATGTCCCGGAGGGGGTTGGCGCTGCGTGGGGGATTTGGGGCCGGCTGTTGTCGCGTCTGGGGACACGCTGAAGCATGTCCCCGGAGGGGTGGGGTGCTGCGTGGGTGGTGTGGGCTGCGTGGGGGACCAGCCGTCGCCCGTTGGGCTTTGGCCGGCGAGCGCCGGTTTCGACGATGCGGGCACTACAGGTCGGCCGGGGGCGGGCATGCTCGCTAGAGCTCGCGGGGGCCGATGCCGCAGTCGACTCGGTAGAGCATTGAGTTCGTTGCTACGGTCGCACTCTTCGACGGCGAGAAGGCTATGCCTACGATGCCGGGACCACTGAGGAAGAGGCTGGCTTCGCGGTCGGGTGTGATGCGGACTACGCCTCGGCGGCCGCCGAGGCTGCCGGCTACGTAAAGGTTGTCGTTCTCGTCGAACGCTATTCCTTGGGGGCGACCCAGGCCTCGGTAGAAGACTTCGACTTCGCCTTTGTCGGAGACTCGCTGGACACAGTCGAAACTTGAGGTCGTGGGCCCGGTGACGTATAGATAGCCGTCGGGGCCGAAGGCCAGGTGGTAGGCCGCGATCGATGGCTCGAGCGTCGCGTAGACGTAGATCTGGCGGCTGCGGCTGATCTTGAAGATCGTCCCCGATCGGTCGCCGACGTAGAGGTTGCCTTCGCCGTCGAAGGCCATGCCGGTCGCGACACCCATGCCTTCGACGTAGACGGCCATTTCGCCTCGGGGGGTGACCTCGTAGACGATGCCGTCGTAGCGGCTGGACACGTAGAGGATGCCGTCCTTGTCGAACGCGAGGCCGGTGGCGTTCATGATGTCGGACAGGAAGGGCGAGGGGCCTTCGTGGGGGTGGACGCGGAAGACGCTGGTCGTCGTCTTCTGGCCGCGGGAGCCGGAGAACGTCGTGTAGATGAAGCCGTCGCGGTCGACGGCGGGGTTGGCGACGGGGTGGAGATTGTCGCCGATGGGGATGCCGATTTCACAGGCCCATTCGGTGCTGGAGAGGGCGCCGCTTTCGATCTTGACGACGTTGTCGACCGCTTCTTCGGGGACGCGGGCGATGATGTAGGAGTCCGAGCCGATGATGAGCGGGGCTTGCACGTCGCCGAGGAGCACGCGGGGGTGCGCGCCGTTGGTGAAGCCTTTGCCGTGGATGCGGATCTCACCGCCGGCGATGGCGGCCTCCGGAGAGAGGGTCTGGATGCTGGGGATTTTGCCGGCGGGTTTACGTGCCATGTACTGATAAGTGCCTAATAGAGATTGTTCCACCCTAGCAGGCTCATCACAACTGCGCCATATACTCCGGCCATGACGTCGTCCATGACGATGCCGATGCCGCCGGGCAGTTTTTCGAACTGGCGGACGGGGAAGGGCTTCCAGATATCGAACAGCCGGAAGAGGCCGAAGGCGAGCAGCCAGGGCCAGATGGTGTGGAGGTGGGTGGCGCCGGCGAGGGAGATCCAGGTGCCGACGACTTCATCGACGACGACCTCCTGGGGGTCCTTGGCGCCTTTGGATTTGGCGTGGACATCGGCGGCCCAGATGGCTGGGAGGATAGAGCCCACGGCGAGCCAGGTGATGTACTGCGGGAACGGGATGGCGCAGAGCACGGCGGCGGCGGCTCCGGCGGTGCCGGGCCCTTTGGGCACATAGCCGGCGCCGAACCAGACGGCGATACAGGTTGCCAGTTTGCGCATTAATTGGGCTTCTGGCGGCTGAGGAGTTCGTCGATTTCGTCGGGCTTGAGGGGCTCCGGGATGACGTACTTCTCGGTGGCCCAGTTGCCGAGGTCGACGTCTTTGCAGCGCTCGGAGCAGAAGGGCATGAAGGGGTCGGTGAGTGCTACCTGTCTTTTACAGATTGGACATTTCATCGGTGTGGAAGGTTGTTCGGTGTTTGATGGGCGGCGAGGATCGGGAAGAGCGGCTGGGCTGGCTTGGGCATCGCGCGGCCTTCGTCGATGAGGTTGCCGACGAGATCGTAGTCGTGGGCTTCGGTGATGCGCATGCGGCGGAACTGGCCCTTTTCGAGGGGGCCGGAGCCGGGGTCGGAGATGTAGCAGACGCCGTCGATATCGGGGGCCTGGGTGGACATGCGGCCCTGCCAGAGGAGGTCGGAATCGGGCGAGGGGCCTTCGATTAAGACCTGGACTTCGGTGCCGATCAGCTGTTTGTTGCGGTGGGCGCTGATCTTGCGCTGGACGGACATCAGTTTGCGTTTTCGGTTGTAGATGGTCTTTTTGTCGACCTTGTTGTCGAGCAGGAAGCTTTTGCTCGAGTCTTCGTCGGAGTAGGCGAAGACGCCTAGGCGGTCGAGCTGGGCGGCTTCGGCGAACTGGCAGAGCTCTTGGAAGTCGGCATCGGTTTCGCCGGGGAAGCCGACGATCATGGAGGTGCGGATGGCGACGCCGGGGATGGTCTTGCGGATTCGTTCGAGGAGTTTGAGGAACTGATCGCCGTTGGAGCCGCGCTTCATGCGTTTGAGGACTTCGCGGGAGGCGTGTTGGAGCGGCATGTCGATGTATTTGACGAGCGCTTCGTTGGCGGCGATGGTATCGAGCAGTTTCTGGGTGACGCGGTTGGGGTAGCAGTAGAGGAAGCGGACCCACTTTTCGTGTTCGGTTTCGATCTGGGCGAGGCGTTCCAATAGGGTGGCGAGGCCGTCCTTGAGGCCGAGGTCTTCGCCGTAGCAGGTGGTGTCCTGGCCGATCAAGTTGATTTCGCGAACGCCATCGGCGAAGAGGGTTGTGGCTTCGTTGATGACCGATTCGAAACGGCGGGAGCGGAAGGCGCCGCGGTAGTGGGGGATGACGCAGAAGGTGCAGGGATGGTCGCAGCCTTCGGCGATTTTCATGTAGGCGAAGTGGCGCGGGGTGGTGCGGATGCGGGGGGTGAGGTCGTGGTAGAGGTACGGGGTTTCGGGCTCGGCTTTGGGGGTGAGGCCTTCGCACATGGCGACGACCTTGTCGAGTTCGTTGGTGCCGATGACGGCGTCGACTTCGGGGAGGGTGTTGGCGATTTCACCGCGGTAGCGTTCGACGAGGCAGCCGGCGACGATGAGGCGCTGGGCCTTACCGGTGCGTTTGAACTCGGCCATTTCGAGGATGGTGTCGATGGACTCCTTTTTGGCCGGGTCGATGAAGCTGCAGGTGTTGACGACGATGACGTCGGCGTCTTCAGGCGCGGCGGTGAGGGAGTGGCCGGCGGAGGCGATGTTGCCCATCATGACCTCGGTGTCGACGAGATTCTTGGGGCAACCGAGGCTAACAAAACCGATTTTCAAAGTTGGAATTCCAGGTTTTAGTTTAGCGGATTTTGGCGGGTTGGCCTTGCCCCCCTTCGCCTTGCGGCGTCGGGGGGGCAAGCCCCGTCCTCGTGTTTGGCGGGCTTTTGGGGGCAGGCCGACCTACCCGGGGGTTAGAGACACTCCGGGTAGGGGCGGTGGCGGTGGATTTTCGGTTGTCAAATATCGAGTGTCCATGGGCGCGATGGGGTTAGCCAAGACGCTTGGGGCGTGGTTTTGGTTGTTTTTGGGGTTCGGGGGGCGGTGTTTTGCCTCCTGTCCTTGTGTCGGGTGTGTCGCGTCTTTGGGTACCCACCGTCGCCCTTCGGGCTTTGGTGGGCAAGCACCGTTCCTGGACAAACGGGGTGTCCTGCGGGGATGCCCGTCGTGTCCCCGGGGGGTGCTGTTTTTGCTCCTATCTTTCTGCCCGTCAAGTCCCCCCCGGGGGTGTTGTTCCTCTGCTTTTCCTGCTAGAAGATGGGCTTGTCGATGAAGCCGTACTTGGTCTTTTTCGTGGCGGCGGCGGGGCTTAGTTCCGGGGCCTCGCGGGTGGCGGCCCAGGCGGCGAGGGCGGCGGCCATGGTGAGGTCGTCGTGCTCGCCGCTTTCTCCGGGATGGGTGTTCGTCCGGGAGAGGCTGAGCAGTTCGTTGTGCCAGGTTAGCGCGTTGGGCATGGAGGCCGGACATTGCAGGCAGCCGGTGGCAATCATCTGGATGAGGCGGGTGACGAGGTCGCGGCGGGGGACGCCGTGGTAGCCGCCTTTGAGCCTCGACTCGCCGGTGCCGCTGGTAATCATGACCGGGGTGATGGTGAGGTTTTCGGGCGCCATGGCACGGAGCATCTCGACCACGGGAGTGCCGGGGCCGCCGGCGTCGACCACGAGTTCGATCTTCGCGGGGACGTGGGGCGTGCGCTTGCTCTGGTGTTCGTTGATCTGGCGCACCCGTTCGGCGATGATGAGCGGGATGTTCTGGTAGCCGGTGCTGAGCGGGAATCGCTCCATGGAGCGGACCGTCAGGATGGGCGCGAACTTGTAGGCGTAGGTTGTGTAACAACGGCCGAGGCTCTGCCACTCGATGTCGTTGATGACGAGGGCGGAGTGGTCCTGGCGTTCGCCGAGGTCGAGACCGAGGTTCCACTTGGGCGCCGGGACCGGGCCGTTGGGATGGTTGAAGAGACGCACGGCGGGTCCTTCGATGATCTG
>CANIVU010000192.1 GCA_947470805.1 Acidobacteriota bacterium | reverse complement strand
TTTTACGTCCATTGGCCCAAGCCTGCAGCGTAGTTCTTTGTTCGGCAGTCAACTCAACTTTGGGGGCAACGCGCATCGGCAACCGGCTCCTCCAGTATACGGATGCCGCCGGTCCGATATTCGTTCCTACTTCTGAAGCACTACACTAGTACGGACGGCAGAACGCCTGACCAGAGGTGCCTATCCGCGTCGTCCGCCGAGTGACTGTCGGCGTTTTGGTACCGGGACTGTTGCGATCGTACCAAGAGGTTTCTGAGGGTAAAAGGCGGGGAATACCCGATGACGACGCCGACACGTTTCCTTAACCTCTCAATGTGAGAATGATAAACAAGCCCGGTCCAACTGGAGTACCAACGGCGATTGTCGCGACGGCGTGTCTGCTGTCGTTGAGATTAATCGGCGGGGAGGTAGCTCCGGAACTACGCCACATGGATCCGAGAATGGCGGTAGAAATCCTCGTCGGCTTTAAGGAACAGCCACCGCCACAATTGGGACGAGTTGGCGGGAGACTTCGTGGCCCGGTGATTGCCCGACGCATGACGGTCAGTGAGGCGCTGCAACTGGCGTCCGATCCGGCCGTGGAGTATATCGCTCCGGACCGGGACGTGGCAGCATCGACCAGTGTGGCGCTTTCTGCGGTGGAGGCGCCCAGTTTCTCGTGGACTGGATCTGCTCCGGGGGCAATCTGGGGTGGCGGGATCTCCGTCGCAGTGATTGATTCGGGTATTAACGACCACCCGGACCTGCGGGATGGATCCGGCCGGAGCCGGATAGTGTACCAGCAGTCGTTCGTTCGCGACGCCACTACTGGGAAGCTACAGCCGGCCTCCGACTTGTTCGGGCATGGGACGCACGTGGCTGGAATTATCGCCGGGAATGCGCGGATGTCTTCCGGTGTGAACAGCTTGCGGACGCTGCACGGGGTGGCACCCGGAGTAAGCCTTGTGAATCTCAAGGTTCTGGATGAACGCGGGCGAGGGAAAGACAGTTGGGTGATCGAGGCGATCGACCAAGCAGTAAGGCTGCGCGATCAATACCGGATCCGGGTGATCAACTTATCTATAGGACGGCCTGTATGGGAGAGCTATCAAAAAGATTTGCTCTGCCGTGCGGTGGCGAAAGCATGGAATGCTGGCATAGCGGTGATTGTGTCGGCGGGGAATTATGGCGAGCTGAATCCTAAGGGCGGAGGATACGGGACGATCGCCTCGCCTGGCAATGCGCCAGAAGTAATTACGGTGGGTGCGATGCGCCACGTCAATACGATTACCCGGAGCGACGATTCGGTGGCCCCATACAGTTCCCGCGGCCCATCCATCATTGATCGAGTGTTGAAGCCGGATTTAGTGGCGGCGGGTAGCCAAGTGCCATCGCTCCGGTCCGTCAATAGCGACTTAGACCAGCGCGGGATCCTGCAGCCGCTGCAGGTGCAGGATTACTCGCTGGTTGGGAGTGGCACATCCGATTATTACGCTACGCTCAGCGGGACGTCGATGGCGACAGCGGTAGTGTCGGGGACGGTGGCTTTGCTGCTGTCGAAGAATCCGGATTTGGATGTGGAAAGCGTGAAAGCGCGGCTGATGTTGACGGCGACGCGTGACGTGGCGAGCCTGTCCTTTTGGACGGATCCTCAGAAGGGTGTCGTACGTGTGATCCCGCACAACAGCTTTACCATGGGGGCCGGTTATCTAAATATTACCGGTGCTCTTTCCTCGCAGTTCGTTTCCCGGCAGCGGTATCCTTCTCCGTTTGTGTCGGTGGATAGGCAGGGGAGTTTGGTCACCGTCAGTGAATATATTCTGGGGGGCGGGTTATGGGGCAATTCGACGCTGTGGGGTGATTCGACGCTGTGGGGTGATTCGACGCTGTGGGGTGATTCGACATTATGGGGCGATTCGACGCTGTGGGGGAACTCCCAGGTGGGCAGCGGGCTGCAATTCAATGTTTCGGGACGCACAGAGGGCAGGCGATGAGCACGGAGAGAGTAAACATTCAAGGCGTGCGTCTGTTATGGAGCATCTTCGGGGCGGCTGTTCTATGCGCTTTGTTTGTGTGTGCGGGGCATCGTATACATCTGGACGCCAGTCTAGTGCTGCTGATTTGTTTCTCTGCGATCACCTCGTGCTGGAAGGTTAAGTTGCCGGGAGTGCGCGCCAACCTGTCTCCGAACTTCCTTTTCAATATGCAGGCGATTTTGCAGAGGAATCCGATGGAGGCGCTGGTCGTGGCATTTGCAGGCGCGCTAGTTCAGACGGTTTGGCGGTCGCGTTCGCCGCTGGAGTATCAGCGGCTGACTTTCAACCTCGGGACGATAACGCTTTCGGTTGGCGCAGCCTACGGAGTGCGACAGCTGCTGGGTGTTCCGCACACAGCGCTTGACTTTCTGCTGTTGAGTCTGGCGACTGGAACCGCCTATTTTCTGGTGAATACTGTGACGGTGTCGGGACTGATGGCCGCGCTCCAGCAGCGTAACTTCGCCGAGGTGTGGGTGGAACTCTATGCGTGGCTAATTCCGATTTTTGCGTTGGGGACGTTGTATGTCGGGATGGTCGTGCGCCTGGACGAAGTGGTGGGAAACGGTGCGTCGTTGACGCTGGCGATTCTGGCAATCGTGTTTTGGCGGCTGTATAGGCTGCATCTGGAGAGGGTGAATCTGGAGAAGCGGCGGGCGGACGCGGAGATTGAACACGCAGGGGCAGTATGGCGGATACAGCAAAGAACGATTGAGGCTCTTGCGCTGGCGATCGATGCTAAAGACGCGGGGACGGGACAACATATACAGCGGGTACGACGATATTGCTGTATTCTGGGCCGTGCTTTGGGGATGTCGGTTGAAGAAGTGGAGATTTTGGACACGGCGGCGCTGCTGCATGATATCGGGAAGTTGGGGATTCCGGACCACATTCTGTCGAAACCGTCGAAGTTGACACCGGAGGAATTTGACAAGATCAAGACACATCCGGTGGTGGGAGCGGAAATCCTGGAACGAGTGGGATTTCCGCTGCCGATTGTGCCGATTGTGCGGCATCATCACGAGTGTTGGAACGGAAAGGGTTATCCGGATGGGCTAAGTGGGACTGCTATTCCCTTTGGCGCGAGGATTCTGGCGGTTGTGGATACCTTTGATGCGTTGACCAGCAAGCGGCATTACCGTGAGCCGATGAGTGTCGCGGAAGCATTTGAATATATCGAATCGGAGGCTGGTAAACGGTTCGACCCGGCGGTTGTGGCCGTATTGGCCGGCGTAGTGGGCGATATGGTGGGGGAGCGGGAGTCGCAGCCGCAGGAGCCGGCGCCGTGGCAGGCGGCGGCACTAGCGCCGGGGGATGGCCCGGTACCGGCAAATGGGTGGGAATCCCAATCGAGCAAGGCGGGCCGTTCTGGCGAGTGTGTGCTTTCGTTGATCGGCGCGGCGAGTCATGAGGGAACATTCATGCTGGAGTTGGCTTCTCTGTTCGCGGGAACGAAGTCGCTGCCGGCGTTACTACCACAGGTTGAGTCCCGGCTACGGCGAATCGTTCCGTTGGACGGGATGCTGGTGCACCGGCCGGGGCCTGAAGGATTGGAGCGGATCTACGGAGATAGCCGCACCGGGAGTGAGAGTGTCGTGGCCCACTGGGTGTGGAAGCACCAGCGGGCGGTACTGAACTCGGGGCCGCATACTGCGAGCGCGGTGCATTCGCCGAGCGTGGTTCTGGTGAACGGAGGTTGCTCGCTACTTAGCGTGCCGATCCGGGACGCGGCGGGGAGCGAAGGCGTACTGACTTTGGTGGCGAGTCAACGGGATTGCTTCTCGGCGGATGATCTTCGGATCCTGACGGCTGTTGCTGAGCGGCTTTGTCCCGCGATTCAGAACCTGGATCGGCTCAGTTCGATGGCGGCGGAAAGCCGGCTGGATCCATTAACAGGGGCGCCCAACCGCCGCTCTCTTCGCGAGCGATTCGACCGAAGCGTGCAGCAGGCGTTGGAGGATGGAGAGGCGTTGAGCGTGATGCTGTGCGATATAGACCGGTTCAAGCAGGTGAACGACCAGCATGGGCATGCTATGGGCGATAAAGTGCTGCAGTGCGTGGCTGAACTGTTGCGCCGTCAGTGTTGTGACGGCAGGTATTACGCTCGATTGGGCGGAGACGAATTTGTTCTCATATTGCATGGAACCGAACGGAAAGATTGGGACTCGTTACGAACGGAGTTGCTGGAGCAACTGAACGAATGCCGGCTTGATTTTGGACTAGAACAGGTGCGGATCGAACTGAGTATCGGATTTGCTGTGTTGTCGGAGGAGCAGGGGAGCTGTGAGCGGCTGCTGGATTCAGCCGATCAGGCGATGTATAAAGAGAAGCAGACGCGGCGTCGTCCTGTTGTGATTGCGAGTTAGCCTGAAATTGAGCGACTTGATCCGCGTAAATAGGAACGGGAGGACACGAAAGCGTTCGAGTTCAGCGCGGCGAGTAAGCTGGAGGCGAAACCGTAGGCGTGAAGCCGAGTGCGATCCATTCTGCTAGGGACAAAAACGCCGGGGGATGCCGGTTCCGCCGGGCAGTCGTCGACCGCTCGCCACTGGGCGGAATGGGCTGGCGATGGGATATGCTGTGTGGGTCTGGAAGGCTTGCAAAGGGAAGTTCCGGACGAGAGGGAGGGTCTTGCCGGGTATGGCTGGCGCTGTTGCTATCCGCCTAGTTTTGAACGCGCTCGCGCCGCTGGGCTTGGTGCTCATTCTGTCGGCTTCCCGCTCCATGGCGGCCGACCACGAGGCGCTGAAGGCTGACGCGGAAGAGTACTTCAAGAGCCGCGTGACGCCGTTTGTTACCACCTTCTGCCTGCCTTGCCACTCCAGCCGGCGGCCTACACGGGCTGGCGTTAATTTTGCTCCTGCCCTGAAAGACCCGGGGCATGCCGCTTTCACCCAGAACTGGAAGCGCGGCGCCGTTCGGGTGAAGGCGCATGATATGCCTCCGAAAGACGCCCGGCAGCCTGATGATGCCGACCGGCAGATGTTCGTGGATTGGCTGGGCAAGCTGAAGTACCTGAGTCCGAAAGATCCGGGGCGTTTCGTGATCCGGCGGCTGACCAAGACCGAGTACGGCAACACGTTGCGGGATCTGTTTGGCGTGGAGTCTTCGATTGCCGATGGACTGCCGGATGAGGTCAGCGGACAGGGGTATCTGAACTCGCTCTCGCCCATTCAACTGGAGCAGTATCTGACCATCGCCGATAAGGTGCTGCGCAAGATTGTCGCTCCGGAGAAGGCTTCGCCCACCGCGCTTGAGAGACGGCTGTTTGGGGACCCGGCGCCCAAGGGCGACCCGCGGATGGCGGCGCGGGGTGTGGCCCGGTCGCTCGCGCGGATGGCGTACCGCCGGCCGCCTACGGAGGCGGAGGTGGATGTGCTGCTGGCGACGTTCGACCTGGGAACGCGGAACCAGTTGCCGTACCGGCAGGCGGTGCATTTGATGCTTAAGGCCGTGCTGGTTTCCCCGCAGTTCCTGTTTATTACACCGGCGCGGGGCGCGGATGGCGGCGCGGGTATCGTTCCGCTGGACGATTACCAACTGGCTTCGCGGTTGTCCTATCTGCTGTGGGGCACGATGCCGGACAGTGTGCTGATGGCGCTGGCCGACGGCGGGACGCTACATGAACCGGCGGTGCTGCGGGCGCAGGCGAAACGGATGCTAGATGATCCCCGATCGCGGGCGTTGTTCGATGGGTTTGGCGCGCAGTGGTTGAGCGTGGGCGGGTTGAAGAGCCAGGTCTTTGATCCCGGTATCTTTCCGCAGATGACGGCGGCGATGCGCCAGGGGATGTATGACGAGGTTCGCCTGTTCTTTGAGAGCATCGTCCGCGAGGACCGGAGCGTGATCGGTTTCGTGGATAGTGATTACACGTATCTGAATGAAACCGTGGCGGCGATTTACGGGTTGCAGAAGACCGTGAAAGGCCCGCAGATGCGGCGGGTACGGCTGAGCGACGGGAATCGCGGCGGGGTGTTGGGCATGCCGGGGATTCTGGCCGCCACCTCCTTCCCGAACCGGACGAGCCCGGTGAAACGCGGGGTTTGGGTGCTGGAGCAGGTGTTGGGGGACCATGTGCCCTCGGCACCGCCGAATGTGCCGGCGCTGGATAAGCAGGACCCGGAGGCGGTGGCGAAGCTGACGCTGCGGCAACGCACGGAACTGCACCGGACGAACGCGGTGTGCGCGAACTGCCACCAGATTCTGGACCCGATCGGGTTCGGGTTGGAGAAGTTCGATGCGATTGGCCGTTGGCGGGAGCGGGACAGCAACGGGCAGCCGATTGACGCGGCCGGGGAGTTGCCCGGCGGGCACCGGTTCGCGGGCCCAAGGGATCTGAAGACGATCCTTTCCGGACGGACGGCGAGCGTTTCGCGGAACGTGCTGGAGAAGCTGTTGGCGTACGCCCTGGGGCGGAAGCTGGATGGCTATGATGAGATCGTGGTGGACGATTTGATGGAGACGGTGGCCGCCGACGGGTACCGGATGCGGTCGT
>CANIVU010000191.1 GCA_947470805.1 Acidobacteriota bacterium | reverse complement strand
CGGCTCCCCACGCCGTGGTCGATCCGTTCGTCTGCTGCTTGTTCATTCCGGTTCTCTTTCCCGCTCTGCTCTTTAATTAGTCGAACCGAATTTGTCTCACCTATGTTGGCACGGAGGGTGGGGCGCCGTCGGAGTGGCGGCGTGGGGTGCGGCAGTTTGGGCGTGTTGTGGCGCACGGGGTGTATCCGGGGATTGATGTGGCCTATTACGGAACGGGGACGGAGTTGGAACATGACTTCGTGGTGCGGGCGGGGGCGGACGCGGGGCGGATCCGGTTGCGGTATTCGGGCGTGGAGGGGATGGCCGTCGATGGCGGCGGGGACCTGGTGTTGACGGTGGCGGGCGGGGTGGTGCGGCAGCGGAAGCCGGTGGCGTATCAGATGCGGGATGGGAAGCGGGAAGAAGTTGCGGCGCGGTATGTGGTGACGGGGACGCGGGAGGTGCGGTTCGCGGTGGGCGGATATGACAAGGCGCGGGAGTTGGTGATCGACCCGGTGTTGGGGTACGGCACTTATTTGGGCGGTAGCGGGCTGGATGAGGGGCGGGGAGTGGCGGTGGACGCGGCGGGGAATTTGTATGTGACGGGGTCGACGGAGTCGGCGAATTTTCCGACGGTGTCGGCGTTTGACACGTCGATGAACGGGCCGGCGGATGTGTTTGTGATGAAGCTGAATCCGGCGGGGACGTTTGTTTTGTATTCGACGTTTATTGGGGGTTCGGGGCAGGACATTGCGCATGGGATCGCGGTGGACGGGTTGGGGGCGGTGTATGTGGCAGGCTCGACGACGTCGGCGAATTTTCCGACGGCGAGCGCGTTCCAGGGGACATACAGCGGGGGGCTAACGGACGCGTTTGTTTTGAAGCTGAATCCGGGAGGCGCGACGCTGGCGTATTCGACGTATTTCGGCGGGCCGGGGGAAGAGGTGGCCAACGGGATTGCGGTGGACAGCAATGGGATGGCGGCGGTGACGGGGACGACGAATTCGTCGGTGACGTTTCCGGTATTGAACGCGATCCGGCCGCGGTCGAACACGGCGGCATCGGATGCGTTTGTGGCGCGGTTCACGGCGACGGGAACGGGGCTGGTGTTTTCGACGTTGTTGGGCGGTTCGTATGTGGAGGAGGGGAACGCGGTGGCGGTGGACGGGGCTGGGGCGGTGTATGTGACGGGGATGACGGGATCGCCGGACTTTCCATTGGCTGGGGCGGTGGACACGACGCATTTCGGGGAGGAGTGTTTTATTACGAAGCTGAACGGGAACGGGACGCTGGTGTATTCGACGTTCCTGGGCGGGGCGGGCGTGGGGGCGGAGGCGGGGCGGGCGATTGTGGTGGACGCGGGCGGAGCGGCGTATGTGGCGGGGATTACGGACGCGCTGGACTTCCCGACGGTGGGCGGGTATGCGAATCAGTTTTTTGGCGGGCGGGAGGGATTCCTGGCGAAGTTGAACGCGGCGGGGAACACGTTGCTATATAGCTTCCGGTTTGGCGGGAGCGGGGACGAGGATGTGTTTGGGATGGCGATGACGCCGGGCGGGAGTTTGTACATTACCGGCAACACGAATTCGAGTAATTTTCCGTTTGTGAATCCGCACGATACGACGAATGGGGGGAGGGACGGTTTCCTGGCGCGGTTTTCAGGGAACGGGACGACGCTGGAGGATTCGACGCTGATTGGGACGACGGGGCCGATTACGCCGTGGGCGGTGGCGGTGGACGGCGCGGGGGCGGCGTGGGTGACGGGTGTGACGGGGGGCACGATTCCGGTGAAGAACGGCGTGGGGCCGAGCCCGTTTGGCGGGCAGGACGCGTTCCTGCTTTCGTATTCGGGGACGAGCAACACGGTGGCGGTGGGATTGTATACAAATCCACCGGGGCTGACGCTGGTGGTGGACGGGGCGACGGTGACGGCTCCGGCGACGGTGGACTGGGCGCCGGGGAGCACGCACACGATTTCGACGGCGGCGCAGCAGAGCTTGAGCGGGCAGACGTATACGTTCACGTCGTGGCGGGACGAGGCGACGCAGACGCGGACGGTTACGGCACCCACGACGGCGGTGAATTACGAGGCATTTTTTGCGGGGCCGGGGTGCACCTATACTTTGACGCCGACGGCGATTTCAGTGGGGCGCGGTTTGCAGACGGTGAGCGTGGGCGTGACGACGGGGGCGAACTGCGTGTGGGCGTATTCGAGCACGGTGCCATGGATGCGGCCGGTGCTATCGGACGGGCGGACGTATGTGACGTTTGAGGTAGACGAGAACCTGGGCGCGGCGCGGACGGGGAACCTGGCGGTGGCCGGGAAGCTGGTGCCGGTGACGCAGGGGATATCGGTCCCGCCGAGCGCGCCGGGGCTGGTACCGAACGCGCCGACGGGTTCGCCGCAGCGCTTCACGGTGGTGGCGACGGACCAGGACGGGGTTTCGGATTTGGCGCGAGTGTACTTCCAGGTTGGGCCGAGCGCGACGGTGACAACGAACGGGTGCCACGGATTTTTCGACGTGGCGACGAACCGGTATTTCCTTTACAACGACGCGCTGACGGGGCTGATTGGGCCGGTGGCGCCGGCGACGAGCGACCTGGCAGAGAACAGCCAGTGCGCGGTGGTGGGAGCGTTGTCGGCCGACGATTCGACGGGTTCGACGAGTTTGATTTTCAAGATGGGGTTGGCGCTGAAGGGCACCTATGGGGCGGCGACGCAGCGGGTGTATTTGTGGGTGACGGACAAGGCGAACAACGGGACGGGGTGGGTGGAGCGGGCGGTGTGGACGCCAGCGTCGGGCCAGGCGTTGAACCAGGCGCCGGCGGTGGCGAATGGGGGCACGGCCGCGGTGACGGGGTCTCCGCAGGCGCTGACGGCGGTGGTGAGCGATTTGAATGGGGCGGCGGACCTTTACCGGGTTTACTTCCTGGTGAACGCGAACACAGGGATTCCGCCGAATACTTGCCATGGGTTTTATGAGCGGGCGACGAATGGGGTGTACCTGTACGACGACGGGTTGGGGCGGCTGCTGGGGCCGTTGACGCCGGGGACGGCGGGGACGTTGCAGAACGGGCAGTGCGTGATTAATGGGCCGACGACGGCGGTGGCGGCGGCGGGGACGAACCTGACGTTGACGCTGGGGACGACGCTGCGCGGGACGTTTGCGACATCGCCGGAGAACGTGTATTTCTGGGCGCGGGATTCGGTGGGGAACGATACGGGGTGGGTGCAGACGGCGCGGTGGAATCCGCCGGTGGCGCAGCAGCCGCCGGGGGCGTTTTCGGCATCGCCAACGACGGCGACGGCGCCGACAGAGGTGATGCGATTTGGCGTGGCCGATCCGAACGGGTATGGGGACATCTACCGGGTTTACTTCCTGATCAACGACACGACGGCGATTCCGCAGCGGACTTGTCATGGGTATTACGAGCCGGGGATTAACGCGGTGTTCTTGTACAACGACGCGTTGAACGGGTTGGAGGGGCCGTTGCCGTTGGGGTCGGCGGGGACAATTGGGAACACGCAGTGCGCGATTGGCGGGGCGGCGTCGAAGGTCTTTTTGGCGTCGGGGCCGAATCTGCAATTTGATTTGGAGTTCACGCTGCGCGGGGGGTATCAGGGGAAGGCGCGGAACATTTACCTGTGGGTGCGGGATAACGCGGCGAATGATACGGGGTGGATTCAACTGGCGACGTGGGCACCGCTGGCGGCGCCGGCGGCACCGGCGGGGATCTCCGGCGGGCCGGGGAATCCGACGAATACGACAACGCCGGTGACGTTCAGCATGGTGACGCGGGATACGAACGGGCAGGGGGACGTGGCGCGGGTGTACTTCCTGGTGAGCACGGACACGACGATTCGTACGGGTGGCTGTCATGGGTTCTATGACCGCGGGACGAATGGGCTGTACCTGTACAGCGACGACTTGACGCAGTTGCAGGGGCCGCTGACGCCGGGGACGGCGGGGGCGATTGAGAACGGGCAGTGCGCGGTATATGGGCCGGGGTCGACGGGGCCGGTGGCGTTGAACGGGACGGATATGACGATCGACGTGCGGATTGGGCGGAAGGGGTCGTTTACGAACGGGGTGACGGGGGTGTATTTGCTGCCGGTGGATTCGACGGGGCGGGCGGGGGCGTGGTTCCGGATTTCGGATTGGGGGACGTTGACGACGATCGGACCGCCGCCGATTAATTTGAGTGCGACGCCGAGCGTGGCGAATGGGTCGCCGCAGCAGTTTGTGCTGACGGGGCGGGAGTTGACGGGCGGGTTCAACATTTCGAGGGTGTACTTTTTAGTGGGGACGGGGCCGTTTGTGCGGACGAACGGGTGCCATGGGTTTTATGACCGGGGGACGAATGCGTTGTATTTGTATAGCGACGATTTGAAGCAGTTGATGGGGCCGCTGGTGCCGGGGACGGCGGGGACGTTGCAGAATGGGCAGTGCGCGATTGACGGGGCGACGTCGGGGATTGTGTCGGATGTGGGGATCGATTTTTCGCTTCGGATTGGGATGAGCCGGAAGGCGGGGATTAGCGGGGTGACGCGGGTTTATCAACTGCTGCAGACGTTTGCCGGGCGGGACAGCGGGTGGGGGGAGGTGGTGATTTGGAATCCGTAGATTTCAGAAGGTGCGAGTGCCGGAGACTTTGGTTTGGATTTGGTGGACGGTGGTTGGCGTGGTGATGTAGAGAGCGGCGCCGCTGAAGGCCAGGTTCGTGGGACGTTCGGGGGTTTTGATTGTTCCCAGGGGTTCGCCGTTGGAGGTGTGCACGGTGATGCCTTCGGGGGCGGCCATCCAGACGTTGCCGGACTCGTCGGTTTTGAGGCCGTCGACGGTTAGGGGGGCGAAGGGCTTGCCGGGTTTGAGGCGGCCGTCGGGTTCAATTTCGTGGACCGTGACGGGGCCGGTGCGGTAGTCGGCGATGTAGAGGTGCTGCTGGTTGGGGGAGAGGGCGATGCCGTTGGGGCCGGCGGTTTCGGCGACTACGCGGACCTGGCCGGTGCGGGTGATTTGGTAGACCTTGCCGGCGGGGAGATCGGTGAAGTAGATGCTGCCGTCGATCGAGTAGACGATGTCGTTGGGGCCTTTGAGGTCTTTGTCGGCGAGGACCGTGATGGCGCCGTTTTTCTCGGTTCTGGTGACGCGGCCGCCGCCTTCGGCGGTGAGGAGGCGCCCTTGGTGGTCAAAGGTGAGGCCGTTGGCTTTGTTGCTGTTTTCGCGGATGGTGGTGAGCTTGCCGTTCTCCCACTTGTGGATCTTTTGGTTGCGGATGTCGGTGAAGAGGAGATAGCCGCGGCGGCTGTAGACGGGGCCTTCGGCGAGGGCGAAGCCGGTGGCGATCTGTTTCAGTTCGGCGTTGGGGGCGAGGGGGAGTGCCATGATTACGAGCCTTCTCCTTTGGCGTACCAGCTGTGTTTGGGGGCTTTGTAGGCGACGGTCAATTCGGGCGTTTCGATGCGCTTGCCGTTGGCTCCGCCGGACTCCATGAGGCGGGCGAGGGTGCCGGTGACGAGGAGAGTGCGGCGGATATCGATGGCGGGTTTACCGGTGGAAATCATTTGCGTGATGCCGTGGACGAGGTTCGAGAAATTGTTCGAGTTTTCGATGGGGATGTAGCAGAGGGTGGCCTGGGGCGGGGCGCCTTTGGGTTTGACGGCGACGATGTATTCGCTGACGTTGGCGAGGGCGAGGGTGGCGGCTTTGAAGCCGTCGCGGTATTCGACGAGGCCGAGGACGGCGGTGCCTTCTTCGGGGCGTTTGTTGGTCGGCTTTTGTTGGCGGGCGAGGGCGGCGTCCAGAAGATCGCGGCGCCAGAGGCCCTGTTCGGCGGCTTTCCAGACTTCTTCGTTCTTGAGGAGCTGGACGGATTTGACGCCCACTTCCCCGCCCTTGCGGCGTTCGACGAAGGCTTGCAGAGTTTCGAGAATGTGGAAGATGCCGCCGTCGGCGATCCAGCCGCCGCCGATGCTCAAGGCCGATTCCATTTCGCTGTTTAGTGGCGGGTCGTATTCGGGGCGGCGGAAGGTGACGGGGACGCTGGAGCCGGCCATCATGGGGAACTTCAATTCCTTGGACCAGGCGACCATTTGTTGGGCCTTTTTCCAGTCGTAGGAGAGGTGTTTGTCGGTGAAGACGGGGCAGGTTTTGCCGGACCGCTTGAAGACGTTGACGACTTGTTCGAAAAACTCGTAGCGGGGGTAGAGCTGTTGCTGGCGTTCGTTGTGGGGATAGTCGCCGTGTTCGCAGACGATGACCACGCCATCGACGGCGAGTTTGCCGGTGCCGAGGGTGAGGGCGTCGGCGATGGATTTGGTGACGGGGAAGTTGTAGGCGGTGCTGAGACGCTGGCCGATGTCGCCGGGGTGGAGTTGGTCCATCCAGAGGGAGGCGACTTGGAAGGGGGCGGCGTAGTGCTGTTCGTGGATCCAATAGCCTTCGAGGAAGCGGGTGATGAAGTTATCGGAGTGGCTGCGGACGTGGTAGGTGGAGCTGATGCAGGCGATGCGCTTTTTCGGGCCTTGGGCTAGCGCGAATGGCGCCACGGCGGTGGCGGCGAGGAATTGGCGGCGGTTCATTTTTGCTTTGCGACCTCTTCATTTTGGCGGAGCACGCGGAGGAGATTCTGGCCCATGATTTTGCGGATGTCGGCATCGGAATAGCCCATGTCGATGAGG
>CANIVU010000190.1 GCA_947470805.1 Acidobacteriota bacterium | reverse complement strand
TTTTAGTAACCAGCCGTAACCGGCTACCAAAATTCGTACAATTTGCCAGAGAGTTTTGTTTTGCGTAGCCTTCTCTTTACTTCCGAAGGTCGCCTTCCCGCTTTCACGGTGACAGCCAGGTTCTCTTATTTCCCTGTCCGTCTGTTGCTGATACCTACCGTGTTGATCGCGTTTAGCAGATCGAGCCGGCCTACTCTCAGCCATTGTCCGTTTGCTACTTTCCGCAGCAACTTCAGCTTACCACCGCTGTGTGACTTGCGCAAATCCAAACTTGCTTAGCACCCTTTGTTCGGAAGCGACATCGCTCGGACCACTTCAGATTAGCAACTCCCCCATACCTGCGCAACTGTTTTTGCTGAATAAATCGAATATTCTTTTTATCCGTTTATTTTCAACGACCTACGGCGACCAAAGCTCTGCGTGCCGCATCCACTCCACGATATTGCGCCTCTTCGAAGATGGAAAAGCCACTGACATCGGCGCTCGCGTAATAAAATCGCTCGCGTCCAGCGACCCAACTTCGCCGTTCCGGGTTCGACAGGAATCCCGGAGTCGGCCGCACCATGGCATGTCCGTTGCGGAAGATGTCAATGCGCGATACGCAGGCTCGAATATCACGATGAGCCCGCTCCAAATCGGACAGAATCCGCTCTTTCCAGGCTCCCCAGTCGGTACTGAGCATTTCGCGGCGGGCAAGATTAGGAGCGGCGTGCGACAGGGCCCAGTAGTGAGTCAGTACCGTCTGATCGGTACGCATTTGGACGTTTTGGTGCGTGGCGACGACGTAGCCGAGTGTTGGCGAGTTGTAGATTACGTTATCCCAGGCACGCTCCATCCCCTTTTCTTCGGGCATTCGGTCGAGCGTAAGGTTGGACACAAGCCACGGCGACCAGCTCATCGACTTTACGGTTGGGACTGACGAATCCAGATAGGGCAGCAAAAAGGCGGGTGCGGCGTAGATCACAGCGGCACATTGGTAGAGAGTGTCACCGGTTTGCACATTCCATTGGGTGCCGCTGCGTGAGATACGGACGACTGGCTTACCCGCGTGCACATACGATTGCAGTTTTTTGAGGAGACGCTTAAGGATCCAGCCATTCCCTTCGGGCCATGTAAGCGGCCCTTTTTCGTCGTGATCCCGGGCGGCAAAGTAGTGAATGCCGGCCCAGGCACTGGTATCGGCGGCGGCGGCGCCGTAGTCGTCTCTTGTGGAGTAGTCGGCAAGCCAGTCGAGATATTTCGAACTGAATCCGTTTTGGTGAAGCCAATCACGGAAGTTGACGTGGTCGAGCGGGGAGTCCGCGGGTGCTCCGGTGGCCATGGGAATCCGAAACTGCCGGGTTTCGCGGAACTCCTTAATACGCTTATCGAAAGCCTGGAATTGGCGATGGTCTTCGGCGGTGAGGCCGATATCGGGTTCGAGGCCATCCTGCCAGCGCCCATGCAGAAAGAGCCGCTCCTGGGGCGCATGGCATAGCCAGCGCTCGTCCCAGTGCCCGTCGGCAAAGAGACCGAACTCGGTGAAGAGTTCACGCACCAAGGTGGAATCCGTGTTCGGCACCGGGACATAGTGCGCCCCCCACGGATAGGCGGATATCTCATTGCGTCCATGGCGGGAGTTGCCGCCGGCCTCCTTCTCGAGTTCGAGAATCAGGAAATCGTGAAACCCCTTCTTTTCCAGCCACCAGCCGGCGGAAAGGCCAGACATCCCCCCCCCGATGATCACCAGAGGAATCTTGATGGTTTTCTTGGGCGCTGGAATCTGCTGCCGATCGCGAATGGCATGTCCAGCATTCTGCGATTCGAAGACAAAGCCGCCCGTCACGGGGCGTTCGGCCTTGACGGATAGCCCGATCAGTCCGGCACAGGCGGCGCGGCGTGTGGGACGGCTAGTGAGCAAACTCCCGCCACTCCTTGTCGTAGTAGCGCACGAGCGCCTGATCATTCAGCCGATTGGCCTCAGCCGGGACGGCGGCCATGTCTGCCGGGAACTGGAACATGGCGGCGAGGCTGTTCTGATCGAGGAAACGGAGGCCGGGTGGCACTTTCGGCTGCCGGTACTCACCGAGGCCCGCTAGAACATAACCCCACTCGCCGAAGCTAGGGACATAGACGTGATACGGCCACGTGTTCAGGCCGGCGGCATGAATCGTCTCATGGATACACCAGAAGCTCTGGCGGGCGAACAGTGGCGACGTGCTTTGAACGGCCAGCAGCGCGCCTGGCGCGAGGTGGCGCTTGAGAAGCCGATAGAACGCGGTCGTATACAGCTTGCCGAGGCCATAGTTGGTGGGATCGGGAAAATCGACGACGACAAAATCGAACTGGCCACCGTTTTCTTCGAGCCATGGAAAGGCGTCGGCATTGACGACGCGGACCTTGTGGTTGCGGAAAGCGTCGGAGTTGAGTTTACGGAGAAGCGAGTGGTCGCGAAAGAGCTTGGTCATGTCCGGATCGAGGTCGACCAGGGTGATCGATTCGACCGACGGATATTTCAGGATCTCGCGCACAGCCAGGCCATCACCACCACCCAGGACCAGCACGCGCCGGGCATTCGGCACGGCGGCCAGGCCGGGATGGACGAGCGCTTCGTGGTACCGGTATTCGTCGCGCGAGGAGAACTGCAGGTGCGAGTTCAGGAAGAGCCGCAGGTCGTCCTTCCAACGGGTGATCACAATGCGCTGGTAGCGGGTGTTGCGGGCCATGATGACTTCGTCGGCGTACAAGGAAGAGTCGGCTGTTTCGGTGATCCGCTCGCCGAAGACCATACCGACACCAAGCGCGGCGATAACGAGAGTCGACGTCCCGCGCAAACGCCCCACCGAACTGAGCTTCGACTGGAAAATCCAGGTGGACCACAGGGCAACGCCCGCGTTGACCAGCCCAAAAAGCAGTGCGGAACGGACCATCCCCAATTTGGGCACGAGGACAAGCGGGAACAGGAGCGACGCGCCGAGCGCCCCCAGGTAGTCAAACGTCAGGACATTGGCGACGAGATCCTCGAATTGGAACCGTTCCTTGAGGATCCGCATCAGCAGCGGAATCTCCAGGCCGACCAGAATGCCGATCAGCAGCACCATGACGTAGAGCAGGAGGCGGAACGCTTCCGTATAAGCAAAAGCCAGGAAAAGAATGGCGGACGAGAAGCCGCCCACCAGGCCGACCATCAACTCAATGGCAATGAACCGCTCCACCAGGCGGCGGTTCAGGAATTTGCTCAGCCAACTGCCAATGCCCATCGCGAACAGGTACGTTCCGATGACCGTGGAGAATTGGAGAATGCTGTCGCCCAGCAGGTAACTGGCCAAGGCGCCGGCGATCAGTTCATAGATCAGCCCACAGGCGGCGATCAAAAAGACGCTGAGAAAAAATACGATCGCCATTGTGTCCCGCGAGGGGGTCTAGTGGACCGCGGCCGCGATGATAATGCCGATGCCGAGCGACATGAAGCCCACCATGATGGCAAGGGCGACGTTCTTCTTCTCCACGATTTCGCCCCAGAGGTCAACGGGCGTCAGCTTGTCGCTGATGATAAAAGCGATCCAGTAAATCACCACGCCGAGGAAGGCGTAGATGAGCGCATTCAAGAAATGGTCGATGCGAAATTCCATGGTGGTTATTTCCCCCCGAAGTAGCGGGCGCTGCTGGCGTAGTGGCTACGATAGGCGCCCGGGTTGTCACGAACTGATTTAGGTACGCCCTTCACTTCGTCATAGGAGCCGAAGGACAAACCCGTCAAGCCGGAGTAGAACAACCCACCGGCGATTAAGGAACTGTAGATCAGATAGAACTTACTCATCGTCGTCTCCCGAAGAGCTATTCGCCTGCCAAGCGATGGAATTCGGCGGTACGCCGTAGTCGCTTTCGTTCCAGCGAGTTTGTTCGAAGTTGTTGCGTTTCCGCCCCATGAACGGGAGTGGCAGAAGCAAAAGGAAAACGCCCAGGAAATACCGGAAGTAGAACGGCACATCGCGAATAAGCCGGACTGAGTATTTGACGGGCTTTACGCTGAGCGGGCTGGCGCCGGCGGGCGGCGGTTCCGTTTCCGGTTCGATGCGCAAATAGTATTTACCGCCCGGAATGCGAGGGAGAATGGCAGCGTCGTGTTTGTCTTCTTCCGACCAGGATTCCCCCTCATCCACGCCATGATAGGAACTGATCTGGCGGCCGAAATCGAAGGCCTGCCCCGTGTCCTCGTTAATGAGGGCCATGCCGAAGAACGCCCAGGTGTTCTCCAGTTCCCCGGTCACTTCGACGCGCAAATTGGCACTGTTGCCCTTCAACTGGAACGGGGGAGTAACGAACGATTTCTCCCCGGTGGCGAGGGGCTGGAACGTATAGGTCTGGTCAAGCACGGTCTCTTCCAAGGCTCGCATGGAGAAGAAGATCATCATCCCGATCAGCAGCGCCGCGAACAGGAAGAAAAGCTTCCATGGCCGGCCGGCGGCTTGCACCTCAACCGGCGCGGGCTGAATGGAGTAAACCCCAACCGGGGGCGGCGCTGTACCTGGGAGCTGAAACGCGGCCCAAAGCTCTTTACCGTCGATATACTCGCCACGGCTCCAGTTCACCTCGTTTTCCGTGGTTTCCGAGGAGAGCATCTTCGGCGCGGCGACGTAGTCGGCCGCGGTCACGGTCTCACCAACTTTGACCTGCCACGGGAATTCGCCGATTACGAACCACGTGTAGGCCTGCGCGGTCTGAAAGTGATCGTAGACGACGCCGTCGAAAGTCATCGTCGGACGGTTATAGTTGTTTACGCCGGGGACCGGCAGCGACGGAATGGGCGTGACGAAACTCCAGTGATTATCGTATTCACTGAGGTAACGGAAGCCCTTAAACGGGTTGAAGAGAACGTACTCCCGCCAGAAGTAGTTGGTGCCCTCGACGTTGATGCCGCGCTGTTGAAAGCCGATGACTTCCCACACTGCGCCGTGGAGCTTGCCGCGGGAGCCCAGTGGGATCATCGGCTGCACGGTCATTTGCGCTTCGAAGCGCTGCAGGATGACGAGTTGCGGATTAGTGGCATCCAGAGTGACTGAGCAGTAGGAACAGACCACCGCGGCGGCCGCGCCCATGGCGCGCAGTTCGATCGCCGAACCGCAGCTGGGGCAGTTCAGTGCTTTCGGTTTGGGTACTATTTTCCGGGCGCCGGGGTTCATGCGGTCCACCCTTCAAATTCTTTCAGAAACTTCAGCTGCAGCGATTCGAACTCGACGAACTCGCCGAGGAATAGTAGCGGCGGATTCTCCGTGTAATCGATGGTGGCGAATCGGCCGTCCTGGGAGCGGAGGTCGGCGAATGGGCAGCGTGCCTTGTCCCAGTATTGGAACGGCAGTTCGCCTTCGACGCCTTCGTAGTTGGCTTCCGTGAGAGACGTCACCACAAGGCCCACACCCTGCTGCGTGTATTGAAAACCGCGATAGACCTCGGAAGGTCCGGGCAGAGGCGAGTCCGGATTTGAGAGAAAGCTTACAGCATACTCAGCCTGCGCGTCACTCAACCAGCCGTTGGAGCCATTCGAAAACAGCAGATGCCATTCGTTCCAGGCCCCGATATCGTGGCTATAGATGATGCGTCCAATCACTTGAAAGGCTGTGTTGCGATAGGTGCCTTCGGTGCCGATCTGAATGGGACTGATATCAGGCGGCAGATCGGCAACTTGCCCCACCTTGGTGAGATTAACGTCGTGGCGGACCAGGATGGACTTGCAGTATTCGCAAGTGGTCTGAATGGCAGACGACCAACGGAAGCGAATCGGCGCGCCGCAGTTCGGGCAGATGGCGGTTGGCTGGCTCATTGTGTGGTGTGGTAGGGCCGCTCCAAACGGCGTACGCGCACGGCAGTGGCCCCCAGTTTCTCACGCAGATACTTCTCAAAATCCCACTCCGGCCGGGACCGGCAGCAGAACACGTTCAAGCAAAGGGAGCCGAATTCAGGAAAAGTATGACAGGCCAGATGCGACTCCGCAAGCAGGCAAAGCCCGGTGATTCCGCCGGCGCCAGGGAACTGGTGCCATTGGGTATCGGCTACGGGATGCAAAACCAGCCCGCTGATCAAGTCATCGAAAACGGCGCGCAATTGAGACAGGTCTTTGAGGCGCTCGACCTCACAGCCGAGCGCTTCAATTACCCATTCACAACCTTGTCCGCCGGATAGGTCGGCCATCGCAAATCAGTGTATCAGGCAGCCGGCTGGGGCGATCCGCATTCGGCGCAGAACTTAGCCGTACGCAGGATCTTGTTGCCACAGTTGAAGCAGAACTTCATCTCCCCGGAAGGGGCGGCAGCGGGGGGTGCGGCTTGCGGCGGGGCCGCTTGCGGGGCCACGGGCGCGACGGGCGCCACCGGCATCGCGCCAACAGGCGGGGGCGCCTGCGGAGGCGGCTGTTGCGGCTGGTAGGCGGCGTTCAACGCCCCTCCCATCGCCTGCGCCATGCCATACCCGGCGGAGAGCCCGGCACCGATGCCGGCGATCCCACCTTCATTGGCCGCGGCGATCGGAATCGACTGTGCCACCTGATACTGCGTGTAGCGGCCCATGTCGCCCAGCATATTCATCGAAATACGCTCGTCCAGGCGCTTCTGCAGCTCTTCCGGCAGCGAGAATTCGCGAACGATGAAGCTGTCGAGCGTCAAGCCGTACTCGGCGTACATCGGCTTCAGCCCTTCCATGATCTGCTGGCCCAGTTCCACCTGGTTGGCGATCAAATCGAGGAACGGGATCGAGCTCTGCGCGATGGCATCGGCCAT
>CANIVU010000189.1 GCA_947470805.1 Acidobacteriota bacterium | reverse complement strand
TATCTCCGGGCAGTCGGTGACTGGGGAGAAGATTTTGGTCCAGCGCTTGTCGGGGCTGTGCCAGATGTTGAAGAAGAATCCGGCCTGGCGGCGCGGGGTGCTCATTAGCCAGATGGCTCCTCTGGTTCTTGCGACTGAGGCGCTGACGGACCAGTAGACGTTGTCTTGGACCAGGGCGGCTTCGTCGACGATTAGGACGTTCGCGGTGTTGCCAACGGAGGTGTCGCCGCTGTGGGCTACCGCGATGATGTTGCTGCCGTTGGGTAATTCGAGTGAGAACTGGAAGCCTAGGACCCTTCTTAGCTTGATGTTGAGCTTCGGCAGGTAGCGGGTCGCCCGGTTGATTAATATGGCCGCCTGGTGCTTTGTGCGGCTTAGGATGACTATTGTTTGGTCCGGTTTTTCTGTTGCGTGGTGGAGGGCTTTTATGGCGATTGTGGTCGTCTTGCCCCATTGCCGGTTGCAGCAGAGGATCAGGTATTTGGCGTCGGTGTTGAGCACTTCCGATTGTTTTGGGCTGGGGTGGAAGTTTAGTTTTTCTTTGGCCCAGGTGGCGGTGGTTTTTGGGCTTAGGGGGGCTGTCAGGGGAGTTGGGTTGAGGCTTTGTGACAGCGCTTTTAGCATTTCTTCCTTCTGGGTTGGTCGAGCTTATCGCGTTTGGGGGACACACTCCGGCGCGCGAGGCGCGCCGGGGGAGTATGTCCCCGGGGTGGTGGCCGGTTGCATCTTGGTTTTCTCCTTCTTTTTGCCCGGTTTTAGGCGGCTCGCCTTGGGGCGGGCGGGAGGTCGTCTTCGATGTCGATGCCTTTGGCGACGTCGTCGGGCGGGAGGATGACGATTTTGTGGTTTGGGAACTCGCGGCGGTAGGCGGCGAGGACTTCTGGCGTCGGCTCCGTTATGTAGACGGTCGGTTCGCTATTTTCGGTTTTTGGCTCCTCCGCCTGTTTTTCCAATGGTTTGGCGACGGTGGGGAACTCTTTATTCACCAACTTGATCTCGCGGCGGAGACGGGCGATGCGGCGCTCTAAGCGATCGATCTGGCGCTCCATCTTCTCGATGGGCGCGGCGCCGGTGTAGAGCTTCTTCGCCACTTGGGACTGGTAGTAGTCGTCTTCGTGCTCCTCGGGGACGGGGGCGTCGTGGCGGGCGGCTTCCATTAGCTCGAGGTTCCAGATGGAGTTCAAGTCCGTCTGGAGGCGGTCGATCTGCCAGCGGGCGATGGCGATTTGGCGGACCATGGCGGCGGCTTCCTGGTTGACGGGCAGGTAGATTTGGGTGAGCTGGTTGATTAGCACGTAGAACTTTTTGCGGTCCTCGTGGCAGAGGATACCGGAGTTGGGCGGGACGAATTGGGCGAGGGTTTCGGCTTTCTCGCCGTTTTTGATGGAGTTGAGGCGTGATTGGGCTTTGCCTTCGGGTGTGATGGGTCCACGCGACTTGGCGCCGTTTTCGCGGGCGATTTGTGCCTTTTGTTCCTTCGTTACCATGATCCATTTCTCCTGATATCTCCTTCTTTGTCGGGCAAAAATACGAAGGCCTCCCGTGGGGGAGGCCTTCGTTGGTCCAAGCCAGAAAAGGAGGTTTACCGGGAGCGTGGAGCGCTCCTCACCTTTTTTGTAGCAGATGAGAGGGCGATTCCGAACTCTTCTGCTTTCTAATTCGTGGCAACATATTGAAATTGAATTAGATAATTTATTTTCAACTTTTGTGAACGGGGTTTTCGGTTTGTCGCCTTTTCCCCGTTTTGGGGTGTTGCCGGTTACGGGAGGGTGCCGAGGATTTTGATCTTGGCGTCGACGAAGGTGCCTTTGACGCCGTTGGAGACGACGTCGAGGGCGGCGATGCGCCAGGTGCCGGTGGCGGTTTCGCCCCAGAAGCGCGGCGAGGTGAAGGTGAATTCGGAGAAGTCGGCCCCGTCGTCGGGGAGCCGGTTGTTGGCGATGGCGCGCATGCCGCTGGGCGATTCGATGATGAAGCCGACGTCGCCGCGGTTGGCGTGTTTCACGTTGACGGTGATTTCGACGTGTTCGACGCGGAGGCGGGAGGCCGACATGTCGAAGGTGATGACGGAGGGCGTGGCGTCATCGGCGATGGCTCCGCCTTCGCCCGCGCCTTCGGCGAAGAAAAGCTGGCCGAGGTTGGTCCAATCCTTGGCGGCGGCGACGGCGGCGGAGACGTTGAGCAGCCCGGCGCCGAAGGAGTGGCTGAAGCTGTAGCCGCCGGCGTTCTTGACGAAGCCGGAGGTGTCGGAGCCGGTGAGCCCTTCCTTATTGGCGGTTTTGATGAGGATTTCCTTGACGTCGCGATAGCCAAGAGTCGGGTTGGCCTGGATCATGAGGGCGGCGGCTCCGGAGACCTGGGGGGCGGCGGCGGAGGTACCGTTCATGGCGTCGGTATAGTTGACGGGGGCCTGGGTGCCGGGGTAGTTTTCGTGTTTGGCGGCGTCGGCTTCTGCGCCGGAGGTATCGGTGGTCCAGGTGACGTTCGGGGGCTGGAACTCCCCGCCGAAGGCGGAGATGGCGATGTTGAGGCCGTTTTCGGAGAAGGAGCTTTGGGTACCGTCGTTGCCGACGGCGCCGACGCCGATGGCGTAGCGGGAGCTGGAGAATTCGTCGTAGCTGGAATCGTCCCCGCTGCCGCGGCCGTTGCCGCCGGAGACGACGATGATAGTGCCGAGGCCACCGCGGTTTTTGGTGGCGGCTTGGATCATGCCGGCCTTTTTCAGCGCACTGTCGCGGCCGGAGGCTTTGCCGTCGTCGGTGGCGCCCCAGCTATTGCTGGAGACGTGGGTGAGAATGCCTTCGGGCTGCCAGGCCATGGCGGTGGCCGAGTCGTCCTCGGAACTTGCGCCGGCGATGAGGCGGAGGCCCATCATCATGGCTTCGGGAGCGACGCCGGCGACGCCACGGTTGTTGAAACCGGTGGCGGCGGCGAGGCCGGCGCACTTGGTGCCGTGGCTTTCGGAGGCCTTGAGGGGCGAGGGATCGGTGGGCGGGCCTTCGTTGAAATTGCGGTGATAGTTGGTGGAGAGGGCGTAGCTGGAGGAGGCGAGGTCTTCATGGCCGACTTCGAGGCCGTCGTCGACGACGGCGATGTTGATGCCTTTACCGGTGACGGCGTCCCAGGTGTCCTTCATGTTGAGGTTGCGGGGGGCGGCGTCGTTGAGGTGCCACTGGTTGAGGTAGAGGGTGTCGTTGACTTCGCGTTTGAGGGCCTGGCGCTTGGCGAATTGGCGGGCGAAGACGGGGGTGAACTCCCAGCCGCCCTGCTGGTTCATCCAGACGGCGGCGTCGAGGGCTGAGAAGGCGTCGGGATAGGTGACGAGGATCCAGCCGTCGAGGAGGCTCTTTTCGCGGGAGACAGGGTGGGTAGCGGCGAGGGCGGCGAAGCGGGTGTCATCCATGTGGACGAGGAGCTTGGCGGTCATGAGGCGGCGGGCGGTTTCCATGCGTTTGGCACGGTCGGCCTGGGAGAGGGCGGCGAGCGAGGCGGCGGTGGGGAGGTCGGCTTTGTCGTAGAAGACGGGGGCGAGGGATTCGCGGTTGGCGCCGGCGCCGCGGACCTTTTTCACGGCGGCGGTGGTGGCGAAGGTGTAGAGTTGGCCACCGGCCCAGTCGGCGCTGGAGCGGGCGGATTCGACGGCGGCGCCGCGGCTGAAGAGTTCGTTTTCGGCGAACTGGTAGGCGGTTTTGCGGCCGCCGTCGGAGAAGGTGAACTCCGATTGGGCGAAGGCGGACAGGGCGGCGAGGAGGCCCAGCGCCAGGGACATCAGTCTTTTCAACTTAGGGATCTCTCTTTCGGTTTGCGGAGGTCTGATTGGACACTTCGCATCTCTTCAGTATCGGCAGTTTCGGGATTTGCGGTAGAGAATTTGTTGGCGCGTTGCCCGGTAGGCATCCTCCGCGTTTTAGATACTCAGATTGGGCGGCATTGGTTCGGGAATATGCATGGGAAGGCGGAGGATATAAGTATAAGGTGGATGACGGGCCGTTTGGCAACTTGGCAAAACGGCTGGAGATGGATTGTGGGGTGCTGCGTACGGGGATTTGGCGGCGCGAGCGAAGGATGTGATCGCAAAAGCCCCGGAAATCGTCATCGGGCAGCGAGCCGCGGGCGGTGCTTGGCTGATCGATATCTTTGGATGAGCAGGTCGCCGGCGAGGTCGGTGAGGGAGTAGAATCAGAGGTGTATGAGCAAGGAATACATTGAGCAGCGAGACGGTAACTACTACGTTACGGGCACACGCGTGTCTCTGGATTCGCTCATCCACGCGTTTCGCAGGGGCGAGTCGCCTGAAACCATTTGTCAGAATTTTGAGATCCTCCAATTGGAGGAGGTGTATGGGGCGATCGCTTACTACTTAGGCAACCAGGCCGGGCTGGATGCTTATCTGCTGCGGCAAGGGGACAAGTGGGCGGAGAATAGGCGGAATTCGCAGTCTCTGCCGGGGGGGCTACGTGAACGGCTCCTGCGCGCGCGGGATGAGATGCATTCTTCCAGTCCGTCATGAAAGTCCGGTTTCTGGCTGACGCCGACCTGAACAAGGCGATCGTGACGGGCGTTCAGCGCCGGGAGCCAGCCGTGGATTTTCTATCGGCACAAGCGGCGGGGTTACGGGGCATGCTGGATCCCGAGGTACTGGCGTTGGCGGCCAGGCAACAGCGAATCCTTGTTTCTCACGATGCCGGGACAATGCCCCGGCACTTTCGCGAGTTCTGCGAAGCCGGAAACCACACGAGCGGCGTTTTCCTGATGCCGCAGAGCGTGGAGGTTGGCGTGGCCATCGAAGAGCTTTTGCTTATCTGGCTGGTGTCGGACGCCTCGGATTGGAACGATCGGTTGGCATGGTTGCCGCTCTGAGGTCTTGCGCTGGAACCATGTTGGATGATTCGGTGCGGGCTGAAAGTACCGATTGTTTGAATGTATGCTGCCAACTCTGCATATCCGGCTACCGCCGAGCGGATCACTGGCGTTTAGCTGGCCGGTATTCCGGGTGACGCGGATGCTCCGCCCTCTCTGGTCTGCTGCGGTATTCAGATGGCTTCGCCCGTCGGCGCCAGGCAAGTACAGCGATGGTGGTATTGCTTGGCGGTGCTTCTGGCTTCCTGCACCTCGGTTGTCCGCTTTGCGTGGTTCGGAGCCACTCGAGGTTTCTGGGTTGCGGTGCCGGGCGGCTCGCGTTCGTATCCTTCGGGCCATTTGCTATGAAATCTGAAGAGACGGCATTGGGGCAACGGTTCCCCCGGGGTGGGCGGATTCGCGATCAGGCAGTGCCGTGGGCCAGGTAATTCCGCGTCATCCAGTTGCCTTGCTATTCCCAGCGTTGAGTTGTAGTCTCAATGAAAGAGTCCACGTCCCCGCCCGGCGCACTTGATACATGCGGGACTTACAACGGACCGGAGGGGTCGCCGTTATGCGTTCATTGTGTTCGTTTGTCCGATATTGTGTTGTTGCGGCCGGGGGGGGTGGTTGTCATTGTTGCTCAGGCGCAGGAGCGGACAGCGCCGAACCGCGCTACTGCGTCGATGGAGTCAACCGTTACTGGTGCGCGTGGTGGCCGACGACCCGGCGGGGTGGCAATTCCGAAGATGGACCCGACTGTCACGCGATGGCTTTCTGAGAATCCCGAGGGCTTTGTTCCCGTTATCCTGTATCTCGCCGAGCAGCCGATCCACAGGCTGAAGCCCGAGTTGGAGCGGCGCCATGCGTTTCGGAAGATGGCGGTCGAGGCGAATTTGGAAGGCTCGTTTCGGACGCGGGATCCCCGTGCGCAGGAGGTCGCGCAGCGCGCTGATGCCGAGTTCACGCTTCAATTTCGGCAGGAGTTGCTTGGGAGTTTGAAGCGAGAGAGTGAGCCCTCCCAGCGGGAAATTGAGGGGGTTCTTAGCGGCGTTGGGGCCCGTAATGTTCGCGCGCTTCACATTCTGAATATGATTCGGGCGGACGTTCCGCGGGAGGCAATTTCCCTATTAAAATCGGACCCGCGAATTGCTGAAATTGGATTGGATCAACAGGGGGAAGCCCAACTCGCGACGTCCACCTCGGCGCTTGGGGCTCCTACACTCTGGAACTTGGGATACACCGGAAGCGGCGAATCCGTTCTTGTCTTGGACTCCGGTATTAACGCCAGCCATCCTGCCTTCGGAGGGCGAGTCTTGACTGCCGTATTCTTGCAGAATAACTTTAGTTGCCCAGCGCTTGAGCGGGGCACGTCGGTGGACTTCAAGGGCCACGGAACGCATGTAGCCGGAATCATTGCCTCTAGCGGCACTGTTGCGTTTCCAACATATCGTGGCGTCGCGCCGAACGTATCGAGTGTCTATGCGGCCAAAATCTCGTGCTTCAATGGGCGGTCCTTCAATTCGGACGTTCTCGCTGCCGTTGAAGGCGCCTTGGTTTGGACGCCGATTGCAGTAGTAAACAACTCCAACAACGGCGCTATCGCCTCGGTTGACGATGACATGCACTCCCGCAGAGTCGATGAATTGATTGACTTGTATGATCTGACTTGGGTGAATTCAGCTGGAAATGGGCTTGTCCCCTGACGTGAGACACGAGTCTAGACACAGCTAACTATCCGGCCGAAAAAGCACTGGACAGTAAGATTTAGGTTTAGCAGAATCGCGGTAGCTGGGGAAACAGAAGCGAGCTCTGCTGGAGAGCAACTCGTGGAGGGATACCCGGTCGAAGACTCGTCAAGACGAGATCGCTCGGTTCGCACCTCCCGGTGAACCGATTGGGCTGGGCTCGGGGCCGACCAACGGGAGGCGGCCGTCGACCCGGCTCTTCGTGCAGCGCACCTC
>CANIVU010000188.1 GCA_947470805.1 Acidobacteriota bacterium | reverse complement strand
GAGAAGCTCGCCGAAATCGCCGAATCTCTCGTCTGGGTCGGCCGCAAGAAAGGCCGCCCCTGGTACGAACACCACCGCCTCGGCTGGAACTACCGCCTCACCGAATTCCAAGCCGCCATCCTCCTCGCCCAGCTCGAACGCCTCCCGGAACAAACCCAAACCCGTCAAGCCAACGGTGCCTACCTGACCGCAAAGCTAACCCAAATCCCAGGCATCAAACCCATGGCCGTCCCCGCCTACGCCACCGGCCACGCCTGGCACATCTATTGCCTCCGCTTCATCGAATCCGAATTCGGCACAACTCGCGAGAAGTTCCTCGAAGCCCTGACAGCCGAGGGAGTCCCCGCCTCCAGCGGCTACGCTCACTCCCTCTTCAACAACCCCATGTACGGCGAATCCCACGCCCACTACAACGAAACGTGCCCCGCCTCCAACCAGGCCTGCCGCGAAGCCGTCTGGATGGAGCACCGCTACCTCCTCGGCACCCAGTCCGACATGGATGACATCGCCACCGCTATCGCCAAAGTCCAAGCCAACGCAAAAAATCTCTAGCGCCGATGATCAACTCCGCCGCCCATCTCCGCACTGTCGGCCAAGGAGCAACACCCACATGAAACTCAAAACCAAAGTCAAAGCCGGCGCCCTCGTCGACAACCACAACCAATCCCGCTAACCCCAACGCCAGACAATTCCTGGGTGACAGTCACCTGGGAATTGTCCGGCCCAATCCCTCCATCGCCACCCCGATCCTCTCCGCCTGCAAAGCCGAACTCACCGGCATCGGCGGTCGCGGCACACCCCCGTCCCTCCCCTGCGCCCGCATCGCCGTCCGCACATTCGCCGGCAAGTTCGGCGCATCAATCGCATTCCACAACCGCAGCAGCTTCTTATGTAAATCCAAAGAGACATCCCCGCGCCCCGCCGCCTCCCACAACGCCACGCAAGCCTCCGGCGCCGCACTCAATATCGCCGCCACCGCCCCATCCGCTCCCAACGCAAACGATGGGTACAACAATGCATCCACCGCCGACAAAATCCGCACCCGCTCCCGTATCCCCGCCTCTTCGCTCAACAACAACAAATCCGCCAGCGCCTTCATATCACTCGCGCTCTGCTTCACGCCAATCACCCCCGGCGCCTCCCGCAAAATCCGCACCAACAGCGGCGGCAGCAAATACGACCACGGAATGACGTTGTACAAAATCACCGGCACCCCCGTCCCATCCGCAACGGCCCCGAAGTGCCGCACCATCGCCTCGTCATCCGGCCGGAACACATAATGCACCGGCGTCACCTGCAGCGCCGCCACGCCCAGGTCCGCCACTGCCCGCCCCCGCTCAATCGTCGCCGCCGTGCTGTCGGCAATAATCCCGGCAATCACCGGAATCCGCCCGCCCACTTCCTCAACAGTCCACCCCACAATCCGCCGCGTCTCCTCGGTCGAAAGCGTATGCCCCTCCCCGGTGCTCCCGCAGACGGCCAACCCATGCACCCGCGCCACCTCCACCATCCATCGCACCTCCGCCCGGTGCGCCGCCTCGTCAATCGACCCATCCGCCCGGAACGGCGTCACCAGCGGCGGAATAATCCCGAAAATGTTTTCGTGTGCCATAGCCGCCTTCCATTCTCTGGCAAATCATCAACATATGCACTGGACATGGCTACTCGTCGCAACCCTCGCCCGCCTGGCCCGCATCCAGGGCACCGTCCGCCTCGCAAAAACCAACGGCGCCGTCACCCTTCTCGTCGGGCATCCCATCCTCTTCCCCACCGCGTTCCAGGCAACAGAGTTCTTCCCCCCAATCCCCGGCCCCGTCACCATCCCCATCACCAACAAGTTCGAAACATCCCTCCGCCGCCCCCACCCAACACAGTCACCATTACTGGGTCCCACTTAGATATCCGCATCGCCACCACTCACCCCTGCCTCCAAGTAGATCGCGCCACCACCCCGCCCACCCAACACCCCGCCCGGAATGGCATCCTAGAGGAACGGTAGGCGCCCGGCCAGCCGACACCGTCATGAATCCCCTGAAACAAGTAATCGTCATGCGCGCCGACCTCAACATCGGCCGCGGCAAAATGGTCGCCCAGGGAGCCCACGCCAGCGGCATGTTTCTCGTCCACCGTCTCATGGAACTGGCCAGTGACTATCACGCCAAAGTCCCGCCCGAAGAGATGATCTGGATGACCCAAGGCATGACCAAAATCTGTGTCGCCGTCGATTCCGAAGCCGAACTGCTCGCCATCGCCGCCAAAGCGAAGGAAGCCGGCCTCCGCGTCCACGTCATCACCGACGCCGGCCGCACCGAATTCAATGGCATGCCCACGAAAACGAGTGTGGCCATCGGCCCCAACGACGCCGCCGTCGTCGACGCCATCACCCGCCACCTCCGCCTGCTCTAACCTAGCCACTCCCGCGCTTGCCTCCCGCCGCGCGCTACTATGGAGTTCGGCCGGGCGGGTTGGAACTGGACTCATTGGTCCGAACAGGGAACACACATGCGCGCAAATCGTCTCCGGCTAGCCCTCGCCTTCGCCGGGCTCTCCACCACCATCCTCTGGTCCCAACAGGCCCCCGTCACAGCCGTCATCACCGACCAGACCCCTCTCGAAACCCGCGCCAAATTCGGCCAGGTCAACTTCTACGTAATGGGAGAAAACGGCGACGTCTTCTTCACCTCCGGCAACAACTCCGGCCTCTTCCAGTGGACCCCCGGCGGCGCCAAACGCCGCCTCCTGCAAACCAATGACGCGCTCAACGCCATCGGCCTTCCCCCGGAACTCGTAGAACAACTTCCCCCCGGCGGCCTCGTCGATACCCTCTCCCAGCCCCAGACCTTCGGTGCCGATCAACTCGCTTTCGTCGCCAACGTCGCCCTCAAAGGCGAACGCGACCCCGCCGGCATCCTCGTCTGGGACGGCACCGCCACACGCATACTCAATGCCGACATCGACAGCATCTCCCAGTTCTACGTCAACGCAAAAGGCCGCCTCGCCGTCGCCGGCCTCTCCGAACCCCTCAACCTCGGCCCCGCCCAGATCTTCATGGAAAAGGAGTCCGGTGAAACGGTGAAGATCGCCGAACAAGGCCAACCCGCCGCCGGCGGCGTCGGCGGCACGTATGCCAGCCTCACTCTCATCGGCCACTCCGCCACCGGCCAGGTCGCCTTCCTCGCCGGTATCAACGGCGGCCCCTCGCCCTTTGTCCTCTACATCACCGACGGCGGAACACCCCGCGTCCTCGTTAAAACAGGCGACACCCTCACCGGCGGCGGCACCATCACCCTCCGCGGTCCCGCCAGCAACTACTTCATGAACAACCAAGGGCAGGTCGCCTTCGCCGCCGATGCCAACGGCGGCACCTCCGGCATCTGGGTCGCCGCCGCCGGCGTCGCCCTCGCCAAGGTCTTCCGCGCCAACGACCCCACCGCCTCCGACCTCGGCGGAACCTTCATCGCCCCCTTCGCCCTCCGCGATTTCAACGATGCCGGCACCGTCCTCTTCTCCGCCAACCTCGGCGGCGGCAGCGCCCCCCACGCACTCTTCCTCCGCAACGCCGCCTCCGGCGCCACCCAGGTCATCTTCGCCAAAGGCAAGCCCACCGGCGAAGGCGCCCTGTTCGATACCACCCAGCAGGCCTCCCTGAACCGGGAAGGGAAGGTCGCCTTCCTCGTCAGCCTCACCGGCGGCCCCGCCGGCCTCGCCTGGTTCCTCGGCGCCGGCGGCGAACCGGCCACCAAGATTGTCGCCGAAGGCGACCCCGCTCCCGGCGGCGGCAAAATCGGCCTCGCCGGTCGCCTCGCCGGTGCCAGCATCAACAGCAAAAGCCAGGTCACCCTCGTCGCCGATGTGCTCGAAGCCAACGCCGTCGGCCTCTTCTGGTGGGCCCCCGGCAGCGAACTCATGGCCGCCGTCACCACCAATGACGACCTCCCCGACGGCGCCAACACCGTCCTCCGCGCCGGCCCGCCCATCTCCAGCGACACCGAAACCATCGTCCGCTCCTTCCGCGCCGGCGGCTCCTCCACCTACTACGCCGTCAGCCTCGCCGGCGATGGCGCCACCCGCCGCATCGCCGCCGACTTCGACACCCTGGGCGACACCGCCACCCTCCTCACCCTCAACAACTTCACCTTCAATTCCAGCGGCGCCGCCGTCTTCCTCTCCACCGTTCTCGGCGCGGGCGGCTATCCCAAACAGGCCCTGTTCGCCGCCACCCCGGACGCCGGCCTGCAGATGATCGCCGCCATCGGCGACGAAGCACCCGGCGGCGGACGGTTCGTATCCTTCGGCGCCCCGCAGTTGAACAACAAACCCGAGGTCTACTTCTTCGCTAACCTCGATGCATCCTCCGGTATCTTCATGGCCGCACCCGACCCCGTTGGCCTCAAGAAGGTCGTCCGCCTGGGGGATCCGTGGCCCGGCGGCCCCGCCAACATGACCTTCGCCGGCCTCAACAACAATCTGAGCGTCAACGACAAGGGGCAGGTCGCCTTCCTCGGCAACAGCAGCAACCCCGGCCGTCCCGGCCTCTTCGTTGGCTCCGCCACCGACCCTCCCGCGAAAGTAGCCGAAGGCACCGCTCCGGCTCCCGTCGGAACCTTCAACGGATTCCCCGTCCCCGTCAAACTCACCGCCTCGGGCGAGGTCCTCTTCAACGCCAACTACGGCGGTCCCACCGGCGGAGGCTCGGGCGTGTTCCTCGCCAGGCCCGGTGACCCGGCCCGTGCCTTAGCCGCCTCCGGCGGCCGCGTCCCCGGTGGCGGCACGTCCAACTTCCAGTTCTTCAACCCCGCCTCCCTCATCGCCAGCAACTCCGGTGCGGTTGGCTTCTGGGCCGGCGTCTGCTGTTCCATCAATAACGCCCTGCTCATCCTCGAACCCGGCGGCGACGTACGCACCCGGCTCACCGACGGCATCGCCGTTCCCGGTTCCGGCTCCACCGGCGCCATCTCCCCCGGCCTCCGCCTAACCGCCCTCTCCGACGCCGGGGAGCTGGCCGTCTACTCTCCGGACCACCAGAACACCCCGATGCAACAGCAAATCCTGGTGGTCGGCGCCGATGGCAAAGTCCGCCGTCTCGCCGGCAGCGGTGAACCCGCCGCCGACACCCAAAGCGAATACGGCAAACTCATCGGATCGCTCATGGCCACCCCCGGCGGCCGCTTCGTCTTCAGTTCAATCCTGGTCAACGGCCCGGCCAAGTCGGGCGTCTTCATCAGCAACCCGCAACCGTAGGCTACGCTTTCATCGCCTCAAACTGCTTCGTCGCAATCCCCACGGGCCGGTCAATCGGTATCCCGGCGCACGCCAGCAGCGTCGTCAGCAGATCCCCCTGATTGCCCTTCTCATCCGCCAGGAAACGGCCCGTCTTGATAGACCCGCCGCCCTTCCCCGCAATCACAAAGGGCAGGTTCTCCCGGGTGTGTATGTTCCCATCCTCCAGCCCGGAGCCCCACATCATAATGCAGTTATCGAGCAACGTCCCGCCCGCCTCCCGCAATCCAGCCATCTTCTTCACCATATAGGCGAACTGCGCAATGTTGAACTCCGTAATCCGCGCAATCTTGCCCACCTTGATCGGGTCGTGATTGTGGTGCGTATTCGAATGGTGCTGATCGTTGAAGCCCAACTCCGGATACGACGCCCCGTTCGGCGTCGAGCCAATATAAGTACTCACCCGCGTCGTATCGGTCTGGAACGCCAGCACGTTCAGGTCGCACATCACCTGCATGTACTCGCTCCGCTTCTCGCCCTCCGGAATCCGGATCTCAATCGGCGCCGAATCGGACGCATGCCGCTTGCTCGGCCGCACGCCGGCCTTCTCCAACGCCGCCTCTTTCTGCCGGTACTCAATCGCGGCAATCCGCCGCTCCACCGAACGCACGCTGTCCAGATACTCGTCCAACTTCCGCTGGTCCGACGTCGGCAACGTACGCCGCAAATCCCTCGCCCCGCCCAGCACAATATCCAACAGGCTCCGGTCCAGCGCCCCCAGCGTCGATCCCGCCCCACCGCCCTGCTCCTGCTTATTAAACAGCCGGTTCAGCACGTTCCGCGGATTCACCTCCGCCGGCAGCGCCTGCGTCGGCGAACGGAAACTGCAGTGCGAATAATAGCCTTCGTTCAGCCCCTCTTGGTTCTCTTTCCAGGTCTGCGGCATGGTCGCCAACTCCAGCGACGGCAGCGCCGTAAACGCCCCCATATGGTTCGCCGCAATCTGATCGGCGGAGATCGCAATGTTGATCTCGTGCCGGTTCTCCGCCGCCGGCAACGTCGCCGTCAGCCAGGTGGAAAGCTCCAGCGCATGCGGCGCCCCGTTGAAAGGAGCAATCGGCACGCCGGAGACCCCCTTCATCATCAGACACTGGTCGAGCACCGGCCGCAGCGATTGCAGCGCCGGCGGCGGCGACGTGAGAAAACTCTCCGCGCTCGCCGGCCAGAACTGATCCATAATCACGCCGTGCGGCATGAACATGAAACCCAGTCGCACCGGCGGCTTGGTCGTCACCGTGTCCGCCCAGCCCTGGGAATCCAGCAACGGCAACCCCAGAGTAACTCCCAGCCCTTTCAGATAAGCCCGCCGGTCAATTCCTGCCTGTTTGCGCATTGCTGCCTCCAATCTCTTCCACTCGCCGGTGTGTAAATGGATAACTCGTAACAACCGCGTAAATCAACGACCGCATCCGGTACCCGTCGGCGGCCACCGTCTCCATCAAATCGTCCACCACGATCTCATCATAGCCATCCAGCTTCCGCCCCAGGGCGTACGCCAACAGCTTCTCCAGCACGTTCCGCGAAACGCT
>CANIVU010000187.1 GCA_947470805.1 Acidobacteriota bacterium | reverse complement strand
GGCGGGTTCATCGGCAGCGCGCCCGGCGTAATCTGCTTCGGCGTGGGCCGGTCGATATCGTGGACCTTCCACTTCTGCTCCGGAATCACGGGCGTGTCGGAATAGCCAACGGGCTGATTCCAACGGTCGTTGCCTTTCTTCTTTTGGGCTTGCGCCATGAGGAGAACGGCGGCCGTCGAGACCAGACCGAGAACAAGGAGTTTCCGCTTCATAAACGGCTTACTTTATCACACGGCCTATCATGGAAGAATACGCATGGAGAACATCGAAATCGCTCGCGTGCTGGCGGAGACCGCCGACCTGATGGAGATCGCCGCCGAAGACGGATTCCGCATTCGTTCCTACCGCAACGCCGCCTCGGCCATCGAAGGCTACCCGGAGCGCGTCGCCTCCATCCTGCACGATCCGGCCCGGAAGGTGACCGACATTCCCGGCATCGGCAAAGGTATCGCCGCCGTCATCGCTGAACTGGACGAGCGCGGCTCCTTCGCCAAGCGCGACGAGTTAATGGAGCGCTACCCGCCCACGGCGCTCGAGATGCTGCACATCCAAGGACTGGGCCCCAAGACCATCGCGCTGCTCATCGAGACGTTCCGGATCTCGACGCTCGACGACCTGAAGCGCCTCGCCGAGGAGCAGAAGATCCGCACCCTCCCCCGCCTGGGCGCGAAGCTCGAAGAGAAGGTCCTCCGCGGCATCGAGCAGTACCGCAAATCCGCCGGGCGCTTCCTGTTGAACTTCGCCCAACAAACGGCCGATGAACTCTCGGCTTATCTCGACGCCGTCGAAGGTGTGGCGCGCGTGACGCCAGCGGGCTCCTTCCGCCGGTCGAAGGACACGGTGGGCGATCTGGATCTGCTCGTCACCGGGCCCGGCGCCGCGGCGGCGCTCGACGCGTTCGCGAAACACGGGAAGGTGCAGGAGTTGCTCGCGAAAGGCGAAAACAAGGCCAGCGCCCGCTTCGGCATCGAAGGGATTCAGGTGGACGTCCGTGCGCTCGCGCCCGAGCACTTCGGCGCGGCGCTGCAGTACTTCACCGGCTCGAAGGAGCACAACGTGGCGCTCCGCCAGCGCGCGTTGAAGATGGGTTTCACGCTGAATGAGTATGGCCTCACGACGCTCGATGGCGGCGTGGTGGTGGCATCGGAAACCGAAGAAGAGATCTACGGCAAGCTGGGCCTCCACTGGATCGCGCCCGAGATGCGCGAGAACCAGGGCGAGATCGAAGCCGCCGAACGCGGGGAGTTGCCGGCGCTGTTAGAGGTCGCCCACATGCGCGGCGACTTGCACATGCACACGCGCGAGAGCGACGGCCGCGCGACGCTCGAGGAAATGGCGGAAACCGCGCGCGGTCATGGATATAGCTACATTGCCATCACCGATCACTCGAAGGCGCTCGCGATGGCGAACGGGTTGAACGAAGCGCGGACGATCGCCTTCGCCCAGCGCGTCGCCGGGATGGATCAGGAGGCGCTCGGCATCCGGGTGATGAGCGGCATCGAGTGCGACATCCTGAAGGACGGCCGCATGGATTTGGACGACGAAGCGTTGAGCCAGCTGGATCTCGTCATCGCGAGCGTCCACAGCTACATGAGCCTGACGAGCGAAGAGACGACGGATCGCTATCTCCGGTGTCTCGAGAACCCCTACGTAAAGGTAATCGGCCACCCGACCGGCCGCGTGCTGCTCCACCGGGACGCGTTCGTCTATAACTTTGAAACCATCGCGGCCGAAGCCGCGAAGCGCGGCGTGGCCATGGAGATCAACGCGAGCCCCGAACGGCTGGACCTCCACGCCTCCCTGATCCGGATCGCGAAATCGAAGGGCTGTCGGTTTACGATCTCGACCGACGCCCACCACCCGAAACACATGGCCAACATGCAGTACGGCGTGCGCATGGCCCGGCGCGGTTGGCTCACCCGCGGCGATGTGTTGAACACGCTGCCGTACGAAGAATTCAGGAGTGCATTGCGGAAATCATGATGAAGATTCTCGAAAGCAAAGAGCTGCTGCGGACCCCGATCTTCTGGGTCACGATGGACAAGGCGATCGACCCGGAAGGATTTGAAATCGACCGGGCGATTATTCAGCACGGAGGCAGTTCCGTGGTGATGCCTGTCGATGAAAAGGGCCGCGTGCTGTTGGCCCGCCAGTACCGCCTGCCGGCGCAGGATTACCTGTGGGAGATCCCGGCCGGGCGGATGGATCCGGGCGAGACGCCGTTGAAAGGCGCCAAGCGCGAGCTGAAGGAAGAGACCGGGCTGACGGCCAAGAAGTGGACGAAGCTGTTCACGCTCTTCATGAGCCCGGGCTTTCTCGCGGAGAAAATGCACATCTACGTCGCTCAGGATTTGAAGCAGGGCAAGACCAACTTCATGGACGACGAACGCATCGAGTCGCGCTGGTTCAAGCCCAAAGAGATGAACGAGATGATCAAGACCGGCAAGATCATCGATGGCAAAACGATCGCGGCGTGGCTGGCTTGGCGCACGGTGTTCAAAACGAAGTAGGATGGCACACATGCGATTTCTCCTTGGACTTTTGGCGATGGGTTTGGCGTTCGCCGCCGAACCCGTTTTGGTGATCGGCGATTCCATTTCCATCGGCTACACGCCGGTGGTGACGACGCTGCTGGCCGGCAAGGCTGACGTGAAACACCACGAAGGCAACGCCGCCCACACCAACAACGGCGTCGCGAAGCTGGACGAATGGCTCGGCACGACCAAGTGGAAGGTGATCACGTTCAACTTCGGGCTGCACGATTTGAAGATCATGGAGAACGGCGAGCACCAGGTGGGGTTGGCGCAGTATGAAAAGAACATGGACGCGATCGCGACGCGGCTGGAGAAGACCGGCGCGCGCCTGCTGTTCGTGACGACGACGCCGGTGCCGGAGGGCAAGCTGAACCCGCTGCGGAAGCCGGGCGATGAGGTGCTGTTCAACGAGGTCGCGCTGCGCGTGATGAAGAGTCACAAGATTCCGGTGGTGGATCTCTACGGGTTCGCCAAACCGCGGCTGGCGCAGATTCAGACGCCGGCGAACGTGCACTTCACCAAAGAAGGGTCGGCGATGTTGGCCGAAGTTGTGGCGAAAGCCATTGAGGAGCAGTTAAGCAAATGACGATGGTTTCCCTTCCCGGAACCGAGCTGCGGGTTTCCCGGCTCTGTTTGGGCACGATGACGTTCGGCTCGCAGGTGGACGAGGCGGGCAGCTTGGCGATGGTGGACTTGGCGCTCGATCAGGGGATTAACTTCTTCGACACCGCGAACGTCTACAACGCCGGGTTGTCCGAGCAGATCATGGCGAAGGCCATGCACGGGCGGCGCGATAAGTTCGTGCTGGCGACGAAGGTGCGCGGCAAGATGGGCGAGGGCGCGGACGAGCAGGGGCTGTCGCGGGCTGCCATCGTGAAGCAGTGCGAGGCGTCCTTGCAGCGGTTGGGGACCGACGTCATCGACGTTTACTACTTGCATATGCAGGATCACGCGGTGCCGATTGAGGAATCGCTTGAGGCCATCGATTCGCTGGTAAAGGCGGGCAAGGTGCGCTACCCGGCGGTCTCGAATTTCGGGGCCTGGCAGATTCTGGAGATGCAGCAGATGGTTCGCGCGAATGGCTGGACGCCGGTTCACGTCTGCCAGCCGATGTACAATCTGCTGGCGCGGAACATCGAGGCCGAGTTGCTGCCGATGGCGGCGAAGCACGGGGTCTCGACGTTTGTTTATAACCCGCTCGCAGGCGGGCTGTTGACCGGGAAACATAAAGCCGAAGCCGCGATCCAGGGCAGCCGGTTTGACGGGAACAAGATGTATCGCGACCGGTATTGGCACGATGAGCAGTTTGACGCCGTGCAGGAACTGTCGTTCGCGGCCGGGGAGGCGCACCGGAGCCTGGTGAGTCTGGCTCTGAACTGGATTCTGCATCACACGACGGCGACGGGGCTGATCCTGGGCGCGTCGCAGATGCGGCATTTGTCGGCGAACATCGCGGCGTGTAAAGAGGGCCCGCTGGACGCGGTGACGTTGGCGGTGTGCGAAGCGGTTTGGAAGCGTTTGCGTGGCGTGACTCCGGAATACATTCGATGAAAAAGTACCTTCTCCTTCTCCTGGGCGCGCTACTCGCGCCGGCGCAGTCCGTGGTGATCAGCCAGATTTACGGCGGCGGCGGGAACACGGGCGCGACGTGGCGGAACGACTTTGTGGAGTTGTTCAACCGGGGGACGGAGACGGTTTCGGTGGCGGGATGGACTGTCGAGTATGGGTCTGCGACGGGGACGACGTGGCAGGCTTCGGCGTTGGATGGGACGATTGGGCCGGGGCGGTATTACCTGATCCAGTTGGCGGCGGGGGCTGGCGGGACGCAATCGTTGCCGGCGCCGGACGCGGTGGGCACGTTGGCGCTGGGTGGGACGGCGGGAAAGATTCGTGTGCGGAATAGAGAAACCGGCGTTGACCTGGTCGGGTATGGCGTTACGGCGAACGAGTTTAAGATTGCGCCGACTAGGGATTTGTCGAACACGACGGCGGCGATTCGCGCCGGGGCGGGGTGTATGGATACGGGGAACAACGGCGCGGACTTTGCCGTGGGGCCGCCAGTGCCGCGGAATTCCGCCACGCCGCGGAACGATTGCGCGGCGGTGCCGGTGGGGGCGGAGCGGTTGTCGATCAGCCAGATTCAGGGGCGGGGCGCGGTGTCGCCGTTTGTCGATAAGCGGGTTGTCACGCGGGGCGTCGTGTACGCGCGGCGGACGAACGGGTTCTACATCCAGAGCTTGCCGGGCGATCGGGATGCCGATGACGCGACGAGCGAGGGGCTGCTGATCTTCGGCAACGTGCCGGCGCCGGCGGTGGGGACGGTGGTGGATGTGGAGGGCGTGGTGGCGGAGTTTGGCGGGCCGCCGACGTTGACCGAATTGACGTCGCCGGTGGTGACGGTGTTGCGCACGGGCGAGCCGCTGCCGGAGCCGGAGTGGTTGACGGGCAGCGACTGGGAACGGTTTGAAGGGATGCGGGTGCAGGCGAACTTGAACGTCATTGGGCCGACGGGCGGGACATTCAACGAGACGCGCGGGGATTCGACGTCGAACGGGATCTTCTGGGCGGCGCCAGCGGCGGCGCGGCCGTTCCGGAGGCCAGGCGCGGATGGCGACGCGACGGATGGCAGGGTGCGCGTGGATTCGCGGGCGCTGGGTGGGACGGCGCTCGATTTGGTGCCGGGGGATTATGTGAGCGTCGTGGGGGCGTTGGACTACGGGTTGCGGACGTACACGGTGTTGGCGGAGCGGACGACGGTGTTTGCTGGCGGGTTGGTGGCGCGGCCGGTGCCGGCGGCGGTTACGGGGGAGTTTACGGTTGGCACGTTGAACTTGCGGCGGTTCTTTGATTCGGCGACCGGGTTCGCGGCGCGGGTGGCGTTGGCGAAGCAGTATATTCAGGGCGTGCTGCGCGGGCCGGATGTGTTGGCGGTGCAGGAGGTGGGGAGTTTGGCGGCGTTGGAAAAGCTGGCGGCGGAGTTGGGCGGGTACCGGGCGTTTGTGGGGGCGACGAATGATCCGTCAGGGATTCGGCCGGGATTTTTGGTGAAGAGCGGGTTGACGGTGTTGGCGACGGCGTCGGTTTCCGATCCCGAGCAGGTGCATGACCGGCCGCCGTTCCGGTTGGACTTGAGCGTTCAGGGGCGGCGGGTGGTGCTGGTTTGCGTGCATATGCGGTCGTTGACCGATATCGCCGATCTCCGGGTGCAGGAGAAGCGGCGGGCGCAGGCGGTTTCGGTGAACGCGATGGCGCGGAGGATTGTTGCGGAGGGGTTGCCGTTTGCGATTTTGGGGGATTTCAATTCGTTCCCGTTTGATGACGGGTATGCGGACATGTTGGGGTTGGTGGGGGCGGGGTTGGGCGTGACGAGCGTGAACGGGTTGTTGGCGAATGGGGATAACCATTCGTATGTGTTTAATGGCGCGACGCAGGCGTTGGACCACATGTTGGTGAGCGCGGGGATGCGGACTTGGTTGACGCGGGTGGCTTACGGCGGGGCGAACGCGGACTTTCCGGAGGTGGGGCGGCTTTCCGATCATGATGGGTTGGTGGGGTGGTTCCGGTTTGACTCGGTTCCCCTCGCTGCGCTTGGGGTTGTGAATGCGGCGAGCTTTCTGGGCGGGAGTGTGGCGCCGGGGGAGGTGGTGTCGGTGTTCGGGCGGGGGTTGACGGGGACGCGGGTGACGGTGGACGGGCAGGAGGCGACGGCGCTGTTGCGGACGCCGGGGCAGTGGAATGTGTTGATCCCTGCGGGGGTGCGGGTGAGCGGGACGGTGGAGTTGGTGATGGAGGGAGTGGGGCGGGTGGAGTTGCCGGTGGCGGGGTCGGCGCCGGGGCTGTTTGCGGTGCCGGTGAGCGGGCGGCGGGGGGAGGTGGTGGAGTTGTGGGGGACGGCCGGGGGGACGGGGTTGGCGACGGAGGTGCGGATGTGCGGATTGGCGGCGGAGGTGGTGTATTCGGGTGCGACGGCGGGGTTGTGGCAGGTGAACGCGCGGATTCCGGCGGGGTGTCCGGTGGGGGAGAACCGAGTGGAGGTGAGCGCGGGCGCGCGGACGAGTCAGGAAATTGTGGTGATGGTTCGGTAGGTCCTTTGGGGTGGTAGTGCGGGCCGGGTTTCGGTTGCTGGCGGGGTGTGTGTTCGGAATGGTGGTGCGGGTGGGGGCGCGGACGAGACGGGGATTTTGATGATGGTTCGGTAGGTCCCTTGGGGTGGTAATGCGGGCCGTGTTTCGGTTTCTGGCGGAGGGGGTGGTGGTGCGGTCGAGTCGGGGATTGTGGTGATGGTTCGGTAGGCGGTTTGGGGTGGTAATGCGGGGCGGGTTTCGGTTGCTGGCGGGGGGGTGTTCGGGGTGGTGGTGCGGGCTGGGTTTCCGTTTTTGCGTTCGGGGTGGCAGCACAGTTCGGTGCGTATTTTGGGACACACTTCGGGTGTGGTCCAGGCGTTTTTGGGTTACATTACGGGCTGGATTTCGCCAGCGGGCGGGCTGTTGACGGGCGTGACGACCGGCGGCGGGGCCGGGATTTCGGCGGTTTCGGTCTCCGTTGGCGGCGGCGTTTCGGGCTCGTCGTTTGTTTTCAATGACTCTTGGGAGGGTC
>CANIVU010000186.1 GCA_947470805.1 Acidobacteriota bacterium | reverse complement strand
CACAATGGATATTGGGAACAGAGTGCAGGCTCAACCGTTGGTGGATCTTTCTCTGATCGCGACCAGCCTGAAGTGAGTCTGCCGGAAGTGGCCTCCGTGGAATTCGCGGAAGTGCAGAGCCCGACCCTCGATCTGCCGGCTGACGCGGATGTCTTGACCGAGGTCGACTTTGCGGTTGTCACGATGTCCGCAGCCGTCGATGCTGTCGTTGAACATGTCGTTGAACAAGTTGTTGAACAAACGGATTTAGCTCCGGCATTTGTCGAGCCCCTTGCACTTCTTGCAGCGCCTGTCGCCGCTGTTGCCATCGCGGACGTCGAACCGGTTTCCAGTCCTGATTTACTGGCCGTTGAAACCGAAATCGAATCTGTTGCCGTCGCGGAAGTCGGGGAGCCTGAAGCCGATACGAACCTGCCGGAACTCACCTTTGAGTTGCCGCTTTTCCCAGTCCAATCTGCCCCGGTCGTTGCCGAAACGGAAGAACAGGCGTTTGTGGAAGCTTTCCTTCCCGCCGAACTTCTCCAGCCAGTCCAGTCCGAACCCGCCGAATTGGAGATCGCTGCGGTTGAGCCAAATTCCGACGATCAGCCGGAGTTAAGCCCGATTACAGCGGAAGCGCTGCCCGACGAGACCTATGTCGATCCGCCCCCGTTCGTGTATCTGATCGAGTCCGCTGCCGAGCCGGTCGAACTCCCCGAGGCCGAACCGCTTTTGCCGGTGGTATTCGAGGTTGCTCACGACGGTCATGCCGACGAAACGGCTGCGGTTGAACCCGTTGAGGTTGAATCGCTCGTTGAGCCTCCGCCATTCATCTTTGAACTGGATTCGCAGTTGAGTCCGGAACCAGTCGCCGAGTTGGAAGCCGTTGAAGCGGAACGCATCCCGGTATTGTCGGCTGAAATCATCGATTGCTACTCGTTCTGGCCTCGCCAGTCCCGCCTCGCGGGCATGGGGATTTCCCCCATGGTCGACTATTTGCAATCCATCCCCGGGGTGGAAACTCCGGCGGTCCAATTGTCTCTTGTCGCCGAACCGGCTCTCTCTTCCATCGACGCCGATTCCGGTCTTGAATCTTTCGACGATTCCGCCGAGCTTCCGGAACTACTCCCTGCCTATTCGGACCTTTCCTGGGATGACTCGGCTGTTCCGCTCCTCGCGGAACCGGAAGTCGTAGCTTCGATCGCAGAACCGCCTCCGATGTGGGTTGCCGAACCAGAAGTTCAGCCGGAACGGAACCAGAGCCTGCCGATCGATATCTCCGCGCTCCGTCAACCGGAGCCGGAGTTGATGGCTCCCGCTCCGGCCGCAATTCCCGATCTGCTCCTTCCCACCGGGATGCACGACATTTCGACCTGGACGCGGTTGATGTCGCTGCCGAATCCGATGACGGGTATTCTCATCGTCATCTCCTTGCAGCCCAGCGAGAACCGCTCTACCTTGCCTCAGCCAAAGGGAACACAGGCCCCAGAAAACAACTCGGCGGCCATCGACAAGTTCATGGCCAGCTTTGTCCGCGAGGGTGACTTTGGAAGCCACATCTCTGAGAACCAGTGGGTCTTCATCTACAGCAATGACGTCGCGGGTTTCAATCAGCGTCGTGTCGGGATGATCTCCGAAAAACTATGGGATTTCCAGTTGCGTCACCTCGGGTTGGCGAACGTCAGCTTTAAATGGGGCGCTATCGATGTGCAGTCTGAACCCATGGCGGCTGCGCTAGATGCGGCTCGGGATCGAATGAACCAAACCAACCGTGCTCGGAAACTGCCTGGCGCCGACAGCGTGATTCCCCGTCGCGTCGTCAACGGTTAACAGACACCACAACAGCAACGGCCCGGACATCCCTCGGATGTCCGGGCCGTTTTTCTATCAGGGCTTCCGGCGAAGCTCCCCTTCAAGCGCCTCAAGCGCCTTTCCGGCCTCTGTCCACTGGCCCTGCTGTGCCGCTTTTCGGTAGCGATCCATGTGTTGGCGCAGTGTCTCAATCCGTCTTGCAACATCCGGCGAGACGCTCACCGGCTGGCCTGCTGCCGGTTCTCCAGGCTTCGACTCCTTTGTCACAAGCACCGCCTGACCCGCTGCTCCTGCCAACTGGGCCAACGCTTGCTCGTAGGTATCCGTGTAGATCAACTCGTTCCCGTACGCCACAACCACTTTCTTCAACTGGGGCATACGCGCCTGCGATGCCTGCAGGTAGATCGGCTCAACGAACAGGAACGTATCGCCCACGGGAAGCACCACCATCTGGCCATGGAGTACCTGAGATCCCTGCTGATTCCAAAGCGTTAGATCTTTCGAGATCGTCTGATCCTGGTTCAACCGGCTCTCGATCTGCATGGGCCCGAAGAACAACTGCTGCTTCGGCAACTCCAAAAGCGCCATCTGTCCAAGATTCTTGCCATCACATCGGGCGATCAGCAGGCCGATCAGGTTGTCCTTCCCTCGTGGCGTGAAAGGGAGTACGAGGAGGAACTCGGGTTCTCCGCTTCCCCCTGCTTCCTTTGGCAGCACAGCGACGACATAGTTGGCTTCGATCGGCTTCTTGCCGCCTGCATTCCCGGCCGTCGAGCGCCGCGCCACATCCCAGACATCCACTTTGTTGTAAAAGGCATCGGCGTCCCGCATGTGGTACGTCAACAGGATCTCGGCCTGGATCTGGAACATCCACTCCGGATACCGAACATGTTCGCGGAGGTCTGCCGGCATCGCCGCTTCGTCCAGAAACAGAGTCGGAAATACGTTCCGATAGGCGCGAACCAACGGGTCCCCCGCTTCAAAAACATAGAGTCGCGTCTCGCCCGTATAGGCGTCCACCGTCGCCTTGACGGAATTCCGGGCGTAATTGATCTCGCCCGATTCTTTCGTCGAAACCCCTTCGGCGTAGGGGTGCCGGTCCGAAGTGCTGTATCCGTCAATGATCCACGTCAGCTTTCCGTCCGCTCGTATTACCAGATACGGATCCGTATCCCAGAGCAGGAACGGCGCCAGCGTCTCCACCCGCTCCCGGACTTTCCGCCGGATCATCATCCGGCTATCGTCCTGCAGATAAGAGGTCAGCAGAATGTTCCAGTCGCTATAGGCAACCGCGGCCGCAGTTCTCATCGCAAGCGACCGAATTGGAAATCCGCCCGTGCCGTCGTAGTGATTGTGGACGTTGGCCGACCCCTCCGGATAGTTGAACTCCGGCTGCGACGTCCGCACGAACACCGGTTCATGCGCCACTTCTCCGTAATAGATCTCCGGTCGCGTCAGTTTCAACCCTTCCGCGGTCACTTTCGGCGGCGCATCCTGAATGAACAATTGCGGCAGCCCGTCCGGGGTAATCCGGTTGGCATCCGCCGCCACCACTCCGTAGCCATGGGTGTAAATCACGTGCCCATTCGGCCAGCCGCTCCGGGCTGACCCTACCTGCTGAATCTCCAACTCGCGCGGCGCCAGCAGCACCTGTCGCAGCTTCCCGCCGATCCGGTACCGGTCCACGTCGGTATCCACGTACGTGTAGGGCCGCAACGGCTGGATCTGGGTAATCGTGTCGTGGAACGCCTGCCAATCCCACAACCGCACGTTCTCCAACAAAGCCTGGTTCGCCGCCACGTCGATCTTCCCCGCCGGCGTCGCCTTGTGCTGCAACTCCTTCAGGTTCGATCCCAGCCCGTAAGCTTCTCGCGTGGCGCGCAAATGACTCTCGATGTACGGCTTCTGCAGGGTTATCTCATTCGGCCGCACATGCACCGAATTCACAACGCCCGGCACAATTGCTCGTACCGGCAGGAACAACAGAATCAACAGCGCCTTCCGACCCTGCCCCGCCGCCACCAGTCCTGCTGCCAAGACGATCAGCACGGCCCACGCCGCCGTCAGCGGAATCGTCACATTTACCGCCACATAATCGGCCCCAGTTAAAAACGAATGGCTGTCGTAAAGCGAACTGTACCGCCCCAGCCACTCCCGCGCCGCTAGCGCCAGCAGCGCCGCCGCTCCCAAGTACCGCGCCCCGGAGAGATCCCCGCCCGTCATGTCGGCCCAGTCGATCATGATCTGCCCACCCGAAAACCGGCTGCGCAACGCCCACACGCGGCTCACAATCCAATACCCGATCGCGCAGATAACAAGCAGAAAGAACAGATACCCGGTCAGGCTTCGATACACGGGCAGGTCGAAGAAATAGAACTCCAGCGTGTTCCCGAACACAGGATCCCGCCAATCGCTGGTCGTGTTCAGACTCCGGCTGCCCAGCCACGTTGCCACGTCCCACGAAGAAAACTGTGCTGCTGCCAACACCCAGGCCACCGGCAAGAGCGCCAACGACGAAACCCGGGCGTACCACGCATACCGCGTCACGCTGGACCCGGCGGCCTTCAACGCCCGCGCGTGCACAATCCACAGCACCAAGTACCCGAACGCCGTTGCGTAAATGATGGGCGCCGTGTGGACATACATCTGCTTCCACCACGTCTCCAGTTGGCCCACTTCGTTCCACCACTGGTAGTCCAGGATTGCGGTCGCTACCGTCCTGGCCATAATCAGCAGCAGGAACAGCCCCAGGACAATCCCTCCGCACCCGAAGCGCTGACGGCTCACGCCGCCTCCGCCCTGTCCATCCACTTCAATATCGATCACTGGTCCCGGCATGTGTCACCCTCTTCGTGGCGGCCCCATACTCCGCGAGGGGAGTAGCGGCTCCCTTTCATAGTAGCCGCTCCCCCACTCGGGGCTACTCCCTGGCGTGTTGCGGCGTGCGCGTCCCTTGATAACGAACCGACAGGTGCGGCGTCTCCAGCCGCTTCCCGCCCTGCTTCCGGGACTGCAGGCAACTCTCCAGCGCCCCGCTCACAATCAGCGTCCGCTCCACCGGATACGGTGCCTTCCCGGTCACGAACATCTCCTCGATCTTGCTCACCAGACACGCCGAATACGTCACATTTGGCACCGGCGAGAGGAAAAACTGCGTCGAAGCAATCCCTTTTCCCTTAATCTTCGCCGCGAAATTGTAGTCGCGCACCGCACCGTTCAGCATCAACAGCGTTGTCCGCAGTCCGTCGTTCCGTTCAATGAAATACGCCGATGGCTTCTCCACCAGCTTCTTCAGTTCGCCCGATCCCCACAGGTCCTGTGTTCGCGCATCCTTCAGCGTCAATCCCAACGGCGTGTCGCTCCGCGAAAGCGCCGATACCAGCAACTCCCGCGACCATCGCTTGTCTTCCCACACGGCGTTCCCGTCCACCAGTTGCACGCTCTTCACACCCGTCTCGCCACCCTTCCGGCGCTCCACCATGCACTGCATCGCCTCCAGCGCGTGGTAGTCCATCGGGTCACTGCCGCCCACGCCCACCATCAACGCTTCTTCGATCTCGCACCCCAGCGGCAACTCCAAATCCGGCAGACGCCAAGTCACAGGCAGGCTCGACCCGGCCAGCATCGGGAACCCCATCTTCTTCGACTGGTCCACCATCCACTTAGCCTTCTCGAAGCTGTAGGAGAGGTGCTTGTCGTTGTAGACCGGCACGCTCCGTCCGTCTTTTTCAAACACCTCCACGCATTGCTTGAAGAACTCGTACCGCGGATACAGCACCTGGCCCAAATCGTTTTTCGGATAGTCGCCATGCTCGCCGATGATCAGAACCGCGTCCACGGCCAGTTTGTCGCCGCCGCATCGAAGGGTCTCGGCAATGGTCGGATAGACCTTGAAGCCGAACTCATTGGCCCGCTCCTGGCTCTGGTCGCCCTCCGGCTTCTGGTCCACATACAACGACACCACTTGCATGTCGCCCTTATGCCATTTGCCGTGCAGCGGATAGCCAATCAGAAACCGGTCGCCCATGTGCTGGGCGTGGGACAGATACCGGTAGATGGTCGTGATGATCGCAACTCGTTTCGGCATTAGCCTCTCCAGAACGTGGAATCGGTCGGCGCGGCGTACGCCACTTTGGATAGATGCGGCGTCTCCAGCCGTTTTTCGCCTTGGAACAGGCTGTCCACGCCCGCCGCCGTCAGGCCCGTTGTCAGCAGCGTTCGCTCCAGCGGATATGGTGATTTCTTCGTCAAAAACAGCTTCTCAATGTTGTTTGTCAGCGGCGAAAAGAAATTGGCGAGCGTCGTCCGGCCTGGTGGCATCGGCAGGTACATCTGCGTCGAGAACGGATCTTTTCGCCCGTCAATCGTGCAGGCGAAATTGAAATCCTCTACCAGTCCGCTGAATAGCAGCATCGACGATTTCAATCCGTCGTTGTGCTCATACACATACGCCACCGGTTGGCTCACCATGCGCTGCATCGATTCAAGCGTCGGGAAATCGTTGTTGAACCCCGGCCGCGACGGCTTCAGCGTATGGCTCCGGCACAGCGCCGCGTCCATCAACTCGCGCGACCATACCCCGTCCTTCATCGCCTGCCAGAACTTCTCGCCGCGGTATGCCTGCACCCATTTCACGCCGCTCTCCCCGCCCTTGCGCCGCTCCACCATGCACTGCAGCGTCTCCAACGCGTGAAAGTCGTAGCTGTCCACGCCGCCATACCCCACGCAAAGGGCCTCGCGAACCTTAGCATTCACGGGCATTTCCACGCTCGGCGTCCGCCAAGTTACCGGCAGGCTCGACCCGGCCATCAGCGGAAACTTCATCTCCCGGCTCGTGTCGTACATCTCCTTGGCCCAGTCCCAGTTCCACGACAGATGCTTATCGTTGAACACGGGCACGGCGCGCCCCGAATTCTTGAAAACCTTCGTGATTTCCTTGAAAAACTCGTACCTCGGATACTTCGTCTGCCGCTTTTCCGAGCGTTCGTACTTGCCGTGCTCGCCGATCAGCAGCACTCCGTCCACCGCCAGTTTGCCCGTCCCCAGCGTCAGCGCATCGGCGATCGACGGGTAGATCTTCATCGACGGAAACTCTTTTTCCCGCGACCGGCTGATATCGTCAGCGCCCACCTGATCCACCCACAATGAGACCAGGTCAAACGGCGGTTTGTGATGCGTTCCGCCCCATCCGTAGCCAATCAGGAACCGGTCCACGATGTGCTGCGAATGCGAAAACTTGAAATAAATGGTGCAAATCGCCGCGATCTTCGGCCGCCCGGTCGCCGCCGTTGCCGAAGCCACAAATGGCACGCCCGCCAGTACGTCTCTTCTGGTCATCATTTTTCAGTCGCCGCTCCCGTAACGGTTAGGCTATCATGCAATCTTTGGCCTGATTCGGGCCCAGGAATCGAATAGTCCCCTCTATGCAACCCATCGACCCCAGTCCCATTCTTCAGTCGGCCTTTGCCTTCTGGTCTTCTAAAGTCCTCCTCACAGCCGTCGGCTTTGAACTGTTCACCACGCTCGGCGCCCGCCAGTTGACCGGCGCTGAACTGGGTGCCGAAATCGGCATCCATCCGCGCGGCATCGCCGACTTCTTCGACTCTCTGGTCGCCATGAAGTTCCTCGACCGCATCGGCGACGGCCCGGATGCCAAATACGCCAATACCCCCGCCGGCGCGCTCTACCTCGACAGCACCAGCCCCCGATATATCGGCGGCATCCTCATCATGCTGAACGAGCGTCTCTTCAAGTTCTGGCACGATCTTCCCGAAGCTCTCCGTACCGGCAAGCCGCAGAACGAAGCCAAGCACGGCATGAAGGGAATGTTCGAAGAGCTCTACGAAGAACTCCCGCGCCTGGAACAGTTCATGGGCGCCATGACCGGTCTCTCGCGCATCAATTTTGAAGCCTTCGCGGAGAAGTTCGACTTCTCGAACTTCAAGACCCTTTGCGACATCGGCGGCGCCAGTGGCCTGCTCAGCATCGAAGTGGCTCGCCGCCAGTCGCACATCACGTGCACCTCGTTTGACCTGCCGCCCGTCGCTCCCATCGCCCAGAAACACATCGCCGCCGCCGGCCTTTCTGACCGAATCCAAACCGCCCAGGGCGACTTCTTTCAGGACCCGCTTCCCAAAGCTGACATGATCACCATGGGCATGATTCTCCACGACTGGAACCTGGAGAAAAAGATGCACCTCATTCGCTCTGCCTATGAGGCGCTGCCTCCCGGCGGCGCGCTCGTCGCCATCGAAGCCATCATCGACGATGCCCGCCGCGAAAACCTCTTCGGCATGCTGATGTCTCTCAACATGCTGATCGAATTCGGCGACGCCTTCGATTACTCCGCCGCCGATTTCCGCGGCTGGTGCTCAGAGGTTGGCTTCCAACGCTTCGACGTATTTCACCGGGCGGGTCCGTCGTCGGCCGTGGTCGCCTACAAATCGCGACGCCGGCCGGCGATAT
>CANIVU010000185.1 GCA_947470805.1 Acidobacteriota bacterium | reverse complement strand
GTCCGGAATCGGCTGGCTCGGTGCTTCTTCCCATTCACCCGCAGGGTGAATCTCCATCCCTGGATTGTCTTCCCACATCCCTCCCAGTTTCAACATCTTCCGCCAAAATGCAACTCGGAGGGCTCAGCCGACTGCCGGATTTAGGATCAAGGATCGGACGTCCGCCGGGACTGCCGGTCGCCCCAACTTTCCCCGTCGAATCTTCCACGTCCAGAAGAGGCCGAAGCGCTTGCGCTGCCAACCGATCACCGTCGCCGGGTTCATGATGGTGGCACTCGGTTGCCAATCCGCCCAGACGGCCGACAACCAGGCCCACAGGAACCGATCAACGGCGGTCAGCTTCGGCCGCTTCACCGACCGTTGCAGAACGCCGAGCTGATGACGAAGGCTAGAACCTCAAGCTGAATCGCCGCGCGACTGCGAGAGAAAGCCAAGAAAGCCGCCGCCAGCGCAACCAACGGAGGCGAACAAGGGAATCGAAGGAAGAAAGGCACCCCCCCATTTATCAGCAACTTCGAGATTTGCGAGAACCACAAATCCTGCACCGCCGAATTCTGTTCCGGGCTGGAATAAGGGTTGTCAAACTCTTAGACGACACAGACCTGGATGTCTGCGTCCGCGGCACCGAAGGTTTTAGGAGATCCTGAAATGAACCGCTCTCTATTTCGACCGCATCCGCGCCCCTCTGGCGCTATGCTCCTGACGGGAATTTTACTGACCACTGGCGCGATTGCGTTTGGTGATGATGCCGCATCCGGCAGCGTGGACAAGCAACTACACGCCGCTCTGGAACAGGCGGGCTTCACTGGCAAGATCCAGTCGACACTCGTTCCGCGGCTGGGACGCCCCATCGATACGCGGCTCGCCGACTTGGGCAGACTGCTTTTCTTTGATGTTTCGGGCGGGTTGCATGACGACAACACCTGCGGCGGCTGTCATTCCCCGTCGGCCGGTTTGGGCGATACGCAGTCCATCGCCATTGGCGTGCAGAACAACCTGATTGTCGGGCCCCATCGCACCGGCCCCCGGAATCAGCGCCGTACCCCGAGCGCGGCCAATACCGCCTTCTACCCGAACCTGATGTGGAATGGCCGCTTCTCAGCGCCATCCGGCGATCCGTTCAATAACTCCGCTGGGTTCGTGTTCCCGGCCCCCGAAGGGTCCACGCTTTTTCCGCCAAACGACCCCGTGATTAAACACCTCCTGCAGGCGCAAGCATTCATCCCCCCAACAGAGCTCGTGGAGGTGGCGGGCTTCACCGGTACCAAATTCACCATCGGACCGCGATTCGACCAATTCGACGACGGCAAGGGCCGCACGGTTCCTCCTCCCGATGCGAGTGGATTCCGCAACGAACCGATTCGCCAGGCGGTTCTGACAAGGCTCAACGGAACGCCCAATTACCGCCAGCTTTTTGGCGCATTGTTCCCCACGGTGGCGGCGGGCGGCCCGATTGATTTTACGATGTTCGGCCGAGCGATCGCGGAATTCGAGTTCACCATGGTTTTTGCCGACGCCCCGCTCGACAAGTTTGCTCGCGGTGACGACAACGCCATGGACTCGAGCGCGAAGAAGGGCGGTTTGATCTTCTTCGGAAAAGGCAAGTGCGTTTCCTGTCACACCGTAAGCGGGAAGTCGAATGAGATGTTTAGCGATTTCCAGATGCATAACATCGGAGTCCCGCAAATAGCGCCGTTCTTTGGCGTCGGGCAGGGAAACGTCATTTTTGACGGTCCCGGAGAAGACGAGGACTTCGGATTGGAACAGATCACCGGCAAGAGCGCCGACCGGTACAAATTCAGGAGTTCCCCACTGCGGAATGTTTCCTTACAGCCGGCCTTCTTTCACAATGGCGCTTTCACCCGCTTGGAGGACGCCGTGCGCCACCACCTTAACGCCGCGGATTCCGCCCGGCGGTACAGCCCTGTGAATGCCGGAGTCGACCTGGATCTGACCTACCGGATCGCACCGGTTGAACTTGTATTGGCCGCGCTGGATCCGGGCGTCTCTACGCCGCTGCATCTGGATATAGACGAGTTTGAACACCTGGTGGCGTTTCTAAAACGTGGTCTATTGGACGAGCGCGCGATTCCGAGACGCCTCTGCGAATTGAGTCCGAGCTCGGTTCCAAGTGGCATGCCCGTTTTGAGCTTTGAAAACTGCAAACGGCAGCGCGATTAACATGCGACGGGAGGAGCGCCGCGGTGTCGCCCTCCCGAATTCGGCCCACCGATTCGACAACGATATGGAGCGCCATTGCGCCAAGCGCCTGTCGTTCTCGGAAACCTCATCTTGTGGTCTGATCGGGCGGGATCCAGGGCTTTTGGGGTTTCTTGGGGGTAAGCCTTTGGACTTCACTCGCCCCGCGTCGTCGGCTTCTGCTGACAAAGCCTCCTGCGGCGCTTCACGGACAGCGGCCGCGGTGACCGTCAATGAGACGGCGCAAGGGCACAGGCCAAAGCGGATGGAATCGCGCCGAAGATGCCTTTATGCAGCGCGGCGCTCGTATCGATGATGGAGTCCGCCGACTTCCAGCATGGAAACAACCCGCCCATGTCCGCCGATTGGACGTGGCGAGGTTCCGGAGAGTCCTTCTCCAAGCCCAGGCGGGTCCGGCTCCGATGATTGTCGTTCTCGGAAACCTCGTCTTGACGTGTGACCGGACGGATTCCACGGCCTTTCTGGTTTTTGAGCGGGCGTCTTCGGACTTCACTCGCCCGATATCGTCGGCTCGCAACGCCTCTGGCCGCTTCGCCAAAAGCCTCGTGGCCGCGGCCGCGGTGCCCGTCAATGAGGCGGCGTAAGGGCACAGGCCAATGCGGATGGAATTGCGCCGAAGATGCCTTTATGAGGCGCGGCGCTCGTAACGATGATGCAGTCCGCCGACTTCCGGCATGGAAACAACCCGCCCCATGTCTGCGGGTTGGATCGGGCGTGGTTCCGGCGCGTCCTTCTCCAATCCCAGGTGCGTCCGGCTCCGATGATAATAGTCCACGAAACGCTGCAGGTGACGGGACAAGCTCCATTCGCCGAACACGATGACGTGGTCTAGGCACTCGCGGCGAATGGTGCCGATGACCCGTTCGACATAAGCCCGTTGCCAGGGGGAACGCGGTGCCCACAGAACGTGGTTGATCCCCATGGCTTTAATTTGATCCACGACATCTTTCCCGAAGATCCGGTCGCGATCGCGCAGCAAATAACGGGGTGCGGTGTCCCAGGGAAAGGCTTCCCTGAGTTGCTGCGCGATCCACTCCGCAGTGGGATGAGCGGTCACGGCAAAGTGGAGAATCCGGCGGCGGTCGTGTGCCAGCACCAGAAAGACATACAGCACCTGGAATCGGATCGTCGGCACCGTAAAGAAGTCGACCGAAACCATGGTCTTGACGTGAGTGTCGAGGAAGGTCCGCCAAGTCTGCGATGGCGGATTACAGTGGCGGACCATGTACTTGCTCACGCTCGATTCGCCGAGGGCAATGCCAAGCTTGAGCAGTTCGCCGTGAATCCGCGGTGCGCCCCAGAGAGGGTTGTCGCGGCTCATCGCACGAATCAAGGATCGGACGTCCGCCGGGACTGCCGGTCGCCCCGGCCTCCCCCACCGAATCTTGCACGTCCAGAAGAGTCCGAAGCCCTTGCGATGCCACCCGATCACCGTCGCCGGCTTCACAATGACAGAACTCGGTTGCCAATCCGCCCAGACCGCCGACAACCAAGCCCACAGGAACCGATCAGCGGCCGTCAACTTCGGCCGCTTCACCGACCGTTGCAGTTCACCGACCTGATGACGAAGGGCCAGAATCTCAAGCTGAAGCGCCGCGCGACTGCGAAAGAACGCCAAGAAAGCCGCCGCCAGCGCCACCAACGGAGGCGAACAAGGGAATCGAAGGAAGAAAGGCAACCCCCAATTTATCAGCAACTTCGAGATTTGCGAGAACCACAGTTGATATTCTTTGTTCCTGGCGGCCCTGACACTCTCGGTTGAGGCCTGGGAGATACCCAATGATCGATCGACGAGCAGTTCTGAGCGTGACAGCTGGCGGTTTTGTCGCCTGGCTCAGTAGCGACGCGCAGGTTGCGGCGCGGCGCCATCGGATCTGGGATATTCACTGTCATCTGGGTTCGGTACCGGGCGCCACGCCGGAGGAACGAATGGAGGTGCTCGTCCGGAGCGCTGACCGGGTGGGGATCGAGAGGCTCATCCTCTCGCAGGGGTTTTCGTCCGTTCCGCATCCGACTCCGAACATACTGCGCGAAGAGAATGATCGCGTGATGCGCGCCGTCAAGCGTTTCCCGGATCGAGCCTATGGGTCGGTCTTTCTGAGTCCAAGCTTCCCCGAATTCAGTCTGCGCGAGTTTGACCGCTGCGTGCGTGATGGCCCGATGGTCGGGGTGGGTGAGTTGGAGGCCGACAAGCGCTGTAACAGTCCTGAGCACGACGCCATCGTCGAGCGCGCGATTTCAATGAAAGTGCCAATCCTTCAACATACGTGGATGAAAGCCGAAGGCAACGACCCGGGCGAATCCACTCCGTACGATCTGGTGGAACTGGCCAAACGCCACCCCGAAGCCAACTTTATCTGCGCCCATACCGGTGGGGAATGGGAACGCGGCATTCGTATTATCCGCGATACGAAAAACATCCTGGCCGAAATAGCCGGCTTCGATCCCACTTCCGGAGTCGTCGAAATGGCCGTGCGCGAACTCGGTGCGGAGAGGGTTGTGTATGGCAGCGATGTCGGTGGCCGCGGCTTCGCGTCCCAGCTTGCAAAGGTGGTTGGCGCCGATATTCCCACGGCAGCAAAAGAATTGGTGCTCGGGGGCAATCTGCGCCGGCTGTTTGCGCCGATCCTTCGGGCCAAAGGATACAAAGGGTGATCGTCGACACCAACGTTTCCCTCTCTCGTTGGCCTTTTCGCCGCCTTTCCGGGGACGAGACGCCCACGCTGGTTGAGCGGCTAAGCAAACAGGGCGTCTCGCAGGCGTGGGTAGGCAGTTTCGACGCGATCCTGCATCGGGACATCGGGGGTGTCAACGCCAGATTGATGGACGAGTGCCAGCGTCATGGCGGAGACATACTGAAGCCCTTCGGTGCATTGAACCCCAAGCTTCCCGACTGGCAGGAGGATCTACGGCGCTGCGTCGAGGACTACAATATGCCCGGAATACGGCTGCATCCGAACTACCACCAATACCAATTGACCGATCCGGTGTTCGCGGAACTGTTGCACGCCGCGGCAGCGCGGGGAGTAATTGTACAGATCGCCGTTTCGATGGAAGACACCCGGACCCAACACCCGCTCGTGCGAGCACCGCCAGTGGATCTCACGGCATTGCCGCAATTGGTAAAACGCGAGCCGGCAGCGAAGCTCGAGCTGCTTAATTGGTGGCCCGCACTTCGGCGGCAGAGCCTGCAGGCGTTCGTCGACGCCGGGGCCGTATATTTCGATATCTCCACAGTGGAGGGGATCGAGGGAACTGCCCGTCTGATGGATCGGCTGCCGGCAGAACGTGTCGTTTTCGGATCGAACTTTCCATTGTTCTCGTTCGACGCGGCACTGTTGAAGATGCAGGAATCCGGTCTCGCGGAAGACCGGAAAAAGATGTTGCTCGAAGGGAACGCCAAAAGAATTCTCCCCGGCGCGACACGATAGAAGGACGGTCCCACATGATCCCCAGCATCCGGCTAATAGTAGTAGCGCACCTCTCACTCCTCACTGTGTCCGCGCAATCATCGGACCCGGACCCACTCCTTCGTTGGATGGACAAAATCGCGCAAGAGCACCTGCAATCCCGTGAAAGTGCGATTGCCGCCGTACGCACTGTGGTCCAGGCGGAACAGCGCAAACAAGTGGTCCGCCGGAGATTTCTCGATGCGTTGGGTGGACTGCCAACCTACGAAGGACCGCTCAACGCCAGAGTAACCGGCCAGATTCAGGCGGACGGCTACGTGATAGAAAAAGTGATCTACGAGAGCCTGCCCGGTTACTTTGTCACCGCCAATCTCTATCGCCCGAACAAACCTGGCCGCTATCCTGGCGTCCTGCTACAAGCCGGGCATACGCAGGAAGGAAAAGCGGAGCCGCAATGGCAGGCGGCGAATCTTGCCCTAAAGGGATTTGTGTCTTTGGCCTTCGATCCAGCCGGTCAGGGCGAGCGGGAGCAAACCTACGATCCACTGCTGAAAGCCCCGGCCGCGGGCTGGTCGGTTAACGAGCACATCCACCAGGGCGCCCAAGCCGCGTTGGCTGGCGAGGGGCTCGCCCGGTATTTCATCTGGGATGCCAAGCGGTCTCTCGACTACCTTGCCAGCCGTCCCGAAGTGGACCCAGGGCGACTAGGCGCCGCTGGATGCTCGGGTGGCGGGTCACTCACTACCTTTATTGGCGCCTTGGATTCGCGACTCAAAGTCGTGATCCCGGCCTGTTTCCCTGGGTCCTATCGACTCCTGTTCGCTGGCTCGAATCCGCACTCGGAGATGACACTTCCCCAGCACCTATCCATTGGGCTGGATACCGCGGACTTCGTGGAACTCTCCGCGCCCACGCCGTGGCTGCTGCAGGCAACAGAGGAAGATTTCTTCACGCCCCCTGGCGCAAAATTGGTTTACGATGAGGCTCGTCGCTGGTATCGCCTCTACGGCGCCGAGGACAAGATTGCTTACTTCGTCGGACCCGGCCCGCACGGGACACCGCTGGTCAGCAGAGAGTCGATGTACCAATGGCTGATCCGCTGGCTTAACGACGGCCGCGGCGATTTTCATGAACAGCCGGTGAAGATCTACCCTAATCATGATTTGCTGGTCACCAAAACCGGGAGCGTCGACGATGAGCCTGGCAGCCGGAAACTGCACCAATTGATCTTGGCCAGCCTTCACGCCAAGCGAAAGGCGGGCACGACGGTAGAGTTGGCCTCCGAGTTGCAGCGTTTGCAAATCCGCACCGATGGATCCGCTCCGTCCGTAAAGGTAGTCCAGGAATCGCCCGGCGACGGATTTCGCACCCAGAAGGTTCAGTTCGAAAGTGAGCCCGGAATCGAGCTCGAGGCTAGCATTCTCATTCCCATCTCTCCCGGCAAGAAGCCGGGGGTACTGCTCGTCGGTGGTAAGGTTTCTGATTTGGTTGCGGAAAGCATAGCCAAGTCCGGGCGGGTAGTTCTGAAGCTCGATCCACGGCGCTCGCTCAAGTACGATGATCGCCGTCCTTACGTTGGAGATTGGCTCGCCAACACGCGCGCGGATCAGATCGGATTCAGTCTCGCGGCCTTGCGGGGGCGTGACATTCTGCGAGGCGTGGACCTGCTAGCCGCACGTCCTGACGTGGATGTCTCGTCCATTCGCGCCGGCGCCCAAGGAGCGAAGGGCCTCTGGCTGCTCCTCGCGGCCGCGGCCGATTCGCGCATCAAGAAAGTATGGCTCGATCGGACGCCGTACACTTTCGCTGATGCGCTCGGCAGTCCCTTGAACACGGCCTTGTCTGATGTCGTGATCCATGGCTTCTCGTTGCGGTGGGATATCGAGGACCTCGTAAAACTGATGGGTGATCGGCCGTTGTTCCGCACCGACCCCGCAAACTGGATGGGCCGGGTGGTGAACGCCGGTCCCGGCTTCCGGTATCGCTGGGCGCTGGGAGACATCACGGACAGGACGGATGCCCAAGATTTGGAGTTTGCGCAAGAGTTGATCCAGTGATCGCGACACTTTTTCGTGACGCGGGGAGACACTAACCTATGGCCTGCAAAAAGTCCGTCTGCGCCCCGCAACGGCGCTTGTGCGGTCTGCAGAACCAAGCGGCATTCGTCTGGTAAGTCGCCATAAGCCGAGTCTGTACTACGTGATACCCGGCTGGCAGGGCGCTGGTGGAAAATCAGCGACATTGGCGAAGATTCTACCCGAGAGTTGCGCCTTTTTTTCGGTTGCACTGCTCACATGACCCCTCGATATTTCTAACAGTGCTACTTCCCCCACGCGATACCGGGATGAAGTGGTCAAATTCCAACCGCTCGCGTGAACCACAGTTTGTGCATCGGCCTTCACTGTGGCTCCCGTGAATTCGGAGCTAGTTGATATTGTGGCAGTTGCGTGCCCATCCCTGGTTCTAAGAAATCAGGTGTACTGCCCTTGAGCCTTGCTAATCGCTGCGCCCGGCTGGTCTGCTTACAGCCCTTTGAAGACGCCCGAGCTTGGGGACTCCATCATGAAGTCTGCCCGGTGGAGAAAAGTTCTGGCGACAACGAGTTTCTTCCACGCCGCTAACAACAATTCCTGACATGCCCTCCGTGCCAACATAGGTGAGACAAATCCGGTTCGACTAATTAAAGAGCAGAGCGGGAAAGAGAACCGGAATGAACAAGCAGCAGACGAACGGATCGACCACGGCGTGGGGAGCCGCGGAACGGAGCGAAGGCGAGCGAAGCGAG
>CANIVU010000184.1 GCA_947470805.1 Acidobacteriota bacterium | reverse complement strand
CGCCGTCCACATAGAACTGGCACCGCGAAAACCAACCCAGATTCGCCGGCTCCGCCGCGTCAAACAGCAACAACGGCACCTTCCGCTTCTCCGTCCAAATGTCCAGAATCAACGCCCGCGGCGTCTCCTGAATCTCCACCTGAAAATCGGTCTGATGCGCCACGGAAGCCACGGCTTCCAAGTCATATTCCAATAGCACCAACCGGTGCGTGCCAGCCTGCAGCAATTGCATTTCTATCTATTTTAGCGTTTGTTCAATCGCCGCGATGAGAATACACACTACCGCGTGCCCAATAATCCCATATTGCAGCCAACGGCCCGTATACCGAATGACAAGTACGATCTCTTCCACGCCATAAAGTCTGCCCGCGAAACCTGGAATGGAAAATACCGTACTCCCCCCCTCCAGTTCCATAACTCCCCCATTTCCGTCCTGGTACAAAAAAGCCTAATGCCCAAACCCGGGCAGGCGATAAGGATCTTGAGCGGCAAAACACTAGACCGCCAATTTCAAGGAGCTTCGAAAATCAATGAAAAAGTTCGCGACCATTCTGCTGGCCATCTCTTTCCTCTCCATGTGCGCGTTTGCCGACGACCACAAGAAGGACGAGCACAAGAAGGAAGAGAAGAAAAAGGGCCACTAGTCCCTAGCTCTTCGAGCCTTGGGCCGCGGATCGACTCACGTCTCCGCGGCCCTACCCTTTTACGAACGGCCTTCCCCGCAACGCCTGCACCATCACCCCCGCCGACAATCCCACCCACACCACAAACGTCCCCGCCACCACCGCCACACTCCCCGTCAAAAATCCCAACACCGGCAACACCTGCAGCGCATGCATCCCCACAAAATGCGCCACCCGCAAATCGCCCCCCTTCGTACTCCAATTCACCACCGGCAACCCCGGCCCCCCATCGGCCACCCCAACCGAGTGCGCCAACCGCCGCGCCATCACCGCCCCCTCCATCGCAAAAATCACAAAGCACAACAACCCCAGCCGCACCTCCCACACATACGGCGTCCCCTCCGTTCCCATCGTCCACCACCCCACCAGCCCCGCCGTCGCCACGTTGATCATAATCACCGCCCCCGCCATCTGAAACGCCAGCCCATCCAACGCCGTCGTCACGTTGAAGTGGCTCCGCACCCCCCGCGCCGCCTGCCCGATAATCCAGACCATCTCCAAAATCAGCGTCCCCGCCAGCACCATCGCCGCCACCTGCTTCGCCCCGCTGGAGGCCACCGCCAACGGCCAGTACCACGCCATCGATCCCAAATAAATCGCAATCGAAGCGCAAAACTTCATCGGCTTCACCCACCGCTCCGCCCGCCCCGCCACCAGCAACAAAGCCAGCAAACCCAAATGCCCCACCGCCGTCCCAAACAACAGCGGCTCCCGCGCCATCCATTCCTGCCACATCGTCAAAACCCCTTTCCCCGCAATACGGAAAACAGCAACAACCCCGCCGGCCCAAATAAAAACGTCAACGGCAGCGCCGGCAACACCCGCCACCACGGCAACCCCTCCCGCTGCCCGGTGTCCACGATCCACGCCCCCACAAACAAATCAAACACCAGATAATGCACCCATCCGCCCAGCGCCACCCACCGATCAGTAAACAACTTCATCACCTCCGCCAGCGTCCCAAACCCGCCCTCGGCCTCCCCAAAATGCAGCCCCAATATCACCACGTAACTCGCCGCCAACCCCATCGCCATCCACCGCGCCGCCCGCACCCCCCAAACCTTCCGAAACCCCACCCCCAGAACAACCCACCCAATCAGCGCCCACATGTTGCAGACTGAAAAGACACTCTCTGGTTGCACTCGTGAATCCTCTCTACGTCAAAGTCCACAGCAACGACAATGTTGCCATAATCGTGAATCCCGAAGGCGTCCCCGCCGGCGCCAAATTCGCCTGCGGCCTCACCGCCGCCGAAGCCGTCCCCCCGTCCCACAAAATCACTCTGACCGCCCTCCCCCTCGGCGCCCCCGTCATCCGCTACGGCGAAGTCATCGGCCATGTCCTCGACGACGTCGAACCCGGCCGCTGGATCCGTGAGGACATGCTCACCCTCCCCTCCGCCCCGCCCCTCAACCTACTCCCGCTCGCCACCCGCCGCCTCCCCCAGCCAGAGCCCTTAACCGGCTACACCTTCGAAGGCTACCGCAACGCCGACGGCTCCGTCGGCACCCGAAACCTCCTCGGCATCACCACCACCGTCCAATGCGTCGCCCCCACGGTCGACTACGCCGTCCGCAAAATCGAAGCCGAAATCCTCCCCAAATACCCCAACGTCGACGGCGTCGTCGCCATCACCCACACCTACGGCTGCGGCGTCGCTATCGACGCTCCCGGCGCCCGCATCCCAATCGCCACCCTCGGCCACATCTCCCGCCACGCCAACATCGCCGGCGACCCCCTCGTCGTCTCCCTCGGCTGTGAAAAAATGCAGCCCAACCGCCTCCTCCCCTTCTTCGAACCCAACGTCATCCGCCTCCAGGACAACCGCGGGTTCGCCGCCACCGTCGCCGCCATCTGCGAACAAGCCGAAAAGCGGCTAATCGAACTCAACAAACGCCGCCGCGAAACCATCCCCGCCAGCGAGCTCAACGTCGGCGTCCAATGCGGCGGCAGCGACGCCTTCTCCGGCGTCACCTGCAACCCCGCCGTCGGCTACTTTGCCGATCTCCTCGTGCGCGCCGGCGGCACCGTAATGTTCAGCGAAGTCACCGAAGTCCGCGACGCCATCCACCTGCTCACCCCCCGCTGCGCCGACGAAGAAACCGCCCGCAAACTGATCGCCGAAATGCAGTGGTACGACGAATACCTCGGCCGCGGCAGTGCCGACCGCGCGGCCAATACAACCCCCGGCAACAAGCGCGGCGGCCTCGCCAACATCGTCGAAAAGGCGCTCGGTAGCGTCGCCAAAGCCGGCCACGGCACCATCCACCACGTGGCGTCTCACGGAGAAAAAGTAACGGCCAAGGGCTTAGTCTTCGCCGCCACCCCGGCGAGCGATTTCATCTGCGGCACCCAACAATTGGCCAGCATGAACCTCCACATCTTCACCACCGGCGAAGGCTCCCCCTACGGCTTGGCGATGGTGCCGGTAGCCAAGGTCAGCTCCCGCACCGCGTTAGCCGAAAAGTGGCCCGACCTGATCGACGTCAACGCCGGCACCATCGCCACCGGCGAAAAGACCATCGAAGAAGTAGGCTGGGAACTCTTTCATTTCATGTTGGACGTAGCCAGCGGCCGCAAGAAAACCTGGGCCGAGCAGTGGCGCCTCCACAACTCCCTCGCCCCCTTCAACCCCGGCCCCGTCACCTAGTATTCCCCTGGGAGCCGTGCTACCGGAAAACCCCGTAACTTCGGACTCCCCCGGCCAATTCGATACCATATCCCCCATGCCCATATCCCGCCGCGGGTTCCTCCAACTGGCCGCCGCCCAGCTGTCGAACAAACGCCCCAACGTCCTCGTCCTCTACGCCGACGACATGAGCTACCGCACCATCCGCTCCCTCAACAACCCCGAAATCCAAACCCCCAACCTCGACAAACTTATCGCCCGCGGCACCGCCTTCACCCACGCCTCCATCATGGGCGGCCTCCAGGGCGCCGTCTGCGTCCCCAGCCGCGCCATGCTCATGTCCGGCCAGACGCTCTTCCACGTCACCGCCAACATCGAAAAGCGCAAGGAATGGGGCGAAGCAAAACCCTTCGACATGTGGCCCGAACTCCTCGGCCAGAATGGCTACCAAACCATCGGCATCGGCAAATGGCACAACGGCCCCGCCCTCTACCACCGCGCCTTCCAAAAGGGCGGCCCCATCCTCTTCGGCGGCATGGCCGATCACTACCAGACGCCCCTCCACGACCTCACTCCCGATCAAAAATACCCCAAAACCACCGCCAAACCCGCCGCCAAACATTCATCGGAAATCTTCGCCGACGCCGCCATCAACCACATCAAAACCCGCGATAAATCCAAACCCTTCGCCCTCTACTGCGCCTTCACCGCCCCCCACGACCCCCGCCAGCCCCCCAAAGAGTACAAAGCCATGTACCCCGAGGACCGCATCGAACTCCCGCCCAACTTCCTCCCCGAACACCCCTTCGACAACGGCGAAATGAAGGTCCGCGACGAAGCCCTCCTCCCCTGGCCCCGCACGCCCCAAGCCATCCGCAAGGAGCGCAGCGACTACTACGCCCTCATCACCCACCTCGACGCCCAAATCGGCCGCATCCTCGAAACCCTCGACCGCGAAGGCCTGACAAAGAACACCCTAATCGTCTTCGCCGGTGACAACGGCCTCGCCGTCGGCCAGCACGGCCTCCTCGGCAAACAAAGCCTCTACGACCACTCCATCCGCGTCCCCCTCATCCTCGCCGGCCCCGGCGTCCCGGCCAATCTGCGCACCGAAAGCATGGTCTACCTCTTCGACATCTTCCCGACGATGTTCGACCTCCTCGGCCTCCCCATCCCCGCCACCGTCGACGGCAAAAGCTTCCTGCCCATCCTCAAGGACCCCAAACGCAAAACCCGCGACAGCGTGGTCTACGGCTACCGCCACTTCCAACGCGCCCTTCGCACCAACCGTTGGAAATTCATCCGCTACAACGTCAACGGCACCCAAACCCGCCAGCTCTTCGACCTCCAATCCGACCCCTGGGAAATGAAAAACCTGGCCGCCGATCCCGCCCTCGCCGAAACCGTCAGCCAGCTCGACACACTCCTCCGCATGGGCCTGAAACAAGCCGGCGACCCGCTCGACCTCTCCAAACCCGACTGGGCCTGGAAAGGCTGACCGCCCCCTACTCCCCCACCGTCACCTTCCGCGGCGCAATCGCCTGCACCAACTCCGGCAGGTCATACTCCCGGATCGCCCCCGGCACCACCTGCTCAAACACCTGCCGGTGAATCCGATTCTCCAAAATAGAAGCATACGAAGGCAGCATCCCGGTAACCGTCAACGACGCAATCCGCCCATCGAACGCCATCGCGTACAGCGCCGGCACCGCCGCCCGCCCCCTCCCGATCAACTCAATCCGCCCCGCATCCACATCCCCCCGCTGCGCCAAAAGCGAGACCGCCCGCGCAATATCCTGCGCCCGCAATCCCACCATCGTCTTCCCAATCAACAGCGCCGCCTGCACATTCGCCGCATCCCCAAACCACGGATCATTCGTCCGTTCCGACCCCGTTTCTCCCAGCCCCCCGCAAGTCAATCGCCAACACAATCCGGCCCTCTTTCATCCAAGCCGCCAGCCGCTCCTCCGCCTTCCCTTTGCCCAATCCATCGGCATACACCACCGCCGCGCGCCGCCCGCCATCGCCGTCCGGAATCGCCAGAATCGCCGGAATCTGAATCCCCGGTTCACTCTCATACAGGAACTTCTCCACCCGGTACCCCGCCCGCCGAATCGTGCCATAAGGCGTCACCGAAGGAACGCCAGAAGGAGCCACATACCCGCTCATCCGCCGCGCCGCGTCCACAACATCCTTCGCCCGCCCGCGCACCGCGTTCGCCCGCTTCTGGTTCAACGAAAAAACACTCTCCCCCTGAAACTCCAGCGCCACCTGGCCCGACTTCGTACACTGCAACTCCGCCTCCGTCGCCAGCGGAAACGACGGTTCCACGCCGTCATCCTCCACACCCTTCAGCCACTTGCTCATCCACGCATACGCCGCAAGCCGGCGCGGCAACGTGTACCCATGGCCGTCGTCGGCCTCCACCATCTTCAACTTCTCCGCCGCCCCCAACGAGTCATACACCCGCAACGCCTCCCCATACGTAGCCCGCGCGCCCCCAATCGGAAAGAAGTCGCGAATGGCGCTCAGAACCAGATACGGCTTCGGCGCAAAGGCATACAAAAAGTCCGGAAAATCAAAGCCCAGATTCAAAAACGGAGGCAGATTCTGCTCGGCATCCTGCGGCCCCAGCTGTGCCAACAGCCTAGTCCAATTGGTGATGTAACAACTCGGCGCGGCCACCTTCAGCCGGTCGTCGATCGCCGCCAGATACGCCGTGTGCGTCCCCCCGCCAGAGTTCCCCGTCACACCCACCCGCGCCGCGTCCACCTCCTTCCGGCTGACCAAATAATCCAGCGCCCGAATCCCATCCCAAATCGTGTACCGCGCCAAACTCTCCCCCGTCACCAGCGTCTGCACGCCCAGCATCGTGTGCTCCCGCGTCGATTGAATCAGCCGCGAAGCCCCCAGATCCGGATCGTAAAACTGCCCCCGCTCGCCCTGCCCCAACGGGTCCCACGCCAGCGCCACAAAGCCCTTCGTCGCAAAGCTCCCGAGCACATACTGCCACGCCTCATGCGCCTTCGCCCCCGCCTCGTGCCCCAGCGGAAACAGGATCGCCGGATACGGCCCCTGCCCCCGCTTGGGCAGGTACAGGTTCGCCGTCACATAAAATCCCGGCTGGCTTTCAAAGATGATCTTTTCAATCCGGAAATGCTCCCGCTCAATCACGCCCACCGTCCGCGCGTTCAACGGCGTCCGCTCGGGCAGCCCGCCGATATTGGCGATCAACTGCTTCCGGAACGCCGCCGCCCGCGCCCGCACATCGGCCTCACTACGCAACTCCGGCCGCTTCGCCAGATACTTGCCCGCCTCCGCCCGCAAATGCAGAGTCAACTGCTGCGGCAAATCCCGCAACTCGCCAATCGGCTTGGTAAACTCCAGTTCGCTCTGGGCGCACAGGACAAGGGGAAAAAAGAGGGCCAGAAAGGAGCGCATTGCGTTTCAGTGTAGCCTGTGAAGAGTGCTACTCGCCGTCTCCGCGTTGGTGCTCTCCCTCCTCCAGCAGATCGAAGAGGCCTCCCATGCCGAGCCCCCCGTCTTCCAAGTAGAGACCCTCCTCCAAACGGCAACCCTCCTCCCCGCCGGACCCCAACGCCGATCGATTCTCGACGCCGCCATCCGCGCCAACACCGCCGTCCGCGACACCGACTCCCGCGCCGCCTTCCAAACCGCCGTCGTGCGGCTACTGGTCAAACAGGACGCCCCCGCCGCCGCCCGCCTCTGCCGCGAACTCGAAGGCCCTGCCTCCGTCCGCTGCTGGACGCTGGTCGACGAACAGGAAGCCGTCCGCCGCCTCAGCTACATCGCCGAATGGCACGCCGAAGCCTCCCTCGTCCTCACCTCCGGCGCCGGCGCCCGCGCCCTCCTCGAAAAGTGGGAAAAGAAGCAACGCCCCCCAGCACCCCCAAAAAAGAAGGAAGCCGGCCCCAAGCCGGAAATCACCCGCAAGATGGATCGCGTCGACAAGGACGATGTCCCCGACCTCGAAAAGTCCCGCCTCCTCCGAGAAGTCATGGAGGAGTCCGACGCCATCGAGGACATCACCGAACGCCTCATGCACCAGGGCTTCATCACCGCCTGGTTCGCCGCCCACAACGAAGAAGGAACCTCGGCTCTCGCCGCCGTGAAACTGCACAAAACCTTCGCCGAAGCCTGCCGCTGCGAAGACGGCCAGTGCGACTCCATCGCCGGCCGTGCCGACTGCTCCAGCAACATCGACGTCTTCGTCGAATACCTCGCCGAACAGAAGATCGATCCCGCCATACTCCGCATCCGCCACCCCTCGCTAGCCGCCCGCGCGTTGGTGGTTCAATTGAAAGAAGCCCTAAAATGATCGGACCCACCTTCACCGCCGCCGCGGCAAATACACTGACCCTCTACGCCGAACGCATCGGCGTCTGTCTGGATCGCCTGACGCCCGAACAAATCTGGGTCCGCGCCAGCGAGAACGAAAACGCCATCGGCAACCTCGTGCTGCATTTGACCGGCAACCTCCGCCAGTACACCCGCCACGCCATCCTGGGCGAGCCCGACATCCGCACCCGCGACGACGAGTTCAACGCCGAGTCGGGTGATGACTTAAAACAGCGCCTGGCCACCGTCGTAGCCGACGCAGCCTCCATCATCCGCGCCGTCACCGACGAACGCCTCACCGAGCGCATCATCGTCCAAAACCGCGAAATGACAGTCCTCGAAGCCATCTTCAAAACCACCGAACACTTCGCCCTCCACACCGGCCAAATCATGTACGCCACCAAACTCGCCACCAGCACCGCCCTCGGCTTCACCACCCACAACCGCAAGGTGGGCGCATGAAAATCCTCTGGTTCGTTCTAGCCGCCCTGGCCCTGCCAGCCCAGCCCATCTCCCGGTCCCTGAACGACATCAACTGGATGCAATTCCAGGAACTGATCCCGTCAAAAATCGAGACGATCTTGATCCCCATCGGCACCATGGAAGCCCACGGCGTCATCAACAACGGCGCCGACAACACCGCGCCCGAAGCCATCGTCAAAGCCATTGCCGAGCCGCTCAACGCCGTCTACGCCCCCGTCCTCCCCTACGGTGTAACCGGGGCGCTAGCCCCGTACGCCGGCGGCTTCTCCATCAAGGAGAGCCACTACCGCGCCTTCCTGACGGACGTGCTCGAAGGCTGGGCCGGCCACGGCTTCAAGAACCTGATCATCGTCAACGGCCACGGCGGCCCGCAAACGGCCATCCTCGAGAGCATCGCGACAGACGTCGGCTCCCGCCTTCGCGTACGCGTGATGGTGATCAACTGGTGGAGCCTCTCAAGCGATCTGACGAAAGAGATCTTCGGCGAAGACGGCGGCCACGCCGGGTGGAACGAAACGGCCTACGTGCAAGCGGTGGACCCCAAGCTGGTGGACGCCAAACGCTACTCCGACGACCTCGCCACCGCCCGCCCCGCGCCGTCCACCTGGTTCGCCTACCCGTTCCCCTCGTCGATCATCCTCTACCAGCCCAAGCAAGGCTACGTCCGTTTCGACGCCGACAAAGCCGAGCGCTACCGCAAGGCCGTCAACGAGCGCATCCGCTCCCTGATCGCCGACACCGTCGCCAAGTGGGACAAAGCCAAAATCTTCCGCGACTAACCCCTCAGACAATTCCTAGGTGACTGTCAGTGCGCCGGGATAAACCGGCATGTAGTAGGGAATGAAAGAGTCCTACAGGAAAGGAGTAGCAAACCATCTTGGCCTCGAGTTTTGCGGGTGTCGTCGCGAGGCGGCAGTCGAAGCGTAAACAGAGGTATCAGCGGGCTGGGT
>CANIVU010000183.1 GCA_947470805.1 Acidobacteriota bacterium | reverse complement strand
TGCCGTGATTTATGGCAGCGTGATGGGCAGCTTCTGTTGTGAACGGTTTGGCGTGGACCGTTTCCGTACTTTGACGCGCGCGGAGATTGATGGCCGCTTCCAAGAGTTCAAAAAGTTCACGGACTTCTAGGCGCCCGGCGGTGCGCCGGCCCGCGCGGAGGGAAAACTTCGCGGCCGGGGCCGGTGTGCCGTGGGGAGCGTTGCTATTCCTGACTGTTTTATCGGCGCTGGCGGTTTTCTACTTCTGGCGCAACGGGTATTTGCACTGGTATGGGGACGCGACGGCGCACCTGAACATTGCGCGCCGGATTCTGGACGGGCGGACGCCGGGGTATGAGCAGATTGGTACCGTCTGGCTGCCGTTGCCGCATGTGCTGATGATGCCGTTTGCCTCGTTCGATGCGCTGTGGACATCGGGGCTGGCGGGCGCGATTCCGAGCGCCATCTGTTTTGTGGCGGCCGGGGTGTTGCTGTTCCTGATAGCGCGGCATAGTTACAACTGCGAGTACGCGGCGTGGGCGGCGGTGCTGGTGTTTGCGTTGAATCCGAACCTGCTGTATCTGCAATCGCTGGCGATGACGGAGGCGATCTTCGTTTGCGCGGTATTGTTGACGCTGTATGGGTCCTTGCGAGAGAACCCGTGGCTGGCGGGGGTGGGGCTGTTGGCGGGGACGATGACGCGGTATGAGGGCTGGTTTCTGATTCCGTTTGTGGTCCTGTATTTCTTCTGGCGGGACCGGTGGGCGGGGGTTCTGGTGGGTGCGATTGCGTCGCTGGGGCCGGTGTATTGGCTGGGCCACAACTACGTTTTCCATGGGGATCCGCTGGACTTTTATCACGGCGTGGGGTCGGCGAAGTGGATCTATCAGCAATCGATCGATAAGGGCCTGGAGCGGGCACCGGGGGACGGGGACTGGCTGACAGCGGTGCGGTATTACGCGATGTCGGGCCGGTTGTTTACGGGGCTGCCGCTGGCGGTTTTGGGCGGGGTGGGGTTGTTGGGCGTGGCGGTGAAGCGGGCGTGGTGGCCGGTGTGTTTTCTGCTGTTGGGGCTATTGTTTTTTGTGTGGAGCATGCACGGGAGCGGGGCGACGATCTTCGTGCCGAACCTGCATCCGTTCAGCTACTACAACACGCGCTACGGGATGATTGTGCTGCCGCTGTTCGCGCTGGCGGTGGCGTCGTTACCGGCGGTGTTGCCGCACGGGAGCCGGCGGATTGTGACGGGGTTGCTGGTGCTGATTGCGGTGAGCCCGTGGCTGGCGTATCCGAAGCAGGAGAACTGGGTGACGTGGAAAGAAAGCCAGGTGAACAGCGACGCGCGGCGGGCGTGGACGGGGGAGGCGGCGGATTATCTGCGCGATAAATATGTCCCGGGGCGCGGAATTGTGGCGCATTTCGGGGATCAGACGGCGATTTTCCGCGATGCCGGGATTCCGCTGGTGCAAACCGTGCATGACGGCGATGGGTTGTATTTTCAGGGCATTTTGCAGCGGCCGGACCTGTTTCTGTGGCAGGAGTGGGTGGTGGCGATTGCGGGGGATCCCCTGTCAAAAAGCATGGCGGAAAATGCGTCGAAGTTACGAAGGTACTCCCGTGTGAAAATGGTAGAGACGAAAGGCGCGCCGGCGATTGAAATCTGGCGGCGCGCAACTCCTTAAACCTGCATGGAAATCCCATTTACCAAAGCCCACGGGGCGCGGAACGACTTTTTGCTGACGTGGGCGGACGAGGCCCCGGGCGAGGGGTTGGCGGAAGCGGCGATTGCGATCTGTGACCGGTACTCCGGCGCGGGTGCGGATGGGTGGTTGCTGGTCTCGCGGCTGGACAATCCACCGGAGGGCGGCGACCTGCGCATCCGGCTGTTTAATCCCGACGGCGGGGAAGTGGAAATGTCGGGGAACGGGACGCGGTGCGCGGCGGCGTTCGCATTGGCCAATGGCTATGCGGGCACGGAGATGCGGATTGTGACCGGCGGGGGCACGAAGCATCTGCGGCTGTTGGACCATAGCGGGCAGAAGTACCTGTTCGAGATGAACATGGGGTGTCCGCGGGTGGAGCCGGACGAGGTTCGCTGCGGGCTGACGGTGGGCGATGAGATCTACGACTGCACGATTCTGTGGGTAGGCAATCCGCAGTGCGCGGTGTTTGTGGAGAACTTTGATTTTGACTGGCGATCGCTGGGCGCGGCGATTGAACGGCATCCCCGGTTTCCGAACCGGACGAATGTATCGTTTGTGCGCCATATGGATGGGCTGAACATCGATGTCCGCTTTTTCGAACGTGGCGCCGGGGAGACGATGAGCTCCGGTACGGGTTCGACAGGGGCGGCGGTGGCGTCTATTCTGCGCGGATTTACCGGTCGAATGATGACCGTGAACACGCCTGCCGGACCTTTGGAGTTCCGGTGGCCGACCAATGACGGCGACGTCAAAATGGTTGGCCCGGCTGAAATTGTAGTAACTGGCCGATATTACCTATAGGAGTGTTTAGATCCGATGAGCCATTTCGATTTTCTTGCGAACAAGATTCAGAACCGGACCGCGGTGTCAGGAATTGTGGGGCTGGGGTATGTGGGCCTGCCGCTGGCGGTAGAGTTCGCGCGTGCCGGTTTGCCGGTTTTGGGCTTTGACATTACGCAGTCCAAAGTGGATACGTTGAACCGTGGGGAGTCCTACATTCAGGACGTGCCGACTTCGGTGCTGGGGCCGCATGTCGCCTCCGGAAAGCTTTCCGCGACGAGCGATTTTGCGCGGATGGCGGAGGTGGACACGATCAACATTTGCGTGCCGACGCCGTTGCGGAAGACCAAAGATCCGGACATGTCGTATATTGTCGCGGCGACGGAGAAGATCGCGCAGTATCTGCATCCGGGGATGCTGATCATTCTGGAATCGACGACCTATCCCGGGACGACGGATGAGTTATTGCTGCCGATGCTGGAGAAGAGTGGCCTGAAGTGCGGCGTGGACTTCTTCCTGTGTTTTTCGCCGGAGCGCGTGGACCCGGGTAATCCGAATTTCCATACTTACAACATTCCGAAAGTGGTGGGCGGGATTACGCCGGCTTGCACGGAGCTGGGGCGGATGTTCTATGCCCAGTCGTTGCAGACTGTCGTGCCGGTGAGTTCGACGAGCGTGGCGGAGATGGTGAAGCTGTTGGAAAACACCTTCCGCATGATCAACATCGGCATGGTGAACGAACTGGCGCTGATGTGTGACCGGATGAAGATCAATGTTTGGGAAGTGATCGACGCGGCGGCGACCAAGCCGTTCGGGTTTATGCCCTTCTATCCGGGGCCGGGACTGGGCGGGCACTGCATTCCGATTGATCCGTTCTACCTGAGCTGGAAGACGCGGCAGGCGGGGATTGAAGCCCGGTTCATCGAACTGGCCGGCTACATCAACGGCCAGATGCCGCACTTTGTGGTGGACAAGATTCAGTCCGCGTTGAACGATCATTCCAAGTCAGTGAAGGGTTCGCACATCCACCTGCTGGGCGTGGCGTACAAGAAGAACATCGACGACGTTCGCGAGTCGCCGGCGCTGGATATCATTCACCTGTTGCAGGAACGCGGGGCGCGGATTACCTATAGCGACCCGTATGTCGAAGACCTGCATCACGAGGGGCAGAACCTGGAAGCCAGTGACCTGACCGAGGGCTGTGCCACCGCCGATTGCGTGGTGATCGTCACCGATCACAGGGACTTCAATTATGCGGACGTGCTGGCGTCGTCGAAGCTGATTGTGGACACGCGGAACGCGATGAAGGGTCTGGTTTCGGAGAAGATTGTCCGGCTTTAACGGAACGAGACGCCGAAGCGGATGGATGTGAGTTCACGGTAGGTGCGCGTCTGGAAGTTCAGGACTTCGGCGCGCACGCCGATGTGTTCTTTGAACCAGTAGTTGGCGCCGCCGCCGTAGTTGAACATGGACTGTCCGCCGCCGAGATTGGCGTAGGCGCCGTAGCCGGCGGTGACGAAGGGCTCAAACGGGCCCTTCCCGCGGAGGAAGTGATAGCTGCCGTTGACGGTGACGATGGCGAGTTTTCCGCCGTCGTTGCCGTTGGCGAACAGGTAGCCGGCCGAGGGAGAGAAGGCGGCGCCTTTATAGACGAAGACATCGGCACCGGCGCCGACGCTGTTGTATTCGAAGTTGTGGCCGGTTGGATTGTCGAAGCCGAAATAGCCGTATGCCTGGGCGCGGGGCGTTTGGGCGGATAGTGCAAATACGGATGCAAGAAGTAAGAATATAAGTTTCATATGAATGTAGACGCGCGAGATTTTGAGATAAAGGCTCTTTCTGTTTCAGAGGCGGAGGGGTTGCTGGCGGGGTTGGCGGCGTTGCTGATTGATGCGGTGGAGAGCGGGGCGTCGATTGGGTTCATGCCGCCGTTGGAGTTGGGGGAGGCGGAGGGGTATTGGCGCGGGGTGTTGGAGGCGATGCGGGCGGGGGAGCGGGAGTTGATTGTGGTGTTGGAGGAGGGGGCGGTGTTGGGGGCGGTGCAGTTGATGTGTGAGATGCGGGCGAACGGGCGGCACAGGGCGGAGGCGGGGACGCTGTTTGTGGACCGGCGGGCGCGGCGGAGGGGGTTGGCGCGAGCGCTGTTGGCGGCGTTGGAACGGGTGGCGGTGGCGCGGGGGATTACGTTGGTGTTGATGGATACGCGGAAGGGTGGGGAGGCGGAGCGGCTGTGTGAGGCGCTAGGGTATACGCGGTGGGGCGAGGTGCCGGAGTACGCGCGGAGCGGGGATGGGACGCTGCATACGACCGCGTTTTTTTATCAGCGTTTGGTGAACACAAACGTGCCGAAGCAGTAGGGGACCGTGTTGGTTGCCGATTCCAGGGGCGTGAAAAAGCGGAAGTATTTGTGGGTAGCGGGGACAACGCGATCGACCAAGGACTGGGGCCAGCCCATGCAGTTGCGAATGTAGAAGGCGAAGAAGTTTTCGAAGTAGCCGATGCGGCCGGCGATATTTTTGTCGGCCGCGATGGTGACGTACCAGTTGGGATGGTGGTCGAAGTCCATGCCGGCCGTGCGGGCACTGATGGAAAGTTCGTCGGGCGGAAGAGATGCTTGTCCTCGGCGGCCGATTTATCGAGGTCACGGCGGGCGTAGAACTGCATGGTGGCGATGAAATTGTCGATGTGGGCGTGGTCTTCGGCGGTGCAGTTGTGGCCGGCGGCGGCGAGCGCATCGGGGATGAATTGGGCGAGGAAACCCATCATGACATAGCCGTCGTAGTAGGGCTCTTCGCAGATGAGCAGTCCGCCTTTGGGAAGGACCGAGGCGCACTTGGCGAGGAAGGCGTCGACGTCGGAAATGTGGTGGAGCACGCTGCGGAGGAAGATGAGTGGGACGGATCCGGAAGGGATGAGGTGGACGTCTTCGGCAAGCATGACGCCGAAATCGACGCGAGCGGCGGCGGTCGGGAACTGAGCGAGCTTCTGGCGGGTGATGCGGCAGAAGGCGGGGGGGGGGATCGGTGGCGAGGAGGTGGCCGACAGTGGATTGGGTGGCGAGGCTCGCCGTCATGGAGCCGGATCCGCAGCCGATTTCGAGGATGGGGGTGCCGGGGGAATAGCCTTGGCGGCGGAAGAAGGCGAGAAGGTTCGCTCCTTCCTGGGAGAAGAACTCCGGCGTCCGCTGATCCGCGGGGCGGTGGGAGTCGTACTCCTCTTCGGCGTGCTGGAAGGGCCGGGCGGGGGAGATATGGTGGACTCCGCCGGTAGCGGGGGTGGAACTGAGGAAATCGGCGAGCGTAACCGCCATGCAGGTTACATGGTGCCATACAATCGTTGCTATGCGATTGATTGAGTTGCTGCTGTTGGTGAGTTTGCCGGTGTTGCCGCAGGCGTTAGATAAAGCCAAGTTGGCCGCCATTGCGCCGCGGATGAAAGAGTTCGTGGACGCCGGGAAGGCGGCGGGCGTGGTGACGCTGGTGGCGCACAAGGGCGAGGTGGCGCAGTTTGAGGCTGTCGGCTACTCCGATATGGAAACGCGGCAGCCGATGACGAAGGAGAACATCTTTCAGCTGCACTCGATGACGAAGCCGGTTGTGGCGCTGGCGGCGATGCAGTTGGCCGAAGAGGGGCGGTTGTCTCTTTCGGATGCCGTGGAGAAACATCTGCCGGAGTTTCGTGGGCAAATGGTGATCGCCGAGACGCATGCCGATGGGAGCCGGTTGTTGAGGAAGCCGTCGCGGCTGATTACGGTGCGCGACCTGATGACGCATACGTCGGGGATGATGCTGAACCCGCCGCCGGGGATTGGGGAGTTGCATGGGGCGCTCCATAAGTCGCTGGCGGATGTGACGCTGATTCTGTCGCAGCAGGCGCTGGAGTTTGAGCCGGGGACGAAGTGGCAGTATTCGAACGAAGGCATTGCGACGCTGGCGCGGATTGTGGAAGTGATTAGTGGGCAGCCGCTGGAAGTGTACATGGCCAAGCGGATTTTCGAGCCGTTGGGGATGAAAGACACCTACTTCTTCCCGCCCAAAGATAAGTGGCACCGGATGCCCACCGCCTATATCCTGCGCGATGGGAAGCCGTTGAAATACACTTCCGATCCGTTGGGTGAGGGGAAGATGAAGTTCCGCGATGGGGCGAAGTATTCGCTGCCGGAGGGTGGGTTGTATTCGACCGCGTCGGATCTATTGGTGTTGTATAAGACGATTTTGAATCAGGGCAAGCACGGGAATTTCCGGTTGCTGAGCCCGGCTGGTTTGAAGCTGATGCGGACTTCGCAGACGGGCGATTTGAAGACGGGCACGCCGGGCGCGGGCTGGGGGCTGGGGTGGTTCGTGATGAAGGAAGACGCCGGGGGGCAGCCCATGCCGACCGGGACCTTTGGCCACGGTGGACGGTATGGGACTTTCTGTTTTCTGGATCCGAAGAATGACTTGATCGGCATCTTCATGATCCACCGCGAAGGCGGCAGCGACGAACGGCAGGCCTTTGTGCAGATGACTTACGCGGCGCTGCAGCCCTAGATCTTCTTTTTGCGGGTCTTGGACGCCGGGGTGGCGACGGGTACGATTCCGAAGCTGCGATTGACCGGAACGAGCGAATTGCTGGTGGAGGGTTGCGGGCGGGTTTGATGGACCAGTTCTTCGTTCAATGAAGCGACGAACTGTTCGATCTGCCGCTGCATCTCCTCCATCTTTTCCCGCATGTTGAGGATGATTTCGACGCCGGCGAGGTTGACGCCGAGTTCCCGGGTGAGCTTGAGAATTACCTCCAGCCGTTCGAGATCCTCTTCGGTGTAGAGGCGGGTGTTGCCGTCGCTGCGGCTGGGTTTTAGGAGGCCTTCCCGCTCGTAGAGTCGCAGTGTCTGGGGGTGCAGATCATACTGCAGCGCGACGGCGGAGATCATGTATGCGGCCTTGGATCGCTTCGCCATGGGATCTACCTTTTATACCTTGGTCCACATGTCTTCGCGTGGATCCTCGGGATGTAGCTCGGCCAGTTCACGGAGAAGTTCGCGGGTACGCTCGTCGTTTGCTTTGGGCGGTTGCACCGCAATCTGGACGATCTGATCACCGCGGGCTTCCTTGCGGGCGTTGTAGACACCCTTTTCCCGGAGCCGGAATTTCTGGCCGTTTTGGGTGCCCATGGGGATTTTGAGCAGCGCGCGGCCGTCGATGGTGGGTACTTCGATCTTGGCGCCGAGGGCGGCTTCCGGGACGGAGACGGGCACCGTGATTTCGATGTTGTCGCCTTCGCGTTCGAAGAACGGGTGGTCCTCGACCCGAATATTGATGTAGAGATCGCCAGCCGATCCACCGCCGGTGCCGGCGTTGCCTTTGCCGGCGACCCGCATGCGCGTGCCGGTGGCAACACCGGGCGGGATGCGTGTTTCGACAAAGTCCATACGGACCAGGCGGCCTTCGCCCTTACAGGTGTGGCAGGAGCCCTGCAGTTTTCCGGTGCCGTTGCAGCGAGGGCAGTTGAGCGTGAAGCGCATGGCGCCGGCCATCTGCGTGACGTTGCCGCTGCCGGAGCATTCCGGGCAAGTGACTGGGCCGCCGGAGCCCGCGCCGGAGCCGTGGCAGGTGACGCAGGCGTCCTGGCGAGAGATGTTGATGCGTGCCTGCGTGCCTTTGATGGACTGCCAGAAATCGATGCTAAGCGTGTATTCCAGGTCCGAGCCCTTTTCCGGACCGGCCGGTTGAGCGCCACCCTGACCGCGCTGGCCGAAGAACTGGCTGAAGATATCGCGGAAGCCGCCGCCTTCGGCGCCGGGTGCGCCTTCCTGGGGGTGCGGGCGCTTTCGGCCGCCGCCGCCGGCGTTCTGCTGGTTCAGGAAATCGGAAAAATCGAAACCGCCGAAGCCCATGCCGGGGCCACCCTGGCTGTACGGATTCGCGCCGCCGGGCATGCCGGTTTCCGAATAGAACCCGACCTGATCGAACATTTTCCGCTTCTTTTCGTCGCCGAGAATTTCGTTGGCTTCGGAAACGGATTTGAACTTGTCCTCAGCGGCTTTGTCGCCTGGGTTGAGGTCGGGGTGGTACTTGCGGGCGAGACGCCGGTAGGCCTTGCGAATGTCGTCCTGCGACGCATCGCGGCCTACGCCGAGAGTTTCGTAATAGTCCTTCCGCTGGGGCATTGGAGGTTCCTAACGAGGCGAGGGCCTTGCGGCCCCCGCCCAATTTGAGTGGTTGTTACTTCTTGCCTTTGTCGTCGACATCGACGAACTCAGCGTCCACAACTTCGTCCTTTTTGGCGTCGTTCGGCGGCGGCGGAGCGCCGGCGCCCGCGCCGTCCGGACCGGGGCCAGCCGCGCCACCCTGCGACGCCTTGTACATCACTTCGGCGAGCTTGTGGCTGGCGGTGGTGAGCTTATCGCTGGCGGCGTTGATGCCTTCGAGCGAACCTTCGTCCCGTGCCTTCTTGGCGGCTTCGAGGGCTTCTTCGACGGCGGTCGCTTCTTCCGGGCTCACCTTGTCGCGGTGGTCCTTGAGCGTCTTTTCCACGCTGTAGATCAGGCCGTCGATGCGGTTGCGGGCTTCCACGCCGTCCTTGCGCTTCTGGTCGCCGGAGGCGTTTTCTTTGGCTTCACGGGCCATCTTGTCCACTTCGTCCTTGCTGAGACCGGAGGAGGAGGTGATGGTGATCTTCTGTTCGTTGTTGGTGGCCTTGTCCTTGGCCGTGACGTTCAGAATGCCGTTTGCGTCGATGTCAAAAGTGACTTCGATCTGCGGCACGCCGCGCGG
>CANIVU010000182.1 GCA_947470805.1 Acidobacteriota bacterium | reverse complement strand
CCCGCGCCGCCAGGCCGGATTCTTCTTCAACATCTGGCACAGCCCCGACAAGCGCTGGACCAAAATCTTCTCCCCAGTCACCGACTGCCCGGAGATAGACCCCGACTACCTGGAAATGCAAAAAGCAGCCGACCCGATCAAGTATCGGCAAGACTTCCTCTGCGAATTCATCCAGCCAGCCGACAGGCTGGTGACGATGGAAATGATCAACCGGATGATGCGCACCGACATCGACCAGTGGTACTTTCCGCCACTCTTCCACGACCACGTCCCGGCCCCCAAGAAGCCCCCGGACGTAAAGGAGTAAAAATCACAGTCCGCAGGTTCCCGCTAGAACCAGGAACAGGACTTGTCCGCCATAGCCAAACGGGCGGCGGCGGAAGCCCAACGGGCGAAGGGGGGACCGTCACCAATGATTGCCTCGAAAACACGCTTCGAGGCACCCGCGATGCCGATCTTGGGGCTTCCCATCGTCGACAATCCGGAAATGCTCTTTGACAATTCAATATCAAAAAGGTGCAAATCCAACGCTAGCCTACCCGAAGGGGCTTCAAAATCGGGTAGGCGGGGCTGTAAGGGCAGTTCGCCCATGGCCCCCATTTTCGTCGACGGGGGCAACCCGGTCCGTCGGGCCATATCGGGTTGGAAATCTAACATCAACACACACCAACAACCGGCTTGCCCACCGAAGTCCGAGCGCACCCCGGCAGACCTTCGCCGGGCACGTCTTGCGGATCATTTTCTGCGGTGACGATGCCTCGTTCATCCCGGGCAATCGGTTCCTTCACCCGGGTCTCGTCGGCGCCGAGTTGCCGCAACCGCCTAGTCACATGGCTCACTCCAGGCGCAGGTTCCTGGCACGGCCGATTGGTCCTTAAAATCGCCTAAATCAACTCCAGCAAGCTATGCCCAATCGCGACATGGTTCTATCCCGCTCGACAACCGAACGAAACCCACCCCTACCCGAAATGAGTCGCCATTTCGGGCCGCCCCGAAAACCCAACCCCATCAATCCGGATCGAACAATTGCGCAATACGGGGGAACCCATTCATCGCCAACCGGTACGACGACCCATCCCCCTACCACCGGATCTGCCCCGATACGACCAGCCGATAACCCGTCCCCTGCGGATGATAAAGGCCGCAAACCTTGACGTCTTCGGCGCTCGCGAGAAATGACCCACCCCTGCTCACCAAAAGTTGACCACCAGTCAGGCCGGATTTCGCGATATCTGCGCCGGGTGAGGTGCTCGGGGAGCGCGGCCGCGCCGCGCGGATGAGAACGCCGCCGCCATACCTACTAAAAGACTTATGCGCCTGCGGCGCGGGTGATGAACTGACGCTCGCCGTGCCGTGCCACGTGGCAACGTGTGTTTTCGACGTTTTCAACGCTATCCGAGCAGAAGTGGTCAACTTTTGGTCAGCGCCGAGCTTGACGTCCAACGGAGACAACTTACTATGAAGACCATAACTGACCTTAGCCGTTCCCCAGCCATCTGCCACCATCCGTAGCGTCCCGCCAAATCGCCAGCCTTTAACTTCGCCACTAACTCGTCGTAAGTCGCATGCGGCTTTTTCCCGCGCTGCCAGTTCCCGATCAAGCGCGCCCGCCTTCCAGGCTCTGGAACCCCTGACCGTCGCCGGTCGGGCCACCTTCGCCAACAACTTCTTCTCCTAATTCAACACGCCCTCGCCCGTCACAGTAAGCCTCTGGAATGACCGAGGCAAACTACAACCGTAAGTCCACCCTATACGACAGCATTTGGTACGGCGAAGACATCGCCCCCATCACCCTCACCAAGGGTCCCTACTACATCAGGGGAACCTTCGTACCGATCGCCAACGCCGCTTCACGAAGAGACATTGAGTAACGATCCTCCGGCAAAGCCGCAGGCCTTCCGATTACTGGCCCCTCGAAGGGGCCTTTTCGCAATCGCGCTCAGCATCAGAATCTTCGGGCATTCCGAACAGATCGCCCCGGCCGTTGTTCACTCTCAAGTTGGGGAACCGGACCAGGCCAAACTCCAACGGACCGAAAGATACTGCCGGAATCGTCAAACTGCTACCGCCACCCCGGCAAAGCCGGGGGATCTCCCGTAGGAATTAGGAGAGTGAGGGACTACTCGCCCTCGTAAATACAACCCGACGTACAGGTTTCGCGCACAACAACTCGGCTCAATTGGGGCAACGCCGGCCGCACTCGCTCCCAAATCCACCGGGCCAAATTCTCGCTCGTCGGATTTTCCAGCCCCGGTATGTCGTTGAGGTAATTGTGGTCCAACAACTCCTCAACCGGCTGAAACGCGGCCTTGATGTCGCCAAAATCCATCACCCAACCCAGTTCGGGCAGCAATGGGCCAGAAACATGGATCGCAATCCGGAAGCTATGTCCATGTAAGCGTGCACATTTATGCCCCGCCGGGACGTTCGGCAGCCGGTGCGCTGCTTCAATCGTGAATTCCTTATAGACCTGCATGCTCTATCGACCCACGCTACCATAAACGGCGAAAACGGCAGAACACGGTACTAGATTATGGTACTTTGGTTTGTCTGTAGTAAGGTTACTACCCAAGAAAAGACACTCCGCACTGGCGCATTCAGTCGTTCGTTCTCGCAGTCTTGACTCTGGGCCTGGCATCGCCGCTCGTGGCGGGCCCGATCGCCCTGGAATTGTCGCTCGTGATCGATGTGTCCGGCAGTATCGATACGACAGAATATAATCTGCAGCGCGCCGCCTACGCCGGAGCATTCAACCTCCCCACGATCCAGTCCACCATCGCAGGCTTGAATGGCGGCGTTGCCGTCAACGTCATCCAGTTCGACTCATCCTCCTTTACCGCCCTGCCATGGACGCTGCTCACCGATAACGCCTCCGTCACGGCCTTCGCCAACTCGCTGGCGTCCATGCCCCGTCAGGGCACCAACGGCGGGACAAACATCATCGCCGGCATGAACGCCTCCCTCTCCTCCTTCGCCAGTAACAGCTACACCGGAACGCGAATGGTAATGGATGTCTCCGGCGACGGGGAACAAAATCAACAGGGATGCCAGTCCTCCGACACCATCTGCGCCGCTCTCCAGGCGGTACGAGACAACGCGGCGCTCGCCGGCATCACCGTCAACGGGCTGCCCATTCTGGCCTCGGCGCCCGGCTTGGCCGCCTATTATCAGGACAACGTCATTACCCCCGGCGGTTTCTTGAAGGTGTCCGCCGACTTCGCCTCCTTCGAAGCCGCCATCGGCTCTAAGCTGTATCAGGAGATTTCCGGACAAGCGCCGCCGACCGGTGACGTTCCCGAGCCCGGCACGGCTGCCCTTCTCGGCCTCGGTCTTGCCGCCCTCGTCGCCGCCCGCAAACGCCGCTGAACGTTCGCGTTACTCTCCAGGCGGTACGGAACAACGCGGCCAACGCCGCCATCACCGTCAACGGACTGCCCACTCTGGCCTCGGCGCCCGGCTTGTCCACCTTCAACCAAGCCAACGTCATCACCCCCGGCGGGCTCTTGAAAATATCCGCCGGCTTCGCCTCCTTCGAAGCCGCCATCGGATCCAAGCTGTATCACGGCCAACCGTTTCCGGCCAACGCGGTCCCCGAGCCCGCCACAGCCGCCCTCGCCGTCGCCCGAAAACGCCGCTAAACTATCGCGCCGGAATCCTCAAGTGCCGGGCCCTTTCCGCCGATATAATGACTAAGGAAGGCTCCGTTTCGCGCCCGTGAAGCTACCCGTTCGCATCTCAAAATATCAGTTGGAGAAATACCTCGGCGGCGGCATGTCGGAGGTTTATCAGGCCCGTGACACGGTCCTCGGCCGCACCGTCGCTGTGAAACTCCTCACGGCCCAGGCGGCCACCAACGAAGACACCCGGGCCCGGTTCCTGCTGGAGGCACGCGTCTCCTCCGGAATTGCCCACGAAAACATCATCACCACCCACGACTACGGGGAGGAAGACGGCATCCCGTACATGGTGCTGGAGTTCCTGACGGGGCAAACGCTCAAGGACGCGCTCCAGTCGGGCGAAGAGATTCCACTCCGCAAGCGGGCCACCATCGGCCTCCAGTTGGCCAAGGCCCTGGCCCATGTTCACTCGCTCGGCCTCGTCCACCGCGACGTCAAGCCCGACAACGTCCACCTCGACGCCCAGGGCCGCGTCAAACTCATGGATTTCGGCATCGTCAAGACCGGCGATGTCACGCTCACCCAGGCTGGCTACGCGCTCGGCACGCCGCACTATGTGGCCCCGGAAATGATCATGGGCCAGCCGGTCACCCCGCTGGTCGACGTCTACTCCTTCGGGGTCCTGCTCTTTGAACTGCTCACCGGCAAACGGGCCATTCAGGCCGATACGGTGGAACGGATCTTCTACCAGATCCTGCACGAGGAAATCTCCTCGACCCCGATGGAAACCGCCGGCATTCCCATGCCCCTCCAGGAGACCGTCCGCGCCGCCATGGCCCGCGACCCGCAGGTCCGTACCCAATCGATGGCCACCGTAGTCGCGCAACTCGAAGACTGGCTTGGCGAAAATCCAACTGTCACGCGAACGGTCGAATCGGTTGCGATGCCACCCGCGAAACGGCGCGTCCGGGTGTCGAACGTCTGGCTGACCGCGGCCGGCGCGCTGGCCATGGTCATCGCCGCCGGTATCGGCTACTTCTTCCTAACGGAGCAGAAAGCCAGCGCCCGGATCGATGATCCACTCGGGGAAATGGTCCTCATCCCGGCCGGCCCGTTCGCCTACGGTGCCGCCAAGGAACCGGTCGATCTGCCGGGCTTCTACATCGATGTAACCGAGGTCTCCAACGAGGATTACGAGGAGTTCGCCAAGGCCACCGGCCACCCGATGCCACCGGATTACGTCCGCGGCAAGCCGGGCTTGCCGGTAGTCAACGTCACGTTGGACGACGCGCTGGCCTTCGCCAAATGGGCCGGCAAACGGCTGCCCACAAAGCGGGAGTGGGAAAAGGCCGCTCGTGGCCTCGATGGCCGCAACTACCCTTGGGGCAATGAGCCCAACGCCGCACTCGCCAACGTCGCCGATAACCCGGACGACACCTGGCAGCACGTGGTCTCGACCGACGCCTTCCGCCTGGGCCGCAGCCCGTTCAAGGTCCTCCAGATGATCGGCAACGTTCGGGAGTTCACTGGAGAACAGTCCGCTCCAACCGTCACCGCCCTACGGGCCTACAACGAAAAACTCAGCCCGCCGCCCACCGCCGACGAACGGTGGTATGTGGTCAAGGGTGGTTCGTTCCATTACAAACTAGGGGAGACCTCGCTGCCGATGAGCGAGATCATCCCTGCCCGCTACCGGGCCGACGATCTGGGCTTCCGCTGTGTAAAGGACCCCTGAGGGGGTCCTTAGTTCCGCCAGCGCAACTCGAAACGGTCCCGGCCTGCGCCAACCATGTTGACGTTGGTCACCCGGTCCCGCGCGTCCAGATCGATGACCATCTCGCCGCCGATTCCGTTGCCGTTCATGTCCGCATAGATCCGGCCCCTGTCCATCCGCAGCACGCGGCCGTTCAGGACCAATGAGAAGGACCGGTCGGTATCGAACCGAACCTCCACGTCGCCCCGGCGGTTGATGGAAACGCGGCAGTCGAAGAGCCGCTCAATGTTGCCGCGGTTCGGGCGGAACTCGCCGTCGCCGCGGCCACGGAAGTTCACTTCCCTGCTCCAGCCGCTGTTCCCGTTGTTGAACCCGCCCGGGTTCGCGCCGGGCCGGTCGTAGCGGTCGGAGTTGTTGTAGTTCGGGCGATCGTAGCCGCCGGGGCGGTTGTTATAGCCGCCAACACCGCCGCCAACGCCGGTCCCGCCGCGCCAGAAGATATCGAAGGTGTAGCCTTCCCGGCCGCCCTTGGGATCGTCGATCCGGATCACGGCCGCTCCCCGTCCTGGCTCGCGAACCAGATCCTGGCGGCCCCGGCCGTCGATGCCCTTGAACCGGAAATCGTAGGGGTTGCTCGGCATCACCTGATTACAAACGAACCGGACGATCCTGGCCGGCGAGCCGGCAAGGGTCCGGATCTGAGCCCGGTTGCCCTGGATCTCCACCTCGGCGATATCGTCGATTTCCACCTCGATGGTGCACTTGCCATCGCCACCGCCGCCGCGAATGTCGGCCATCCGGCTATCGGTAATCCGCTGGGCCGAAACCACGGCCGCCAGCCCTAGAAATGTCACAAGAAATCGGCGCATAAGGATCTCCTTCTAGAGTCTAACGCGGAAAACCGTGGCGGAATCCCTCGGAAGTTTGGCAGTTCCGGCCAGGCCGGCGGATCGAGGTGCCGGACGACCGTGATCGCCTGATTCCGAACGTGCGGCGGGGTCCGGCCGGCAGTCAGCGCCAGGCAACACCCGCGCTGGTGCCGAGGACGAGGCGGGGCCAGGGCGACCGTCCACGACGCGGTGGACGGTCGCCGGAAGGGGCTAGTTGGACTGGTGGAGGAAGCGGTCGCGGGCGGCGTCTTCCCACTCGTCGATGGTCGTCCGGCTCAGGTCACGCTCTTCGAGCAGGGCGTCCTGGGCCAGGCGCATGTAGGGCGCCAGCGCCATGGCGCAACCGGTCTGGCCGGGCAGGATCTCCACGCTCGAGATACCGACGAAGATCTGGCGGTAGCGCACGCCCTGATTTTCACCCACGGCGAGCACGGAGTGGGCCTGGCGGTCGAGGATCGTCGCCCGGTCGGTTTCCCAATCAGCGTCTGGCGGGCAATGGCCCGTGTTCTCCATCATCAGGCAGGCCTGGCGGCTCCGGTCCTCGGGAATCCCCAGGGCCAGGGCGGCATAGAGGATGCCGGGTTCGCGCGACGTCTTGGACTTCAGAGCGGCTGGCACGTGAGAGCCGGGCATAAAGGGAAAACGAGGTTCTGCGACGGAACCGATGAGGCGTTCAAAGGGCGTGGTGAGGCCGCCCAGGTCGTAGACTTCAGCGTGCTGCGATCCGCGCCTGGCGTCGCCGATCCGCAAATGGCCTTCGGCCGGCTGGCAGACATCGTAGCCCCAGATGAGGCCGCGCGGGCCGCAGAAGGAGGAGACGGTGATCACGTTGAGCTGGCCCAGATTGGCACCTTCCACTTCGGCCAGGTCGAAGGCGTTGATCTCGTCGAGCAGCGTCGAACCCGGGCACTCGAGCCCGTTGTCGACCGCGGCGGCCTTGACGGTGATCCCGAGCATATAGTTCGGGGAGGCGGAGGCAAAGTAGCCTTCACAGTACTCCCGGTAGTTGCTGGACGGCGGGGCGTAGACCAGCGGCTGGTTGGAAATTTCGATGGACTTCATGGTCATTTTCCTTGGGTTTGTTATTGTTTCGGGAAGTAGTCTTCGCAGGTGCCTTCGCGTTAGACGTCGGCGGTGGCGCAGTGGATGGATCCGCCGAACGGATAGGCGTTGCGGAAGGGGATGGGGATGACTTCGAAACCGAGCTTGTCGAGCTGCTCGTTCTGGTAGACCTCGGTCTCCTCGACGATCACGGTTTTGGGGTCGAGGGTGAGGAAGTTCATCGACAGCCAGATGCTGTAGTAGCAGAGCGGCTGGGGTTTGGCGTGGGCTGGCTTGGCGGCCATGACCATCTCCCACCCGTTCCGCTGGAAGAGGTCTTCCTTTCCGGGTTCCATGACGATGGGGCGGTTGGGGTTGCCCATGACGAGGCCGGGGCGGAGCGGAACGAGGGAGCAATCGATGTGCACGGGGTCGGGATCGTTGCGGAAGTTGACGCGGTGGATTCGGTGGTTGGAGAAGTGGCGGCGGAGCCAGTCGATGCCCTTCAGGTTGGTGGTGAAACCGTGCTGGACGAAGATGTCCTTGCCGCAGCGGGTGGCATCGGCGGCGTCGAAGAGGGGTTCGAACTCGCTGGTGACGTAGTCCATATTGTCGGCTTTGCTGACGATTTGCCCGAAATCGGCGATATTCATGTCGTCGAAGTAGCCGGCTTTGTAGGAGTCCAGGCCGAGGCGGGGCTTGGGGGCGGCGGAGAAGCGCATGTTGGGATCGGCGTCGAAGTAGGACTGTACGAGCGGCCGGTAGGCGAGGTACTCGAACCAGCGGGCGCGGTAGGACATCGTCGCTTCGAGGATTTCGTTGCCGACGGTGAGCAGGACGTCGCGGGCGGGCATGCAGCCGATCTGGGAGGGGTGGGTGAAGTCCGGGGTGGTGACGGGTTCTGAGAAGTTAATGGCGGTGGGGCGGTCGACGCGGATGCCGCGTTTGCGCATTACGTTGGCGAGGTTGTCGAGTTCGCTATTGGCGCGGGCGATCAGCTCTTCGGGCCACTGGCCACTCTTGCCCTGAATGCCGCCTTCTTCGGGGAAATGGTATTCGATGGCAGGTTCGGAGACGGGGATACAGCCCTGATTGGCGACACCCACGATGACGTGGCGCAAGGGGTCCCATTCGTTCCAGGAATTGACGATGGCAGGTGTAGAACTTTTTGTTTTCAAGGGATAGTACTCTCCGGATTTCATGTCGGGAACGGGGCGGAAAAAGTGACAATTTTTTCTTTGGCGGGGCGTTACAATAGCTGGTACTCCAACAGGCTGATGCAGACTCAGGAAATAACCACCCTCATCCGGGCATGGGGGGCCGGCGACCGCGCGGCGTGTGACGTGCTGTTCCCGATTCTTTACGCCGATTTGCGGCGGATTGCGGCGGCACATGCACGGAATCAGGGGACATTGCAGGCGACAGCGCTGGTGCATGAATCCTTCCTGGAGTTCGCCAAGGGGGGGAAGAGCGATTGGCGGGACCGGGCGCAGTTTTTTGCATTTGCGGCGACGGTGATGCGGCGTTTAATGGTGGATTATTGGCGGGAGAAATCGGCTGCAAAGCGGGGCGGGGATGCGGACCGAATTCTATTTGATGAGCTGATCCATACGCCGACGGGGGAAACGCTGGACGTGGCCGGGTTGGACCAGGCATTGACGCGGCTGGGGGAGATGGACGAGCGGCAGGCGCGGATTGTGGAGCTGCGATTTTTTGGGGGGATGTCGGCGGAGGAGACGGCGGAGTATATGGGCATCTCGGTGCGGACGGTGCATCGGGAGTGGGGGATGGCGAAGGCGTGGTTGGCGAGCGAGTTGCGCGGCTAGATGGGCGTACGGGACTGGGCGCGATTGCGCGGAGAGCCGGTGCGGGTTGTGGCCGGTGAGCGGCGAGGGGCATTCGGGTTGGCCGGGAGTTTAGGGTGTGGTTGGACGGGCGCGACTGGGGTTCAGTTGGCTGGAATGGCGGTGGGGTCGGGGTGTGGATTTGCGGTTTCGGCTGG
>CANIVU010000181.1 GCA_947470805.1 Acidobacteriota bacterium | reverse complement strand
GTGATACCGCCGGCGCGGGCAATGGATTCACTGACCATGCTGGCGAAGGCCATCATGCCGAAACCGTTTCCGACCTGGCGGAGCGCCTCGCGGCGGGTGGTGGGGTTCTTAGGTTTGTGACTCATCGTGGCAGTCCTCTAGTTGATGAACAGGAATTCGCTGGAGCTCAACAGCACTTTGGCGTAACGGCCCCAGGCAGTTGCTTCGTACTTCACTTCGGGAGCGGCAGCCGGGCCACCGCGGCGGCCACCGGGACCACCGGCGCCGAATCCACCCATGCCGCCCATCATGCCCATGCCCATGGCACCACCACCGGCACCCGCGCCCGCACCCGCGCCACCTTCGGCGACGACGGGCATATCGGCCGGCATTTCAGCAGCAGGCTCGGGCTTGGCGGCAACGTCCCCTTTGATCGGGCCGTCACCCTTTCCGGGCACATCCGCTTTGCTGATCACAGCCTCTTCACCGGCGGGCGGACCGGGGCGCCCACGGCGCATGCCGGGGCCCCGCTCGGGCTTCTTGTCCTTGCGTTCTTCGTATTCAAGCAGCGGTTCCGCCTTCAGATACGCAGTGCCCAGCGCGATCTCCTCTTCGCTGGCATCCCGGCCAAACACAATCCGATAGGCCTTGCGGATGCGTTCCCGCGTATTCGCCTCGGGCGCCACGCGCTTGGCCAATTCTTCCGCTTCCACCTGCATAAAGTCGGAATTCATCAGGAACAGACGCTGCGAAGGAACGGTGGTGATAAACCGCTTTTCCGCGCTGATCAGCGGGCTGGGGAAGTCGAACAGCTGCAGGTATTCATCCGGCTTATAACGGCTGACCTTGCCATACACCGTGCGGCGAAGCATGGCGGGCGTGAGGTCGGCAGACGGGCCACCGATGGACGTATCCAGATTCCCGGAAACGTACATGATGGAGTCACGAATCTGTTCGGCGTCCATGCGCTTGCGGTTGGCGCGCCAGTACAGACGGTTGCCGGAGTCCTTGGCAAAAGCCACCTCGTCGTTATCGGCGGAGAGCTGATAGACCGAGCTCAGCATAATCTCGCGGTGCAACTTCTTCATCGACATGCCGTTCTTGGCGAAGTTGGCCGAGAGGTATTCCAGCAACTCAGGATTCGTCGGACGCTCGCCGGACATGCCGAAGTTCGAAGGCGTGTCGACGATGCCCGTGCCGAAGTGAGCCTTCCAGATCCGGTTCACCATAACGCGCGTGGTGATCGGCTGGCTGACAACCGCTTCGGCCAGTTCCAATCGGCCGGAACCCTTGGCGAACGGCTTCCCGTTTTCCGGAGAAAGAACGCTCAGGAAGTGGCGCGGGACGTCCGGGCCAACCCAGTTGGCCGGGTCGCCACGGAAGTGGAGTTTGATTTCCGAAATCGCCTCGGCGTCTTTCACGCCATGGATGAAGGGGAACTTCGTCTCGAGCTTCTTTCGCAGCGCGTCAATACCGCTCTGAATCGACTTAATCCGCGTCTGCGCTTCCGAACCCAGGCGGGACTCCAACGCCCACCCGCGGAACAACAACACGCCGGGAGTGCCCTGACGCATCATGCCGCCGCCCATCATCATCGCGTTCGGATCGTCGGCTTCCGGCAACTCGCGCTGGAAGATCTCCGTCCAGAAGTTGTTCTCTTCTTCCGGCAGGCTCTTCAGCCGCAGCCAGGAGCCCGGATTGAAGTCTTTGAACGACGTGAAGTTGCTCGGCTTATCGGTCCGCTTTTTCGGCTTCGTGCCGTCCAGATCCTTCGCCGCGATCACCTTGTTCTCCGCATCAATCTCGTTCCGTTCAAGCATCACCGCGATGATCTCTTCCTGGAACTTATCGGCCAGTTTCTTTGCCTCGGGCATGGTGCTCATCGGCTTCTTCAACAACGCCTGCAGCGCCTCTTTGTTCTTGTACTTCTTGGTGGGCTTGGCGATGTACTTGATCCAGCGGTCGGTCAATTCATAGTCGAGCTTGCGCGCCTCAACCACCGCGTCAATCTTCTTCTTCTGCGGGCCGCTGATCTCCCATACAGCCTGGATATAGTTTGAAGCCTGGAAGGCAAGCGAGCGGGAGAGATCGGTGGAAAGGCCCTGATTGGCTTCCTGCAGAATCTTCTGTTCGCGGTCGAGCGCCTCTTCCAACTTCTCGTACTCGGCGACAACCGTCTTCGGCGCCGTCGGATACTCTTCGTACGTCGTGTTGTAGAAGACGCCGGCGAGCGCGTAGTAGTCGGTCTGCGGAACCGGGTCGTACTTGTGATCGTGGCAGCGGGCGCAGCCAACGGTGAGCCCCATGAAGCCGCGGGTAACCACGTCAACGCGGTCGTGCCGCTCGTCGGCGCGAGTCACTTCAAACGCGCCATTGTCGTAATACCAAGGCCCAAGGCCAAGGAACCCGGTCGCCGGCAACGTCTTGTGCCGATTCTTGGCGTCCATCAAATCCCCGGCAAGCTGGGCCTTCACAAACTGGTCGTACGGAAGATCGTCGTTGATCGCATTGATGACCCAATCGCGATAAGCGAAGGCATTCGGATACGGGCGATAGCCGCGCGGGAACGGATTCAGCGAGCGGTAGTCGTCCTCGCCATAGCGAGCTACATCGAGCCATACGCGACCCATGCGCTCCCCATACTGGGGCGACGCCATAAGCCGGTCGACGACCTTGGTGAACGCGTCCGGACTTGTGTCTTTTTCAAACGCGGCGATCTCTTCAAACGTCGGCGGCAGGCCGGTCAGATCGAGCGACGCGCGGCGGATGAGGTCGCGCTTGGACGCCTGTTTCACGGGCTTCAGGCCTTCGCGTTCTAGCTTTGCCAGAACAAACTTATCGATCGTGGTCCGCGCCCATTTGCTGTCTTTCACGGCGGGAACCGGCGGTTCCTGCAGGGGCAGGAAGGACCAGAACTTGCGGGCCTCAGGACGAATAACATACTTGCCGTCGGCGCTCTTGGCGGCGGTGGTGGCAGCGGCGGCTTTGGGCCACTTCGCTCCCGCTTTCACCCAGGCTTCCAGGTCGGCGATTTGCGCGTCCTTAAGCTTGTTGCCCATGGGCATTTTCAGGTTGGGATCCGTGTGCTTGATGGCGGAAATGAGCAGGCTCTTCTCCGGCGCGCCAGGCGTGAGCGCGGCGCCGCGCTTCCCGCCTTTGGCCAGCGCTTCCGGGCTATCCAGCCGCAATCCGCCCATAGCGGATTCCGTGTGGCAGCCAAAACAGCTGGTGGCCAGCACCGGGCGCACTTTGCTCTCAAAGAAGTCCGGCGAGTCCGCCGTTACGCCTTGCGCGAATACACTCGCGCCAAACACAGCCGCGAGGACGAGTGGACGTCCAACAATCCCATGCATACAGTTCCTTTTCGCACGCACAAAAATGAAAAACTTCGCGTCTATCCGACACGATTAACGATTGCAAGGGTGGAACAGGGACCCTGATTGCAGGCAGCGAAGCCTGGGTTTGCCACGTGGGTATCACTAGTATAGCCGAGACAACGCGGTCCCGGCATACCCGGATTTAGAATTCGTAACGCAGTGCGAACTGCATCACGCGCGCTTCGGCGGCAGCGGTAATCTGGCCGAACGTGGTGGGGTTGGACAACGTCAGCGAGGACGGATTGTCCCAGTTCACGTTGTTGAACGCGTTGAACGCTTCGGCGCGGACCTGAATCGAATGACCTTCGAAGGGCAACAGGAAGCGCTTGCCCAGCGAGAGATCGGTATTCAACTGCTTCGGTCCACGAATGAGGTTACGAGCACCAACGGTGCCGGGATACTGCCCATAGAAGTTCTTCACAGCCGAGGTTTGCGGGAAGACGGACGGCACGCCGATTTCGTTGAACCCAACCTGCGTCTGCGGCAGCGTGGCGCCGGGTTTCAGGATGGCCAGTGACGAGTTCAAGTAGTTGGTCGGATACACACCACCGGTGGAGATGGTGAGCGGCAGACCGGAACGGAACTTGGTGAGCGCCGAAATCTGCCAGCCGCCAACGAACTGCTGCACCCAGCCGGGCGCGCTGTTCATGAACATTTTGCCTTTTCCGAAGGGCAGCTCCATCACGGTATTGGCCGTAATATTGTGGCGGATGTCGAAGTCCGACACGGAGCGGGAAGCATTCGGGTTGAAGGTGTCCTGAATGGTGGAGGTGCCGCCGGATTCCGATCCCGAAGCAATGTCCATCGACTTCGAGAAGGTGTAGTTGAAGTCGAAGCCCCAGCCCTTGGTAACGGGCCGGCGCAGGACGAGCTCACCACCGTGGAAGGCGGGGTTGGAAGCGTTCACCCACGCCAGCATGCCGGCGTTCTGGCGGGCGAAGAAGGTGTTGCAGCCATAAACGCTGAAGCAGCTCCCGTTGGGCTGACGCACACGATCGAAATCGTGCAACGCGTCCAGATCGCTGCCGGCGTAGGTGCCGTACACGCTATAGAAGTAGTTGGCCGTGGGGCTGGCCCCGGCAACCCGCGTCCCGGTGGCGGTGCCGGCTGCGGAGGGGAAGAGGTTCTCAAAGAACGGAACCACCGGCAGGATGGACGGGTTCGCCCGAACCTGCGCAGGAGTAATGCCGCTTTCAAAGTAGTCGCGCAACTTGCCCGACGCCTGCGCCCAGGTCTGCCCGGACTTCGAATCGCGGAACTGCGTCAACGGCTGGAAGTAGTCCTGCCGCAGAATGCCCTTGCGCGAAAGACGGCCAACATAGCCAACTTCAATCGTCATCTTGCCCGGCAGCGGCCGCGCATAGTTCAGATTGAGGAGCATCGAATACGGCGCAACCAGGTTGGGGTTCACGGCCGAGTAGGAGCCGAAACCGCCGGCGACGGCCGGAGGCGTGAAGGGGAAACCACCCTGCGGCGCAGCGGGCAACGACGGAAGCGCGCCGCCCGTGTAGCGGAACGAATCGGTGAAGTCGGTGTTCGAAGGCTGGGTCACCGACGTGGCCAAACCAGGCGAACCGGAGGCGGCAAAGCTGGTGGCCATCGAGCTGCCATAGCGGTCGTAAACCATGGCGCCACCAAGGCGAATCACGCTGCCTTTGCCGAGAACCTTCGTGCTGAGTCCATCGCCGCCCGGAGCCCACGCCAGCGAAAGCCGCGGTGCAAAGTTGTTGTTATCGCGCTTGTAGAAGCCCTGCCCGCCCCGCGTGGGACCGGCGAGCGCGTAGGTCAAAAACGCGTTCGGCATGGCGTTCCCGGCGATGCCGGCCGCCGAAGCGGCGACGCGCTCGGCGAAGAACTGATCCACGCCAACGGTGGTGGCCACCTGCACGCCGTTCTTCTCATAAGGCACCTGATAGATGCCGTAGCGAACGCCCGCGGTGATGGTCAGATCCTTGCGCACTTTCCAGGTATCCTGCGCATACATCTCGTATTCCTGATTGCCGAAGACGCGAACAACGGAATCGCCGAAGGGCACCGTGGTGCCATCCACTTTGTACTGATACGTGCCGCTGTAGGAGTTCAGAATGCCGAATGCAGTGCCAAACGCGTTGGTCACCAGCGTCGCCTCAGAAAGCGCCAGACTCGAAATGCCCGTCCGCTGCCGCAGGAAGGCGATCGCCGAATCGTTGATATCCGCGCCGAGGCCCTTCAGCGTGTTGCGCCCGTAGCTATAGGTGGCGTAGTTGTTATCCTGCTGCCGGTCGTTGGTCACGATGCGGAAGTTGATACCAAACTGTACCGAATGGGTGCCCTTCGTCCACGTGGTGTCGTTGACGATATTGTGCGTCGGCTGAATGCGGGTAATGGCGCGCGGGAAAGCCTGAAAGTTCGAAGGCGTAAAGGTCACCGAAGAGCCCTTCACACCGGACGACTGCGATCCCAGTCGCGTGAGGCCATAATTAAAAACGTTGATCAGCGTCGGCTTGATGACCCCGGTGTAGCGCAGCGAAATGCCGCGGTGATTTTCCAGGATCTTCGATGCCGCGTCCTGGCCCGGGAACTGGGCAAGGTTGGCCGTGTCGTCGCGTACGTTGTCGGTCAGCGTGCCGCGAACGCTCAGCGTGTGCATCGCCGCTTTGTCGAGATTGAAATCCATCTTGCCGACGTAGGCGCGGTCGTTGCGCGTGTAAGGCGCGTTGAAGCGGAAGGTGGCGAAGTTCAAGCCGCGGTCGCCGCCCGTCAGCAAATCGTTCGGCAGCGGATACTTCTTCATCAGGTCCAGCATGAAGGCGCTGTTGCCCTGCTTCAGCGGATCGATCTGCCGGATGTCGGCAGGCGTCAACGTCTGGATGCCGCCAGTATTCGTGCGCATCAGAATCAGCCCGTTGCGATAAGTTTCGGTGGGAACGGTGCGGGTCTGCGCCGACGAGGAACGGTCCTTGCGGTCTTCCCAATTGAAGAAGAAGAACGCGCGGTTCTTGATGACCGGGCCACCCAGCGAGGCGCCGTACTGGTTCCGGATCAGCGCTTCCCGGGCAATGCCGGCGCGGTTGGAAAACCAGTTATTGGCGGCCGTCTTCACGTTGCGGTGAAACTCGTACAACGAGCCGTGGAAGTTGTTGGATCCCGACTTGGTGACGACAGAAACCTGCCCGCCGGCGGAACGGCCCTGATCGGCGCCCTGCCCGGCCACCGTGGTGCGGAACTCCTGTACCGAGTCCAGCGGAATCGGCAGCACGGCCAGAAAACCGTTGGCGCCCTGGCTGTCGTTGACGTCCACGCCGTCCAGCGTGACGTTGTTCTGGTCGGCCTTCGCGCCAATCACCTGCCCCGTCGAAGTAACACCGGGCTGCAACGCCAGCAGTTCCACGACATTGCGCGTCTGCAGCGGCAACTGGCGCACCTGCACTTCCGTAAAGGGGCTGCCGATCGTCGCATTCTGCGTGTTGATGGAGACGGCCTCTTCACTGACGTTTACCGTTTCGGTCACCTGCCCAAGCTCCAACGCAACGTTGAGCGTGGCCGGCGTGTTGATCTGCAGCCGAATCTGCGAAGAAAATTTGCGGAAGCCCGGGTGTTGGACCTCGACGCGATAGTTGCCAGGCGGAACCTGTGCGAATGAGTACGCGCCCACGGAAGAAGCGAGCGATTTGCGCTGCGCCGTGGTATCGGTGTTGATAAGACTGACGATGGCATCGGCGATGGCCGCGTTTTGACCGTCAGTGACTGTGCCCTGCAGCGAACTGCTCTGGGCGTACAACGGCAAGAGAGCGGCAACAGCCGCTACGAGAAGTCGATTCACGATGACAAACCCCCTGAAGTTAACGTCACGCCACAACGTGGGCGCGAGGGCTCAGACAGTGAGGGGGAAGCGCGGCAAGGCGCAATTCATTTCCTGAACGGAGGAACGGACGTATTGGAAGGATAAAAAAACTCGCCCCGGCCAGTCAATCGAAACTTCTTATAGCGGTTATTTCGCCGCCGGAACAGAGATCGTAATGTTGCGGAACTTCAGTCCGCCCGTGTGGTCGCCTTGAATGTAGAACGGGCCCGGCTCGGCTTCGTTGGCATCCAGCGCCCCGCCGGTGATGCCTTCAATCTCTTTGTTGTTGATCGTCGTCACGCCATTCCGCACCACGGTCACCCGCCGGCCGGTGAGGGTGATGTCGAACGTTTCCCACTCGCCGGGCTGCCGCTTCAGGTCGCCTTCCGGCGCAATCCGGCCATACACCGATCCGATCCGGCGCTCCGGCGGATTGGCGGAAAGCGGCTCGTATTCCAGCTGCACTTCGTACCGGCCGCGCAGGTAGAAACCGGAGTTGGCATGATCAGGGCAAAGAACTTCGAAATGCAGCTTGAAGTCGTTGAACTTGCGCGTGGAGCGGAGATTCGCGCCATGGTCTTCATTCACCAGAAGGCTGTCCTTCACCACCCAATGCGAGTTCTTCGGGTCACCCATCGGCTCCCAGCCCGTCAGATCCCGGCCGTTGAACAGCGCTTCCGGCTTCGTCCATTTCTTCGGCGCCGCGCCATCCAGTTTCGGCGCCGGCGTGCCTTCCAGCGGAGTCGCCACACCGGCGCGGAGTTGCTGGCCCTTTAAAATCTTCCCCGCTACGTCCAGTTCCCACGTAACGCCCGGACGCTTCTCATTCCCCGCCACCACAGTCAGCGAAAGATGACTGCCGCTCTGCTTTACCTCTTTGAGCTGGAAAACATTCCCGCCCGTCGGCTGATACCAAACCTCCAACGCCCCGTTCTTCTCCGTAATCCCAAGCCACGAAGCGTGGTTGTTCGGCAAGTTGAAATTCCACCGGCCAACAAAGGGATTCGGCGCCGCGAACACCGTCACGGCAAACAGAAGGGAACTGAGGATACGCATAAGGACTATGACTACTTTATCGCCTGTCCCACCCGAATTTCGTCCGACCCCCGTTTCACCACCAAATCCCCATCTTTCAAATTTCCAAACACCTCAATCAAATCCCCCGCCGAAGCGCCCTTGGAAACCTGCACATGCTCTGCCGTGCCGCCGTTATTGCGGATCACAAACACCTTCTCCGTCGTCGTCACCACCGCCCCCGGCGGCACCAGGATCGACCCCTTCGCCTTCCGCACCGGCCACGTCACCTCCGCATACATCCCCGGCGCCAGCGCGCCCCCGGCGTTGCTGACGTCCAACTCCACCGACATCGTTCGCGTCCGCGGATCCAGCGACCGCGCCAACCGCGCCACCGTCCCCGTCCCCGACAACCCGCCCTGGATCGAAAACGGCACCGCCGCGCCCCGCACAATTCCGCTCACTTCCGACTCCGGCACCGCCACCACCACACGCAGCCGCGATATCTGCTCCAACCGCAACAACGCCGGCGCCGCCGGCCCGGCCAGCGCGCCCGGATGCACCTTGCGCTCAGTGATAACGCCATCAAACGGCGCCGTCACCGAAAGAAACTGCAACATCTCTTTCAACCCCGCCGCCGATGCCCGCGCCGCCGTCGCCTGCGTCTGAATGCTCCGAATCAACGCCTTCTGCGCCTCCACGGCTTTCTCGGACTGCACCACCTCATTCGCCGCAATCGCCCCCGGCGTCTTCGCCGCATCCCGCAACCGCGCCAGCGTACTTTCCAACGCCGCCAACCGCGCCTCCGCCTCCGCCTTCTGGCTCTCAATCGCCAGCGCCTTGGCTTCAAACTCGCTCAACTGCGCCTTCATCTCCGGCGCCGAAAGTTCCACCAGCAAGTCGCCCTTCTTCACCATACTGCCGCGATCCACCAGCACCTTCTCCACAAACCCCTGCACACGCGCCACCAGATCCACAGACTGATACGCCTGCACCTCGGCCGGTAACTTCAGCCGCCGGTCCAGCACTTTCACGACAACCGGTGTCGTCTCCTGCGCCAGCGCGGCGGCGGTAAACAGGATCGGCAGTAGAAAATTACGTGCGTTCATAGTAGCTGCTCATAGGGTCGTTCGGATCCAGCGATTTGGAAGTAGAGGTGCCGCGGGCCTGCAGAATCGCATAAAGCGCCGGCAGCAAAGTCAGAGTCGTAAACGTGGCCAGGATCAATCCACCGATCACCGCGCGGCCCAGCGGCACCGTCTGTTCACTGCC
>CANIVU010000180.1 GCA_947470805.1 Acidobacteriota bacterium | reverse complement strand
TTCAGCATTCGATGAAGCCGGAGTGGATTCGGGCGGCGATGGGGTCGCCGTTTGTGATTGTGGCTTCGGACACGATGCCGTATGCGGCGGGGGCGCATCCGCGGGGCGGGGGGACGTTCAGCAAAGTTTTGGGGGAGTATGTGCGGGAGTTGCAGGTGACTTCGCTGATGGAGGCGCTGCGGCGGATGACGTTGTTGCCGGCGCAGCGGCTGGAGGGGTTGGCGGCGGGGATGAAGAATAAGGGGCGGCTGCGGGTGGGGGCGGATGCGGATGTGACGGTGTTCGACGCGGGGACGGTGAAGGATACGGGGACGTACCAGACGGGGCCGAAGTTTTCGACGGGGATTCCGTATGTGATTGTGGGCGGAGTGGAGGTGGTGCGGGAGGGGAAGACGGTGGAGGGGGTGTTTCCGGGGCGGGCGGTGATGGGGAAATACGATGGGCGATAAGAGGAAAGCGCTTTCCTCTTATCGCCCGGTACAGCATCGAACTTACTACTCAGTTACTTAGTGGCATCCAGAACAGGATTTACGAACCGATCAACACACATGTAACAAAACAAACAATCACTTACTGCCAAATTAATTACACGAACCTTCGCGGAGGCCAATGGGCGCCACCGGGAAGCCTGAACCTGGAATGCCGGAAGAAATAGTCAGTCACACCTCCTGCGCGATGGATGTAGACCCCGGGAAGCGAGGTGCATACGTCAATAACCAGTGAACTAACGAAGGCAGCAGCCGACCAGCGATGGGCACCAACAAACTACATTGAACAGGCTATCGCGGAAAAAGAACAAGGAAAGAAGCTCAATCGCAGGCTGAGGCTTCGATTGTCCCTCTGAATACACAAACTACGAAACGAAGGACTTGCGGACTGGAGGCCATTGAGCACCTCCACGGTTCTAATCGACGTGCTGCTTCTTTTAAGTTACATGAACTCGCCGGGCCGCGCAAGTCATTTTGTCATTTTCGCTGATTTGTAACTCACGCAACGGAGAGATGAATTCACGAAGCATTTGCGGGGGCGTCATTGGGTGTTCATTTTACGCCGTTAACCTTCGTACCATGCGGATACATGGATGGGCTTTATTGTTCGGGTTGGCCGGCTCGCTGATGGCGCAATGCCGGCTGGAGGTGACGGTGGCGGATGCCACTGGAGGACGGATTGGCGGCGCCGTTGTGCGTCTGGCCGATCCATTGACGAATCGGATGCTTTCCGCGCCGACCTCGGAGGAGGGCGTGGCGCGATTTGCTTCGGCGCCGTGTGGCGCGGTGCAGGTGGTGGCGCAGTTTGGCGGGTTTGATGATGCCAAAGAGGCGGTGCGGCTTGCGACTGGTGTGGTTGGGCAATTGAACGTGGTGTTGCGGACGACGGGGCTGGCGGAGCGGATTCAGGTGACGGAGGGGGTTGATTTGCTGCAGACGGCGCGGGCGACGCAATCGGTGTCGCTGGGTTCGGCGCAGATACAGTCGCTGCCGACGGCTTCGCGGAACTATACGCACCTGATTGTGGCTGAGGCGGGCGTGAGTGCGCCGTTGCCGGACCGGACGGGGCGGGGAATGAACCTGGCGACTTCGCCGGGCGGGCAGGGGGACGACGGGTCGCAGTCGCTGAACCCGAGCGTGAACGGGGCGCGGCCGACGAACAATTCGGTGTCGATCAATGGGTTGGACACGACGAACATGATGAACGCCAACGGGAGTTTGGGGAACAACCTGAGCGTGCCGCTGGACGCACTGGAAGTGGTGGAAGTACAGACGGCGCTGTTTTCGGCGGCGACGGGGCGGAACGGCGGCGCGAATATCCAGATGATCACGCGGAGCGGGACGAACGCGTTTCACGGGTCGGCGTACCACTTTTTGCAGAACGAGAAGTTCAATGCAAACGAGTTTTTCCTGAACCGGGCGGGGACCAATCGGCCGCAGTTCCGGCGGAACGAGACGGGCGTGACGTTTGGCGGGCCCATTCGGAAGAACCAGACGTTCTTCTTTGCTTCGGTACAGCGGACCGACTTCATGTCGGGCTATGCGACGAAGGCGATTGCGCGGACGGGCGTGCCGGATGGGATGAGCTTTGAGAACCGGACGGCGTCGAACATTGCCGATGTGGCGAACCGGTGGCTGCAGTCCGGCGCGCGGGATAATCCGCGGTTCGCGGCGAATTTTCTGACGGCGTTGCGGGCGTTTCCCCCTGATCAGATTCCGGGGTTGGAACGGCAGTTTTTTAGCAACGTGAACACGCTGCAATTCCGGACGTTGACGCCTTCCGATATTCATCCGGTGGCGTTGAACATGCTGAACGTGAAGCGGAATGGGAAGTTGTTGTTGCCGTCGGTGAACGACACGATGCAGCTGTTGCCGGGGACGGCGAGCTACGGCGCGGAGCGGGCGCTGGTGCAGGTGTTTCCGACGTTCTTCCGCGGGTGGTCCGGGAACGGGACGATTGAGCACAACTTCACGCCGACGCACCGGTTGCGGCTGAACTACATCAACTCGTCGCAGTATGTGGAAGAGGCGTTCCCGTGGGCGGCTTCTTCGGTATCGCCGACGCAGGGGCAGACACCTTCGTACACGGCTTCACTGAGCGACGTGCGGACGTTTGGGCCGCAGTGGGTGAACGACTTCCGGGGCGGGTTCTTTGAGCTCTACAATACGCGGATTTCGAAGTATAAGGATATTTTCAACTCGACGCTGGGGATCAATAATCCGATTGAGAAGGCCGTGGGCGGGCTGGCTTCGTTGATGCCGACGGTGGATATTGTGACGCAGCTGACGGGCGCGGGGATTGGGAACGCGTGGGATTTCTATGACCGGCAGCGGGTGATCAACGTGGCCGATACGCTTTCCTTCAACACGGCGAAACACACGCTGCAGATGGGCGGGGAGTTCCGGCGGCCGACGATTAAGGGCGAGTACATGGCGCGCACGAACGGCGACTTGGACTACGACAACTGGGTGCTGTTTTTTACGGGACACGGGGCGTCGGGCGGCGGTTCCGATCTGGACCAGGGCGACACGCGGCGTCACTTCAAGATGCGCGATTACGGCTTCTTTGTGCAGGACGACTGGCGGGTGCGGCGCGGGTTGACGGTGAACGTGGGGCTGCGGTGGGATTACTATGGCAACCCGTCGGACGCCGATGGGAGGATAGGGAACTTCTACAACAAGGAAACGGCGGCGCGGCTGGGGCTGCAGCCGGGTTTCTATGTGGCGGAGAACAGCATCTTCTTCCAGCCGAATTTTGATCCGATCAAGCTGGGCCTGGTGCTGGCGCCGGGAACGCCGTGGGACCTGAAGAGCGTGCACAAGGCGCCGACGGCTTCGACGCTGATGGACGATAAGAACAACTTTGCACCGCGCATCGGGCTGGCGTGGCAGCCGCAGAAGTTCAACAAGCTGGTGGTGCGGGCCGGGTATGGGATTTTCTACGAGCGGCCGTCGGGGGCGATTAAGGGCGATCTGCAGTTGACGCCGCCGTTCTTCTTCTACGCCAACGTGCCGGCACCGGTGGATATGGCCAATCCGTATCCTTCGCTGAACGTGAATCCGTTCCAGATTCCGGTGAATGTGACGATTGCCAGGAACGCGGCGGGATCGCCGAGTTGGCGGCGGGCGGATGGGTCGGCGTTTCCGGCGACTGAGCCGTTTGGCGCGAAGAACATGACGTTTATCGACCCGTTTATCCGCACGCCGTATGTGCAGCAGTGGACGTTCAACACGCAGTTTGAACCGATGCGGGGCAGTTTGCTGGACGTGCGGTATGTGGGCACGCGGGGCGTGAAGCTGATGGGGCGCGTAAACCTGACGCAGCCGCAGGATCCGCGCGTGAAACCGGTGAATGGGTTCACCGATATCTACACTACGACGGGGGCGCTGATCAGCCCGGACTACTTTGTGGACCCGCAGTATCTGGGGTTGAGCCGGAGCGGCGGTTTCCGGTACCGGAGCAACTGGGGTTCGTCGAGCTACCACGCGCTGCAGTCGAACTTCCGGCGGCGGATGGGGAAATTTGTCACGGGGAACTTTGGGTATACGTGGCAGAAATCGATCGATACGGTGTCGAGCGATAACTCGGTGATTGAGCACGATGCGTTCAACATCGCCAACAACCGCGGGCCTTCGAGCTTCGACCGTACGCACCGGTTTACGGCGGCGTATGTGGTGGAGATTCCGAATCCGTTTACGAGCAAGAAGGGATTCGCTTCGGCGGCGATGGCGGGGTGGACGGTGAGCGGGATGACGACGATGCAGTCGGGGTCGCCGTTCTCGGTGTACGGGGCGTCGACACGGAACGCGATGTTCTCGCAGCCGGCGCTGGCGCGATTGGACTTTGCGCCGGGGCAGAGTGTGGCGACGGCGCAGTTGAGCGGCCGGGTGCAGGACCGGGTGGACGGGTTCTTCAACGTGAACGCGTTTACCGATTCGCTGGACCACTGGGGCAACACGGGGCGGAACATTCTGCGCGGACCGGCGCAGGTGCAGCACGACTTTGTGATCTCCAAGTGGACAAAGCTGAAGGAGCAACTGGCGATGGAACTGCGGTTTGAGATCTACAACGCGTTCAACCAGACGACGTTTTCGAACCCGGCCAGCACGTTCGCGGCGGCCGGGCCGGGGACGGCGGGACGGATCACGTCGACCGTTGGCGGGCCGCGGACGATGCAGACCGGGTTGCGCGTGCGATGGTAGGCTGACCCGGGGATTGCGTATACTAGCCCGGGAATGCGCATACAATTCATCGCGGTAGTTGGGATACTGGCGTCGCTGCCTTTTTGGGCGGCGACGCTGCCGGAGACGAAGCCGGAGCAGGTGGGGATTTCCACCGAACGGTTGCACCGGATTCGAGAGACGATGCAACGGCATATCGCCGAGCACAATATTGCCGGGGCCGTGACGCTGGTGACGCGGAAGGGGCGGCTGGTGCACCACGAGGCGCACGGGGAGATGGACAAGAATGCGATGTTCCGCATCTGGTCCATGTCGAAGCCGGTGGCGGCGACGGCGATTCTGATGCTGATGGAGGACGGGAAGGTCCGGTTGAACGATCCGGTTTCGAAGTTTATTCCGGAGTTCAAAGGGCAGCAGGTGGCGATCGATACGGGGCGGAGTGAACGGCAGGCGGCGAACGGATCGCCTGTGTTTTTGACGATCCCGGCGAAGCGCGAGATCACGATTCAGGATTTGTTGACGCACGTTTCCGGTTTGGGCAGCGGGCCGATGAGCAATTCGGAGATGGGGAAGATTCGGAATGCTCTGGCGGGTACGCTGAGCGATTCGATTCCGAAACTGGGAGGGACGCCGCTGGAGTTTCAGCCCGGGTCGCAGTGGGCGTATAGCGCGTTGGCGGCGTTCGACACGTTGGGGCGGGTGGTGGAGGTTGTATCCGGCCAGACGTTTGGTGCGTTCCTGCAGAAGCGGTTGTTTGACCCGCTGGGGATGAAAGAGACGACGTTCCATCCGACGGCGGAGCAACTGGCGCGGGTGGCGAAGGCGTATCACCGGGACGGGAACAAGATGACGCCGTTGGATGCCAAGCACCGGATGTTGAATTTGTATGGGAAAGAGTATGAATCGGGCGGGGGCGGGCTGTATTCGACGGCGACCGATTATGCGCTGTTCGCGCAGATGCTGGCCGATGGCGGGCAGGGGAACGGGAAGCGGCTGTTGAGCCCGAAGACGGTGGAGCTGATGGCTTCGGTGTTTGCGCCGGACACGATGCCGGGGCGGCAGCCGGGGCGCGGGTTCGGGTTGAGCGTGATTGTGATTAACGATCCGGTGGCGGCGGGATATCGAGTGGGTAAGGGTTCGTTTGGCTGGGATGGCGCGTTTGGCACGCACTTCTGGATTGACCCGGTGGAGAAGATTGTTGGCGTGATGATGATCCAGGTGGACAATGGAACGCGGCAGTTGGACAGGGACTTCGAGAGCGCGGTGTTCCAGGCGATTGTGGACTGATCGGAGGCACCAATAAAAAAAGGCCGCCGCAGGGTATGCGGCGGCCTTTTTTGTTGGTTGGTTAGAACTGGTAGCGGAGCCCCAGTTGGATTTGCCGGGCCGCGGTGGCCGAGGTGACCTTGCCGAATGCGGAAGACGCGAAGCTACCTTGCGGATTCCCCATGTTGACGTGGTTGGGCATATTGAACATTTCGGCGCGGAACTGAAGGAACTGTGCGTCCTGTTTGAACTTGAAGTCCTTCTGGAAGGAGATGTCCCAGGTTTCGCGACCGTCGGCCTGCGTGATGAACGAGCCGGCGTTGCCGTAGGTATAGATGGGCTGGAGCTGGAAGGCCGAGGTATCGAACCACGGGATATCCACGTTCCGGTTGCCACCGTTGTTGGGGTTGCGGACTACGTTGGGACGCTGGGTGGAGCGGCCGACGTTGGCGCGATCCTGGCCGACGGTGACATTGAATGGAGCGCCGGTCTGGAGACGGGTGATGCCTTCCATGGACCAGCCGCCGAGGACCAGATTGGTGGCGCGGTTCCAGCCGGCACCGAAGTGCTTGCCTTTGCCGAAGGGGAGTTCATAGACATAAGACGCCTGGAAGATGTGGCGGATGTCGATGGAAGAGCGGCCCCAATCGGCGCGGCGATCGTACTGATTCTGGGCGCGGGATTCGGCGAGGGAGGACTGGTTGTCGAGCGCCTTGCCCCAGGTATAGTTGACCTGGAACTGCAATCCGCGGCTGAAGCGTTTGACGGCGTTGGCGCGGAAGGAGTTGTAGGAGGAGGCGAAGACGTTGTAGCCGGCATCGAGTTCGCCGAACTCCGGCATCAATCGGCGCGGATTGACCGGGCCCGGTCCGGGGACGGGGGCGGTGTTCAGCGAGCTGTAGCCGATCTGGCGTTTGTTGGCGTTGCCGACGTAGCCGATGTCGACAGCGAGGTCATTCATCAGCTGGTGCTGAATGGTGAAGTTCCACTGCTGCGAGTAGGGCGTGCGGTTTTCCGGGTTCTGCGACCAGCCGCCGATGGAGACCGTACCGGTCTGCGGGGGCGAGGTGATGAGCAGGTCCGGGGTGGTGCCGGTGTTGGCGGTGAAGAGCTCCTGCGGGGTGTAGGGCCAGAACTTGCGAAGGTCCTGGAGTTCCTGCACGAAGGTTGAATTGTAGAAGATGCCATACGCGGTGCGGATGACGGTCTTCGAATTCACCTGGTAGGAGATGCCGACACGGGGAGCAAAGTCACGGTAGTTAGACCGCTTGAGCGAACGGCCGTAGCCGAGCTGGTTGGCGGGGTCGTTGGCCTTGCCGGTGGCGGGGTTGATGGACGGGTTCGTGGTGGCCCACATGAGCTTACCGGCGTACTTGCCGGTGGCCGCGTCGCGGGTGACGAGCAGGTTGCCGATGCGGTCGGTGGAGTCATACGGCGGGTTGGCGAATTCCCAACGGAGGCCGATGTTGACAGTCAACTTGTTGTTCACGCGCCAGTCGTCCTGGACGAAGGCCTGGGAGGCGGTGACATGGGCGTCGGTCAAGGTGTTGCCGGAGCTGCGCCGAATTTCCGTCGGGGTGCCGAGGAGCATGGTGGCGAAGGAGTGGCCGGAGTTGTTGTCGGAGAACAGGGACGTCAGGCGGCGGTCGAAATCGCCGTTGCCGTTCATGGGGTTGGACGTATTGGTGTTGAAGATACGCTTGGTGATGTTGGCGCCGAACTTCAAGTTATGACGGCCGACCGTTTTGGAGAGGTTGGCGATGAACTGGTTGATTTTGTCGCCGGTGATGTCGCCACCGCCGCCGACGGACACTTCGCCTACCGCGTTGAGCGTCGGGATGGGATCAAACAGCACGTCGCGCTGGTACATCCGGATGCCGGTCTTGTCGAAGAAGTCACCGCGAGTGATCTTGCTGTTCAAGGTGGCGCCGGGGTTGTTGGGTTTGTTGTAGCCGTACTTCACATCGAGAACCGTGGTGGCGCTGAAGATGTGGGTCCAGCCGCCGGCGACGTTTTCGACGTCGAAGCGGTTCTGGGCGTAGAGGTACGGGTTGGCGTTGGGGACCTGTTCCCCGACGCGCTGGCGGAGGTAGCGGATGTTGACGATGTCTTTCGAGGAGAAGTTGTGATCTCCGCGGAGGACGAGCATGTCGCGATCGTTGCTACGGCCGGCGGTGTTGATGTAGTTGTTGTTCAGACCGGTGCCAAAGTTGGGCAGGGGCATCAGGGTGTCCACGAAGAACTTGATGGCGGGGCTGATCTGGCTGGCCGGAATGCGGTTGCCGGGGAAGGGATCGCGAAGGATGTTGCCCTGGGCATCGAGGCGGCCGGTGAAGGGATTGTAGATGGTGCGGGACTGCTGGGAGAAGTCGCCGTTGCGCTGGGCGGCCACGGGGAACGTGGTGACGGCCGTGCCGCCGCGGCGGAGACGGAAGCCTTCCCAGCTGGCGAACCAGAACGTCTTGTCGCGGCCGTTGTAGACCTTGGGCAGAACGACGGGGCCGCCGACGGAGACGCCGTACTGATTCTGGCGGAACGGCACTTTGCCGCTGCCCTGGCGGTTGGCGAAGAAATCGTTGGCATCGAATTTGTCGTTGCGCAGGAATTCATAGACCGAACCGTGGAGGTCGCGGGTGCCGGACTTGATGGCGATGTTGACGTTGGCGCCAGAGGAGCGGCCGAACTCCGCCGACGTGTTGTTGAGGACGCGGAATTCCTGGATGGAGTCCATGGGCGGGGAAGCGCCCGGGGAGTTCATCATCTGGAAATTGTTGTCGACGCCATCGATGGTGTAGTTGTTGTCCTGGCGGCGCTGGCCGTTGACAGAGATGAGCTGGGTGCCGGAGAAGGTACCCTTGCTCTGCGAGCCGCCCTGGTCGCTGGTGCCGGGCATCAGCATGATGAGGCGGGTGTAGTTACGGCCATTGACGGGAAGGCGGCCGAGTTCGGCGCCGGTAACCGTTCCACCGACGGAGGCTTCCTGCGTTTGCAGGATGGCAGCGGTGGCGGTGACTTCGACGCTTTCGCTGACCTGGCCCACTTCGAGGGTGAAATCGACCTTCACGGTCGAGGCGATTTCGAGAATGACTTCGGGAACGATTTTCGTCTTGAATCCGGGATGGGTGGCGGAGAGTTCGTACTTGCCCGGGTTGAGGGGGAAGATACGATAGCTGCCGGTTGTATCGGTGGTCACGGTGCGGCTAACGCCGGTACCTTTATCCTTGACGGTGATGACGGATCCGGCGACGACGCTGGACTGGCCGTCCATGACGGAGCCGACGATGGTTGAGTTGGTTGTTTGAGCGATGAGGCTGGTTGCGAGCAAACTGAGCCCCATGAAAAGACGTGAGAATCCTGAAAAGCAACTAGGTTTCAAACGGTGATCCCTTAACAAGAAATTGCCTTGCGGCTCAGGGGATTATTTCACATTTCAGGGGGTGGTAATACTAGAACGAATGCGTATGAGTGGATGGATTTTGTTATGGGTTGCCGGGGCGGCGATTTTGGCCGGGCAGGGGATGGCGACGCAGGGCGCGG
>CANIVU010000179.1 GCA_947470805.1 Acidobacteriota bacterium | reverse complement strand
TCCCTCCACGAGTTGCTCTCCAGCAGAGCTCGCTTCTGTTTCCCCAGCTACCGCGATTCTGCTAAACCTAAATCTTACTGTCCAGTGCTTTTTCGGCCGGATAGCTAGCTGTGTCTAGACTCGTGTCTCACGTCAGGGGACAAGCCCAGGTTCTGACGCTGTCGGGGCTGTACGGGGTGCTTTCCTACATGGTGACGCAGCGGACGAAGGAGATCGGTGTGCGGATGGCGCTGGGGGCGACGGTAGGGCGCGTGGTGGGGTGGGAGTCCGGGCGGTTGGCGGGAGTGGGGGCTGTGTTGGGCTGTCTGCTGGCGGGGGGCGTTTCGTGGGTGGTGCAGGCGCAGGTGGAGGGGGTGAGCGCGTTCGACCTATGGGCATACGCGGGAGGGCTGGGCGTGGTGGTGCTGGCGGCGTTGGCTGCGGCGATTGTCCCGTCGAGACGGGCGGCGAAGATTGAGCCGTCGGCAACGTTGCGAACGGATTAGGAGGTGACGGCCTGGTAGACTTCGCGCTTGGAGAGGCCGCGCTGGCGGGCGATGTGTTTGATGGCTTCCATGCGCTCCATCCCATTGGCGATCGCTTCGGCGACGGCTTCGGGGAGGGGGCGGTCATCCTTCACGGTGGCTTCGCCGCGACCGATTAGCAGGACCATTTCGCCGCGGGTGTTGGCGGTTTTCAACTGCTCCTTCACGGTTTTGGCGGTGCCGCGGAGGAACTCTTCGTGCATTTTGGTGAGCTCGCGGGCGAGGACGACGGCGCGATCGCCGAGCGTGAAGTCGACGTCGTCGAGCGCGTCGAGGATGCGGTGCGGGGCTTCGTAGAAGACGAGAGTCGCGGGGGATTCGGCCCAGGATTCGAGTGTCTTGCGGCGCTGGCCTTGTTTGGGTGGAAGGAAGCCGCCGAAGATGAATGCGTCGGTGGGGAGGCCGGAGGCGCAGAGCGCCGTTAGCAATGCCGAAGGGCCGGGAATGGGGATGACGGGGATGCCTTCTTCGGCGGCGGCGGCGGCGAGGCGGTAGCCGGGATCGGAGATGAGCGGGGTGCCGGCATCGCTGATGAGGGCGATGCGTTCGCCGTTCCGGAGGCGGTCGAGGAGCTCTTCGCCTCGTTCGCGTTCGTTGTGGTCGTGATAGGAAATGAGCGGCTTGTCGATGTTGTAGTGATCGAGGAGTTTGCGGCTGTGACGGGTGTCTTCGCAGGCGATGCGATCGACCTCGTCCTTCAAAATTCGGAGAGCGCGGACGGTGATGTCCTCAAGATTCCCGATGGGGGTGGCGACGAGATAGAGTGCGGCTGGCAATATTCGTAACTATACTTGAATAGGTAATCGCCATTGGAAGGAGATTCCAGGATTGACTCCTGAAACAGGTACGAGCACTGCTCCGTTGTACGTCTGGAAGCCCGCGGGGAAACCTATCTCCGTGCAGATTCAATTCGACGTAATCGACCGAGTCCTTCTGGAAGTGATGCGTGGTTTCGGCGCAGTGCCGAAGCGGGGCGCGGAGGTTGGCGGTATTCTTCTTGGCACCGTGGAGGTGCAGGGGGATCAGACGCTGGTGAAAGTCGAAGATTTTGAAATCATCGACTGCGACCACGCGTCGGGACCTTCCTTCATTCTCTCGGACGACGACCGGGCGGGATTTGAAGAGTCCATGCAGCGGTGGCGGCAGGGGCCGGACCGGCGTATTTACGCGGTGGGATACTACCGTGGGCACACGCGTGAGGGCGTCTGTCTGGCGGCGGAAGATCTTTCGATTCTGGATGAGATGTTCCCGGAGCCTTCGGCGATTGCGTTGATCGTGAAGCCATATGCGACGAAGGTCAGCATGGCGGGGATTTTCTTCCGGGAGGATGGGCAGTTCAAGGCGGACGCTTCACCGTTGGAGTTCCCGTTCCGGCGCAAGGAGTTGGGCGGGGGCGTGTCGGCGACGGAGCGTTTGGCGGCGGCGGCCCGATTTGGACAACAGCGAACGGGAGAAGATCCGCGGCTGTCGTACCGTCAGAATGCGTTTGAGCAGGCCGCTCCGGTTGAGGTGTCTGAAATGACGCCGAGTCCAGTGGCGATGCAATCGCCGCAGTTTCCGCCGGGCTCCACTTTTGACAGCGGGGAGGCCGAGGTGATGTCACCGAAGAACAAGGGTGTGCGTGGGGGCTGGGTTTGGATTCCGCTCTCGTTCATTTTCATGTTGCTGGGCGTGGTGGTGGGTTTCCAGATTGCGTTGAGCATGCGGCCGAAGCAGCCGGTGAATCCGTGGATGGAAGCGTGGGACATGACGCTGTCTGTGAAGAAGACGGGTGAGGAGTTAACGGTAACGTGGGATCCGTTGGCCCCGGCGGTTCGCAATGCCAATCGTGGCGCGCTGATTATTCAATCCCGCACGGAGACGCAGACGATTGATCTGAAGGGCTCGCAGTTGCAAGGCGGGAGCGTGATTTACAAAGGCGTTCCGGAGCGGGTGATCTTCCGGTTGGAAGTGTATCCGCGGGAGCGCGTGGTGGTTTCCGAGATCGCGGAGTTTAAGCGGGATTAGAGCAGTGCTCGCTTTTTCGCGGTTTGCTGTTGCGGACGAAACTAGCGTTTGGGTACACACGGCCTTTGCCCGTGCGGGCCCCGGCACGTATGTCACCGTAAAGGGGGTGCCTATGCGCCTCAGGCTTCAAAGCGGCGGAATACCAACACGGCGTTCAGACCGCCGAAAGCGAAGGAGTTTGACACGGCGGCTTCGTGCGGCCAAGGCGTGTGTTGCAGGCTGAGGGGGATGTCGCAGTCGGGGTCCGGCGTCTGGAAATTCGCCGTGGGGATGACGCACTGCTGTTGCAGTCCGCAGATGGTGGCCACAGCCTCCAGGGCGCCTGACGCGCCGAGGGCGTGGCCGTGAATGGCTTTGGTGGCGACGACTTTTAGGGAGCCCAGGTTGGCGGCGAAGACGTCGCGGATGGCGGCCGATTCGGTGACGTCGTTGGCGGCGGTGCCGGTGCCATGGGCGTTGATGACGCCGATCTGTTCCGGGCTGCATTGCGCATCGGCAAGGGCCAGGCGAATGGCGCGGGCGGCACCGGCTGCGGAGGGCTGGGTGATGTGATGGGCGTCGGCGCCCATGCCGAAGCCGGCGATTTCGGCGAGGATTTGCGCGCCGCGGGCCTGCGCGTGTTCGAGTGTTTCCAACACCAGCATGCCCGCGCCTTCGCCGAGAACCATACCGCCGCGCCCTTTGGAAAACGGCCGGCAGGTGTCAGGACTGACGACGCGAAGGGCTTCCCAGGCCTTTAACGAACCGTAGGTGAAGGGCGCTTCGCTGCCGCCGGTGAGGGCGACGTCGGCCATGCCATTGCGCACCAGCCAGAAGGCCTGGCCGATGGCGTGATTGGCCGAACTGCAGGCAGTGGAAACGGTCCAGGCGGGGCCCTGCCAGCCGAGTTCCAACGCGAGCGCGCTGGCGCCGGCGTTTGCCATGAGGCGCGGGATCGTCATGGGATGGACGCGGGGCTGGTTGTCCTTGTACAGCGAACTGAAGCCCGCATCTTCGCTGGTCTTGCCACCGTAGCAGGAGCCGGTGACGATGGCCGCGCGGGTCTTTTCTTCCAGGGTGAGTTCGAGATGAGATTGGGCGAGGGCTTCGCGGGCGGCGACGATGGCCATGGTGGCGAAGCGGTCGAGCGGGATGAGCTGTTTGTCGTCGAAGTGATCGGCCGGGTTGAACTGTTTGGCTTGCGCACCGTTCTGGAAACGGATGCCGCTCATGTCGAAGCCGGTGATCTGACCGATGCCGCTTTCGCCTGCCTGGCAGGCGCTCCAGAACGCTTCGGCGCTGTTGCCGAGGGCGGAGATGGCGCCGAGGCCGGTGATGACGACGCGACGGGTCATGCGGCGGGTTTTTCGTTGACTAGTTTTTGCACGCCTTCGGCGAGTTGGCGGACGTCGCGGACGAGGCGGGCGGATTCGTCGGGGATGTTGATGTTGAACTCGTTTTCGAGCGCGAACAGGATGTTGATGCCATCGAGGGAGTCGATGCCGAGCTGTTCGAAGGTCGCGTCTGGGGTGACTTTGTCCGCGGGGAGTTTTTGCGTCTCGGCGAGGGTGCGCATGACGCGGTCGAGAACATCGGGGGAAACGGACTCGCTCATGGTTCCAGCATCGCAGAGACGGAGGTGATCGACAAATTCTTTGCCTGGAGGAGGGGGAGGAGTTGGCGGACGGCGTCGAGGGTATTGTCGATGTTTGGACGCTCGGAGAGGACGCGGCCGTCGTGGAGGCAGAGGATGGCGCCATCGGTGGCAGCGGTGTTCAGGCGCCCGGCGATGGCCGGGGCAGGGAGTTTCCAATCGAGGCCGATGGCGGTCCACATGACGCCGGTAAGGCCGAACTCCTTTTGCACCCTGCCGAGGCCGAACCAGCGAACGCCAAAGGGGGCGCGGAAGAGAGTTGGCTTCGAACCGGTGATTTGGTGGATTATCTCCTGCGTGCGGCCGATTTCGTCGCGCATCTTGGCCGGGCTGGCGAAGTCCAGGCGCGGGTGGGCCCAGGTGTGGTTGCCGATTTCGTGGCCGTCGTTGGCGATGGCTTGCAGAATTTCGGGGAGGCGGGCGGCGTTGTGGCCGCAGACGAAGAAGGTCGCCTTGGCGTTGTGCTGTTTGAGGATTGCGAGGAGGGCGGGAGTGGATTCGCTGGGGCCGTCGTCAAAAGTCAGGGCGATGCGCTGGCGGCCTTTGCGTCCTCGCCAAAGAGAAGGCGCAAAGACGCTGGCGCTGCGGCCGCGGACGGCCCAGGCGAGGAATCCGGCGGCGGCGGCGCCGGCGATGGCTCCGAACAGCACGGGGATCAGGCCTTCGGTTCGTCGGCCCAGGCGATGCTGTGGTCGCTGGTGACGGCGTGGGTTTCTGGCGGGGAGATGAGCGTGAAGTAGGACCAGGGGCCGGGTTGCCAGGGGTACTTTTCGATGACCGATTCATCGACTTCGACGCCGAGGCCGGGGGCGCGGGAGACGACGAGATCGCCGTTTTCGATGACGAGCGGGGATTTCAGAATTTCCGACGCCAGCGGCCACTCATACATGAACTTGTTCCCGGGGGTGGTGTAACAGGGGGCTTCCAGCCATTGGACGACGTTTTCGGGCCAACCGATGCCGGCGTGGGCGGCGGCGATCAGTTCGAGATCGGTACCCCAGGAATGGAAGGCGAAGCGGAGGCCTTCCTGCTGGATTTCGCGGAAGAGGCGGCGGCCCATGGCGTATCCGCCCTGGCAGACAACGTCCATTTGCACGTAGTCCGTGCAGCCGGTGTAGATGAGGTCGAGGAAGCCTTCTTCGTTGTGTTCGTGTTCGCCGGTGGCGACGGGGACATGGCCGAGGGCGCGGAGTTCGCGGTAGGCGGCGTGGTCGGCCGGGGGGAGCGGTTCTTCTAGCCAGGTGATGTCGTATTCGCCCATGGCGCGGGCGAGTTCGTGGATGGTGGCCGGGGCGTAGCTGCGGTCGCCCATGCGCCACCAGGAGTGGGCGTCGACCATGATGCCGAAGTCGGGGCCGGTGGCGGCGCGCATTTGGCGGACGGCTTCGAGGTCGAGCTCGGGGCCGGCGGCGGGGCGCATTTTGTAGGCGGTATAGCCGAGTTGCTTGCAGAGCGCGGCTTCGCGGGCGTACTCCTCCGGGGACTGGTACATGCCGGCGCTGCCGTAGAGGGCGATGCGATCGCGGACGCGGCCGCCTAGGAGTTCGGAGACGGGGGCTCCGTTGAACTTGCCGAGCAAGTCATAGAGGGCAACTTCGACGGTGCCGTAGACGTGACTGGTTTTGCGGTGCTCGCCGGGGCCGGATTGGAACAGCACGCGGAGGGCGTCGGCATCGCGGAGGACGCGGCCTTCGAGCCACGGGGCAATGGTTTCGCGGATGATGCGTTCGGCGGCCTCGCTGCCTTCGCCGGGGCCGTAGCCGACCAGGCCGTTGTCGGCCTCGACGCGGATGAGCATGGCGTCGCGTTTGACGACCTGCCGGTGACCGCCGTAATAGGCGAGTTCAACGGGCTTCGGGAAGACGTAAGAGAGCAGAAAGCAGCGAACGGATCGAATCTGCATGAAGTTCCAGCATACCCGCAAAAAAAAGCCGGATGCCACGCTGGGCAGCCGGCTGTAATTTAGAACTGTAAATTCCTCGGAGGCCAGAATCTACAGTTCCGGAGGAGATTTTGATTCTATATCAGGAGACCGCCGTGGCCCAAACTGGCGATTTCCCAGCCGCTCATGCGGTAGCGCGCCAGCAGTGGCGGCAGGATGATATCGAGCACGTTTTTCTTGGCGGAGCGGTAACAGCCGGGGGCGGAGATGATGGGGATTTCGTCCTTGTAGCCGAGCATCATGAGGCTGCCCGGCTCGACCGGCGCGAGGAAACGTTCGATGTGGGTGCCCAGCCGGAGCATGGCGCGGCCGACGACGTCTTCCGGGCCCTGCGGAGCGGTGGTGGAGGCGATGACGATGACAGCGGGTTTGGCGCGAAGCAGATGTTGCAGCGCGCGGCAGATGGCGTTTTCGTCTTCGAGCGAGCTGAGCACATAGTTCTGCTGGACGCCCATGGCTTCCAGGCGCTGGCGCATGATGTTCTCGAAGAGCTGGCGGGCGCGGTCGCCCTGTACAGGATCGGTATAGAGGACGGCGACCTGCGGGTCCTGGACGGGGCGTGCCTGGAGAATGGGGCCGCGTTCCGTGAGGATATTGCGGACGGCTTCGACCTCGGCGGCGGAGACGGCAAACGGGGTGCTCTTAATGGTGGCAACGCGCTGGCCGGCGGGGACAAAGGAGAAATTGGCGCCGGTGGCGATGACGACACTGGCCGTGCAGTTGATCTGCTTCAAGAGTTCGTCGTCCACGAGCAGGCAGCAGTCTTCGGTCGCGAAAAGATTGGCGCGGCCGCCGGCGGCCGGACGCAATTCCAGCGAGCCGCAGCCGAGCCGGGTGGCGATTTCCAGGACCGCCTCATCTTCACCGACTTCCCCTTCCTCTAACTGTGTAACCCACACTTCTTGCATCCCCTCGGTTTCCAGGATGCGGACGTCTTCATCGTTGAGGATATGGCCCTTGGCGAGGAGCTTTTTCCCGCCGGGCCGGAAGATGGTGCAGCAGAGAATTCTGCCGGTCGAGGCTTTCACATCTACGGTCTGCGCGCGCATTTGTGTTCTCCAGGTACACCAGAAATGTTCAGGATTATTCCGTAAATCTTTACTGGTTTGCGTTGATTATACAAATTGGTCGCTGGAGCGGAAGAAAATTCTCTTTTTTCTTCCACACTATTTTGAGGGTAGTGGGGGAGTCAGATTTGTGAATCTGCGGGCACCCCGCTATTGTGGGTCTCAGTACTTAAAATTTGAATGCCAATGTAATCAGATAGATAGGGAATGGTACTGGTCGGAGCGGATACCCGCAAATAGGGGACCCTATACCCTCATATGGGGAGGTACTAGCTGAGGTGTTTCCGCATTGCAATTTCGTCGCAAGCCTGGAATTTCGGACAACGTAGGCAGTCTTTCCAGGCCTTGAGGGGGAGTTCTCCCCGCTCCACGGTTTCATAGCCTAATTTCCGGAAAAATCCTTCCACATATGTAAATGCAAATAAGCTAATTAATCCGAATTCGCGCGCGTCCTTCTCCAGGGCTTCGACCATCTTACGGCCGAGGCCATGTGTCTGCCAGCCTGGATCCACCGCCAATGAGCGAATTTCCGCCGCTGTGGGGGAATAGATGTGGAGGGCGCAACAGGCGACGATTTGCCCTCCGCCTTCAATTACAACGAAATCACGGATATTTTCCGCGAGTTCAAATTCGGTGCGAGGCAGCATAATGCCTTTGGCGGCGAACGCGTTAATTAGAGCGAGAAGTTTTGGAATATCGCGGAGAATTGCGGGACGGACGGGGAGCGGCCCTTCGGAAAAGGTAGTCGGGGTGGATACCTGCGGAATTTGCAGCGAAACAAGGGTGCTCATGGCCGTCGGTCCTTTCTGGATTTACCTGCGAAATTAGCTGCGAACGAAGCGCGTGCCCACGGCCTCGCCGGCGAGTAAGCGGGCGACGATATCGGGCGCGGCGCCGGGGGCGATGACCACTTCGCCAACGCCGCCCAGAAGGGCATCGGCGGCGGCGTTGAGCTTGGCCTGCATGCCGCCGGTGGCGATGCCATCGGCAATCAACAGGCGGCTCTGTTCGAGCGAGAGGGTGGGGATGACCTGGCCGCTGCCGTCCTTGACACCATCCACATCGGTGAGGAACAGGAGGCGATCGGCCTGGAAACCGGAGGCGCAGGAGACGGCCATCTGGTCGGCATTGACGTTGTAGATCTGGCCGTTGCGATCGCCGGCGACGCACGCGACGACGGGTAGGAACCCACCGCCGATGAGGGTATGGAGGAGAGCCGGATTCGACCGGACGGGTTTGCCGACGAAGCCCAGATCGGGGCGGAGTTGTTCGGCCTCGGCAAGGCAGGCGTCGATGCCGGTGATGCCAACGGCGGGCGCGCCCGCGGCGATCAGGGAGGCGACCAGTTGATGGTTCACGCTCCCGGCGAACACCTTCAGCACGGCGTCGAGCACCTCTTCGCTGGTGACGCGAAGGCCTTCGACGAATTTGGATTCGACGTTGCGTTCGGCCAGGAAGCGGGTCATTTGCTTGCCGCCGCCGTGGACGATGACCGTTTGCGGATTGATCTTCTGCGCGGCGGCCAACTGCTTGGCGATGGCTAGCCGCGTCGCGTCGCCATCGAGCAACGTCCCGCCCAGCTTGATGAGAATTTTCAAAGCAGCCCCTGCGTTTCCGTCAGACCGAAGGCCAGGTTCATGTTCTGCACAGCTTGGCCGGCGGCGCCTTTGCCAAGGTTATCAATGGCGGCGACGACGACGGCGCGGCCGGTGGCGGCGTGGAGCGTGACACCGATGTCGCAGAAGTTGGTGCGGGCGACGCTGAGCAGGTCGGGCGCTTTGCCGGGATCATAGATACGGACGAACGGTTCGCCCGCGTACCGCTTCTCGTAGAGGGCAACCAAATCGGCGGCCGAGCTGAGCCCGGTGGCGCGAAAATAGATCGTCTCCAGGATGCCGCGATGGGCGGGGATCAACTGGGCGGTGAAGCTGAATTCGGCTTCTTCGATGCCGGTATTGAGCAGCACTTCGGCCACGTGCCGGTGCTCCAGGATGGAATAGGCGGAGAAGTTCTCCGTCACTTCACAGTAGCTGGTTTTGAGGCTCGGCTTGCGGCCCGCGCCACTGACGCCGCTTTTGGCGTCGCAGACGATGCCGGCGTTGCGGTCAATGACGCCCGCCTCCACCAGCGGCGCAATGGCGAGGCTGGCAGCGGTGGGATAGCAACCGGGATTGGAGATGAGCTTCGCCGAGGCGATGGGCGCGCGGTTCAGTTCCGGCAGGCCGTAGACGGCGCTTGCGAGCAGTTCCGGCTGCGTGTGCGCCTCCTTGTACCAGCGCATGTAGTTGTCGACGGTGCGCAGGCGGAAGGCCCCGCTGAGATCGATAACTTTCGCGCCGGCTTCGAGGAAGCCGGGAGCCAGCTCCATGGAAACTTCGGGCGGCGTGGCGAGGAAAACCACGTCGAGCCCGGCTTCGCGCGCGCCTTCTGCCGTGGCCGGGATGCGTGCCGGTCCGGCGGCGTTACGCGGCGTAGGCCGGTCGCCCGCGTCGGCGCGGTGCTCCATGAGGTAGACGGTCGCGTTGCCGTGGTGGGTGAGAATTTGGATGAGTTCGGCGCCGCTGTAGCCGCGGAAACCGACGATGCCCGCTTTGATCATTTCGTGTTCACAGTACGAGGTGAGTATTTATTCAGTACTGTGAATAAATATAACACACCCG
>CANIVU010000178.1 GCA_947470805.1 Acidobacteriota bacterium | reverse complement strand
GCCTGCTCCGCAGAAGGTAACTCCAACGTATATCCGTAGTTACTCTGCAAATAATCAACAATCCGCCGCGCCTGCAGCGCCTGATTATTCTCCGTCCCCGCCGCCTGCTGCGCCAGCGTGAAAATCCGCTTATCGAACCCCTTCGGGATCTCCAGTAACCGCCGCAATTCATCCCGCGTCAACGCCGGCGTCCCGTCCCCGCCATACTTGTCAAAGAAGCTCGTCACGCTATACCGCAGCACCGCCGGCATGTCCGACATCGTTCGCAGCGTCCCATTCGACAACACCGCGATCGACCCCACATTCGCTTCCAATAACTCCGGAATCCCCGCCACAAACAGCGCGTTCATCCCCGTCTCGGTCAACTGCACCTCGTACTTCTCGCGCACCCCCGGCCGCCCGCCGTGTGTCCGGATCGGAATCGCCGTCGTCCCATACCGCAGCCGGATCTGCTCCGCCAGGTCTCCCGAAGTCATCCAGCGTTTTCCATCAAACCGCGACATCGCGCTCCCCCGCCAGCGCAGCGTCAGCACATCCCCATGATTCGGAATCCGCACATACATAATCGTGCGGCTGCTCGTCTGTATCTCGCCAATCTTCCGCAGGTCAACTTCCCCGCCAAACCCAGGTAAGTGAAACTTATTACTGACTAAGTTCTGCAACGCCGCCCGCGCCGTCCGCGGCAAAATGAAAAACAACCCAACCGTAAATATCAAAATCCCCAGCGACGTCACCACGCTCACCGTAACAATTCGCCGAAAGAATCCCTTCGATGAAGCATGAACCGCCGCCCGCGCCCCCCGCGCCCCCCGCCGGATCTCCCACACCGCGAACGTCGCCACCCCGCAAAACAAAAACAGCGTCAAGAACACAAAAAACAACAAACTCGCCGACAACAGCGCCGCCGCCAGCAGTTGCGTAAACCCAATCAATACGGCATACAAAGCATCCCGATCCGTCCGGAACGTCAGCCCCTTCACCACAGTCAGGAAGCAAATCAGCCGCACCGTCGAGCCCAAAAAGTCGCCCGACAAATACACAAAATCGAGCGGATAAAACCCCGCGTACAAAATCACCAGCGTGTTCACCACCCACACCGGTACCGCCACCGCCCGCTGAAAAACCAGCAGCAAAATCCGCGCCGTAAACCCCGCCACCGACAGCCCCAACACCACCGGCGACAACTCCCCCGTCGACGCCAACGCCAAAAACCCGCTCACCAGTAACCCCAACAACGCCCTTTCAAACAGGCGATCGGCGGCCGTGTGTTTCGGAGCGGGCGCAGTCGTCACGGCAGTACCTTGCTCACACCTTCCTGAAAGTCACCCAGCGCCTGCTGCGGCACGCCCGTCGCGTCCAAAATCACAAAAAACGAACCCCGGTAAAACGGCCGGATGGTCGCATTCTTGTTGATCTTCTGAATCGCCTCGAATGCCACCGTCTCCCCTGGGTACAGAATCCACAGCCCGGAAATGTCCTGCGGGCCTCTATATGTGACGCGCCAAACCGTGGTCGGGTTCAAAGTTCGAAGGCTCTCCGGTACGTCGGCCGCCGTCTTCACTTCCATCGTTTCCCGGATCCACCCCCCGTGAATCAGCTTCGGCGGCTCGGTCACCGCCGGCTTCCCAGGGCCGCACGATGCCAACACGCCCAAAACAAAAACTGCTCTCCGTGAAATCCGCATGCGCTTCCCATGGTAGAACAGGACTTGCGGAATTTATGGCGAAGCTGAGACCGGCCCCGAAATCATTGAAGGCTCCGGAGCCGAAAAAACCCGACTACGCGCGGGATGCAAAAGGGGCTATCCCCTGTCTTTTGTTAGTGATTGGTGCGATCCTCGCGGTTGGCTGGATCTTCTCAGCCATGCTCAAATCGGCCAAATAGGGTAAGGAATTCACATGCGTGTCGATGGCAGACAACCGGCGCAACTGCGCCCCATTACGGTAGAACCGGATTATCTTTTGACCGCCGAAGGCTCCGTCCTTATCAGCGTCGGTCACACCCGCGTCCTCTGCGCGGCCACGGTCGAGGACACCGTCCCCCACTTCCTCCGCGGCTCCGGCCAGGGCTGGGTCACCGCCGAATACGCCATGCTCCCCCGCGCCACCTCCTCCCGCACCACCCGCGAAGTCAAGAAGGGGCGCGAGTCCGGCCGCACCATGGAGATCCAACGCCTCATAGGCCGCGCCCTCCGGGGCGTGGTCGACCTCAAGACGCTCGGCGAACGCTCCATCGTTCTCGATTGCGACGTCCTCCAGGCCGACGGCGGCACCCGCACCACAGCCATCACCGGAGCCTTCATTGCTCTCGGCCTCGCCATCGGCAAGCTCGTCCAGGGCCGCGTGCTGGCCTCCAACCCCATTCGCGACTACGTCGCAGCGACAAGCGTCGGCATCCTAAACGGCGAAGGCCTCTTAGACCTCTGCTACGAAGAGGATTCCGCCGCCGAAGTCGACATGAACATCGTGATGACCGGCGCCGGTAAGTTCGTCGAACTCCAGGCCACCGCCGAACACAAAGAGTTCGACGACGACCAACTGGCGACGCTCTTGAAACTCGGCCGCCAGGGCGTAAGCGAACTGATCACCCTCCAGAAGAAATTCGTCACCCTCCCATCGTGATCGTCTACTGCGCCACAACGAACCCGGGTAAACTCCGCGAGTTCAACCTGATCGCCGCCCACTACGGCGCCGGGAAACTCGAAGTCCTCCCCGTTCCCGGCCTGAAGCAAATCGAGCCGCCCGAGGAAACCGGCGCGACGTTCTCCGCCAATGCTGCCCTCAAGGCCGAATACTACAGCCAGTTCGTCGACGGCATGGTCTTCGCCGACGACTCTGGCTTGTCTGTCGATGCCCTCAACGGCGCCCCCGGCATCTACTCCGCCCGCTACGCCGGCGAAGCCGCAACCGACCCCGCCAACAACGCCAAGCTCCTCGATGCCCTGAAAAACGAACCCAACCGCACCGCCCGTTTCATCTGCGCCATGGCCGTGGCCAGCCAACGCCAGACGCTGTTCGGCTGCGAAGACTTTGTCGAGGGCGAGATCATCGACGTCCCCCGTGGCCCCAACGGCTTCGGCTACGACCCGCTTTTCTTCTACCCCCCCTTCGGAACCACCTTCGGAGAAGCCTCCCCCGAGCAAAAACTCCTGGTAAGCCACCGTGGCCAGGCCATGAAAAAAATGATCGAATGGCTCCTGTCGCTATAAACTTCCGCGCGGCAAGTGCCGATACAATCGATAGAACCCAACAGGCTGAGCATCTCGGAGGAATAAATCGAACGTTGTTCGGTTGATCTGGATGCTCGTGTGTTCGCACCAGGAACAGATTCCGACCATTCGCAAAAAGCGCAGGCGAGACCCCTGGCGACACACAACGGCCCCGACGAGGCCCGCGTCCCCCAAAACGCGGGCCTCGCCCTTTCCCACCCCAGATTTCCCCTGGTACCGGATTCCCCCTGGAGCCGGGCTACCGGGGAAACCCCAGATCACGGACATCCCCGACTCTGCTCATCCAAGCCGTTCGGATCCGCGCCCCGGATTCCCCCTGGGTACCGGGTAACCGGGGAAACCCCAGATCACGGAAATCCCCGACCCCGCCCATCCAAGCCGTTGGGATCCGCGCCCCGGATTCCCCTTAGTACAGGGTAACTGGGGAAACCCCAGATCACGGAGATCCCCGACCCCGCCCATCCAAGCCGTTGGGATCCGCGCCCCGGATTCCCCCTGGGTACCGGGTAACCGGGGAAACCCCAGATCACGCAAATCCCCGACTCCGCTCATCCAAATCCACCGCCACCTCGCCCCGGATTCCCCCTGGTAACGTGACACCAGCAGAATCCTAAATCACGGAAATCTCCGACTTCGTCCACCCAAATCGACCGAAACCCGCCCGGATTCCCCCTCGAGTCCTTCTACCGGGGAGCCCAAAGAACATGGACTTCCCCGATACCGCCCATACAACTCAACCAGGACCCTACAACTGTCCCAGCAGCGTCTTCACCGCCGCCTCCAATTGCGAGTCCACACCCAGGTAACTCTCTCCCATCGGTCGCGCCACCTGCACATCGACCGGCCGCGGATTCAACTCCATATTCTCGCCCTTCGCCGTCGTAATCCGGATCGAAGGCACCCGGATCGTCGACCCATCCAGCAGCGGCTGGTTGCCCGTGTAAATGATCCAGCCGGCCGTCGGCTCCCCGACAATCTTCCCCAATCCCAGCGCCCGGTACCCCTCGCTGAAATCCTCGGCGTCACTCAACGAATGCTGATTGGTCACCAACACTGTCGGCTTCTCAATCGCCCGTTGGCCCAACGCCGCCCGCGCCGACCCGGCTTCCAATCCCCGCGGCTGCATGTTCAGGTAATTCCGCCGCGTCAGAATATCCAACGCATACGCATTCACATACCCGCCATTGTTGTTCCTGACATCGACCACAACACCGTCCTTGCCCTGCGTCTCGGCGTCCAGGTCCCGGATCAACCCGGCCAATGACTCATCACCCATATCATACATATGGACATATCCCAGTCGGCCTTTACTATACTGACTTACTAAGTCCCGCCGCTGCTGGGTCCAGTAGTTATACCGCAGTGCCTTCTCAGCCTGGAGCGAAATCGGCGACACCCGTACCGTCTTCCCATTCCCCAGTCCCAGCGTCACTTCCTTTCCTGTCTGCCGTTCCAATAACGACTGTAGATTCACCAGTCCGCCAATCGCCGTTCCGTTGACCGTCGCGATGCCGTCCCCAATCGCGACGCCACCGGCGAGTGCCACCGGCCCTCGCGGCAAAATCGCCGAAACCACCAGTTTTCCGCCCTGTTCTTCCCAGTCAATCCCCAGATGCCCAAACACGGCCGCCGGCGGCCCCGGCGGCCCGCTCACGCCCAGATGGGAGGCGTTCAACTCCCCCACCATCAGGTTCAGTACCCGCCGCATCTCATCAGCGGACCGCGCCCCGGCCACCGCCTCCCCGTACATCCGCTTCACCTCCCCAGTCCAGTCAGCTCCGTGGAACTTCGGATCGTAAAAGGAGTCCCGCATCCGCATCCACGCCTGCCGGAACACTGCCATTTTTGTGTCTTCAAACCGCTCCACTAACTCCGCCGTCACCGCGATCGGGCGCGGCACCCGAGCCACTAAGTCGATGACAGTAACTCTCCCGGCTTCCAAGTAAGTAACTGTCTTCCCATCCGCGCTCACGAACAGGGCGCTCTTCGGCGTCGCGGTCGAAGTGATCTGCCGAGGCGTCGGCCGCTCCCGCGTCGTCCGGTCCAGCGAAAAGCTGTACAGGTTATCCTGATCTGCCACTACGCCCACATAGAGCAACGTCTTTCCATCCGGACTCACCGCCAGGTCGCTCGCGTCCATCCCCAACGGCAGATACCGCACCCTGTCCCGCAGCCCTTCTTTGACTAACTCCGTCTTCGGAACAGCCTTCTTTTCCGCGGCAGGCTTCTCAAACAGTTGCCGGAACGCGTCCTCCCGGAACTCCGGCGCACGCGGCTTCAGGTCCACCATCACCACCCGCCGTGTCTCCGTCCGCTGGCCCGTCGCAAACAGGATCGACGCCCCGTCAGGCGTCCACGTCACATCCCCGCCAAACGTGTTCGGCACCCAGCTCACCTGCTCCTTGGCCGAACCGTCACTCTTCAGCAGCCAGACGTTCCGGAAGTTCTTCACTCCGGGTAACAGCGCCGCCAGCCACTCCCCATCCGGCGACCACGCCATGCTTAATCCCTGCCGCCCGAACTTGCCGGTGTAGACCGTGTTCTCACTGCCATCGGCCATGGTCCGGACGCGAATCTCCTCCCCGTCCACGGTATAGGCCAGGCGCTTTCCATCCGGTGACCAACCCGGCCCCGAATGCACCCGCGCCGCCGTCGTCAGCGCCTTGGTCTCCTTCTTGGCAAAGTCATAAAGCATCACCTGCCGCGACCCATCCTGGTCACTGACATAGGCCAGCTGTGTCGAATCCGGCGACCACGCCGCCTCGCCGTCGGCGTCCGCGCTCCGCGTCACCCTCACCGCCGGGCCGCCATCCTTCGCCGACGCGGCCCATATCTCGCCCCGCGCCGAAAACGCCAGCTTCTTCCCATCGGCCGACACATCCAAACCCCGGAATCCGCTCGTAATCGTGACCCGGTCGGAGAGGTCCGGACCCGCCGGTACCCCGCGCGTACTCACCGTAATCTGTTCGGTTTTCCCTGTGGCCGTGTCGAGTTTCCAAATACCGAAATCCCGTTCAAATACGAGGGTTTTTCCGTCATTGCTCAGGTTCGGATACAGCACCCGGCCCTTGGAGAACGTTGTGATCTGTTTCTCTCCTTTGCCCATCGTGTAGACATGTATGTTCTGCTGGGCGTTGTTCCTGTCGGAGACAAAGTAGAACGATTTCCCATCGGGCATCCACTGCGGCCAAAGCTGTTTGGCGCCGCGTCCCAGTAACATCTGATCCTTCACCGTGGCATTCTCATCGAGGATCCAGATCTCGCTTTCGTCCAAGTGGCTCCGGCCCTTCCGCCACCACTGCGTGGCCCCAAAGCCCCGGGCGGCAAACAGCAGTCGTTTCCCGTCCGGCGTCGGCGCTGCGTGGAATTCGCTGGCATACCGGTCCGCCGATACTTTGACCGGCGTGCCGCCATCCGCTCGAACCCTCCAGATATCGGATGTGCCACCGACGTCGCCGGCCGAGGTGGAGTAATAAATGTACTGTCCGTCCCGCGACCAGTTATCGAGTATCTCGGCCGAGTCGGAGTAAGTCAGCCGACGGACGGCGCCGGTGGCGAATTCGAGTAAGTAGATGTTAGCGGCGCCATCCCGGTTGGAGAGGAAGGCAAGCCGTTTCCCGTCCGGCGAATAGAGCGGCCGGGACTCGTTGGCGGAGTGGGAGAGCAGTAGGCGGCCCTCGCCGCCCTGCGCGGGCACGGTCCAGATATCGCCGCCGGATACGAAGGCGATCTCCTTCCGATCGGGCGATATGGCCGGTTCAGCCAGCGGCTGAATCGCAGCAAAACAGGAGAGGGAAGCGAGACCCAAAGCCAAAAGACGCATAGGCTCAGGGTACAACGCTTCCTGGCAGGCGGTTAAAGGTTTGGACGATCGAGCAGGGCGGGGTCCCCGGGATCGAACTTGGGACCGGTCGGCCCCCAATCGCTCAGCCGGAACAGGCGGCCCTGCCCGGTGGCTTCCTTCACGGTCATCTCCACCTTCCCGTCCCGCACCCGAGCCCAGATCCAGTGGTAAAACCACCCCTCTTTGAACCCCTGGCCGAGCTTCAGCCCCCGCTCGATGCTCCCGATTTCGAGGTATCGCACGCCGTCCAGTTCCAGATGGACGATCTGGTGGCCGTGGCCGCTGATGACGTAGTCGACCCCGTATTTCCGGGCCAGCGTGTGCAGGCCGAAGTTGCGATTGCCGACGCGGGCGTCGAGCAGCCAGCTGGGCCGGTGGCAGAAGACGAACTTGGGCCGGAGGTCCCGGTGGCGGGCGAGAGTCCGCTCACAGTACTCCAGTTGGCCCGGTGGCAGCGCGTCGGTCAGGCTGTTGTCGAGGATCACGAAAAGCGCCCCGCCGTGGACGAAGGAGTGGGTGGCCGGGTGGGCCGCCTCAATTTCAAAGAGGCGCTTCGATTCAGCGGACCAGATGTCGTGGTTGCCGGGGACGAAGTAGGTGGGAAACCGGCGATACCGTCGCCAGACATCGTCCATTTCGCGCCATTCCTTGGCCGCGGTGGCATCGTTGCCGCCCTGGATGGTGTCGCCGATGGAGACGGCGAGGTCAGGTCCGAAGAGGCTCACCTCCCGCCAAACGCGAGAGTAGATTTGCGGCGCGGCCGTGCCGGTTCTGTCCCCGATCAAGGCAAACCGGAAGCCGGGTTCGGCGGCCCGGAGGGCAGGGAGGCCGAAGCCGACGGCGGCGAGGTTCAGAAATTGGCGACGATTGGAGCCGGCCGGGCCCGGGATGTGGGGGCGAATGGGCTCCTTGCCGGCGGCGGTCGAGGGGCCGGACGGCGTGTCGATAACCAGGACCTGGACCTCCTGGGCGCGAATGGCCCTCTGGTAGGATTGCGCGGCCTTGACCGGCGGCGGGAATAGCTGGCGATCGGACCTGGCTGGGCGAATGGGCTCCTTGTCGGAGGCGGTCGCGGGGCTGGACGGCGTGTCGATGACCAGGACCTGGACCTCCTGGGCGCGAATGGCGCTCTGGTCGGAGCGCGTGGCGTTGACCGGTGGCGGGAACTGCTGGGCTGGGCGAAAGGGATCCTTGCCGGTGGCCGGGGCCTGGACCTCCTGGGCGCGAATGGCGTCGCGGCGGGTGACCGGCGCGACCGGCAGGATTTGGCGGCGATTGGCACCGTTCATGGGTCGATGGCCTCCTTGGCGTTCGCGGCTGGCGCCGTTATCGAGAGGATAACCCGTCCCAGCGGGCCGGGGCCTCAGATTTTTCTGCGATTTTGCGGGGCCGGGGTGAGAATTCCTCCCGCTGTCGGCCACTAATCTAACAAGTGTATTTGTTTGACTCATTGTCGTTTCTCCTTTCCCCGCTGGCCATTTGGCTGGCTGTGAGCGGTATTGACGATCTGGTGTTGTTCGTCCTTTGGGTTTATCTTCGATTTTCGGAGCGCGGCGCGGCGGCTGCTCCGCTCCCGGCCGGGGGCCCGGAGCGGAATATCGCCATTTTCACTCCCCTTTGGCAGGAGGAGGCCGTTGTGCGTCAGATGGTTTCGCATAATGTGACGGCGATCCAGTACGCCCGCTTCCATATCTTCATCGGCGCCTACCCGAACGATGAGCCCACCGTGGAAGCCATTCGCGAGATGGAGGCGCGGTTTCCGAACGTCCATCTGGCGCTGGTGCCGCACAACGGGCCGACGTCGAAGGCCGATTGTCTGAACTGGATTTATCAGCAGATGCTGCTCCAGGAGGAGCTGTCGGGGGAGCGGTTTGACGCCATTGTGACTCACGACGCCGAGGATTTAATTCATCCGCTGGCCCTACGTTCCATTCATAATCACCTTCCTTTTTTCGATATGATTCAGGTGCCTGTACTGCCCCTGCCGACCGGGTTGCGCGAATGGGTTCACGGCGTCTACATCGACGAATTCAGTGAATTCCAGTCACGGGATTTGTATGTGCGCGCGCGGCTGGGCGGGTTCCTGCCGTCGGCGGGCGTGGGCACCGCGTTCAGCCGGCGGGCGCTGGAGCGATTGGCGGTCAGCGCGGAGAACCGGATTTTCGAGCCCGGGTGCCTGACCGAGGATTATGAGAACGGGTTCCGGGTGCGGAATCTGGGATTTCGTCAGATTCTGCTACCGGCCGGGCCCGATGTGGTTGCGACGCGGGAGTATTTTCCGCGGGATTGGTATTCGGCCACCAAGCAGAGGACGCGGTGGGTGACCGGAATCGTCTGGCAGGGGCTGGAGCGCCACGGCTGGCAGGGCGGCGCGCGGCAGTGGTGGTGGCACTGGCGGGACCGGAAGGGGTTGTTGGGCAACCCGATCAGCCTGGTGGCGAACTTCCTGTTTGTGCTTGGCCTGTTTGTGCCGCTGCCGTTGCCGCCGTTGGTGATGGCGTTGGCGCCGTTTACGGTGGCGATGGCGGCGTTGCAGGCGTTGTCGCGGGCGGCGATCGTCTACCGGTTCTACGGGTGGCGGCAGGCGGTGATTTCGCCGTTGCGGATCCCGTTGGCGAACGCGATCAACACCGTGGCGGCTTCTCGGGCGACGTGGCGGTATTGGAACGCTCGCGTGCGCGGGGAGCCGCTGGTTTGGCTGAAGACCGCCCACCAGTACCCGAACCGGTTTGCGCTGGAGGCGCACCGGCCGACGCTGCAGGAGGTGCTGGTGCAGTCGAACTACTGCGCGCAGGTGGTGGTGGACGCGGCGATTGCGACGAAGCCGGCCGGTCAGCGTCTGGCGGACTGGATGGTG
>CANIVU010000177.1 GCA_947470805.1 Acidobacteriota bacterium | reverse complement strand
TCCATCGAATGGTTCGGCGGGCTTTGCCTCTTCGCCGCCCAGGCCATCCGCGAATGCTTTCAGCGGCCCTTCGAATGGACCGAAATCCTCCGCCAAACCTACCAGATCGGCTGGCAATCCGCCCCGCTCATCGTCCTCTCCGGCCTCGCAGTGGGCTCCGTTCTTTCCATGCACACGCGCTCCACACTGGAGCGCTTCGGCGCAGAATCCATGATTCCCACCGCGCTCGCCTTCGCCCTCGTCAAGGAAACCGGCCCTCTCGTCACTGGCCTGCTCATCTCTGGCCGCGTCGGCGCCGGCATCGGAGCCGAACTCGGCGGCATGCGCGTCACAGAACAGATTGACGCCCTGGAGTCACTTGCCGTCAATTCCTTCCACTACCTCGTCGCCACCCGCGTCCTGGCCTGCGTCGTCGCGCTTCCCCTGCTCACCGTGCTCATGAATTTCTCCGGCCTCCTCGGCGGCTTTCTCGCCGAAGCGACGATCTCCGGCATGACGTTTCCCTACTACTTCCACGCCGCCTTCAGCAGCCTCGCCTTTTCCGACTTCATCCCCCCCACCTGCAAAACCATGGTCTTCGGCTTCCTCATCGGCACCACCTCCGCCTACCTCGGCTACAACGCCACTGGCGGCGCCGAAGGCGTCGGCCGCGCCTCCACACAGAGCGTCGTCTTCTCGTCAATTTTCCTCATCGTCGTCAACGTCGTCCTCGTCAAATTCATCGCCTTCCTCTTCCCCGTTGGTGGCGCATGAGCGATGCCATCACCTTCACCGGCGTCTCCAAATCCTTCGGCCCGCGCGAAGTCCTGAAGGACATTTCGTTCTCCATCCCCACCGGCGGCGCCTACGTCCTGCTCGGCCGCAGCGGCTCCGGCAAAAGCGTCACACTCAAACTCATCCGCGGCCTGCTCAAAGCCGACTCGGGCGCCATCCTCGTCAACGGCGACGACATCACCGGCCGCGACAGCAACGCGCTCGCCCCCATCCGCAAACACATCGGCTTTCTCTTCCAAAGCGCCGCCCTGTTCGATTCGCTCTCCGTCGGCGAGAACGTCGCCTTCCCCCTCCGCCGCCATACCGGCAAGCCCGACGCCGAGATCCGCGAACGCGCCACCGCCATCCTCGAAAGAGTCGGCCTCGGCAAAGAGTTCCAGACCATGCCCGGCGCCCTCTCCGGCGGCATGCGCAAACGCGCCGGCCTCGCCCGAGCCCTCGCCATGGAGCCCGCCATCCTCCTCATCGACGAGCCCAGCGCCGGCCTCGACCCCATCACTTCCAACGAGATCGATCAGCTCCTGATCGATCTCCACACCAAGCAAAACGCCACCCTCGTCGTCGTCACCCACAACATCCCCAGCGCGCGCCGCCTCGCCACCCGCCTCGGCTTCCTCGATGGCGGCCGCCTCATCGCCGAAGGCACCGCCGAAGAGCTCGCCCAAAGCGAACACGAGATCGTCCGCGAATTCATGAAGTCCCAGCAGGCAGGTTAGATATGGAAACCACCAAGAAACTCATCGTCGGCATCTTCGTCGGAGCCTGCCTCCTGCTCTTCGGCATAGGCCTATTCTTAATCGGAAACAGCAACCAGCTCTTCACCAAATCCTTCGACGCCTACACCGACTTCGCCAAAATCACCGGCATCCAAAACGGCAGCAAGGTCCGTGTCGCCGGCATGGACGCCGGCACCGTTACCCGCATCGACGTCCCCGCCCGCCCCGGTTACAAGTTCCGTGTCTACCTCCGTATCGTTGAAAAGCTCCACCCCATCGTTCGCCAGGACTCCGTCGCCTCCATCCAAACCGACGGCCTGCTCGGCAACAAATTCCTCCAGATCGACGCCGGCACCTCCGCCGCTCTGCTGGCACAAAATGGCGCCCAGATCCCCTCCACCGAACCCCTCGACTGGGGCGACCTCATCGACCAGGTCAACGGCGTCGTCAAAAAGGTCAATGGCATCCTCGAAGACGTCAAAGAGCCCGTCCTCCTTGCCGTCGCCCAGATCGAGGCCGCCGCCCACAGCGCCGATAGGCTCATTAAACACGCCACTCCGGAGGTGAAGGGCATCCTCGCCTCCGCCAACAAAATCAGTGCGAATCTCAACGAAATCATCGACGGCGTGCAGGAGGGCGAGGGCGCCGTCGGCAAGCTGTTCAAAGACAAGGAAATGGCTGCCAGCCTCCACCGCAGCATCGACAATATCCAGGACGCCACCGTCGACGTGAAGAAAGTGGTGAAGAAAGTGGAGGCCAGCGAAATCGTCCCGGAGATCCAGAAAACCGTGAAGAATATCCAACACATCACTGCGCAGGTGAAGGATGCCGTCGAGAAGTTCCAGTCCGACTCCGGCGAAGGCGGCGTCGGCGAAAACCTCCAGCGAACCCTAGCCGACGCCCACGAAGCCATGTCCGATCTCTCCGATAACACCGAGGCCCTGAAGCACAACTTCTTCTTCCGCGGCTTCTTCAAACGCCGCGGCTTCTACGACCTCGGCGCCCTCACCGCACCCGAATACCAGAAAGCGTCCTTCGGCAAAGGCTTCAAAAAACACCCCATCTGGCTGGCGAGCGCGGACCTGTTCCAAACCGACGCCAAGGGCCTGGAAACGATCACGCCCGCCGGCAAGGCGAAGTTGGACGCGGCGATGACCGAGATCCTCCAACTTCCCCGCAACGGCCCGCTGATGATTGAAGGCTACTCCGGAACCGGCGTACCGTCCCAGCAATACCTGGTCGGCCGCCGCCGCGCCGCCCGCGTCCAGATGTACCTCATCGACCGCTTCCACCTCCGCCCCGCCTACGTCGGCATTATCTCGCTAAGCGGAGCCAAAGAAGGCGTCGGCATCGTCTCCTACTACAAGTAGCCTCACGACACCCGCACCACCATCTTCCCCACATTCCCGCCCTCAAATAGCCCAAGGAACGCCGGCACCGCCTGCTCAATTCCGATCGCCACCGTCTCGCGCGCCTTCACCTTCCCCGCCCGCAGATACCCGCCTACTTCCCGTTCGAAATCACCCAATCGCGCCATCGAATCTCCCACAATCAACCCCTTCATCGTCAACCGCTTCGTCGTCACGTTGAACAAGTTGTATGGCCCCGTCGACGGTCCCTCGTTGTTGTAACTGGAGATCCCGCCACAAGCGATGATTCGCCCGTGCACGCGCAATGCATCCAGCGCCGCTTCCAGCGACCCGCCCCCAACGTTATCGAAATACACATCAATCCCCTCCGGCGCCGCCAGCTGAATCTGGTGCAGCAGTGGCCCGCTTCGGTAGTTAAACGCCGCGTCAAACCCGCACTCCTCCAGCAAGAACTTCACCTTCTCATCACTCCCCGCTGACCCGATCACCCGGCACCCCCGCAGCTTCGCCAACTGCCCCGCCATGCTGCCCACCGCGCCCGCCGCGCCCGAAATATAGATAACATCCCCAGCCTTCACGTCCACCAGGTTCAACCCCGCCCACGCCGTCATACCTGTCATCCCCAGCGCGCCCAAATACACCGAAGACGCCTCCTCCACCTTGTGCAAATCCTTCGGCCCGGCAACGAACGCCTCCCGCCACCCGAATCTCGACGTCACGGCATCCCCCACCTCGAATTGGGACGACCGGCTCTCCACCACCTCGCCCACGGCCCCGCCTTCCATCGCCTCGCCAATCACAAACGGCGGCACATACGACGCGCCCTCCTTCATCCGCCCGCGCATATACGGATCCACCGACAAATACAGGTTCCGCACCAATATCTGGTGCTCCTCCAACGGCGGCAGTTCCACGCGCGCCATCGTAAAGTTCTCGGCCGTCGGCATGCCCTCTGGGTGCGAGGCCAACCGGATCTCCCGGCTTGCAAGGATAGTCATCATGTTCTCCGTTTATTGAAAGGATTTGACCAGCGCATCGAACTGCGCGTGCAACGTATGAGCGTGTTGCGACACCGGCGGCACCGCCCGCGTGATCCCCAGCAGTTGGTACACCGCCATCTGCGCCGCGCGTACCGAATACTCCACCGTGAAAACGACGTCCTCCGGGATCTCCACAAACTGACTGATGAACCCGAAATTCCGCGACCCCGGCGGCACCGGCGACGGCCTGTCCCCCGCGATCCGCGGCATGAACATGCTCGTCAAATACGGCATCCGGCACGGAATACAATTCGCCCGCGCCACCGTCTCCAAGTTGAACCGCAGGTGCCCGCACAGCTCCCGCAGAATCTCCTCCCCATTGCAATCGGCCATCGGCTTGGCGACATAATCTCCAATCCGGTCCGGAAACAACGCGTACCCCCAGAACACCTGCACATCGGCCGGCTGATTCCGGAAGTGCGGCTGCGCGGCGATCACAATGGACATCATCCAGTTGGAATCTTTGAACGTCACCAACCCGCCCGTCCCCGGCTGGTTCCCGCTGAACTCAATCATCTGGTCGAAAAACGCCCGGTCCAACAGCGTCACCGTGAACGACTCCCAGTACGACTGCGCGATGCAGCTGTTAAACACCGCCGGCCGCCCGAACTCCGGCCGCCCCGCCGCCAGCCGCTCCCACACCGACCAGCTGTTGCAATCGGCCTTCGTCCGCTGCGGTGGCGGCGCCGTCATCGATCCCACACTCGACGCATCCGTCATCGAACCGTTCTGCAAAAACACCAGATCCCCTTCGGCAACGTCGATCACCTCATTCGTCCCCTGCCGACGGCACTGAATCCCAGTCACGCGGAACTCGCCCGCCCCGCCCGTGTGCGTCAAATCGGTCACCACGCAATCGGTCACAATCCGCACGCCCTGGGAGACCAGCCACGTCTGCAGCGGCGCCACCAGGGAATCGTACTGGTTGTAGATTGTCCGCTTCACCCCGGCCAACGTCTCGATTCGTGAGAACTCCAACATAAATCGCAACAGGTAACGCTTGAACTCAACCGCGCTGTGCCACGGCTGAAACGCGAACGTCGTCGACCACATGAACCAGAACGACGTCTCGAAAAAGCCCGGCGACAGACAATCGGTAATCCGGCTCGCCCCCAGCTCTGCTTCACTCGTCTGCGTCAGTTTCAACAATTCCAAGCGGTCGTGCATCGAAAATCCCATCGAAGCCACCGGCAGTTTCGCCCGGTGCCGGTTTACCAGCCGGGCCATGGAATGGGCCACATGCTCTTCGTTGAACTCCACCGTCTCCTCGTACACCGTCTGCCCGGCATTGTGCAGCGAAGGGATAGTCTTGAAAAGATCCCAGGTGCACTCGTAGTTATCGGTGGTCAACATGCGGCCGCCGCGCAGCGAATAGCCCCGTGCCGCGTCACCCGCGCCATCCAGACTCCCGCCCAGCACCGCGGCCGCTTCCAGAATCTGAATCTGTTCGCCCGCCATGCCGCCATCTCGAATTAGAAACGCGGCTCCGGCCATCGAACCGATGCCGCCACCCGCGAACGTTGCTTTCGTCATAACATGGTTCATTGCAGGTTGAGGCCCATTCCCGCCAGCCGGTGGTTCCCGCCCGCGCCCGTGACAGGATGCGGTCAACTGGCTTCCGGCGGTCAGCCAAAGGGCCCCAAACCCATGTATTTCCGAGTGGCCCGCCTCGTGCAATGGTTCCAGGGAAGGAGTCCATCTATGTCCACTGCGTCCTATCAACATCTGGAACAAGCCACTCTCATCCACCAGCGAAGCCATGCAGCCCATATCCATCAAGCGCCCCGCGTAACGCAACAAGCGATAGCCGCGCTCGCCAATCACTACTGGCACGTCCGCGGCTGCCCCCAGGGCTCGCCGGAGGAGGACTGGTTCCAGGCCGAGCGCGAACTACGCTACTTCCGCCTGCATGGGTAACAATGTGGGTAGATGCCGATCGCGCGACGGGCACTGCTGGCCGGACTTGGCACCTCTGTGCTCGCCCAGCCTTCGCTCGCCATCCCCGTCCGGCGTATCACCGATTCCCGCGCCAAAGTAACCGCGGACACAATCTGGCCGGAGGCTGAGCGCTGCTTCGCCGCAGGCGGCATGTCTCTACAGGTCACTGACGTCGCGGGCGAAGTAGGCCGCGCCCCCAGCGGCCGCCCCGTCTTCAAAGGGCTCGCCCACGGCGCAATCAACGTCGTCATTACCGATTTCGTCCCCCTCGAATGGGACCAGGCCCACGGTCTCTCCGGCCTCACCACCCAGTACGACGGCTTTCACCTCTGCCTCATCGCCATGCGCCACGCCCACGGCAACCAGACGCCCTTCTTCTCCGTCAACACCGTCGTGCACGAAATCCTGCACGTCCTGCTGGGCGACATCTTTCAACCCCGGCCCAAAGGCGCCGATGGCGCCAGCCGCGAATGGCGCATCGATTGGTTCGCCACTCGTCTCTGGCTCTTCGGCGACGGCGCCGAAATCCGCCGGCAGGGATCCTCCTACTTCGCCCGGCTCAACCCCGGCCCCGGGCCTTTGTGATCATCTCCAACCGCGCTTTCAGCTCCGCCTTCAGCTTGGCCTGTTTGGGATCCTTCGCCAGATTCCGCACCTCTCTCGGATCCGTTTGGTAGTCATAAAGCTCTTCCGCCTCACCCCAGTCGGTGTACCGATGGCGCTCCGTGCGAATTGTGTAGCCCATACGCTTCTGCGGACGGCTTACCTGGCTCACCGCCGGCCGGTCCCACTTCGCGCCTGGGTTATCCAACAATGGCCGCAGGCTTTTGCCGTGCAGGTTCCCCGGCACGTCCTTTAGCCCGCACAGGTCGGCCAGCGTAGGATACAGGTCCAACAGCTCCACCGTGCGCGGGCAGCCCTTCCCCTTCGCCCTCGTCATCGGCGTGGCAAAGATCAGCGGCATCCGCGTCGCGGCCTCAAATACCGTCTGCTTCATCCACTGACCATGCTCCCCGTTGCCGTATCCATGGTCGGACCAGAAGACGACGATCGTGTTCTCCGTTAGCCGCAGCCGGTCCAGCGCGTCCAGCAGCTTCCCCACATTGGCGTCCACAAAAGAGATCGACGCATAGTAGGCCTGCAACACCTCCTGCGTCTGCCGCCGCGTCATGTTCCAATTCCCCGGCGTCGTCCAATACGCCCACGGCGGGGCGATCTCCATCTCCGCCGGCCCCAGCGGCAGCGGTTCAATCTTCTCCGGCGGGTACATGTCGAAATACTTCTTCGGCGCAATGAACGGGCAGTGCGGCCGGTAGAACCCGGCGGCCAAAAAGAATGGCTTGTCCTTGTTCTGCTCCAACAGCTTGATCGTCTCGGCCGCCACCATCCCGTCGGTGTGTTCCTCGTCCCGTGCTGGGCTGGCATAAAACGCCAACGCGCTCCCGGGGTTCTTCCGCTCTGGCGTATGATTCGTCAGCTTCGGTTCTTCCGCCTTATCGATCCCTTTCGGGTTCACCCGATGGTTCCAACTCGGCGCGTCGTCCAGCCCATTCGTGCCAAGGTCGCCCGGGTTCCCATAGTGGTAAATCTTCCCCACCCGCGCCGCAAAGTAGCCGTTCTTCTGAAACGCCTGCGACAACGTCACAACGTTCGGCACAGCTTCCCGGAAATGCTTCTGTAGATTGTAGACCTTGGTCGTATCAGGCCCCAGCCCGGTCATCAGCGACGACCGCGACGGGCTGCAAAACGCAAACTGGCAGTACGCCCTGTCGAAACGAACCCCGCGCGCCACAAGCCGGTCCAGGTTCGGCGTCTTCACCACCGGATGGCCATAGCACCCCAACGCGTTGTTCATGTCATCGGTGGCGATGAACAACACGTTCGGGCGGCGCTTGGGCTGAGCAATGGCGGCAACAGAACTGAATAGAAAATGGCGGCGGCTTAACATACGTCCTTATGGGCTTGGATTAACTTCTCGCGCAATGCAGCCAGCCGCTTGGGCTCCTTGGCTGCAAGATCCGTCGTTTCGGCTTTATCGGTCCGAAGGTTGAACAACTCAAACACCTCCAGCGGCCGCGCTCTAAATTCCGCCAACTGCTCCAGCTTGAAACCGGAAACCGAGGGCTTCGGCGTCTCTTTGCTCCACGCCCCTGTCACCTTCCAATCGCCATCGCGCAGCGTCGCCCGCGGCGCGTCCAGTGCGTTGAAATAGTGCCAGTGCAGCGGCTTCTCCCGATGGAACTTCCCGCCCTGCAACACCGGCAAAATACTCGTCCCATCCAGCGGTTTCCCCGGCAGCGGCGCCCGCGCGATCTGCGCAAACGTCGGCAGAAAATCCACCCCGCAAATCGGCTCGCTCGTCTGCGTGCCGGGTTTGATATGACCCGGCCAACGCGCCATCGCCGGCACACGGTAGCCGCCCTCATACAGGCTCAGCTTCATACTTCGCAGCGGCGCGGCCGACCCATGGCTCCGCCAACTCCCCGGATACCGCAACAGCGTCTCCGGCCCGTTGTCACTCGTGAAGATCACCAACGCGTCCCCACGCCCCGCCGCCTCCAAACCCTCCAAAAACCGCCCAAAATGGTAATCGAGCTCCGTGACGTTGCCAAAGTACAGCGCCTCGCCCGCCTTCTTTGCGCCCGGATACCGGTCCACAAATTTGGGGCTGGTCGCAATCGGCTCGTGCGGCGAATGGAAGCACAGGAACAAGTTGATCGGCTTCTGCTTCGGCACCGTCTTCATCCACGTCAACGCTTCGTCCACCACCACCTGGCTCGAATAACCCTGCAACGGCCCCACCTTTTCGCCATTCCGTACAAAGTTATTCGGGTTCTCGTGCGATGGCCCCGCGTTGTTCTGCGTGCTGAACCAGTGGTCAAAACCGTGGTCACCCGGCTGCGGCTGCTCCGGAGAATTGAACTTGCCATTCGCATGCCACTTCCCCGAATGACAAGTCGCATAGCCCTGTTGCTGCAGCATCCGCGCGAAGCTCACCTCGTCCCGCCGCAAGTGCATCTCGGACCCCGGCGGAATCCAATCATAAACACCCAATCGGTAGGGCGTCCGGCCCGATAGCATCCCGCATCGCGACGGGCTGCACACCGGCGCCGCCGCATACGCATCGGTGAACTTCATGCCCTGCCGCGCAAACGCATCCAGGTTCGGCGTCTTGATCGTCGGATGCCCAAAACAACCCAGGTCGCCGTACCCCAGGTCGTCGCACAGCACGATGATCAGGTCCTGCGGTTTCGTCGGAGCCGCCGCGCCAGCCGCGGCTCCCAGAAAATGCCGGCGCGTCATTTCTTCAACAACGGCAGCAACGCGGCGTCCAGCGCATCATCGCTTACCGCCTCCAGCGTCGCCTTATGCAGGCTCCAGTATTCAATGTGCGTCAGGCACTCGTCCTTCGCCAGTTTCGTAAACGGCCCCATCGTCTCCAGCTCCAGGAAGTCCTGGTTCGTGAAGATCTCAAACGACGCGCCAAACTCCGGATGCTGCATCCCCGGCGTCGGAAAATACTCCTTCAAAAACACATCCCCGTTCAGGAAATATGCCCCAAACGTGTGCGCATTCCAATGCCCCAGCTTCTGCGGATTCCGATTGTCCGTCTCCTGCTGCAGCGTCAGGTACTTCTTCGTGAACTTCCACCGCCGGTCGGTCAGGTCCGTGAATGCCCACATAATCAGCGGATTCGTCGGCGGCAGATCGTCCGGATGCGTCCCGCGCGGCGGGAATCCCGTCACGCCCAACCCCGTCGGCGCCATCACCGTCGGCGTCCACGCCGCAATCTCCACCGGCAGCAATCCCCGGTTCCAGATCGTGTGCTTCACAACAACGTCCGTCCCCGTCTCCGCCAATTGCAGCTCAATCTGTTTCTGCAGTCCCGTCTCCGGCTCCACCATCTGCGTCGCCGTCAGCGTATCCGCGGAGGTCGCAATCTCAACGGGCGAATTGTCCAACGCGTAGGTCGCATACCGGTCTTCCGGACCCTTCCACAGCCGGTGCCCGCCGCGCAGTACCCACGTCGGCTCGCCGGATTTCCCCAGCTCGTCTGTGAACTCCTTGAACAGGTTCTGCCCGCCCGCAAAGCCGTACCGCATCACGCGCGGCCCAATGTCGCTTGTGACGATCAGCTCAACCGTTCCATTGGCCAGGCGCCAGCAGTTCGGCCAGCCCTTCCATTCCTGTTTCTCAATAGTGACTGACATGAAGTTCCTCGGTTATTTTATGGCAAGCACCGCATCAACGGGCGCTCCCGTCACAACGGCCCGCGTCTCCCGAAATCCCGC
>CANIVU010000176.1 GCA_947470805.1 Acidobacteriota bacterium | reverse complement strand
GGCCGTCGTCGCCTACAAATAGCGACGACGGCCGGCGATATCCGGCATTAAAACACGAGCTTCAGCGCCAGTTGAAACTGGCGCTGGGCTCCGAAGTCGCCGCTCGAAACCGCCCCGGTAATCTGCCCGAAGGCGGCTGCGGAGGAACTCCCGATCGGCAGCAGGAATGTGGCCCGGTTGGCGACGTTGAACACCTCTCCGCGGAACTGCGCCGAGAGACGTTCGGTGATCGTGATGCGCCGGTAGATGCCCAGGTCGACGTTGATCGCCTGCGCACCGCGCATCGTCGTCCGTCCGACGTTGCCGAACGTGCCAATGGCGTTTACTTGCCAGGCCGGCGTATCTCCCGGCGCGCAGTTCCGCCGCGTGCCGTTGGCGAGTAGCGTGCACGGGTTGAACCAGCGGTCCGGCGTCGGATTTGCCACTCGCCAGTCGCCGATGGCGTTCGGCCGGTCGGCGCCGCCGTCGGTGTTGCTTTCGTCGCGGCCGGACGTGATCGTGAACGGCCGCCCCGCATGCCAGGTGAAGATGCCCGTCGTCTGCCAGCCGGAAACAACGGCTTTTGCGAACCGGTTGCTGACCATCTTTCCGAAGGGCAGGGAATAGACGGTCGACACCACAAACCGGTGCGGCGTATGGAACGTCGAAACACCCCGCTCGGCCCGTAAATTGCGAGCATTCTGCGCCAATGCCGGTGCCGCCGCGTCGTCGGTCGCCACACCGGGCGTGTAGTCGATGGACTTCGACCACGCATAGCTCGTCAGGAAGCTCAAACCTTCACTCAAGCGCCGCTCCAGGCGCACCGCCATCGAGTTGAAGTTCGAATTCCCCATCGCCATGATGTAGCCGCCGGTGATCCCGCCCCAACCCGGATAGGGCCGGCGGCTTGCCACCGTGCCCGTTCCCGGCAAGGCCTGATTGATGTTCAATCCGACCGGCAGCTTGCGCCCGGCCGATCCCATGTACGTCACGTCCAGCACCAGATTCCGCGCCAGTTCGTGTTGCACGCCAAAGCTGTACTGCTCGATGTAGGCCGTGCGGATGTTCCGCTGAATTCCCGGGGCTACTGGCGTACTCGTCGTCAGGTTGAACATATCCCGCAGGTTTGTCAGGAAGGGAGGCGAAAACGGACCCGCCTGCTGCGCTTCCCGGAACGGGGAACTGCGCGATAACGGAGTGATCCCGTTGCCCACCATCTGGATGTCATAGAACAAGCCAAAACCGGCGCGAATGACGGTTTTTCCGGTGTTCGCCGGCCGGAATGCCAGCCCGATGCGCGGGGCAAAGTTGTTGTAGTCAGTGTCGAACACCTGCCGCCCCACCCCGGCGCGCGCCCGCATCAGTACGGCTCCGGTCGGGCTCAGATACGCCTCCCGGTCCCCGGCCACGATGAGCGTATTCGTCGACGGATCAAAGCTCGACAGCTTGTTCACCCGCTCCGTCAAAGCCGGATACAACTCGTACCGGATGCCCAGGTTCAACGTCAGCCGCGCGTTCAATTTCCAGTCGTCCTGGAAGTACGCGCCCGACGATGTCAGCACCGCGTTGTGAAATGGTTCGCCCAGCGCCCGGCTGGCCTGAAACGGAAAGCCCAGCAGTAGATCTGCCACCGAATTGCCCGTGTAGCGGCCGTCGAAATTGAAGCTGCCGCGCCCCGTCGACGTATTGAACGAGTTGTACAGGAAACGGAAATAGTCGCCGCCCATCTTGAACGTGTGGGTCCCACGGATATAGGTCATCGTGCCCACGTAGTGATAGGTGTTCTCGCCCCGCCCCTGCGGCTGACTGGTACCTCCGCCGATGCCCGCATAGCCGGTCAGCGCCACGCGCGGCGCTCCGTTGTTGAACGGCGTCTTGCCTACGTCGGTCAAGCCCAGAATGCCCAGCCGGTTCACAACGTCAACGTTGTAGTCCTCCTGCAGGTTCAAAACCTTTAGCCGCGAATACCCGGCGCGCACCTCCGCAATCCACCGCGGCGAAAAAATGTGCGTCCAATTTGCCACCGCGTGCTGCGTGCCCGAACTGCCCAACGTGCCATACCCCGGCAGTCCGACACCTGCCAACGGCGACAAACCGCCGCTGTCCTGCCACTCGTACACCAGATACGCGCTGTCCTTCTCCGAAAACCGGTGGTCGCCGCGCGTCATGAACTGGTGCGCCTCATTCTTCGTCGCCGCGGAAACGTTGTAGTTCGGCGTCCCGGTCGTGTTCGGCAGCGGGTACAGGGCCAACAGCCCAACGCCTTGCGGGCTCAGCGACGTCTGCGGAATCCGGTTGCCGGGGAACGGCGTGTTCCCGTTTCGCGGGTCGCGAATGGCGCCCGTCAATCCGCTGAAATCCCCGCTCCGCAACGCCGCGTTCGGCAGCGTCGCGCGACTGGAATCCTGCTGCCCGCGCAACTGCCCTTCATAGCCAAGAAAGAAAAATGTCTTGTCCCGCCGCAACCGTCCGCCGGCCACCGCGCCGAACTGGTTACGCCGGAACGGAGGCTTGCTGGGCGAAAAGAAGTTCCGCGCGTCAAACGCCGAGTTCCGGTGAAACTCCCACATCGTTCCGTGCAGGTCGTTGGTTCCCGATTTCGTCGTCACCATCACCTGCGCCCCGGAAGCCCGGCCGTACTCGGCCGAATAGGTTCCCGTCATCACCTTGAATTCGCGCACCGTATCCAGAATCGGCGTATGGCTCGCCCCGTCGGAGGCGGAGTTGTTGTCAATGCCGTCCTTGATATAGAGGTTCGACACCTCGGACGCCCCGGCGATGTTCAGTCCACCGCGGCTCGCGTTCGCAGACCCTTGCACCGCGGGCAGCACGTTCGGTTGCAACACCGCCAATTGCAGATAATTCCGCCCATTCAGCGGCAATTCCACCACCTTCCGCTGCTCCACCACGCCGCCAATATTGGAGTTGTCCGCATTCAACAGCGGCGCGGTCGCCTCTACTTCAATGGTCTCGCTCACCGCCCCCAACTTCAGGCTGATGTCCACGCGGAAGTCCTGTCCCGTCTCCAGTACAATCCGCTTGGTAATCTCGCGGCGAAAGCCTTCCCGCTCCGCCACCAGCGTGTACGGTCCCGGTTCCAACTGCGGAATGACGTAGTCGCCGGTCGCCGCGGTCGTCACAGACCGCTTCTGGTTCGTATCCAGATTCGTAATGGTGATCGACGCACCCGGTACCGACGCACTGCTTGCGTCGGTCACGCGCCCCATCACCGTCGAACGAATATTCTGAGTAAATCCCGGCAGCGCGACGGCCGCCAACAACAACAGACGGACCACTGCCCGTCGAACGGTTTGCATGCAAATCTCCAGTGAAATCGAACTAGCCAACCGCGACAAGGCTGTCGGTGGTCCGGAAATAAATCGTGTTATTCAAAATGGCCGGCGTCGCGAAACAGGGTTCCCCCATGTGGTTTCGCGAAAGCAATTGATAGGTTGGCCCCGCCTTCACGACATAAACAACGCCATCGAGCGACGGGAAAAAGATCTTCCCATCCGCACCCACCACCGACGCATAAATCTGCGCGTCCGCCGATAGCCGCTGTTCGTACAGCTTCTCCCCGGTCTTGGCGTTCAGGCAGCGCACAACCCCGTTTGTGTTGCCCAGGTAGATGTAGTCCCCATAAACCAGCGGCGTTGAAATGTAGGACCCCGCGCCCATCGTCGCCCACACCAACCCGTCTTTCGACTTCCCGTCCGCCTGCGGCGTCAAGTCACCTTTCGCATCGGGCCGGATCACATAAACCGGCGCCTTCCCCCCGTGCGCGTTCGTCAGGTAAATCCACCCGTTCGCCGCAAACGGCGTCGGAATCGGGTTGTCCCCGCCGTTGCCGATTCGCCACAACTCCTTGCCCGTCTCCAGGTCGTAGGACACGCTCCACGGCCACCCGTTCGTCACCACCTGCACCCCGGTCGCGCTGGCGTGAATGTACGGCGTCCCCCAGCTCCGCTCGCAAATCCCCTTCCGCGATACGCGCCAGATCTCTTTCCCATCGGTCAGGCTCAACACCACCAGATACGGATTCGACGGGTCGTCGCACAACAGCGCAATCCGGTTCTGATGAACCGCCGGCGAACTGCCATATCCCCAGCCAATTCCGTACTTGCTGACGTTCACCACGCCCAGATCACGGCTCCACAGCAACTTCCCGTCCAGGTCATAACAGTACAGCCCTTCGGACCCGAAGAACGCCACCAGGTGCCTGCCATCCGTCGCCAGTGTCGTGTTGGCGTGCGTCGCCTTCTCGTGCCGCGTTGCCCGTGGCTTGGCCGCCCTGGCGGTCTTCTGCCACAGCTCTTTCCCCGTCTTCGAGTCGTAGCAAAGCACCACCCAGCTCTGCTCTTCGTTATCCTCCGCCGCCGTCGGCTCGCCGCCCACCGCCAGTTTTAATGGCGCTTTCCCGGCCGCCTTGCGCACCGCCGAACACACGTAGACGCGGTCTCCAGCAATGATCGGGCTCGAATGTCCCAGGCCAGGAACGGTGCTCTTCCAACGAATGCCCGCGAGCTTGCCCTCCGCCGGATCCGCGTTCCAGGCCGCCGGCAGGACCGATCCTTCGGCCAGCCCAACCCCTTCGCGGCCGCGAAACGCCGGCCAGTCCGCGCCAACCGCCGCCAGTGCGGGAAGCCCCAATAGACCTCTTCTGGAAAACTCCATCCTCGTCCCCTCTCAATCGATCCCGGCAACGCACACTGCTACCGTCGAGGGACATCACCAGGTCCGCTACAACAAAAATGCAAGTCGGCAAAACGATGCGGACCTGCTACTCTTCAAAGATTCTACCCCAACGCGCCGCAAGGACTTCCATGTTCCGCCCATTTGTTCTCATTTTCCCCGTCATTTTCATACTCCACGCCGAAGTACGGACCTTCGAACGGGTCCTGCTTCTCGAAACCAAAGGCGAAACCTCTGCCAGCGTCAGCCTCGGCGATATCGACCGCGATGGAGACCTCGACGTCATCCTCGCCAAGGGCCGCCACTGGCCTCTCCACGACCTCATTCTCCGCAACGATGGCAAAGGTCACTTCACCACCGAAACTCTCAGCGAAACGGCCGACCGAACCTACTCCGCCGCCCTCGCCGACCTCGATGGTGATGGCGACCTCGACATCGTCGTCAGCAACGACAAGCCCGACAAGAAACTCATCTATCTCAACGACGGCAAAGGTCACTTCAAAATGGCCAGCACCTTCGGCGATCCCGCATGGTCTACCCGCTACATCACTGTAGCCGACTTGAACGGCGACAATCGCCCCGACATCCTCGTCGCCAACCGCAGTTCCAACCCTGAAAATCCACGCCCCAGCCAACTCTGCCTCAACGATGGTAAGGGTGCCTTTCCCGTCTGCACCCCCCTCTCCACACAATCGGCCACCATCATCGTTGCCGCCGATCTCGATGGCGATGGCTTCAACGATCTGCTCATCCCCCACCGCGACGGCGGCCAAAGTCTCGTCTTCTGGAACGATGGCAAGGCCAACTTCGGCACGCCCGCCCCCTTCGGCCCCGCCCATTCCCAGATCCGCGCCGCCGCTGCCGCCGACATCGATGGCGACGGCAAAAAGGACATCGTCGTCGGTGACGAACAACTAGGCCTGTTTATCTTCCTCAACACCGGAAAACGCCAGTTCGCCTCGCCCGTACCGCTCGGCGACAAATCCGTTCCGCCTTACTCCATCGGTCTTGCCGACATGGACAAGGACGGCAAACTGGACATCGTTGCCGGCAACTACCAGGCTCCTGGCTCTGTCTTTTTCAACCGTTCGAAGGGCACGCAATTGAGTTTTCAGGAAGGAAAATGGGGCGATGGTAAGGGGGCCGTCTACGGTCTCGCCATCGGCGATCTGGATGGCGACGGCTGGCCAGACATCGCCGCCGCCCGCTCCGACGCGCCGAATGCCATTTGGTTCAGCGGCGCCAAGTAGCCCGGCCGCTCAACCCACCGTCGAATCCAGCACCAGCGGACGGCCGCCGCTAAATGCAATCGTCAGCGGCGCAGCGAAGCTCCCCACCCGCGCCGATTGAAAGTTCAGGAAGAACCCCGAGGGAATCTGTAGCGTATCCACCACGCTGCCGTTGCCCCGTGTCACTTTGAAATAGAAGTCCGGCCGAGCCTCCCGCACATCCGTTCGCCGCGTCGATGTCGTCCCCTCATCGTCGACGTCATCCACATTCGACCGCCGGGTTTCTTCTACTTTCACGCCGCCACGCGTCGCCAAACTATCCCAGGGAATGAACATCCGCACCCGCCCGGCAAAATCGGTGGTGCCCTGGCGCACCGTCTCGTCCGCGGTCCGCTCGTAATGGGTCCGTGTCGTCGTGGCGATCACGCCGTTCGGCGTCTGGTGTGCAGTCGTCCGCGTCGATGGCGGCGGCAACACGACATCGTCGCCCGCCGGGGCAGGGGAGTCACGGTCCATCAGCGCCACGCCAACTCCTCTCATCGCCTTGGCGATCCCCAACTCGTCGGCCTCCATAAACCGGACGTAAAAATAGGTGTTCACATCGTCCGCCCGCGTGCCCAGATGGGCCAACATCAGCATCGTGCTCTCGTCCAGCCGGACGATCGGTCCCGTCAATGACGGCAGCAGATCCGTTCCTGGCAGTGGCGCGTCCAGCTCCACATAAAGCGGGTCGTTCTTGCTCTCCTCCAAAAGCTTCGACAGCAGGTCCGGCACGTCAAATTCCATAAGCAGTGTCAGAACCCCAATTACACTGAATGCCCCCAGCGCCGCGAAAAATCCCTGCATGGTAAACACGCCGATCGCCGCCAGTAGGGCTACTCCCAAGCTCGTCAGCAGGCACAGCGCCACGTCCGCATTGTCCAGGTCGATATTCGTGTCCTTGGTCACTTTGATTCGCGTCCCCTCCAGCGTGAACCGCAGTGTCACCGTCATCGTGAAGCCCATGTCCACGCCCAACGGACACATGTCCACCACCTTGCCTGTCGCCACCAGCGAAATCGTATCTTTGCCGAACGCCACATCCGCGCTCGAGATCTGCGCGTCCGGATGCGACCGCCTGGCGATCGTCGTCAACTCACCGCTGCGCGCCGCGCTCTGCACAGCGATTCGTAACACCTGATCGTGCAGCCGCGTAAAGAAGTTGGTCTCCGCGTTCGGGAAGTGCGCGACGAGCGTCGCCGGATTTCCCGGCGCCGGCGTCCCCTGTACCTTCACCCCAACCAACAGCGCATCGCCGCGTGTGAGGATCGCCGTGTCGTGGACCTCCAGCCGTCCGATCGGCATCGGAATCTGAGCCGAGATCGACACCCGCAACCGCCCCGCCAACTGCTGTTGCAGCGCGTTTTGAATGAGAACCGCCAGCCCGTCCACTTCACCCGGTCCCGGCTGGCTCACCCGCTGCACCGGAGATCCGGGGTCTATATCCAACCGTGCCTCCAGCGACTGCGAAAGATCGATCTGCATTTCCAGTCGACGCTCACCCGGCCGAACCGTCACCACCCGCGTTGTTAACCCGGCGATCAGCCGCAGGCGCCCCGTCGCGTTCGTCACCACCGTCCGGATCGTCCGCCCCGCCGCCTGAAAGACTCGTTCAAACAGCAACCGGAACGGAAACGTAATTGCCACCCGGTCGGCCCCGTCTCGCACTACCGATAACACCGGCGGCGCAGTAAATAGCAGTCGCCCGATCCGCCCGCCCGGCCGGTCCATCCGGAACGCGCCCATCAGCAAGTCGATGCTCCCCGTCGACAGCAGTTCGTCCAAAAACAACGTGTCCGGCAACGTCCCATTCGCCAGTGTCCCCGCCAGAATCTCGTTGGCCACGCCCATTCGGATCCCCGCCATGAACTCAAACTCGCCCGCCGCCAACTCCCGCGCCACCGCCTGGGTTGTCTTCCCCGCCGTGAACGTCACCGGGCCCGTCATCGCGGCGGCCCTGGTCCACAACTTCCGTTCCGCCGCCGTCGGTACCCGCTTTGCCTGCAGGCTGCTTTTCAGGGCGGTGGTAAATGAATGCCCCTTTCGCTCCAGCGCCGCAACAGGGTCCTCCGCCGTCACAACGCTCCCCAGCAAGGGCAGCAGGTCTTTCGGTGTCGTCAGGATCGCCATGTGTACCTCTCGTTTGGAGTTGTGAACATCGCGTCCGATTCGTTTCAATCCGCCCGCCGCTAATTCATACTGTGATTCACTGTGCGCTACGCTCTTTTCCTTCTTTCAATCTCCCTGCACGCCCACTTTTCGCTCCTCCAGCCGCCCTCCGCCCACTCCATCGACACCGGCGGCAAAGGGGATGGTCCCTGCGGCCAGGCCCCGGATTCCAACATCGTCACCCCCGCGCAAGGCGGCCGTCCTATCCAACTTCGCCTCAACGAATTCGTCTTCCACCCCGGTCACTACCGCGTCGCACTCTCGGTGAACTCTCGCGCCGAACTCCCGCCGGATCCGATTGTCACCCAGGACGCCAACGGCATCTCCATCTCGGCGGTCATCGAGAATCCGGCCAAAATTCCGGTCCTCGCCGACGGCCTCTTCGCCCACTCCCTCCCCATCTCTGGCGACTTTGAAACCGCCATCACCCTGCCCAACATCAACTGCGAACGCTGCACCCTCCAGGTCATCGAGTTCATGGCCGACCACGGCTTCAACCCCGGCGGCGGTTATTACTATCACCACTGTGCCGACCTGCGCATTACCGCCGATCCCGCACTTCCCCCGGCCGATCCCGCCTGGCCCCGCGCCGCCGTTCCCTCCTCCGCCTGGTTTCCCCACATCGCCTCCGGCGGCGGTTGGTCCACCACACTGAACTTCATCAACCCCTCCGCCGCCTCCACAGTCCCCATCGCCGTCACGCTCCGCAACTTCGCCGGCGCGCCGCTCCGCCTCCCGCTCTCCGGGTCTCTCACCTCTGTTCTTGCGCCAAACGCCACCTGGCAACTCGCCACCGCAGATCCGCCGGACCTTCCCGCGACTGGTTCAGTCGAGATGCGCTCGTCCGGCCCCATTTCCGGTTACGCGGTCTATCGATACGCTCCGCCCGAAGGCCCAGCTCAGGAACTTGCCGCCCCACTGCAATCGCCCACCCCGCTCCTGATACTCCCCTTCGACAACGCCAGCGGGAGCGAAACCACCTTCGCCATCACCAGCAGCGCGCCGGAAGAGGGCGTCGTCAGCGTAACTCTCTACGACGATTCCGGGGCGCTGCTCTCTAACGGCACGGTCGCCATTGGTGCCTTCGGGCACCTCGATGTCGCCTTGTCCACGGAGTTCCGCCTTTCGGCCGGCAAACGCGGCTTCGCTCGCCTCCAGGGCCCCGCCCTCGTCGGCTTTGCGTTCCGTCGAGCTCCATCTGGCGCGCTACTCAGCCTGCCACTGAACTGACGCGCTCACCCGCCGGAGTTGGTCGTCTGGTCCCAGAACGTCTTCCCGCCGGAGCCCAGGAGCCGGGCCGAAGCGTGGTCGGTCAAAAAATACTCCACCGTCAGCTTCGCGTACGAAAACGAAACCCGTTCCATTGGAAGATTCTGTCCGTTGGTTCGCTCGTCCAGCGAAACGAACTCCTGTACATGACAGTTTTCGAATGTGTAGGCCAGGTAGGTCGCCTTCTCCCCAGTCGCGCGGCACAGATGAACGGTGAGTTTCGGAATTGGCGTCCCTTTGGCACAGAACAGGAATAACTTCGGAGTTCCGGCATCAATCGTCTTCGTCACGGTAAACAGATTGAAGTTGGCGCGCTCGGAAAAATGGGACCCTCCTGAACTCAAGGAGCCGGTTACGGCGTGGTTCAACCCCACCGAAAATTCAACCAGTTCGATCCAATCCTTGTGCCTGGCATCGGTACATTCGCCCTTGATGCTGCTGATCTCCAAAAAATAATCGGTTGCCAGAAATGCTCCTGCGTCTTCGGTCGGAAGTGGTCTAAAGCGATGAACTGCCTTTGTCTATGTATCGTCAGTTCCTGCCTACAACAATACCGGATATTGTGTGAGATTTGGGTGTCGCAATGAAAAACGCCGGCTGTCCCGAAGGAGAGCCGGCGTCGCGTTTTCGAAAGCGGAGAGGCTTGGATCAACCGCCCTGATTGACCGTCTGATCCCAGAACGTCTTGCCGCCGGAGCCCAGCAACTTCGCCGTCGCATGATCGGTCTTGAAGTACTCCATCGTCATCTTCGAGTAGGAGAAGGAAACTTCTTCCATCGGCAGGTTCTGGCCCAGGGCCTGT
>CANIVU010000175.1 GCA_947470805.1 Acidobacteriota bacterium | reverse complement strand
GTGAACGCGATCACGAAATCCGGTACCAACGAACTGCACGGATCGGCGTTTGAGTTTCTGCGCAACAACGCACTGAATGCCACCAACTTCTTCTCCCCCGTGGTGAACGGCGCCAAGCTGACCGACGGCCTGAAGCGCAATCAATTCGGCGGCACGCTGGGCGGGCCGCTGACGATTCCGAACGTCTACAACGGCAAGGACAAGACGTTCTTCTTCGTCTCCTACCAGTCCACGATCATCAAACGCGCCCCGGTTTCGGCGCAGCGAATTGTGGCCACCGCGGCGCAGAAGGCGGGCGATTTCTCCGCGCTAACGCGGGCTCTGCGCGATCCTTTGACCAATCAGCCGTATCCGGGTAATCGCATTCCGGCGGCGCAGTTGAACCCGATCTCACGGCAGATCCTGGACAAAATTCCGAGCCCCGTCTCCGGCAACAGCATCTTCACGGCCGCCCCGAACGACTCCAACGACGACCAGTTCCTGGCGCGCGGCGATCATTCGTTTTCGGATAAGAACCGCATCTCCGGCCGCTACTATCGCAGCTGGGCCAGCGCGTCGGCATCGTTGAATCCCAACAACTATCTGGAACGCAACAGCGGCGGGCAGTGGATCAACGAATCCGTCTCGTTCACGGATACCCACAGCTTCACGCCGACGCTCATCAACCAGGCCTTGTTCAGCTTCACGCGCACCGATGGGTTCTTCGTTCCGCCGCAGCCGGACAAGAGCCTTGCCTCGTTCGGCCTGAACTACTACAACGATCCGATCATCAAATGGGACATCGATATCGCCGGCTACTTCCGCATTGACACCGGCGACACGAACTCGTTCCCGCGCAAGGAACTACAGTACCTGGACACGCTGCGCTGGTCCAAGGGCAAGCACCAGATCACAATGGGCGGCGAGTATTCGCACGGTTCGAACGACATCGTGAACAACTTCCGTGCCAACGGCCAGTGGAGTTTCAATGGCAGCGCGCCTTTCACAACCGACGGCCTGGCGGACTTCATGATCGGCCGGTTCAACTCACTGACGCAGGGCATCGGCGAATACAAGGGAACCCGCGTGCGGCGATTCTCTGGCTTTGTGCAGGATTCCTGGAAGGTATCGCGCCGGCTCACGGTGGATATCGGCGCCCGGTGGGAGCCGTTCATCCCCTATACCGACGCGCTCAACAAGATCGCCGTATGGCGGCCGAACGAGCAATCCACCCGCTACGTGAATGCGCCGAAGGGTGTCATCTACTCCGGCGACTCCACGGTCCCGAAGGGCACCGTGCCCACGATCTGGACCAACCTCGGGCCGCGCGTCGGCTTCGCGTGGGACATCTTCGGTGATGGCAAGACGTCGCTCCGCGGCGGGTATGGCGTCTTCTACGACTGGACGAATACGATCTCCACGAACAGCCAGGCCACGCAGGCGCCGTTCGGCACGGTGGTGACGGTGTTCGGCAACAACACGAACAGCTTCAACAATCCGTGGGCGGGCACAGCGAATCCGTTCCCGGCATCGCTCAACCCGGATTCGAAAGCGGCCTTTCCGCAGTTCTCCTCGCAGTTCCTGTACGCCGCCGATTTCCGCAATCCGTACGTGCAGTCCTGGAACATGACGCTGGAGCGGGAAGTCTACGGCGGCTTCATTCTGCGGACTTCCTATGCGGCGTCCAAAGGGACGCGGCTCGGCGTCGGACGTGAGTTGAACCCGGCGACCTACGCGGTGGGCGCGACGACGGCCACGACCAATCAGCGCCGTCCGCTCGGACCGGCCCTGGGCTCCACGCCGATCATGGAGAGCGTCAGCAACTCCACCTTCCATTCGCTGCAGTTGACTCTCGAGCGCCGCTTCGCCAAGGGCGTGACGATTCTGACCAACTACCAGTTCGCCAAGTCCATCGACGATACGTCCCAGAACAAAGTGAACGGCATCACACGCACGAATCCGTTCAGCCAGTCCTACGACAAAGGCCTGTCGGAGTTCCATCGCGCGCATGTCTTCAACTTCTCGGGCCTGTGGGATCTGCCGTGGTCGCCGAAGTCCGGTATGGCCCGGACGCTGCTGGGCGGTTGGAGTATGAATGGCATCATCAACGTCAACACCGGCCAGCCGTTCACGGTGGGCAGCGGTGTGGACAATGCTCGCACGGGCGCCGGCGGCCAGCGGGCCGATCTGATCGGCGATCCGAACATGGGCGGCGACCGGTCGCGGCAGGCTGTGATCACCGAATACCTGCGCAAGGCGGCGTTCGCGCCGAACGCGATTGGGACCTATGGCAACCTGGGCCGCAACACGTTCTTCGGCCCCGGCTTCGCCAATGTGGACGCGGGCCTGGTGAAGAACTTCAAGTGGAACGAACGGGTGAACACGTTCCTGCGGTTTGAGGCCTTCAATGTGCTGAACCGCGTGAACCTGAACAATCCGACGACCGCCCAGAACAACGCGAATTTCATGCGCATCACCAGCGCGGGCGATCCGCGCATTCTGCAGGTCGCGTTGCGCGTGACGTTCTAACGCATCAGCTCCAAAGCTGCCCGGATATAGACCTCACCGGTCATCTCGCCCAAAGAAACGCGCGAGATGTACCGGTAGGCCGGGAAGCTGTCGAAGTCCACTTGCGTGAGCATGTAGCCGAAGGCGTCATTGGTCAGGCCGAACAGGAATTTGTGTTCGGCCTTCATCTTCCGCTTGAGGAAGAAGCCGATGTTGGGCAGGGCTTCGCCGGGGATGGTGAGCATTTCAGCATTGCCGAGACGGATCCAATTCACCTGCGTTTCCACGGTCCGGTCGGAGGCGCGGTGAGGGTACTTGAGCGGTGAGTTCGTCACCACCTGCCACATGTCGTCCGACTCCACGCGGAAACGGACACGCGTGGCGCGGACGGCGAGTTCCGGGCGCGGCTGCCAGGCGGTGGGTCCGATGATGCGGAGCGATTCGCTGGCGAGCAGGCCGCCGATGCGCTCGCATTCTGCCCACGTGCGGTCGTCGCTCCAATAAGCGCGCAACGGGTCGCGGGACTTCTGCAGGTCGCGATTATCGGCCGTGATCATGCCGCCCTGGGCGCCGTTCAGGAACAGGGCAATGCCGCCGAAGGAGGCTTCCACCTGGTCGCAGAGAGGGCCCACCATGTCGGGGCTGAGGATGCCGACCTTGCTGCCGAGCACTTCGGGGTGGATCGCGTAATTGACGAGCGTGGCGATGGGCGCGGCGCCAGCCGCGGCGCGGACCTGGATGACGCCGGCGCGACGGTCGTAGAGATCGGGCGCGTAGTAGTTGTAGGCGATCTTGCCTTTGGCCTCACCGCTGGCGACGCGGATTTCGGCGGGCGCGAGCTTGCCTATGGCGTCGTTGACGGCGGCGGCAATCTGCTCGGCGACGAACTGCATATAGGACAGTGAGCCGGTGTGTCCGCCCTTGCCATCGGGGAGGGCGTAGCTATCGGGCGCGCTGTGGGTATGGGTGGCGCCAATCAGGATGCGGTCGGCGGCGACGCCTTTCACCAGGGCGCGGGCGCGGTCCCCGAGGACGGAGGGGAAGCCGAGCGAGTCGACGCTGACGATGGCGAGCGTCTCCGTGCCGGCGCGGAAAACGAGGGCCTTGGCGAACAGATCGCCTTTCTTACTGGTGACAGGATTGGACGGGCCCATGCCGCCGGTGACAGGGAGGAGTGGATCGGGCGTGATGAGGCGCTTGGCGGCCGCGGCCTGGAAGGCTCCGGGCGTCTGGGCCAGGGCGAGCGAGGCGAGGAAGGAGCGTCGGTCCATGCCTCCATAATATGCCCCGCAATTAGAGCTGGTTCAGCAAATCGAGCTTGCCTGTCCCATCGCCAAGCCGGCTAACGGGGATGCCGGCCATCTCGAGGAGGGAGAGGTGCAGATTGGCGACGGGGGTGTTCTTGGCGAACGCCAGGTGGCGGCCGCCCTTGACGGGACCGCCGGCGACGAGGGTGGGCAGGTTGTTGTGATCGTGGACGTTCGGGTCGCCGATGGAGGCGCCGTAGAGGGTCACGGTGCTGTCGAGCAGGGAGCCCTCGCCGTCGCGGGTGGCCTGCATTTTGTCGAGGAAATAGGCGTACTGTTCGACGTGAAATGCGTTGATTCGGGCTACTTTTTCGACCAAATCGGGGTCATTCCGATGGTGTGTGCAGGAGTGGTGGGCTTCGGGGACGCCGGCTTCGGGGTAGGTGTGGAGGCCGCCTTCGCGGGCCAGCATGAAGGTGATCATGCGGGTGGCGCCGGAGGAGAAGGCGAGGACGGAGAGATCGAACAGGAGGCGGGCGTGTTCACGGTAGCTGGTGGGAATGCCGGCCGGCGCGGCGCCGGTTGTTACCGGCGAGACCTTGGCCATGCGGGTCTCGATTTCGCGGATGGCGGTGAGGTATTCATCGAGCTTGCGCTTGTCGGTGGCGCCGAGGTCGCGGGAGAGACGGGCGGTTTCGCTACGGGTGAGGTCCAGGACGCTGCTGCGGGCGGCGCGCTGGGCGGGGGAGAGGCTGGCGTCGCCGAAGAGCCGTTCGAACACCGTGCGCGGGTTCATCTCCGGGGGCATGGGCTGGGTTTCGGATTTCCAGGAGATGCTCTGGTAGACGCAGCTGTAGCTGTCGCAGGAGCCGACCTGGCGGCTGTCCTCGCAGGTCAGTTCCAGGGAGGGGAAGCGGGTAGTTTTGGCGAAGTGGGACGCGGCGATCTGGTCCATGGAGACGCCGCAGCGGATGTCGGCGCCTTCGGTTTTGTGGGGGTGGACGCCGGTGAGGTAGCAGGAGGCGGCGCGGGCGTGGTCGCCGCCGCCATCGCCCAGAGCGTTGCCCTGATTGGCGGCGAGACCACTCAGCACGGTGACGCGGGAGCGGTGCTTTTCGAGAGAGGCGAGGGTACGCGGGAGGGTGAAGTTAGTGCCGGTCGCGGATGGCGTCCAGTACGGCATGATCTTGCCGCTGGGGGCATAGACGATCATGATGCGGGAGGGTTGCGCGGCCGGGGCGGCCATGATTTCGAGCAGCGGCAGGCCGAAGCTGGCGCCGACGCCTTGGAGAAGATGACGTCTGGATAGTTTCACTGGGCAGCTCCTTCGGCGCGGCGGCGGCGGAATGGGTCGCTTTCGACCACGCCTTCGATGAGGGCGGAGAAGCGGTAGCCGTTGGCGCGGACGCGGTCGACGATCTTGTTTACGGCGGCGCGGTCGCGGAGTTCCAGGCCGCGGCCTATGGCGTAGGTCAACATCTTTTCGGTGAGGGCGCGGGTGAAGACTTCGGGGTCGGCCTTCAAGATCTTTTTCATTTCGGCGGGGGTGGAGAAGCGGACGCCGCCGGGGAGTTCGCCGGAGGCGTCTTCGGCGCGCCAGCGGCCGATGGCGTCGTAGTTTTCCAGGCCGAAGCCGAGCGGGTCCATGCGGGAATGGCAGCCGGCGCAGGTGGCGCTGGTGCGATGCCGTTCCATTTGCTGGCGCATGGATCCGCCGCTGGCGGCGGCTTTTTCGTCCAGACCCGGGACGTCCGGCGGTGGGGCGGGCGGCGGCTGGTTGAGGAGGTTTTCGAGCACCCACTTGCCGCGGATGACCGGGCTGGTGCGGGTGGGGTAGGAGGACACGGTGAGGACGCTGCCCTGCCCCAGGACGCCGCCGCGCTGGACGCCATCGAGTTCGACTCGCTGGAAGGCGTCACCGGTGACGCCTTCGATGCCGTAGTGCTTTGCCAGCGGGCCGTTGACGTAGGTGAAGGCGCCATCGATGAAGTCGAGAATGGAGCGGTCTTCGCGGACGATGGCGGCGAAGAAGAGCTCCGTTTCGGTGCGCATGGCGGCGGCGAGTTCGCCGGTGAATTGGGGGAAGAGGGTGGGGTCCGGCTTGAGGACGGAGAGGTTGCGCGTTTGCAGCCACTGGCCGGCGAAGCTTTCGATGAAGGCGGCGGAACGGGGGTCCTTCAGCATGCGGCGGGCGTCGGTGACCTGGGTGAGTTCGGCGTCGGGCAGGCTGCCCCAGAGGAAGTACGACAGGCGGGTGGCGAGTTCGTGGGGTTCCAGCAGTTGCGAGCCGGGGCCGCGGTCGCGCTCGATTCGGAAGAGGAAGTGGGGCGACATGAGGATGGCCATCAGCGAGGCTCGCATGGCTTCCGGGAAGGAGCCGGTGCGCTTTTGCTCCGTGGCGGCGAGGCTGAGTAGGCCGTCCATCTCAGCGCCGGTGACGGGGCGGCGGAAGGCCTTGCGGGCGAGGGGCGCCAGGATCTGCCGGGCGCAGGCGGGGGTGGGTTCGGTACAGGTGAAGAATTTGTTGTTGGTTTTGGCGGAGCCGTCGATGGGTCCGTAGACTTGGAGGTATTCGAGATACGGCGGGGTGCCTTTGTAAGGCGGATCGGGGAGGACTTCGATGGAGGCGCTGACGCGGTGGCGGCCGGCGGGGACGTGGATGGCTTTGGCTTCGGCGGCGCGATCGATTTGATAGTAGAAGCGGAGCTCTTCGCTGGCGACTTCCTTGCCGTCGAGATACAGGCGGATGCGGACGCGGGTGCCGTCCTTCATGGCCTGGTAGAAGGCGGTGCGGAGGGTGTATTGGCCTGCGAAGGGGAAGACGTGATCGATGTGGAGGCGGAGCTGGCGATCCTGGCCGACGCGCTCGGCGAGGTAGCGCTGCATGGTGGCGGGAATGGCTTCGCCGGGAACGGGGACGGCGGATTTGGCAATGCGTTCGGCGGCCTTCAAGTATTGTTCGGTCATGCCGGCGTTCATGGAAAGGACGTCGCCGATGTTGTCGAAGCCGTAGCCGTAGGGATCGACGGGGAAGTCTTCGCCGGGGTTCAGGTCGAGGCCGAGGAGGTCGCGGACGGAGTTGGAGTATTCGAAGCGGTTGAGGCGGCGGGCGGTGACGCGGCCGGGATCGATGGGGGTTTTGCGGTCGAGTTCGGCGTAGGCGTTGGCGACCCAGGTGGTGATTTCCCTGCCCTGCGCGGCGGGTGGGCGGGGTGAATCCTTGGGGGGCATGTCGCCGGCGGCGATGCGCTGGGCGACGCGTTCCCAGCGCTCGCGGGCGCGGAGGGATTCGGGCGCGGATGGCGTTAGGAGTTCCGATACGGCGAAGGCGCCGGCGGGGTTTTTGCCGCTGTGGCAGCCGCTGCAGTGGGTGCGGAGGAAGGGTTTTACGGAGTCGGTAAAAGGGTCCGCCCAGGTGAGTGCAGTGGCCAACAGCAGCAGGAAAACTGGGCGGGACATTGCCGAGAGTTTATCATTTGGGTCTGCCTAACTCTTCGGCGATGCGTTGGGCGATATGTTGCCAGCGTTTGCGGGCGCGAATGGCGGCCGAGGTTCCGATACGGCGCAGACTCCGGCTGGGCTTTGCCCGGGGGGCCGTTACTTGCGGTTGCCTCGCTCTTTGGCGTTGCGTCCGAAGTTCCGATACGGCGGAGTCGCCGGCTGGGGTTTGCCGAGGGTCGGTTATTTGCGTTTGCTCAACTCTTCGGCGAAGCGGAGGGCGTAGGTGTAGGGATCGGCGAGTGGGGCGGCTTCGATGATGCGCTGGGATTCGTCCGCGTGCCGGGCGGCGGCGGTGTAGAAATCGGCGTTGGCGGAGCGGAGGAAACGGTCGAGATCGTCGCGGACGAAGGTCTGTTTGACTGCCTCCGGGTAGGCGAAGAGGGCGGCGAGCTGGCGGAGGAATTCGGGCATGGTCCAGCACCACTCGACGTTTTGGATGGTTAGGTCGAAGGGGACGTGGAGGCCGACGGTGCGGTGCATCTGGATGCGGTGGATGCTGGCCCAGGCCGCGCCGATGGTTTCCGCCGGGGCCGTGGCGAAGCACTGGCGGATGAGGAAGCGTTCGATGCGGGATTCGGGCTTGTCGTGGGCTTCGATTTGGATTTCGGCGAAGCGGAGGAGGTGGGCCTGGATTTCCGGGGTGGCCAGCGGGTACATGTCCTCGACGAAGGTTGGCGGCATGCAGCCGGGCTTGGCGGCGCGGTCCCAACCCCATTGGTCCATGCTGAACGTGCCGGCGACCACTTGGCGGCGGCCGATTTCGTCGAGCGTTTCCGGGGCGAGCGGGGCGAGGAGGAGGGATTGGACGACGTCGCGGTCTGAGTTGCTGAGTTCCAGCAGCCGGTAGCAGTCGGCTGGGATGGCGGCCAGGGTAATGGCTCGGGCGGCGGAGCGGGCGATGCGCGTGTTGTCGCTGGTTTCGTAGATGGCGAAGAGGTCGTCGTGGAGCGTGGGGACCGGGTGTTTGTAGCGGATGATGTCCTGGAGCAGTTGGAGCTGATCGTCCTCGTCGGCAGCGCGGAGGGTGGGGCCGATGCGTTCGGCGCGCTTCTTGCGGACGAGCTGGGTGGCTGCGACGTAGCGGCGCTTGGGGTCCAAGGAGCCGAGGGCGGCTTCGAGGGACGGGATGATCTGATCGAGAAGGAGGATGAGGAAGTCGGTATCGGCGTCGCCGGTTTGGGCGTAGAGGGGGGCGGGGTCGGCACCGAGGGCGGCCAGGCGCGGGGCGGCGTATTGCGGGAAGGGAGATTGCTGCAGGACAGGGATCAGCTGGTAGGGCTTGATTTCGGTGTAGGTGGTATACAGTGCGCGCCAGCCGGAGAACTGGAGCGCGGCTTCGGCGGCGATGGCGGTGTTGGGGCTGTGGATGAGCTGCGTGCCGAGGCGGAGTTTGCGGTAGTCGCCGCGTTGGTATTGGGCGAGGAGGGCGAGGTCGGCAATGAGCGGGATGGTGCTTTCGTCGCTGAGGGGGCAGGCGGTGTAGTGGTTGAACTCGGGGTCGGGCCAGGGGAGTTGCGGGATGAGCAACTCCTCCAGCTCGGCGGGCCAGTGCTTGTGGTAGAGCGACTGGCTGAGGTCGCGGGCGTAATCGATGTGGCGATTGGCGAGGGCGAGGTGGGTGGCGTAGATGGACTGGTAGGTCTCGATCAGTTCCGGGTCCAACTCGCCGAGCAGCTTCGGGATTTCGAAGACGCTGGCGCCCATGTGTTTGAGCATGCGGGCGGGGCCGTAGTGGTCGTGGGCGATTCCCACGGCCCCGCACTTGCGGCAGAACTTTCCCTTGGGCGTCGATTTGGCGCACCAGTAGCAGCGGAACTCCTCGCGAACGGCGAGGCCGCAGTGGCCGCACAGGTCTCCGGGGCGCCAGTCCAGAGGCTGGGGTTTGGCGCAGGATTCGCAGATGGCGCGCATGGGTTCCGCTTAGCCGTGGATGCGGCGGGAGCGGCTCCAGAGGGAGTCTTTTTCGGCCTGGTCCATGGCCTTGAGGCGGCGGGCGATGTCGTCTTTGGCAACGCCTTCGCGCTTGAGCAGGACGGCGAGTTCGTATTCGGCGAGGGGGACGAATTCGGCGCCACAGCCGCGGCAGAACTTGCCGGGGCCGCTGTTGGCGCACCAGTAGCAGGACTGGACGGGTTCGGCCTGTTTGCCGCAGGAGGGGCAGAGGTCGCCGGTCTTGTAGTCCTTGGGCTGGCGGGCGTTGCAGTGGGTGCAGTAGATGGCGTCGGCCGAGTCGATGATCATCTTGGCGGTTTCGGTGGTGGCCTGGGGGCGGGGGGCGGCAGCGGCACCGACGGCCCATTCCATGACCTTGGCGGCGACGGCGGGGTCGAGCGCGGGCATGACTTCGAGCAGGGTGGCGACGTCGCCGATGGTGGAGAAGTCCGACTTGGCGCGGACGCCGATGGCGGCCAGCTGGTTCAGTTGTTCGGCGGTGAGGCCTTTGGCGATCAGTACGTTCTGTTCGAGCAGGGTGAAGTCCATTTGATTCCTCTTCTTCTACCTAGTAGGGCGTGATCTGAGGGTAAATCTAATCATTCAAGGATATGTTGCTGTCGATTGGTGTGCGACGCGCCCCGTTATTGGTTCTGGCGGGGGGCTTTGGCCCCCCGGCCCCGGCGTGTGGTGATATTTGGTTATCAAAGATCGTTTCCGGATTGCCGACGATGGGAGGTCCCAAGATCGGAATCGCGGTTGCCTCGCGGTGTATCTTCGAGGCAAGAAGTGGTGGAAGCCTGCGGCGATGGTGGACTAAGGCCGGGCATTTGGATTGTTTATTTCACGTCCGGGGGCTTTTTGGGGGCCGGGACGTGGTCGTGGAACAGTGGTGGAAAGTACCACTGGTCGATGTCGGTGCGCATCATGCGGTTGATCATTTCCATCGTTACCAGCCTGTCGGCCGGCTGGATGAATTCACAGAGGAAGTCTTGCCGGTACTTGATCGGGTCCGCGGCCTTCTGCATTTCCAGGTAGTCGGGGTCTATCTCCGGGCAGTCGGTGACTGGGGAGAAGATTTTGGTCCAGCGCTTGTCGGGGCTGTGCCAGATGTTGAAGAAGAATCCGGCCTGGCGGCGCGGGGTGCTCATT
>CANIVU010000174.1 GCA_947470805.1 Acidobacteriota bacterium | reverse complement strand
TGGGAGGGCTTCGAGGAGCTTTTCGAGGCGCTGGATTTCGGCTTCGATGGGGGTGTTGTGCGTGGCGGCGGCGGTGCGTTCGCTGGCGAGAGCGAAGTCCAGATTGCGTTCGGTGGGCTTGACCCAATCGTAGGGATCGTAGGAGCTCTGCAGGATGGCGCCGAGGCGGTAGTAGTCGCGCTGGGGGATGGGGTCGTACTTGTGGTTGTGGCAGCGGGCGCAGCCGACGGTGAGGCCGAGGACGGCGGAGCCGATGACTTCGATTTCGTCGGCGATGACGTTCATGCGTTCGGCGACGGAGCCGTTGGCGGGGGAGTAGGTGCCATCGGGAACCATGCGGAGGAAACCGGTGGAGGCGACGCGGTCGATGTCGGTTTGGGTGGGGGATTGGATGGTGCGGTGGTCGGTGATTTCGTCGCCGGCGAGTTGGGCGGTGAGGAAGGAATTGTAGGGCTCGTCGCGTTCGAAGGCGCGGATGACGGCGTCGCGGTAGCGCCAGGCTTGGGGGCGGAGTTTGTCTTCGTGGATGATGCCTTCAGAGTCGGCGTAGCCGGAGGCGTCGAGCCAGATTTTGGCCCAGCGTTCGGCGTAGGCGGGGGTGGCGAGGAGTTTGTCGATGAGGCGTTCGTAGGCGTCGGGACGGGTGTCGGCAATGTGCTCGGCGACCTGGGCGGCGGTGGGGAGGAGGCCGGTGAGATCGAGATAGGCGCGGCGCATGAGGGCGAGGCGTTCGGCTGGCGGGGCGAAGGTGAGACCTTTGGCTTGGAGGGCGGAGAGGAGGAAGGCGTCGATGGGATTTTGAGTTTTGACGGGCGGGAGTTGCGGGCGGCGCGGGGGTTGGAAGGCCCACCAGTTGTGCTGCGTTTCGGTGAAGCGTTCGACGACGGGTTGTTGCGCGGGGGCGGGCGGGGCGCCGGCGGCGATCCAGGCTTTGAGGGTGTCGACTTCGTCGTTGGACGGGGGGCGAACGAAGGCTTCGAAGAGCAGTTTCGGCGGGGGCATTTCGCCGGCCGTGATGCGCTTCATGATGAGGCTTTCTTCGGGCTTGCCGGGGATGAGCGCAGGGCCGGATTTGCCGCCTTTGAGACGGCTGGCCTGGGTGCGGAGGTCGAGGCCGCCTTCCTGTTTGCGCTTGCCGTGGCAGGTAACGCAGCGCATTTGGAACATGGGGATGACGTCGGCTTCGGTGACGCCGGCGTGGAGGGGTTTTTCTTCGTCGATCCATTTGCGGATGGCGGCTATGGATTCTTGTGGGAGTTTTTTGCCAGGGGGCATGGCGCCGGAGACGATTTTGGCGACCATGAGGCTGGATTCGGCGGAGCCGGGCTTGAAGGCGGGGCCGGTGCGACCGCCTTTTAGGGCGAGGGTTTGCGTGGAGAGATCGAGGTTAGCTTGGGCGTTGGGGCCGTTGTGACAGGGGAGGCAGTTTTGCTGGAGGAGGGGGAGGAGGGTGTCGTAGCCGGCAGCGGTCAGCAGGGTGGTGGAGAGGAGGAGGAGCGGGATGCGGGGCTTGGCCACAGCGGACATCGTATCGCGGTTGGGGGGGAGGGCGGTTGGGCACCGTTTAGACGGAAGTGTCTATTCGTAGGCGGCAGTTGCGGCCCGGGCTGCGACTTGGGTTCTAACTCACCCGCGCGGCAGTAAGTGACGTGTTACTCTCTTCTGATGACTCGCTACTTACTGCCGCTTTTGTTTGTCGCGCTACAGGCGGCGCCGCCGCGATACACGGCGGAATACTGGGCCGGACCGGAGGGGTCCAAGCCGATTGGGCAGGCGATTGATGCGGCGGGGAATGTATTGGGACGCGTGGGGACGTCCGCGGACAAGCCGTTTTACTGGCGCGCGGGCGGCGTGCCGGTGGTGCCGGCACATGCCGACGCCGCAGGCTGGGCACCGCGGGCGATGGATGCCAATGGCCGCATGTATTTTGGCCGCGAGGGGAAAGTAGCGGTGCTGGACGGCGGTAACTTCGCGGTACAGGGCGGGACCGACGGAGCGTTCCACTACGTCATCAGCGCGGCGGGCGATGGGCTGGCGGCCGGTTTCACAGCGGATGGCGGTTTTGCGGCGATGCGGTGGCGGAACGGCAAGGCGGCGGTGCTGCCGCAGGAGTCGTCCGGCGCGCGGGCGCTGGCGCTGGCGATTAATGAGCACGGGGTAGCAGCAGGCACGGTGCGGCGAGTGGGCGAATTGATGTGTGCCGGTAAGTCGGAGGCGGCGCAACCGGGGCGGGCGGCGTATTGGGAGGGAACCGGCGGGCCGATTCTGCTGGAAGGCCCGCGTGACGCCAAGTGGCATCCGCAAGCGGTGAAGGCTATGAATGCCGACGGCTGGATGGCCGGTGTGACGTCGCCTGTCGAGCCGGCCGATCCCGAGTGGCTGGCGCGCAGAGACGCGGCGGAAGCGGTGGCGCAGGTGAACACCTACTGCGAGTTTGACCTGACGGCGACGCGTGGATTTGTGGCGCGCGGCGGGCGTGCGAGACTGCTGCCGGTGCCGGTAGGGGACGAGAGCATCGTGCTCGAAACAGTGCCCGTGGCGATGAACAGGTGGCGCGTGATTGTTGGAACGCAGGCCGACACCAAGGGCGTGCGCGCGGTACTTTGGCAGCGGCAATCCGGGGGGTGGACGGCGCACCATTTGGACAAACTGGTCGACGATCGCAGCCCGGCCGGGTGCGGGATGGATCTGCGGCATCTCGAGGCGCGGGCGATCAACGACCAGGGGCAGGTGACCGGTACGGCGGTGTGCGGAGATCGGTGGTTCGCGTTTCGCCTCACACCGGTGGAGAAACAGTCGAGCGGCACAGGTAGTAGCACTAAGCGACTAAGCAACAACCCGTAGTGGAGTAGGGGATTGACACCGGTTTTCGATGGGAGTAGGGTGCGAAAAGGTTTCTTAATATATGCCCACCTCCCTACTCCCTCCCCCCTTCACGTTTAGCCGCTACTTCACGAACAAGCTTGCCGACGAACGCAGTCCGTTTGAGGACGTGCATTGGGAGGCCCGCACCGCCTCCATCAACAACGGAGAGGGTGAATCCCTTTTCGAGCAGAAGGATGTTGAGGTCCCTGCGGAGTGGTCGCAGACGGCGACGAATATCGTTGCTTCCAAGTATTTTCACGGCAAGATGGATACGCCGGAGCGGGAGCGCTCGGTGGCGCAGTTGGTACGGCGCGTGGTCGGCACGATTGCGGCGTGGGGGCTGGAGGGCGGGTACTTCGCCACGCCGGCCGATGCGCGGAATTTTGAGTATGAGTTGGCGCACCTGATGCTGACGCAGAAGGCGAGTTTTAATTCGCCGGTCTGGTTCAACGTCGGCGTGAAGGACGAACAGCGCGGGTATGGGTGGTACGTCGACAAGGCGGCCGGGCGCGTGCTGCCGATTGAAAAGAAGGCCCACCGGCCGCAGTGCTCGGCGTGTTTCATCAACTCCGTTCAGGATTCGCTGGAATCGATCTTGGACCTGGCGAAGACGGAGGGGATGTTGTTTAAGTTGGGCTCGGGGACGGGTTCGAATCTGTCGCCGTTGCGGGAAGAGAATTGCACGCTGCAGGGCGGGGGGAAGGCGTCGGGGCCGTTGAGTTTCATGCGCGGGTTCGATGCGTTCGCGGGCGTGATCAAGAGCGGCGGGAAGACGCGGCGGGCGGCGAAGATGGTGATCCTGAATTCGGATCATCCGGATATCGAACGGTTCATCTGGTGCAAGGCGAAAGAAGAAGAGAAGGCGCACGCGCTGATCGCGGCCGGGTTCGACTCGTCGCTGGACGGCGAGGCGTACAAGTCCGTGTTTTTCCAGAACGCCAACAACAGTGTGAGGGCGACGGACGCGTTCATGCAGGCGGTGGTGAACGATGAGGATTGGTGGACGCTATCGGTGGCCACGGGCGAACGGGTGCAGAAGTTCCGGGCGCGCGAGTTGATGCGGTCGCTGGCCGAGGCGACGTGGCAGTGTGGGGACCCGGGGATGCAGTTCGATACGACGATCAACCGCTGGCACACGTCGAAGAACAGCGGGCGGATCAATGCGTCGAACCCATGTTCGGAGTACATGTTCCTGGACGATTCGGCGTGCAATCTGTCGTCATTGAATCTGAAGAAATTCATGCAAGCTGGTGGCGAGTTTGACGTGGAGGCGTACCGGCGCGCCATTCATACGATGACGCTGGCGCAGGAGATTTTGGTGGGTAACGCCAGTTATCCGACGGCGGCGATTGCGGAGAATTCGCACAAGTTCCGGCCATTGGGACTGGGGTACGCGAATTTGGGTTCTCTGCTGATGTCGCTGGGTGTTCCCTATGATTCGCCGACGGGCCGCGCGTGGGCGGCGGCGTTGACGGCGATATTGACGGGACAGGCCTATTTGACCAGCGCGCAATGCGCGGCGGTGATCGGGCCGTGCGAGGGGTACGCGGAAAACGTGGACCCGTTCCTGCACGTGATGATGCTGCACCAGCGGGCGCTGGACGGGATTGATTCCCACGCGGTGCCGCGAGCGTTGGTGGAGGCCGGCGCGGAGGCGTGGCGGGAAGCGATTGCGGCGGGGGAGGAGTATGGATACCGGAATGCGCAGGTAACGGTGCTGGCGCCGACGGGCACCATCGGCTTCATGATGGACTGCGACACAACGGGCATTGAGCCGGAATTGGCGCTGGTGAAGTACAAGAAACTGGTGGGTGGCGGCGTGATCAAGATCGTCAACCAGACGGTGCCGAGCGCGTTGATCCGGCTGGGGTACTCGTCGGCGGAGATGGAGCGGATTGTGGCGCACATCGACGCGCACGGGACGATTGAAGGCGCGCCGGGATTGAAGGCGGAGGATCTGGCAGTGTTCGACTGTTCGCTGCAACCGGCGAATGGTTCGCGGTTCATTCAGCCGCTGGGGCACATCCGGATGATGGCGGCGGTGCAGCCGTTTCTGTCGGGCGCGATTTCGAAGACCATCAACATGCCGGAATCGTCGACGGTGGACGATGTGATGGACGCCTATATACAGAGCTGGCAGCTCGGCCTAAAGGCGGTGGCGATCTACCGCGATGGGTCGAAGAAGGTGCAGCCGTTGAACACCAGCGCGGCGAAGAAGCATGTGGTGGAGGAGCGGATCGTGTACCGGCCGCAGCGGAGGAAGTTGCCCGATGAGCGGCAGTCGATTACGCACAAGTTTTCGATCGCGGGCCACGAGGGGTATGTCACGGTTGGCATGTTTGAAGACGGCACGCCGGGCGAGTTGTTCATCACGATGGCCAAGGAGGGATCGACCATCTCCGGACTGATGGATAGCTTTGCGACCGCGGTGAGTTTTGGGCTGCAGTATGGCGTGCCGTTGCAGTTCTATATCGACAAGTTCAGCCACGTGCGGTTTGAACCGTCGGGGTTCACGGGGAATCCGCGGATCACCTATGCGAAGTCGATCATGGACTACATTTTCCGCTGGCTGGCGCTGAAGTTTGTGGGGCCGGACACGGTGGAGAATGAGGCAGGCGGGGACTTTGTGCTGCGGCCGACGGAGACCGATCCGCAGCAGCAGTTGCCGTTCGGCCGGGCGGCGAATATGCAGGATTCACCGTCGTGTTCGGAGTGCGGCGGGATTATGACGCGGAACGGTTCCTGCTACAAGTGCGAGAACTGTGGGGGCACTTCGGGCTGCTCATAGGTGGGGGATTGTTGCGCTAGGATTCCGGGCAAACCATAACCAGTCCCGTTAAGGCGGGCGCCCGGCCCGCGACGATTAGAGTCGCGGGCCGGGCCTTCTCTTTTTGGGGGGGCAGGAACCGCGACATAATCGATCCATGCAACTTTGGAAGGTGGCTCTCATCATGTCGGTTCCTTTGGCGGCGCAGACGGTGTACATCGGCACGCGGGGGACCGAGGGGATTTATCGTGCGAAGTTCGACGCGGCGACCGGCGCGTTTAGCGACGTACAACTGGCGGCGAAGACGTTGAACCCGACATTCGTGGCGGTGCATCCGTCGCGGCCGCTGGTGGTTGGCGTGGTGGCGGCGCCGGAGGGGAAGGTGAGTTCGTTCGCGGTGGAGGCCGATGGGAGCCTGCGGCTGTTGAACGAGGTGAGCACCAAGGGCGATGGGCCGGCGCATGTGCAGATCGACCGGACGGGACAGTGGGTCTCCACAGCGAATTTCAACGGCGGGAGCGTGGCGACGTACCGCATTCTGCCGGACGGAAAACTGAGCGATGCGGTGGACTTCGTGCAGCATACCGGCAAGGGACCGCACGCGACCCGGCAGACGAAGCCCCATGCGCACTCCACCTATTTTTCGACCGATAACAAGACGATGTATGCGGCCGATCTGGGCGTCGATGAAGTGAAGCAGTACGGATTCGACGCCAAGACCGGGAAGCTGACGGCGGGCGTTTCACTCAAGCTGCCGGCAGGCGCGGGGCCGCGGCATGTGGCGTTTGGGAAGAAGCGGATCTATGTGTTGAACGAGATTGCTTCGTCGGTGAGTGTGTTCGAAAAAGGGAAGCTGGTGGAGACGGTGAACGCGTTGCCCGATGGGTTTACGGGGGATTCGTCTGCGGCGGAGATCGTGATCGACAAGAGCGAGAAGTTTCTGTATTCGTCCAATCGCGGTGCGGATACGATCGCGGTGTTTCAGATTGGCGCGAAGTTGAAGAAAGTGGCTGATGTAAAAGTGGGCAAGACGCCACGCGGATTCGTGCTGTCGCCGGATGGACGGTTTCTGATTGCCGGGAGGCAGGCAGAGAATTCGGTGCAGGTGTTTCGCGTGGATGCGAAGACGGGATTGCTGACGGCGGTGGGGGCCCCGGTGGCCGCGCCGAGCCCGATCTGTTTCCGGTTCCGGTTATGATAGCGGCATGAAATCACGCCGTAATTTGCTTGCCGCCGCAGCCGCGGCGCCCGCCGCGATGGCCGCAGCCAAGAAGGGCACTTCGAAGAAGGCGCATTGGAAAGATGGCCGCCCGACGGACGGGAAGCTGCCGCTATATTCGCCGGCGATCGGCTGCAATGGGTTCGTGTTTGTTTCCGGTACCGGGAAGATTGACGGGGGTACGATTCAGGAGCAAACGAAATGGGTGCTGGACAGCATTGAAGCGAACCTGAAGCACGCGGGTTCGTCGATGGAAAAAGCCGTGAAGTGCAATGTGTATTTGAGCGACATCGCCAATTACGGGCCTATGAATGAAGTGTTCCGCGGGCGGTTCGGCGAGAATCCGCCGGCGCGCACGACGGTGGCGGTGGCGGCGATTCCGTTCGGCTGCCTGGTGGAAATTGAAGTGATGGCCGAGGCGTAGTTTTATAGTTTGGGCACGGCGAAAATGCCGCCGCCGAAGATAAGCCAGGAGAGGATGAGGGTCCAGCCGACGTTGAACGCCTGGGCGCCGAGGAAGCACCAGAAGGGCCGGCCCTCGTCCATATGCAGCAGATCGGTGAACTTCGTTTCGAGGCCGATGGAGACGAAGGCGAGCGCGAAGAAAACGTTGCGCAGGTTGGTGAGCGCGGGCTTCATGGCGGTGACCGTCGTGCCGGGCACGGCGAAGGAAAACAACAGGGACGCGGCGATGAAGCCGAGGACGAACTTCGGAAAGCGGGCCCAGATGACTCCCGCGCTGACCTTGCGCTGCTGGCCGGGCGCGGCTTTGGTGCTCCACCATATCGAAAGCAGGAAGGCGGCGAGGCCGATCAGCACGTTCTGCGAAAACTTAACGATGGTGCCGATTTTCGTCGCCGTCTCGCTGATCAACTCTCCGGCCGCCACCACCGAGCCCGTCGTGTCGAGCGTGCCGCCGAGCCAGGCGCCGGCCACCATGTCGGGAATGTGGAACTGGTGAATCAGCCAGGGTTGAATGACGATCATCGGCACGGCCACGATGAGCACGATGGAGGTGACGTAGCTGAGTTTGCGGCGGTCCCCTTCAATGGCGCCGCAAGCGGCGATGGCGGCTGAGACGCCGCAGATGGAGACGGCCGTCGAGAGCATGGCGGCGAACTCGTCATCCAGGCGCAAGCGCTTGGCGAGCCAGAAGCTGAAGTACCAGACGACGGCTACGACCAGCACCGATTGCAACATGCCGAGAACACCGGCCTTCAGGATGTCGCCGAAGATGATGGTGGCGCCCATGAGGATGATGCCGGTCTTGATGTAAAGCTCCGTGCGGGCGGCGGCCATTAGCCACGGCGGCGTGCCCATGGTGTTGCTGACCAGTAGGCCGGCGGCGAGCGCGAAGATGACGAATTCGATGCCCCAGGCGTTGGCGGTAGCGTTGCCGCCGCAGATCTGCGCAGCGAGCGAGAGCGGGAACACGAGCGGGAACGCGCCGGCAAAGGCCGTGACGGGTTCGCGCAAGAGTGCCACGCCAACGGCGCCCAGCACCAGCGCGGGCGCGGCCACGGCGAGCCAGCCGAAGAGAACAGCCGGGGTGAAGAGGGCGCCGAGATCGCCCAGAGCGCTCCACTTGGCCGCCAACGACACAGGCCAGTAGCCGGCCGCGATGGCGGCGATGGCGGTGAAGCCAAGCCAGACAACCACCCAGTCCTCCAGCGCCCACCAGGGCTTGCTGTGCGGGGCGTGTGGTTGTGTCATGCCCACATTCTATCCGCGCACGGGCAAACCGGGTTACTGTAGAAAAATATGTTGAACAGAAGACAGCTAGTTGCGTTGACGATGGGCGGTCTGGCCGCCGGCGCGGCGGAGTTCCCGGATCCCGCCAACGACGCCAAACCAGCGAAGGGCAAGCAGACCGCGGTGCTGGCCGGCGGCTGCTTCTGGTGCACGGAAGCGGTGTTTGAAATCATCGAGGGCGTGACCGACGTCATCAGCGGCTACTCCGGCGGGACAAAGCAAACGGCGCTGTACGACGTGGTTTCCACGGGGCGCACGGGGCACGCCGAAGCCATTCTCGTTACGTTCGATCCGGCGAAGATCTCCTACGGCCAGTTGCTGAAGATCTTCTTCAGCGTGGCGCACGATCCGACTTCGCTGAACCGCCAGGGCGCCGACGTGGGGCCGCAATATCGCAGCGCGTTATTCTACAACAGCGAAGAGCAGAAGTTTGTGGCCGAGGCCTACATCAACCAGATCAACAAGACCGGCGTGCTGGGCAAGCCGATTGTGACGCAGGTGGTGCCGCTCGACAAGTTCTACACGGCCGAAACCTACCATCAGGACTACTCGGGCCGGAACCGCAGCAATCCGTATGTGGTGGCGGTGTCGGACCCGAAGGTGGAGAAGTTGAAGAAGCTGTATCCGGGCTGCGTGCGGAAGCGGAAGTAGTATGCGCGTGGCCGCGGGATTCCTGTTCGCGATAGCGCTGGCCGCGCAGCCGCTGGCGCTGTTGCCGGCGAATCCACACTACTTTCTGTTCCGCGGCAAACCGACGGTGCTGGTGACTTCGGGCGAACACTACGGCGCGGTGTTGAACGCGCGCTTCGATTTCCGGAAGTATCTGGACACTTTGGCCGCCGATGGGCTGAACCATACACGCATCTTCACCGGGCTCTATCGCGAAGTGCCCGGCAGCTTCAATATCGCGCGCAACACGCTGGCGCCGGAGGCGGCCGAGGTCCTCTCGCCGTTCGTCCGCGATGCGGCGGGCGTCTATGACTTGGCCGCCTGGAACGCCGCCTATTTCGCGCGATTGAAGGAGTTTTTAACCGAAGCGGGCAAGCGCGGGATTGTCGTCGAAGTTTGCCTGACGACGACGCACTACAACGAGACCCATTGGAAGCTGACGCCGTGGCAGAACAATCGCAATGGCGTGGGCAAGGGGCTGTTGCATACCGATCCGTGGACGCGGAAGGACGCCGCTTTGCAGAAGGTAATGGATGCGTTCATCGCCAAGCTGGCCGCGGCGTTGGCGGGGTTCGACAACTTCTACTTCGAGATCTGCAACGAGCCCTATTTCGGCGGGCCGACGCTGGAATGGCAGCGGCATATGGCAAAGACCATCCGCGCGGCCGACGGCGGGCGGCACCTGATTTCGCAGAACATTGCCAACCACGAGCAAACGATCACCGCGCCAGACGCGAACGTTTCCATCTTCAACTTTCACTACGCGCGACCGCCTCGAGCCGTCGCGCAGAACTACTCGCTGGCGCGGCCGATCGGCATGAACGAGACGGGCTTCGACGGCAATGACGACGCGGTGTATCGAATCCAGGCGTGGGACTTTCTGGTGGCGGGTGGCTCGCTGTACAACAACCTGGACTACTCGTTCGCCGTGGGATTTGAAGAGGGTACGTTCCAGCCGCCGGCTTCGACGCCGGGCGGCGGATCGGCGGCGTTGCGCAAGCAGTTGGGCTTTTTGAAGCGCGTTTTCGATGAGATGAATCTGGGGCGGGCGCAGCCGCTGGAAGGCGCCTCATCGCATGGACGCTGCCTGGGGCAGGCCGGCGTGGAATATCTCTGCTATGCGCACTATGGCGAATTGCG
>CANIVU010000173.1 GCA_947470805.1 Acidobacteriota bacterium | reverse complement strand
TGGCCGATGGGCTGGTAGAACTTGATGAGGTTGTGGAAGAGCTGGAAGAAGGTGCGGGAGTCCTCGTTGCAGAGGATGGCCGGGTGGGGCTCGGCGAGGTGGCGGAGGGTGGTGGAGCGCTGGCCGTGTTTGAGGCCGTTGGCGCGGGAGCGGTCTTTGCCTTCCTGGGTGGTTGGGCCTTTGGATTTGGCGCCGTTTTCGCGGGCTAGTTTCGCTTTTTCTTCTTTCGATAGCATCGTTCATTTCTCCTTTTTCTCCTTTTATTGGGCCGAAAAAAGCGAAGGCCCCGGGCGGATGCCTGGGGCCTTCGGAAGGTCGACTTTTGTTAAGGAGGGTCTTGCTCGAGCGCTTGCGCTCGTTCTATTTGGAATGTAGCAGGCGGGGGGCGGGAAACGAACTTTTGGGATTTTGGAATTCTAATTAAGGTGTTGATTTGGTGGGAGAAAAAATTATTTTCAAAACGTGTGACTGAGGTTTTTGTGGTGGGTGGTTTTTGTGGTGTTGCGGGCGTTTACTGGCTGTCGGCGATCAATCGATCTACGAGAGTTCGGCTGATTCTGAAGTTTGTACCCTGCAGCCTGCTCAGGGCAACTCGCAGGTCGATGAGGCCTTCCTTTGCGGCGGCCAGGAGTACGCCGAGTGTCCCGGTGTTTGCGACGCCCAGGCGGGTGGCAACGGCCCGGCCGGCCGCCTCGTCAATGAGCAACAGGCTGCCCTGTTCGGTGATCGCAAGCCGAATCGCCGCTGCTTCGCCGGCGTCCAAGTCGAGTTCGTGGGCTTCGGTCCGGGTGGCGTCGCCAATTGGCGCGAGCCTGACCTCGATCCAATCCGGCCGGGTCTGGATCCAGGCAAGTAATGGCGGCAGGCTTCCGGGGGCGGTCAGTTCATCGAAAACCTCCTTGGGTATGACGATCCTCGCGTACAGGTGGCGGAGAACGTCAACGCAGTCGATGAGGACAAGGTATGGGCGACGTGTCCGCAACGACAACATTCATTGGTTTCGGAACCGAATTACCGTCTCGGTATCCTGCTCTAGGGTCTCCAGGGTGAGCGGGAGCAGGATGTCGTGCGCCTTTAAGAAGCCATCCATTTCATAGCGTGACGTGATTCCCAGAAGGTCACGTGCCTGGGCAACCGTGATTATTCCGGCGCGGAGCCCCTCCAATGCCAAGGCCTCCAGCGCTGCCCGGCTCAGTCCGGCGGCGCTCGTGGCGAACAATCGTGCGAATTCTTCCGGCACTTCCAGTGTTACCTGCATGGTTGTCACTTGTATTATCGCGCTTCGATTTCGGAGATGGCGGGGGCGCGGTGTAAAGGAGGGGCAGACTCTCTGGCGGGACTCGACTCCGCCTCGCGAGTAGGACTTTCCATCGGAGAAGGTTGGTCAACGGGGTGCGTTCGCTATTCGCGATTCGCGAATGTAGAATAGGGTTATGGTCTTGAAGCCGCAGGATGTCTTCGTTGTGCTGAAAATTGTGGCCTCCGGGTCAGAACGGCCCCCGTATGCCCAGCTGGCAAGCGAACTCCAGATGAGTGTGTCGGAGGTTCACGCGTGTGTGAAGCGTGCGACCGCGTGTCACCTACTGCACGGACCTGATTCGGGCAGCCGGCCCAACTTGAACGCCGTGGAGGAGTTTCTGTTGTACGGCTTGCAGTATGTATTTCCGGCGGAACGGGGTGAACTGACTCGTGGCATTCCTACCTCGTACGCGGCTATGCCGTTGCGGACCATGATCGCGCCCGGAAACGAACCGATTCCGGTATGGCCTAGCGGGGACGGCAGTGAGCGGGGCATTTCGTTTTCTCCCTTGTACAAGACGGCTGCCGTCGCGGCGCAGAGGGATCCCCGATTCTACGAGCTATTGGCTGTGACGGATGCGCTCCGGGGCGGCCGGCCGCGGGAGCGGAAACTGGCTGCGCAGGCACTGAGCAAGCGGCTTCGGAGTGCGTGATGAATGATCGCAACCGAGAGTATTTGATAGAGACGGCGACACTGCTGGGGCCTTTGCTGACCGAGCTCGTTTTTGTTGGTGGCGCGGTGACTGGATTGCTCGTTACCGATCCGGGCGCCGGTGAGCCGCGGGTAACTATTGATGTCGATGCGATTGCGGAGATTTCGTCGTATGCGGAATATGCGGCTTTTGGCGACCGGCTGCGGAGCGTGGGGTTTTCCGAAGACATGACCGAGGGCGCGCCGGTTTGCCGATGGGTTCAACGATCGGTAGTACTCGATGTGATGCCGCTGGACGAGGATATTCTCGGGTTCTCAAACCGGTGGTATCGGGCCGCCATGAAGAGTGCGGAACTCCATCGTCTTTCCGGAGATCTTGATGTTCGCGTTGTGACCGCCCCTTACTTCCTGGCGACCAAACTCGATGCATTCCGAGGGCGGGGGGACGGCGACCTCTTCGCGAGCAAGGACCTGGAGGACGTGGTGACGGTGCTTGATGGGCGCCATAGCGTAGTTTCGGAGGTCCGGGATGAACCGGCAGAACTGATTGCATTTCTCCGCAATGAGATCGCTCAACTCGTGGCGAATCCGCGGTTCGAGGATGCACTCTCGGGCTACCTGCTGCCAGACGCGGTGAGCCAGGCGCGGCGTCGATTGGTTTTGGAGCGACTGGATCAGCTACGGGCGTTATAGGAATTCTGGACCGGGATTGGTGGCCGTGGCGCGCGATGTGTTCACGGTCGGCACGCTGATGATAGCTGCGGTTACGTTGCGATGGGAGATTCGGGTGGCGTTGGTTGCTGCGGAGAGTTTGGGAGACTCCGGGCCGGACCAATAATTGGTGCTTGGCACTATTTATTGGTGGAAGCTATGTTTGAGGCGGAGTTGGCGTTCGGCGGTATCGAGATCGATGCCTTCGCCTCGCTGTATTTGGGCGGCGCCGCGGCTCAGGGCTTCGATTGTTGCTGCGTCATCGCGGGGCCCTTCGGCGGCTTCACGGTGGTTTTGGGGTTTGGCGGTTTTGTCCATGGGGTTCGGGCGGTTCACTTTTCGTCGGGGAGGGCGAAGGCTACGATGTGCCCGCCGGAGGGGCGGTTGCTCTTGCCGCCGCCGGCGGAGATGACTACGTACTGTTTGCCGTCGATGCTGTAGACGCTTGGGGTGGCGTTGCCGCTGAAGGGGAGCTTGGCTTGCCAGAGGATCTTGCCGGTGTCTTTGTCGAAGGCTCTTATGGTTTCGTCGGCACTGGCGGCGATGAAGATTAGGCCGCCCTTTGTTACTACGGGGCCTCCGTAGTTTTCGGTGCCGGTGGGCGGGATGCCTCGCTTGGTTAGTTCGGGGTATTCGCCTAGCGGGACTTTCCATTTGATTTCGCCGGTGTTGAGGTCTACCGCGTTCAATGTGCCCCACGGGGGCTTGATGGCGGGGTAGCCTTCTGCATCCGCCCAGCGGCGGAAGCCTCCGAAGACGTAGGGTGGGTCGGTTGGGTTGGCGGGCTTGTTGGATGGTTGCTCGGTGCCGAAGAGGTGGTCGATCAGCGTCTGGCGTTGGGATTCCGGTAACGCTGAGAACGCGGGCATGCGGCCGATGCCGCTGTTGATGATCTGGGTGACTTGGGTGCGGTCCTTTGGGTTTCTTATGTCGGGGAAGCCGCTGGCGGCATCGCCCGCGCGGTCGAAGCCGTGGCAGGCGGCGCAGTGGATTTTGTAGGTTCTCTCGCCTTGGGTCAATGGCTTGCCGGAGGGGTCTGCCGTCGGGATCATTTGGTAGATCCAGGGGATTTCGTTGACGTTGGCGTAGTAGATACCGTCGGGGTCGACGGCGGCGCCGCCCCACTCCATGCCTCCGTCGAAGCCGGGCATGATGATGCGCTCCTGCAGGCTGGGGGCCGGGTAGGCTCCTTGGGAACCGGATTTGCGGATTCTTAATAGAGTTTGGGCTCGGGCGGAGGGGGAGATGGTGGAGGCGTCGGCTTCTGTGTAGCTTTGACGGGTTAGGGGGGCGGGTTTTAACGGCACGGGCTGGGTGGGCCAGCCGGGTTCGCCGGGGAGTTGGGAGGCTGGAATGGCGCGTTCGGCAATGTCCCAGAGAGGTTCGCCGGTGGTGCGGTCGAAGACGAAGAGGAGGCCGTTTTTGGTGCCTTGGGCGACGGCGTCGATTTTTTTGCCGTTGCGGGTGACGGTGAGGAGGACGGGCGGGGTGGGGAGGTCTTTATCGAGGAGGTCGTGGTGGACGAGTTGGCGGTGCCAGAGACGTTTGCCGGTTTCGGCGTTTAAGGCGACTAGGGAGTTGGCGAAGAGGTTGGCGCCGGGACGGTCGCCACCCCAGAAGTCGGGGAGGGCGGATTCGGTGGGGACGTAGACGATGCCGCGGGCTTCGTCGAGAGAGAGGCCGGACCAGTTGGAGGCGCCGCCGGCGGTTTTGTAGGCCTCCGGGGGCCAGGTTTCGTGGCCGGGTTCGCCGGGGCGGGGGATGAGGTTGAACAGCCAGCGGAGACGGCCGGTGCGGACGTCGTAGGCGCGGATGGTGCCGGGGCCGTTGGTTTGGCCGCCGACGATGTAGGTGTCTTTGTAGATGACGCCGGGGGTGTTGATTTGGACGGTGGGGGCTGGGTTGGCTACGCCTTCGCCCAGGTGGATTTTGCCGTTGGTTCCGAAGGTGTTTATTGGTTGGCCGGTTTTGGCGTTGAGGGCGTAGAGGTAGGTTCCGGCTCCGGTGAAGATGCGTGCGTCTGGTCCTTCTTGCCAGTAGGTGACTCCGCGCTGGCGGCGGCCGATGGGGCCTTGCTGGTGATTGGCGGGGTTGAACTGCCAGATTTCCTGGCTGGTTTTGGCGTTTATCGCGAAGACTTTGCGATTGGGGGAGGCGGTGTAGAGGACGCCGTTGATTACCAGGCCGTTCGATTGGAATTCGCCTTTGTCGCCGGTGTCGAAGGTCCAGGCTTGTTTCAGGTTTTTGACGTTTTGTTTGTTGATTTGGGCGAGGGGGGAATAGTGGGCCGTGGCCTTGTCACCGAGGTAGGCGGGCCAGTTGGTTTGGGCTAGTAGGGGGAGGGTGATTAGCAGGAGGCGCACTTGGGTATTTTATGTGATGGTGACTTCGATTTTTTCTCCGGCGGGGATGGCTTCGAGGATTTTTACCATGGTGGCGTTGGCGACTCGGACGCAGCCGAAGGTGGGGCGGAGGCGGCCGGCGGCGCTTAGGGCTCCGCCGTGGATCAACAGGCCGAAACGGCCGTTTTCTTTGGCGATTTTGGCTTGGCCGGATTGGGGGTCGAGCGTGATGACTGGTTGGGGGCCGTAGGTTTTTTCATTGGCCGGGGTGTTGGCGATTTTGTTGACGTAGCCGCGGTAGCGGCCGGTGGGGGTGTCGCCGAAAGATTTGGTTGGGTCGCGCGTGGGGTTGCCTTTGGCGGTGGCGGATTGATTGTCGGCTTTGCCGTAGCATTCGAAGGGGCCCAGGGTTTGGGTGGTTGATTCGAGGGTAAGGGTGCCGTATTGGGTGCGGTCGGAGGGTAGTTGGATTTTGATTTGGATTGGCATTTGTGGGGATGGTAGCTCGAGGTTAGGAGGGGGCAGATTGCTTACCGCTGTAGCTCCGTCCCGATGCGACCGGTGACGTCGATTTCCTTTTGCAGGGGGCGCGGGGATGGCGTGACGGCAATGACCCTGGCGACGGCGGAGCGTGGAGAGACCGTGGCGGCCGGGATCCAAGTGCCTGACCAGCGCCCATCCTGCAACGGAGTAAGGCGTACCGGTTTGCCGCCGTCATCGAAGGTGGCCAGCACCATGCCATCGCGCAGCGGCGTGCCGCAGTTGTCTGCCGCCTGGACTTCAATTGCGACGGGTTGCCCGGGTTTGACGGAGAAGCCGCTGGCGAGGCGGGTGAAAACCATCTCAAGGCTGGTGGGGTCGCAGGCGATGGCGGCCCGGGCGGCGGATTTGGTGTCCATGGGGCGTGGGGTGACGAGCAGGAGCACCTTCAGATTGCGGGGCTCCTGGTTGAGGAACATGAATGTCATGACGCCTTCGTAGACGCCCGCGAGAAGAGAAGCGGGATTGGTCTGCACGGTGATGCCGACCGATTGGAGGAATTCCAGCGACCCTGCGGCGGGGCGGTAGTCGAGCCAGTTGCCACCGTCGAAGGTTCCGCGGATGGAGCGGAAGTCGAGGCGGGACAGTTGCAGGTTGACGAGGCCAGACTCCATGGAGGGCGGGGAGGACTGACCTTCGGCGACGACGGAGATGAGCCCGGAGCGGGTGAGAAAGGGGCGGGGGGAGGCGTTGCTGCGAATGACGTTGAGGACGATATCGACAAACTCGGCGGGGTTGCCGGCGGCGTGCGCGCTGACGCGCAGGCGGGCGCGGTATTCGCCGACGGCCATGCCGCCGGCACGGATGCTGACGGTGAATTCCGGCACGGTTTTGCCTTGGCCTTCGGAGACGCCGGCGTTGTTGCTGAGGGTGATCCACGGGACCGGGCCGTTGGTTTCGACGACGGTGACGTCCCACGGCATGGCGCCATTTCCGGTATTCAGCACGCCGATTTTCTGGGGGAAATCGGCAGCCTGTGGCCCTTCCTGCGCCTGGAAGCTCAACCCGTTCTGACCCAGGCGGAGGATGGGCTGAGGCGAGGTGACGACGAGGCGGACGGGGAGGCGGGAGATCTCGGCAGTCCCTTTGTTGGTGAGGCGGAGGGAGGCGGTGTATTCGCCCTGGGGCAGGTTGGAGGGGCGGGCACGGAGCAGGATGGGGCGAGGATCGGCGGGGGAGACGATGCCGGGGCCTGAGTCGACTTCCATCCACGCGGCGGCGCCGGCGCCTTCGACGACGGCTTCATAGGACACGGGGGTGACGCCGCGGTTGCGGAGAAGGACTAGTTGCTGTTCGCTCTGCCCATCGGGGAGGGAGAAGAGGAGTTCACCCGGGGCGATGTCCAAGGCGGGACCCTGGGCGCCGGTGACGGAGAGGGTGACATCGATGCGCGCCTGGGCGGGGGTGGCGGAGGGTGTTTCTATGACGATCTGGCCTTTGTATTCGCCGGGGGCGAGGCCTTGGGGCGAGGCGGAGATGCTGAGCATTTGGGAAAGGAACGAGGCGGGGGCAGTGACGGAGAGCCATGGGCCGCCGGAGGCGGTTTCGGCACGGGCGGTGAAGCGGACGCCGGGGATGGTGGAGGAGGCGATTACGGTTTCCGGGGCTGGCGGGGGGCCGTCGGTTTTGGCGGCGAGGGTGACGGCGGAGCGAGAGAGGGTCCAGGAGGGAGGGGCGGGGAGGATGCCGCGGATGCGGTCGTTGCCGGCGTCGGCGATGAGGAGCACGCCGTCGGGGCGGAGTGCGAGGCCGACGGGCAGATTGAGGCCGGCGTTGGCGGGGATGTCGCCATCGCCGAAGAAACGTTGTTCGCCTGTGCCGGCGATGGTTTCCAGGAGGCCATTGGTATCGAGGCGGCGGATGCGGGCACCGAAGACGTCGGCGATGAGGAGGCGGTTGCGGGCGTCGAAGATGGCTTTGTAGGGCCCGTTGATGCCGACTTCGGTGGCTTCGCCATCGCCGGTGAAATCGTGGTCGCCATTGCCGGCGATCGTTTGAATGATGCCGTTGGGGCTGACGCGGCGGACCCGGGCGTTTTCGAAATCGCAGATGTAGAGATTGCCGGCGGCGTCGAGGGTGATGCCTGAGGGTTCGCGGAACTGGGCGTTGCGGGCGGGGCCGCCGTCGCCGGAAAAGCCGGGTTCGCCGGTGCCGGCGACGGTATCGATGACGCCATTGGGCTGGACGCGGCGGATGCGGTGATTTTGGCGGTCGGCGATGTAAAGATTGCCGGAGGCGTCGAGCGCGAGGTCGGCGGGGAAGTTGAGGGCTGCCAGGGTGGCGGGGCCGCCATCGCCGCTGAAGCCTTGGTCACCGTTGCCGGCAACGGTGCGGAGGATGCCATCGGGGCCGACTTTACGGACGCGGTTATTTTTACGATCTGAAAAGTAGATGGCGCCCTCTTTGTCTTCCACGATGGAGCCTTGCGGCTGGCGGAGACGACCGGCGGAAGCGGGACCGCCGTCGCCGGAGAAGCCTGCTTCGCCGGTGCCGGCGATGGTGGTGATGACGCCATCGGGGGAGATGCGGCGGATGCGGTTGTTGACGGAATCGGCGATGAGGATGGCGCCGTTGGCGGAGGCACCGATACCTTGGGGGCTGTCGAGGACGGCGGCGGTGGAGAGGCCGCCGTCTCCGGAGAATTTGGAGAGCCCGTTGCCGGCGACGGTGAAGATGCGGCCATCGGGGGAGATGCGGCGGACGCGGGCGTTGGCGAGGTCGGCCAGGTAGATGGAGCCATTGGGGGCGATGGTGACGCCGGAGGGTTCATTGCAGGCGGCATTGGCGGCGGGGCCGTCATCGCCGGAGAAGCCTGCTTCGCCGGTGCCGGCGAGAGTGGTGACGGCGCCGTCCTTGCTGATGCGGCGGAGGCGGTGGTTCATGGAGTCAGCGATGTAGAGGGCGCCGGCAGGGTCGAGGGCGATGCCGCGGGGTTCATTGAAGAGTGCCTTGGCGGCGGGGCCGCCATCGCCGGAGAAGCCTGGGGCGCCGGTGCCAGCGAGGGTGGTGATGACGCCGTCGGTCCCGATGAGGCGGACGGTGTGGGTGGCGGCATCGGAGAAATAGACATTGCCATTGGCGTCGACGGCGATTCCTTGGGGAGAGGAGAGCTGGGCTTGGGTGGCGGGGCCGCCATCGCCTGAGTAGCCGGGGTCGCCGGTTCCGGCGATGGTTTGGATAATGCCATCGAGGCCGACGCGGCGAATGCGGTGGTTGCCGTTATCGGCAATGTAGAGAAGGCCGGCCGCATCGATGGCGACCGCGGTGGGGACGTATAGGGAGGCGAGGAGCGCGGCGCCGCCGTCACCGATTTCGACGGCGTTAGCGTTGCCGGCGACGGTTTCGATGACGCCGTCATTCCGGATGCGGCGGACAACGTGGTTCTCGAAATCGGCGACGTAGATGGTGCCATCGAGGGCGACGGCGGCGCCGGTGGGGAAGTTCAGGGCCGCGGCGCCGGCGGGGGCGCCTTCGCCCGAGAAGCCTTTGATCCCGTTGCCGGCGAACCGGTGCAGGGTTCCGGCGGCGGCAACGCGGAAGATGATGTTCTGGGTGGGGGAGGCGAGGTACAGGTCGCCAGTGGGGCCGAGGGCCACGCCGAACACGGGGCCGATGGGGGCGGCGGCGGCGGGGGCGCCTTCGCGATCGAAGATGTAGTCCGTCCCGGAGAGTGTGGTGATGATCCCTTGGGACCAGATCACGTGACTCAGCAGCAGGCAGAGCAGCGTGAGAGGGGCTGAGCGAATAGGCATGGTTGCCGGGAAGGCGTACTTATTTTGGCATATCGCGGGCTGGGTACTTGGGGGTTAGCGCGTGGTGGTGGCGAGTTCGATCTTTTCGATCTGGATGTCTTCGCCGGGGCGGTAGGCGGCGCGGGTTTGGATTTTTATTGTGATTTGGTTAGGGCCGGTTTTGAGGGCTGTCCGGGGGACGGTGTAGGTTAGTTTGCGGAGGGATTGGGTGGGGTCGATTTTGTAGTCGCCTTTGCCGCCGGAGTTGGGTTGGGGTTTCGGCGAGAAGATTTGCGGGTCTTTGGCGTTGTTGTCGGTTTGGGTGAGGGTTAGTTGGGTGGTGTTGCAGGTGACTTGGAGTTCGTCGGTGGGGCGGGATTGGAAGAGGAGGATGGTCAGTTCGGCTCGTTCGATTTCGAGGTCGTGGATGCGGAGGGGGAATGTTTGGGGGCGGCCGTCGTTTGGGAGTTGGGCGGGCAGGGGCATGTGATCGTTGCGGTTGAAATAGCCTTCGGCCCAGGGGTAGCCGCCGCGGCGTTCGACCACGTAGCGCTTCGGTTTGCGGCGCATGGTTTCCAGGCTGCCGATTTCGGTGTAGGCCTGTTGGTGGGAGGCGGGGCCGCCGTGGTTGGGGGCGGCGGACCAGTTGAAGGTGGTGACGGAGTTGGCGCCCTGGGCGAGCCAGTTGGTGACTACGCCGCGGAGGATTTCGATGGGTGGGTAGCGGTAGCCGTCGGTGGCGTGGTGATCGTCGAGGCAGGGCGAGAGGTGGATTTTGGGGCCGACGGCGGCTCGGATTTCTTCGACGTTGACGGTGAAGGCGCGGGAGCCGAGGGTGAGGGCATCGACCAGGCTTTCACGGGCCCAGGTGGCGATGTCGAAGCCGTCGGCTTTGCAGCCGGCGAGGGTTTCGGGGACTTTGGCGGATAGTTGGAGTTTGGGGTGTGCGCGGCGGAGTTGGCGCATGAATTCGGTGGCGTGGCCGCGGAGTTCCCACTGGCGGCCCGGGGGGAGGCAGGGGATGTGGCGGGCGAAATCGATTTGGATGCCGTCGATGTCGAGGGTTTGGGCGATTTCGTTGAGGATTTCGAGTTTGTGGGCGCGGAGGCCGGGGGAGGCGATGTTCCACAGGCCTTGCCA
>CANIVU010000172.1 GCA_947470805.1 Acidobacteriota bacterium | reverse complement strand
CGCGGACGTCAGGTACACAAAGAACAGCGTCCCCAGCACCGAAGTCGGCAGCGAAAACGGCGGCAGCGCCAGGTAGAAGTTGATATACGTGAACGTCGAAATCAGCGAAAAGAACACGCAAAAACCCACCGCGAACGTCGCCAGCAACAGCGGATTCCGGAAGTGCTCCGCCACCGCCGCGCCAAACCCCGAAGTAGGCGGCGCGCCCTTCTTACTCTCCACCGGCATGAACTGCCAAATGATGATCGCGCTCAACAAATTCAGCCCGCCCAGCACGAAAAACACCACGTGCCAGTCGTACTTCGACGCAATGAACCCCGCCAGAAACCGCCCCAGAAACCCGCCGACAACGGTCCCGCCGACGTACTTCGACATCCCGCTGCCACTCTTGGCCATCCCCCATTCGTCATGAATGTAGGCAATCGTCACAGCAAAAATCCCAGGCGTGAAAACACCCTGCAAAAACCGCCAGAACAGCAACACCGGCAGGTCCGGCGCGAAGCCCGCCCCCAGTGTCGACGCGGCCAGCGCGAACCCCGCAATGACAATCGTCCGCTTCCGCCCAATGCGATCGGAAATCCGCCCCGCGAACGGCGCCGTCAGCGCCATCCCCAGCGTCGAGGCCGTCACCGTCAGGCTGGCCAGAAATTCAGAAATGCCCAGGATCTGCCGCAGTACCGGCAGAATCGGTTGTGTCGCATAAACCGTCAGAAACGCGCAGAACCCTGCGAAAATGACGGCCAGTGTACGTTGTGTTTCGCGTGTGATCCGACCAGAATAACACCCTTCCCCGGAATCACCCCAAACGGTCCAGATACTGCTGCACGAAATCGCAACCCACCTCGGCGCTGTAGGCGTCCATCAGCCGTTTCGTCACCGGCCCCGGCGAGCTCCCATCGCCAACAGGAGCCCCATTAAACCGCCGCACCCCGGCAATACAAAGGCTCGTCGAAGTTAAGAAAATCTCGTCCGCATTCGCCGCGTCGAAAAGGTCCAGATCGCCTTCCACCGCCGGAATCCCCAGCTTGGCCGCCAAATCCAGCGTCATCTGCCGGCTCACCCCGGGCAACACATACTTCTCGGCCGGCGTAAACAACTTCCCATCCCGTACCAGGAAGATATTGGACCCAATCCCCTCCGCCAAATTCCCTTGCGGATCCAACAAAATCGCCCACCCATCCGCATCGTGCGCCTTCACGGTCTGCTCGGCCACAATCATGTTCAGGTAGTTGTGCGACTTCGCCCGCGGGCTCAACATATCCGGCCCCACCCGCCGGTGCGCCGGCGTCCACACATCAATCCCGTCCCGATACAGCCGCGCCCGCGCCTTCAGCGGCAACGGCGCGCACTCCACAATCACATTCGGCCCCACATGCCCCGGCTCGTCCCCCTCAATCGGATCGACCCCGCGGCTCACCCGCTGCGCAATCCACCAGTCCCCGGCCGCCGCCCGCAAGGGCTCATTCCGGACGACAATCTCCTCGGAGATATCGATCATCTCCTGCGGACTGATCCCCGGATCCAGCCGCAGATACCGCAACGAACGATAGAACCGTTCGACATGTTCCTTCATCCGGAACGCCCGCCCGTTGAACGTGCGCGTCATGTCGAACGCGCCGTCGCCATACTTCCAACCCCGGTCGCGAAACGAGATCATGACTTGCGTCTCGGGCATATACGCCCCGTTGAACCAGGCAATGCGGGTCTTACTCATAGACGTTATCTTACCCATTCTCACCGCACCGCCACCGTCACCCCCATCCGCCCCCGAGCCCTCCCCTCCTCCCGGCGCAACTCCCCATACCCCGCCTGCATCAAAGCCGCCTCCCCAAAGCTAGCCCCCAACAAACGCTTCCGCACACCCCCATCCCCCAAACTCCCGCTCCGCCCCCGCCCGATCCCCCAACCCCAACGTCGAATACCGCGTATTCCCTTGCGCCGGCCCCAACACATACGCCCGCAACAGCAACACCTCCCGGTACACCCGCTCGGCCTCCCGCAACCGCCCCACCCGCAACAACAAATACCCCTGCGCATCTTTCGACGACAACGTCGTCGGATGCTCCGACCCCAACACCCGCCGCTGCCACGGCAACACCGCCCTCCCCCCATCGTGTCCGGCTGCTCCGCCTCCAACACCTCCCGCGGCATCGCCAACAGCGCCAACCCCACCAGATTCACCGATTCCAACGCCGCCGCGCCCGCGCCCCCGCCTCCTTCCGCAACAGCAGGTCCAGATACGCCGCCCCAATCGTGTGCCCCACCACCGCCGCCCCCAGGAATGCGCTACACTACCCGGCGATGAATGCTACTTCGATGAATGACTCCGCCGAACAGGCCGTCCGCGCCGCACTGGCCCGTTTCAATGCCGCCGCCAAAGTGGGCGACGCCGCGGCGCTTGCCGCTCTCCTGACCGAGGACCTGATGTACAGCCACTCCAACGCCAAAGTCGAGAACAAAGCCGAGTGCATCGCCGCGCTAGTCCGTTCAAACATCGACTTCCGCGAGCGCGAAAGCTGGACGGTGCAGGTCTACAACGGCGGAACCTGCGCCCTGGTCCACGGCAAAATGGACGCCTACAATCCTGGCGACATCATCGTCCCGCTGCATTTCCTCATGACGTGGGTAAAGGTCGGCGAAGAGTGGCTGCTCGCCGGTCGCCACACCACGAAGTTGCCCAGCTGAAGTGTGGCGCACGGCCTGCACCTTACAAACGCCTTGAGGGGCAGCCTGCATGACACAGCTACCGGCGGCCGCAACGATGCCGACTGCCGTCAACGCTGCTGAATCGCCATCTCCGGGTCCGGACGAAAATCTTACGCATGACAGGGACCTGTCGCCAGTGCCGTGACCTGGAGAATGTGTTGCCGCGCGACGAACTCCGGCGAGACCGCCTGTCGCCTCACCCTACGGATGCGATTTAGCCGAAGAAGTATCACGATCTCGCGGTCGCGGAACTAGTCGACGAAGAGAAACTCATTGGCCGCCAGCAGCGTATGGCAAAGGCTTTGCCAGGCCTTCTCCCTCGCCTGCTCGCCCCCCAATGCTGTCTGGAGACGTTGCACGTAGCTGAGTCCCTCATCGATCTCCGAAGGCGCCGGCCGCCGCGTCAGGACGCGCAGGTAGAGGCTCTCTACTTTCTGCCCGTCGCTGATCGTCGACTCCTTGAGAACCTGCCGGGCCAGCCCCATCGCCCGATCCAGCACAAATTGGCTGTTCAGAAGGAACAATGCCTGCGGCGCGACATTCGTCCGGTTCCGGCCCCCGCTCGAAGTCGTTGCATCCCCGAAATCGAAGATGCCCAGCAGATTCGGAATGCTTCCCCGCCGGACTGGCAGATAGACAGTGCGTCGCCGGATCTCCTCCGGGTCCGCCTTCTGCCGCTTGCCCTTAGTCTCCGCGAGCAGAGTCCCGCCCATCGTCTCATCCAGGCTTCCGTCCGATGCCAGCAGCGAATCCCGCAGCTGCTCGATCGACATCCGCTGTCTCGGGTAACGAGACAACAGCCGGTTCTCCGGGTCCGCCTCACGCAACTCCTTGGAAGCGCTGGCGCTCCGCTGGTAGGCCTCCGATAGCAGAATAAGCCTGTGTAGCCGCTTCACCGACCAGCCATCCTCGACAAATCGCGACGCCAGGAAATCCAGCAGTTCCGGATGGGTGGGTTTCTCCCCCATTCGTCCCCAGTTGTGCGACGTCCGGACTAGACCCTCCCCGAAATGTCCCTGCCAAATGCGATTCACCATCACCCGGGCAGTCAGTGGGTTTTCCGCGCTCGCCAGCCATCCGGCTAACTCCAGCCGTCCACTCCCTTTCGTAATCGCCTTCTGCGCTTCTCCCGCTAGAACCAACGGAAACCGCCGGGGTACGATCGGGCCGGGATTTCCGAGTTGCCCGCGCAGGAACACACGCTGCTCCACGGCTGGACCTTCCGCTACCGCGCTGATCAGCTCCGGCTCCGGCGGCAGTGTCTCTTTCAACCGCTCGTACTCCTGCCGCAGATAGGTGACTCGAGGAGATTCCGGGATGTCCATCGGCCCGCCATTAAAACGCACCGCCGCCAGCAAAGCCGACTCGTCTTTGTTGGGCGTGGGCTTGACGGGCAGAGTGCGGTCCTGAAGAATCTCTCGCGCCATGTTCCTGCGCCAGTTCTCCATGGCCTGATCCCACTTCTTTATCTCATCCTCATAGCGCTTCTGATACGCCCGCGCGACGGCTTGGATCGTCGCGGGCGACGCGTTCAGCCATTCCTTCAAGTAGCCCGCGCGAGCCTTCTCATCGGCGTTGCGCAGGAACTTGACCCAGTGGTCCAGGTGCTTCCCGTCGACGCCCGCAGGCGGCCCGGCGCCCTCATGAATGTTTCGCCACGCGCTCTCCAATGTCAAGGCCAACCCGCTTCGGTAAGGCGCCTCGTCCCGGCCGAAATCCTCGGCGTAGGCATCCTCCATCTCCAGCATCTTGGCATACATCCGGTTGCGGTGGAGTTCGTACCGCGCGCGCGCGTCCTCGTCGACCGGCGCGTAGTACATGAAGCCAATCGAGCCGGGCCTTCCGTGATTGCGGAATTGGGTCGTGTTGGCGAAAATGCCCGCCATCGCGTAGTAGTCGGCCGTCAACAACGGATCAAACTTGTGGTCGTGGCAGCGGGCACACGACAGGGTCAACCCGAGGAACGCCTTGGAGGTCGTGTCGATCTGCTCATCGATGATGTCGTAGACAGCCTGCAAACGGTCCTGCTGTGCCAGCGGCCTCGGGCCCAGCGCCAGAAATCCGGTGGCCGTCAGGTTTCTCGCGCGCTCGGCCTTGGAGGCGGCAGGCAGCAAGTCGCCGGCGATCTGCTCGCGGATGAACCGGTCATACGGCACATCGTTGTTAAACGACGCAATCACGTAATCCCGGTAACGCCAGGCATGGGGATATAGGTTGTCCTCATCCATTCCCGTGGAATCCGCCAGCCTTGCGACATCCAGCCAGTGGCGGCCCCATCGTTCGCCGTAGCGCGGCGAGGCGAGGAGCCGGTCCACTACCTTCGCGAATGCCGTTGGACTTTGATCCGCCTCAAAGGAACGGATCTCTTCCACCGTGGGCGGCAGACCCGTAAGATCGAGCGTCGCGCGCCGCAGCAGTTTCAGCCGCTCCGCCCGCGGAGCCGGTTGGAGTCCCTTGTCCTGTAGCCGCTGGGCCAGAAAACGGTCGATCGGATTGGCGGATGCCCCCTCCGGAACGGCGGGTTTGGTGACCGGCCGAAACGCCCAGTGGTTGCGGTCTGCGGCCGTGATTCCGGATTCCCTTTTTGTGATGACGTTCGGCCAACTCGCCCCGCCCTCCACCCACGCACGGACAGCGGAGATCTCTCCAGCTTCCAGTTTTCCGGCGGGAGGCATCTTGTACTTGCCGCCATATTGAAGCGCCTCCAACACCCGCGCGCCGTCCACCCCCGCGCCCGTCGCCAGGTTCACCCCGCCCATCTGCATCTTTGCGCCGTGGCACTGCTGGCACTTCGCCGCAAAGAGCGGTCGCACTCGCTTCTCAAAATGCTCGGCGGTGTCGGCCGCGGTTGCGATGCCGGCACAAACCAAACCGAAGAGTACGACGCTTCTCATGCGAAGATCCCCTCGTGCACGGTGCCGGCAACGTCGGTCAGCCGGAAGTCCCGGCCCGCCGAACGGTGGGTGAGCCGCAGATGATCGATTCCCATCAGCCGCAGCAGCGTCGCGTGCAGGTCGTGAATGTGCATCCGGTTTTCCGCCGCGTGATAGCCAAATTCGTCGGTGGAACCATAAATGAAACCAGGCTTCACGCCCGCTCCGGCCATCCACATGGTGTAGCCGTACGGATTGTGATCCCGCCCGTCGGCCCCCTGTGCCCACGGCGTCCGCCCGAACTCACCGCCCCAGATCACCAGCGTCTCCTTCAGCAGCCCCCGGGCCTTCAAGTCCTTCAGCAGTCCCGCGATCGGCTTGTCCACCTCCGCCGCGTTCTTCGTGTGAAGCTTGAACAGTTCGGTATGTTGATCCCACTTATAGGAATGCGAGGCCTGCACCACTCTCACCCCTCGCTCCGATAGCCGCCGCGCCAGCAGACACTGCCAGCCGAAGTCGCGTGTGGTTTCGTCATCCAGCCCGTAGAGCTTCTTGGTTGCTTCAGATTCCTTCTCAACCTCGAACGCTTCCGGCGCTTCCACCTGCATCCGGAAAGCCAGTTCCAGTGCGCCGATCCGCGCCTCCAGTTCCGGGTCGTGATCATTGGAGCTTGCGTGCCGCCGGTTCATCTTCTGGATCATCTCCAGCTCGTACCGTTGATGCTCGGCAGTCAGACCCTTGGAAGCCAAATACGGCACCGGTTCCTTTGCGATCTCCTCCACTTTCATCCCGGAGTTGCCGATTGCCGTACCCTGAAACTCTCCGGGAAGAAAACTGGCCGCGAAATTGTTCGCACCGCCATGGCCAAGCGTCGGCTTGATCGTGATGAAGCCGGGAAGGTTCTTGTTTTCCGTACCCAGGCCATAAAGAATCCAACTGCCCATACTGGGCCGTTTAAACTGGAAAACTCCCGTGTGGAGTTGCAACAGCGCAGCTCCGTGGTCGACTCCGTCGCCGACCATCGAACGCAGAACGCACAGATCATCCACGCACTCGGCGACATGAGGAAACAGCGCGCTCACAGGAATTCCACTCTGCCCGTGCTGCTTGTATTCCCAGAGTGGTTTCATCAGCCCGCGTACAGCGCCCTCGCCGAACGTCAGCCCGCGCTTGAACGGAACCGGCTTGCCATGGAGCTCCACCAGCCGCGGCTTCGGATCGAAGGTGTCAATCGAAGAGGGCCCGCCGTGCATGAACAGAAAGATGATTCGCTTGGCCTTCGGAGCAAAATGCGGCGCTCGGCCTTCGGCCCCCGCCAGCAGCGACTGCAGCCCCAGCAACCCGAATCCAGCCGCCGACTGCCGCAGGATTGCCCGTCTCGATCTTTCCCGCTTGCCAACAATCATGGCCCCATTCTACAAAATATGGTGCGGAGCCTTTCCGGGAATCGCTCGTGGGCCGGAGGCCGTTTCCCGGGGCCCCTCCACGCCGCTGAGCTGGCCGGATCCACTACCGGTAAAACGGCTGGGCTTTCAGCCAGCGTGGCCCGTAATGCGGTTCGGGCTTGCCCAGTTCGAGCGCGCCCAGGTCAGGCGCCTTGCCCGCGAATCCTTCATTGACCGTCGAGATCGGATCCCCGGCGTCGACGGCTTTGCTGCCCGGCTTGAGACGGAAGTTCAGATCCATCGCGTGATACACCGCGTGCCGCTTCGCCGGGTCTGGCAAAGTCATCGCCTCGAAGATATCCAGGCCGACTTCAACTCCGTGCCGCTCCTGGCCGGTTGCGGCGCGCAACTCCTCGATCGTTGCGAAAGATTTCTTTCCGTCTGGCGCCTGCCAGCCGTACTGCTCGGCAACTCCCGGATTGGGACGATAGCCGTTGTAGTCGGAGCTATAGGCGGGGGTAACATTCGACCAGCGCATCACACCTTGCTCCGCGTTACGGCCGATGAAGAGGTTGTTGCGATAGTGCATGTTGGAGGCGGGACCACCGGACTGCTCTCCGATCAACGTGTTGTGCCACATAAAGAGGCCAGCGGGGTTTGCGTTGATTTTGAAAGCGTTCCCGGCGTTATAGGAGATGTTCCGAATGAAATAGACCGGGCCACCGAAGACGGGTTGTGAACTGTAGCCGGAGTGCGCGGCGTTCACGCCCCGGTTGTTGTAGACGCGGATATTGTGGACCCCGCCGTCGGACTCAACGAAGTCGTCGCCGGACATGTGGATGTCGTTGCCGTAAATATCAATCGACGACGCGCGCCGCTCCGGATCCTTTTCGGGCGTGCCGTAGGTGGAGATGCCGATGCCGTCGTGGAAGAAGGCAATCGAATTGTGGGCGATCACATGACCAGGTCCATAGACCTTGATCGCATAGTAACTCCGCAATTCGTGAGAGCCGTAGGGACCAACTCTCGGTGCCCACTGCCTGAATTGGCGGCTCCAGCCGACCAGAAGATCACGCGTCTCGGGCCGGCCGAGAAACACGTTGTCGGCAATGTAGAAATCACTCGAACCCGCGTACTCGGTCCAGACCCCAAAGCCAATGTTCTCGAACCGGCAGTTCTTGACCGTCAGACCAACCGCGCCCAGCACTTCCTTCATGCCCGCGAATATGGCGACGTCGGTGTCGCGGAATGTAATTCCTTCGAAGATGTGATGAGCCGATGCCATCACGTCGAACAGGCGATGATTGCCCGCGCCGTCGATGACAACATCGCCGTCACCGGCTGCCTTGATGGTGAGGGGCTTCTCTGCTGTGGCCTTCAGGGTAAGCCACATGGTCCCGTCGAACGGCGTCACCATGGGATCAACATAATTGAGACGTTCGTTTCTGTAGAGGCCGGCGTGCAGCAGGATCGTGTCGCCAGGCCGGGCGCGACGCTCCCATACGACGCTCCAGTCTCCGAGTCCGGCTCCGTAGTAAGCCTCCAGCAGACTGGGGAACGATGGCTCCTGCTTGGGTCCTTCGTAGTAGGGCGGATAGACGTGAAGAGTCCGCCCCCCGGTGTAGGGCTTCGGTTCGGTGCGCGTTTTAACGCGGACCGTGTGGTCGGTTTCTCCCGACGCGCCGTCGGGATCAGTCAGTTTGAAGCGGGCCTCGTATTCCGTCCCGGGTTCGAGGTTGAGGATGCTGCCGGCGAAGCCGGCGGGAACCGTGTAGTCAAGACCTTCGCGCTCGCGGAAGATGCGTTCGCCGCCGACGCGCACTAGCGGCAACCCCTTGCGCCAGGCGGCCTCGCCGGTCCGGCGATACTCGACAGAGACGGAGGCATTGCGATTGGTGTCACCCGTAATCGCCCACTCGAACCCGAGGTTCTGCAGCGTCGGATGTTCCACTGTGAACCGGCCGGCTGCGGTGCCGTTCTGACCCTGGGCGGGTAAAACCAGGAGGAGCAGCAGGGCCGGCAACAAGAATATTGTGCGTTTGACGGCCGCCCTGGCCGATAACGCGGCAAGTGCAATGCTCCCCATCGCAGAGCGTCTGATCCTATCCTGCATCCTGTTTCTCCAATCCCTCGCGTAGCGGTGGTCTAATGCTTCGCGATGCTATCACGAAGTCTCAACAGCCGGCCGGCACGCACCGCTGCCACCCCCACACGGGAATCTAGACCTTCGCCGTTTCCGGTGCATGTTCGAAAAAGTAGCGATCAAGCAGGCCAAGCCCCGCCCGGTCCCCTCGTAGTAACCCCGGAAACAGCGCCCCTACTTCCGCGCCTCAAACTGCACCGAAACCTCCGTCTTCACCCGCACCGGCTTCCCGCCCTGCACCGGAGCCGGATACTTGAACTCACCCCACGGCACCGCTTCGCACAACTGCGCCCCGGTCTCCAACTCCGAAATCGCGCCCTTCTCATCGATAATCACCTTGCACTTCGCCAAGCCCCCCTCCGGAGCCCAGAACGGCGCAGGCACCGACGTCGGCCCGGCCGTCTTCAACGCCGCCTGCTTCTCCGCCGGCACAGAAATCGAAGGCAGATCCTTCTCGTCCTCCTCCTCCTTCTTGCCCTCTTCGGTCACCGGAGTCAGCTTCGTCACCAGGAAAATGGTCCGCGCCGGATACCGGTTCACCTGCGCCCGCAAAACCGACGCCTGCCCATCCGCCAGATCAATCGACTGGCTCCCCCACGCCATCCGAATCACCTTCTGACAACTCGACGCCAGCGGATACCCCTTCTTCCCCTTATCCGGATCGCCCAGCTCTTCAATCGCCTTCTGCGCCTCAACTCCCTCAACCGTATAAACCTGCCCCGGCGCCGCATCCACCGGCGTCTTCACAAACAGCCGGTACCGCTTCACTCCATTCCGGATAAACAGCGAATCCCCGCCCGCATTCAGCGCGGAGTCCGCCCCGTTCGCCGCCGGACTCGTCTCCAGCTTGCCTTTAATCTGATGCGGCGCGGGAGCCGCCGATTTCCCCGCCGCCGCTTTCTTATCCCCCCCACAACCAATCAAACCGGCCACGGCCACGACAACCAACAAAGGCAACAAAGGCTTGCTGTTCATCTACCCCTCACTGTTCCAGACGTTTTGTCCAGCATAGACCCTATCACCAGCCACCCCCGGAAACAACCGCCCCTGTCTCACAACCGCAATATTATGGTGTCAGTCACCTCATTTTTTTCCTTAGTACGGTACTAACCCACCCCCTGTGGAAAAGTCAGTCACAAGCCAACTCAAATTTATTTCTCGTTTATTTCCAACCAAATACAAATAATCCAAAATCGTTTCCCTATCCCCGCCCTGCTATTTCTAACAACAGAGGGGCCCAGCGCCCGCGCCCTCCGCGCGGCGCCGGGCCCCTCTCTATTTCCAAAACCAGCAAGGAGGGGCCGCCATGCCCATCGATCCCGAAAAACGCGCCGAAACCGCCCGCGCAAACGGAGCTAAGTCCAACGGCCCCAACACAAAAGAAGGAAGGG
>CANIVU010000171.1 GCA_947470805.1 Acidobacteriota bacterium | reverse complement strand
TACATTACGGGCTGGATTTCGCCAGCGGGCGGGCTGTTGACGGGCGTGACGACCGGCGGCGGGGCCGGGATTTCGGCGGTTTCGGTCTCCGTTGGCGGCGGCGTTTCGGGCTCGTCGTTTGTTTTCAATGACTCTTGGGAGGGTCCTTGCATGGCCGCGAATTTCTTCAGGCGCATGATGTCGCGTTCCAGGCGCGAGATTGTCGACTGGTGGCGGTTGATTCTGACCTCAAGGCGGTAGACCAGGGAGCCGGGTTTGCAGGCTTCGAGTTCGGCTTGGAGGACGCCGCCGGTGTTCGAGTGGAGTTCGGCTAGTTCGGAGCGTCGGACTAGGATCAGTCTTGCGAGTTCCCAGTGGGCGAAGGTGAGTTCGTCGACACGGGTGGCGATGTATTCGTCTTCGGGTTGCCAGTATTTGTAGAAGCTCTCGCGGAGCTTCAGGAAACCTTCCTGGCTGACGGAGGCTTTTAGCGTTTCTTCGTTGGCGAATAGACCGTGAATTAGAGAACTGGTTCTGGCTTTCAGGAGGCCTTCGGGCGTTTTCGGGCCCTGGCTTTTGGCACCGTTGATCCGGGCGGATTCGGCGCGGCGGTTGGAGTGGTGTTGCAATCCCATAGTTTTAGGCTATGGGGTGTTTGACTAGTAACCGGCGGCTTTCGATTTTTGAAAGTCGCTGTAGGTGATTGGCGGGATTGGGGTTAGCGGTTGGAAAATAAAGTCATTTGCCCTGTGACTGACTTTTCCACAGGGGCTGATTTTAGCGGAGAACGCCCATTTTTTCGAGGGGCCAGTAGACGAAGACGGCCTTGCCGTAGATGAAGCGGCGGGGGACGACGCCCCAGGCTCGACTGTCGTTGGAGCTGCTGCGATGGTCGCCCATGACGTAGAAGGCGTCGGCGGGGACTTGGGTCTTGGGGACAGTCAGACGGTCGCGGAACTCCTCGGGGACGTAGGGTTCGTTGACGGCCTGGCCGTTGAGGCGGACTTCGCCGTCGAGGACTTCGACCGTGTCGCCGGGGATGCCGATGACGCGCTTGATGTACGACTTCGAGGGGTCGCGAGGGAACCAGAAGACGACGGTGTCGCCGCGTTCGATTTTGCCGAGGCCGAAGCGGTAGACGAATTTGTTGATGAAAATTCGCTCCTGGTCTTCGAGCGCGGGCATCATGGAGGTCCCTTCCACCTTCACTGGTTGGTAAAGAAAGAGGATGATGACGACGGCGATGACGACCGAGAGCATGAGGTCGCGCAGCCAGTAGGCGGCACCGAGGACGAGGTTTTTGGACTCTGGGGACTGGTCAGGCGTCATGTGTTCCTACTACGCTGAATTGTACTCCGAAATGCACGCAGCTCTGATTATTCCCGCTTTGAACGAGGCTGAGTGCCTGCCTTCGCTATTTGACGCGATTCCTCCGGATTTGTTTCGGTGGATTATTGTTGCCGATAACGGTTCCACCGATGGCACCGCGACGGTTGCCTTGGGCCGGGGGGCGATTGTGGTTTCCGAGCCGGAGCGTGGGTATGGGGCGGCTTCCTTGGCCGCGATCGCGGCGCTGCCGGAGGGGGCGGAGATTGTTGTCTGGATGCAGGCCGATCTGTCGGAAGATCCGCGGGAGGCGGTTCGTCTGTTGGCGCCGATTCGGGAGGGGATGGCGGATCTGGTGATTGGTTCGCGCACGATGGGCGGGGCGGAGGCGGGGGCGTTGTTGCCGCACCAGGAGTTTGGGAACTGGCTGGCTTGTACGTTGATGCGGTTGTTCTGGGGGTATCGGTATACGGATCTTGGCGCGTTTCGGGCGGTGCGGCGCGATTGTCTGGAGCGGATGGCGATGCGTGACCGGAACTATGGGTGGACGGTTGAGATGCAGATTAAGGCGCTGCAGATGGGGCTGCGGGTGAGGGAGGTCTCGGTTCGTTATGGCCGGCGGGTGGCGGGGGAGAACAAAGTGAGCGGGAATTTGCGGGCTTCGGCGAAGGCAGGGTTGATTATTTTGCGGACGGTTTTCCGGGCGGCTTGGGCGGGAGGCGGTCGGCCTCCAGGCGGGAACGCAGTTTCTTGATTAACGCGTAGGCCGTTTGGATTTCGGTGGCTGATATTTTGTCCGTGATTCGGTTGGCCCAGGTTGACTGGAGGGTGTCCAGCTTTTTCATGGTGGCGCGGCCGCGCCTGGTGAGGCATACGAGTTTCGCCCGTTTGTGATCGGGGTTGGTGGCGTATTCGATGAGGCCGTCCTTCTCCATGGCGTCGGCGAGGCGCTGGACGTTTTGGCGGGCGAGGCCCATGTTGCGGGCGATTTGGGCGACTGGCAGGTTCTGGGCGGTGATGGCGCCGAGAACCTGCCAGCGGGCGCTGGTGAGGCCGAGGGGCTTGGTGAGGCGGTCGCCGGCGGAGAGCAGGCGACCGTTCCATTGAAACGATTCGATGATGAGGGCGGTGAAGGCCTTGGCGGCTTTGGTGTGTGGCATTTACGGACCGACGCAGAGATTGGGAACTGTGAGACGGGTGAAGAGATGGGGGGAGGCGACGACGGAGGACGGGTATTCGGCGAGGGCCTGTTTGAAGTCCGGGTGATTGAAGGCGTCGCGAAAATGGGCCACCGATTCCCAGACGGCGTAGTTCATGAAGACGGTGCTGCCGGCGATGCCCTGGTGGAGCTGAGTGGAGATGTAGCCGGGCTGTTGTTTCATCCAGTTGGCGTCGTAGGCCCAGGCTTGGAGGAGTGCGGGGATGTCGGCCTCGGCCACGTGGAAGATATTGACGAGGATGACTGGGGCTTGGTCCGTTTGGAGCTGGTGGAAGATGGGCACAGTGGTGTCGAGCGGTTGGAGTGTGAGCATTATTGGCACTACGATGTCAGAGTGACATCATGTTGTCAACTTGGCGCGGGACTCGCGGATGAGGAGATAGACGAGGGGGCCGAAAGAACCGGCGGCGAGGGTGAGGGCGACGAAGGGCCAGGGGGAGAGATTTTGCTTTTTGGCGTCGTTGACCATCCAGAGGCAGGCGAGGAGGCAGGCGATGACGAGGTCGGTGAAGACCTGGGCGCCGCCCCAGGATTGGAAGTGGGGGGCGAGGATGCCCCAGAAGCCGTGGTCGAGGAGGGCTTTGGTTGTGAGGATGCCGAAGGCGGCGATGATGGTTGCCAGGGCGAGGGTGCGTGGGTTCATGATTCGAGAGTGCGGGAAATCGGGAATGGCGGCAATTACCTGGGAGGTTATTGTGTGGCGTCTCGGGGTTGGGGAGAATTCCTTATGGGCACTTCGTTCGCACCCTTGTTGAAGACGTGGCGGCAGAGGCGGCGGCTGTCGCAGTTGGAGTTGGCGTTGACGGCGGGCGTGTCGCAGCGGCATGTGAGTTTCCTGGAGTCTGGGCGGGCGCGGCCGAGCCGGGAGATGATTTTGCAGTTGAGTGAGACGCTGGGGGTGCCGTTGCGGGACCGGAATGGATTGTTGACGGCGGCGGGGTTTGCGCCGGTGTTTCAGGCGCGGGCGTTGGGGGATCCGGAGATGGGGCAGGTGATGGGGGCGGTGCGGATGATGCTGGCCAACCACGAGCCGTTTCCGGCGGTGGCGATTGACCGGGGGTGGAACGTGGTTCTTTCGAATGGGCCGTTTGATCGGGTTTGTGGGCTGTTGGGGGAGGATCTGTTGGCGCGGATGGGGCGGAATTTGTTGCGGCTGTTTTTTCACCCGGAGGGGATTCGGCCGTATGTGGAGAATTGGGATGCGGTGGCTCCGTTGCTGTGGAGCCGGGCGCAGCGGGAGGCGGCGGATTGCGGGGGGCTTCCGTTGCTGGCGGAGTTGGCCGGGTATCAGGATACGGCGACGCTGCGGGGCGGGGAGGAGGCGCTGTTGGTGCCGGTGTTGCCGTTGGTGTTGCGGAAGGACGGGGTCCGTATTTCGCTATTCACGGTGATTGCGACGTTTGGGACGGCGGTGGATGTGACGGCGGATGAGTTGCGGATTGAGAGTTTGTTTCCGGCCGATGCGGAGACGGAGCGGTTGTTCCGGGGTGCTTGATTGCGGCTGTTTCGGGGGGGGGAAGAGCCGGTGATCGATCTCGCTCTATTGGGGCGGAGATCCATTTGGCTGCGTGGGACGCTTTGGACAGAGTGGGCTGAGGGGCCCGGGAGGGTTGTCGTTCGGGCGCATCTGGCGGTGGGGCTGTATTGGTTGGGATTTCGTTGGATTGGGAAACGATGGCGATTTAGATGGGTCTTGGGGCTTATGCCGACACGTTAACTGGGGCTCTGGCGGCGCGGTGTTAGGACAGTGCGGTGTTGCCGGGCCGTTGTCGAGGACAACGGGGATGGGAAGCGGGACGCGACGTCTGGTGGTGAGCCGGGAGCGATTTGCGGTTGCAGCCCGCGCGGGGGGCTCGGGCTGCTTGCGGGGTCATTAGAGGGCGTGGGACTGGTTGTGGTTGTCTTCGGTGTAGCCGCCGGTTTTGAGGCCGGCGCGGAGGGTGGATTTGATTTTGAGGGTGGGGGATTGGTTGTGGTTGCTGTCGGAGTAGCCGCCGACGCGGAGGCCGGCGCGGAGGGTGGATTTGATTTTGAGGGTGGGGGATTGGTTGTGGTTCATGTCGGTGTAGCCGCCGGTGCGGATGCCGGCGCGGAGGGTGGATTTGATTTTGAGGGTGGGGGATTGGTTGTGGTTGTCGTCGGAGTAGCCGCCGGTGCGGAGGCCGGCGCGGAGGGTGGATTTGATTTTGAGGGCGGGGGATTGGTTGTGGTTGTTGTCGGAGTAGCCGCCGGTGCGGAGGCCGGCGCGGAGGGCGGATTTGATTTTGAGGGTGGGGGATTGGTTGTGGTTGGTGTCGGAGTAGCCGCCGACCTTGATGCCGGCTTTGATGTTGGTTTTGAGTTTCATGATTCTGATTCCTTTGGTTGTTTCTTGCGGCGGCTTGTTGGCTGCGGCGTCTTCTCCCCACTCAGCGAAGGAGTTGGATGGATTTGATCAGGGGGTGAAAAGTTTTTTTGATTTTGTTTCGGGGTGGCGGGTTGCCCCCGATGGCGTCGCGCCGGTTCGCGTTTTGGATTGGGCCGTTTGGTCAATCGATGGAATGCTGGATTCGGTGGCTTCGGGTCCTCCTATACTTCCTCGGTGCCAGGCACCCGGTCCGGATGCGTCGTGGGTTTACGGGTGACTTTTGCCGGGAGCCAGGCACCTGCCTTCGCCCTTGTATGCTGGTTGGGATGCGTCTCTTGCTTGTCCTGGTGTTTGCTTCGCTGGCCTTTGGGGCCGATAAGAATCGACAGTCGAACTCGCTCCAGGTGGACTCGCCGGCGGGGGTGCCGGTGCGGATTGAGATTCCGGTGACGCGCGGGTTTAGTGCCGATTCGGTTCGTTTCTACGATGAAGCTACGCGGACGCCGATTCCGGTGAAGGTGGACTACCGGCGGCCGACGGCTTGGCTCCATTTTGTTTCGACGGGGGCGAAGGCTTACGTTGCCACTTGGGACACGTTTGGGCAGGGCGAGACGGAACGGGTGGCGGCGCCGGCGATGGTGGGAAGCGGGGATCGGGTGACGTATGGGCGGGTTGGCGTGCGGGGGAAGCTGGCGGTGGGATTGTATTCGCACGCGATTGCACTGGATTGGGATAACGATGGCGATTTGGACCTGATTGTGGCTTCGCCGGACCGGCCCTATAACGGGACGTTCTTCTTTCGGAATATTGGGTCGCAAGCGGCGCCGCTTTATGACAGCGCGGTGTATCTGGGGCCTCCGTTGAAGAATTTGGCGATTGGCGATGTGGACGGGGATGGGAAGCTGGATGCGACTTCGGCGGGCGGGCGGTGGTTTTCGGATATCCGGCGGAACCAGTTTAATGAGCCGCGGGTGTTTAACTTGAAGCGGTCGTATCACGTTGGGCGTGACGACGTTTGGCTGCCGGTGGATTGGGATGGGGATGGGAAGATCGACCTGTTGAACGGGGTTAGTGATTGGCGGGATTACGGGTGGGATGATGCGTTTAACAGCAAGGGCGAATGGCTGCGCGGGCCTTTGCACGGGTATGTCTATTTTTGGAAGAACACGGGGACGAATGCTTCGGCCACTTATGCGGAGCCGGTGAAGCTGGCGATTGATTCCTATGGGTCGCCTTCGCCGCAGATGTTCCGGTGGCGGGCGTCGGGGCCGGCGGACCTTCTGATTGGGAGTTTTTTGGACACGGTTTCGGTGCATGAGCGGGGGGATTTGACGAAGTCCAAAGTGCTGCCGTTTCGGATGGACTTGGAGATGATTGAGCCGCGGGTGGTGCAGTGGCATAAAGACGGGCGGCCCTCTTTGCTGATCGGGGAGGAGGGCGGGACGCTGACGTTTGTGGAGAATACCGCGCCGTTCGGCACGGAGCCGGCTTGGGCGGCGCCGCGGGAGTTGGAACAGATGGATCCGTTTGTGAAGAGCGGGTCGTTGTCGCGGCCGGTGGCGGTGGATTGGAACGGGGACGGGAAGTTGGACCTGGTGGCGGGGAACTCGGCGGGGTATATCGAATGGTTTGAGAATACGGGGACGCGGGAGGCGCCGGTGTTTACGGCGCGCGGGTATTTGCGGACGGGCGGGGCGCCGATCCGGCGGGTGGCGGGGAAGAATAAGTCCGTGCAGGGGCCGGCGGAGGCGAAGTGGGGGTATGCGAATCCGACGGTGGTGGATTGGGATTTGGATGGGAAGTTGGACGTGGTGGTGAATGACATTTGGGGCGAGGTGGTTTGGTACCGGGGGACGGGGGATTTGCAGGAGTTGGAGGGGGCTCGGAATGTGGAGGTGGAGTGGGAGGGGGCGGCGCCGAAGCCGGAGTGGGTGTGGTGGGAGCCGGTGGGGAAGCAGCTGTTGACGCAGTGGCGGACGACGCCGGAGGTGGTGGATTGGGATAAGGACGGGTTGCCGGATTTGGTGATGCTGAATCATCAGGGGTATTTGTGTTTGTTTCGGCGGGCGCGGGTGGATGGGAAGTTGGTGTTGCGGGCTCCGGAGCGGATTTTTGTGACGGAGAGCGGGCGGTTTTTGAATTTGGCGAATGGGCGGGCGGGGTCGAGCGGGCGGCGGAAGATTGACCTGGTGGATTGGGATGGGGATGGGGATTTGGATTTGATTACCGACTCTGACCAGGGGCCGGTTTGGTATGAGAATCGGGGGACGTTGGAGCGGGCGGTGATGGTGCAGCGGGGGTTGGTGACGCGGGCGCCGTTGGCGGGGCATAATCCGACGCCGAATGCGGCGGATTGGAATGGGGATGGGAAGTTGGACCTTTTGATTGGAGGGGAAGATGGGTTCTTTTATTTCTATGACCGGCGGTTTATTGATGCGCGCCGGGCGCAGTAGTTTATTAGCGGTTTTGCTGGCTGTTTGTTCGCAGGGCGCGACGGTGGTGAATGATAAGGCGGCGGGGGCGTTGCTGTTGGGGACGCATCCGTTGAGCTTGCAATGGGTGACGTTTGATAAGACGAAGGGGTCGGTGACGGTGACCGATCAGGGTGGCGTGTACCGGGTGAAGGGGGAGCAGAAGGGGAAGGGGACGGATTCGCTTTTGATTGACGGGGAGGTGGTGACCGTTAACGCGAAGGACTTTACGTTTAAGGGGCGGATTGTGACTCGGGTGAGTTATATCGCCGGGGGGAAAGAGTGCGTGCGGGAGGGGACGTTTTTGTTCCGGATCAGCGGGGCGCGGCCGTTTTGGCGGATGCGGGAGCAGGCGAATCCTTGTGAAGAGGTGGCGGATTACGTGGATATCTTTTTCGTGAAAACGAAGTAAGGTACAATCGCTGCGTGCCGAAAAACGAACGCCGCCGTTTTCTACAGTTGTCTGGAATCGTAGCTCTTGCCGGATGCAGCCAGCAGCCGGGCGCGAAGGTTGACGAAGAGAAGCTTCCGAGCGCGCTGGGGAAGCCGATCCGGGCATACGGGGAACGGTCGCAGTTTGAGACGGCCAAGCGGGCGGTGCCGGATTTGAAGCGGCCGCAGATTGGTTCGACGCGGACGCCGCTGGCGGAGACAGAGGGGATTATTACTCCTTCGTCGTTGCACTTTGAGCGCCATCATGCGGGGGTGCCGGACTTGGATCCGTCGAAGCACACGTTGCTGCTGCATGGGTTGGTGGAGCGGCCGCTGGTGTTTACGGTTGCTGATTTGAAGCGGTTGCCATCGGCTTCGCACATCTACTTTGTGGAGTGCGCGGGGAATTCCGGCGGGGAGTGGAAGGCCCCGGGCGGGCCGAACGTGGCGGCGAGTTTCGGGTTGGCCAGTTGCAGCGAGTGGACGGGCGTGCCGTTGAAGATTTTGTTGGAAGAGGCGGGTGTGAAGCCGGCGGGGAAATGGCTGGTGGCCGAGGGCGCCGATGCGTGCAAGATGAGCCGGAGTTTGCCGATTGAGAAGGCGTTGGAAGATTGTCTGGTTGCTTATGCCCAGAATGGGGAGGCGATCCGGCCGGAGCAGGGGTATCCGCTGCGGCTGGTGGTGCCGGGGTATGAGGGGAATGTGAATGTGAAGTGGCTGCGGCAGATTAAGATTGTGGATCAGCCGAATCAGACAAAAGACGAAACGTCCAAATACACCGACTTACTGGCGGATGGGACGGCGCGGCAGTTCACCTTTGTGATGGATGCCAAGAGCGTGATTACTTATCCGAGCGGCGGGCAGAAGTTAGCCGGGCCGGGGTTCCAGGAGATACGGGGGCTGGCGTGGAGCGGGCGTGGGGTGATTGAGAAGGTGGAAGTGTCGACCGACGGCGGGACGACGTGGACGAAGGCGGCGTTGCAGGAGCCGCGGTTGCCGAAAGCGTTTACGCGGTTCCGGTTGCCGTGGAAGTGGGACGGCAAGGAGACGGAGATTACGGCGCGTGCGGCGGATTCGGCGGGGTATACGCAGCCGTCGCGGGAGGAGTTGACCGAGGCGCGGGGGGCGAATTCGCAGTACCACTATAACGGTGTGAAGATGTGGAAGATCGGGGCGGATGGGAGCGTGAAAAATGCGTAGTTTATTGGTGGTTTTCGTTCTTGGGGTTTGTGCGTTCGGGCAGAAGTATAACGTGGGGCGGGCGGCTTCGGCGGATGAGATCAAGGCCACTGACCAGTTTATGGCTCCGGATGGGACGGGGTTGCCGGCGGGGAAGGGAACGGCGGCGGACGGGCGGGACATCTATTCGCGGCGGTGCGCGCGATGCCACGGGGCGCAGGGGCAGGGGGATGAAGAGGGGCCGTTGGTGGGCGGGAAGGGGTCTTTGAAGACGGCGAAGCCGTTGAAGACGGTCGGGAGTTTCTGGCCGTACGCGACCACGATTTATGATTATGTGCACCGGGCGATGCCGTTTGATAACCCGGGGTTACTGGATGCGAATCAGACTTACTCTGTTGTTGCGCTGATTTTGCATATGAATGGGATTATTGGTGAGCGCGATGAAATGAACGCGCAGACTTTGCCGAAGGTGAAGATGCCGAACCGGGACGGGTTTGTGAAGGACAACCGGCCGGATACGGGGAAAAAGAAGAAGTAAGTTATTTCTTTTTGAAGTGTAAGTCGGCGAAGTTCATCCACTGCGTCCAATCGTAGTCGGTTACGTCGTGTTTGCCTTTGCGGATGTGGTAGCCGATGGTGCCGCCGGTGGAGGGCTTTTCGACGGGCGGGTGCTCCTTGATGAGCAGGCCGGGCATGCCGAGGAGGCGATAGACGGGGTCGGCGGCGAGGGCGCCGAGGAACTCGCCTTTGGGGTCGGCCCAGGCGTCTTCGAGTGCGGAGTTGACGTATAAGGGCCGGGGGGCGATTAGGGCGAGCAGCATGTGCTGGTCGACAGGGAGGGTGTCCTCTTTGTCGTTGAACTGTTTGAAGTTGTTGGCGAACCAGTGGGGGAAGGAAGTGTTGATGCGGGCGGTGGTTTCGCCGAACTTGCGGCGGGCGAGGGCCGCGCCGCCTTCGCCGCTGTCGTTGGAGATGACGATGGCGAAGCGTTCGTCTTGCGCGCCGGCCCAGAGGGCGGCTTTGCCGATGCGGGAGTGGCCGTGGAGGACGACCTTGGAACTATCGATTTCTTTTTCCTTTTCGAGGACGTCCATGGCGCGGGAGAGGCCCCAGGCCCAGGCACCGAGGGAGCCCCATTCGTTGGGCTTGTCGGAGCGGGGGAAGAGGGTGTGGACGCCGTTTTTGAAGCCGTCGTCGAAGTCGGGATCGATGTCGCCGTAGTAGGCGGTGACGACGGCGTAGCCGCGTTTGAGGATCATGTCGACGGGCCAGCGGCTGGCGCTTTCGGCGCGGTCCTTATCGGAGGCGACGTTGCCTTTGGTGCGGACCCAGGATTTGGTGACGCGGATTTCGGGGTCGGGCTGGACGGTGTGGTTGCCGTTGAAGTTGAGGCCGAGGAAGGCGGGGACGCGGCCTTTGGCGTTGTTGGGGAGATAGATGAGGAGGTCCATGGAGGGGGCGTCGGCGTTGGGGCCGAACCAGACGCGGACCTGTTTGCGGGTGGCGAGGCCGTTGTGGGCGGTTTTGTCGATTTCGAGGAGTTCGGTGCG
>CANIVU010000170.1 GCA_947470805.1 Acidobacteriota bacterium | reverse complement strand
GTGTGCGTCGGAGCGATCCGGCGCCAATCATCCGAGGTAGGAGCCGTATGCGGTAGTGCCGCTCGTACGGATCTGTGCGGGGGGCGGGTCGTGAGATCCGTCCCTACCGCGACCCAGATTATAGCTTTTGTTTTACTGGGGGGATGGCGGATTTTGAGAAGGCGGGGTTGGTTGCCGTGCGGGACGGGCGGGTGTTGCTGTGCCGGAAGAAGCACACGACTTCGCTGCTGATTCTGCCGGGGGGCGTGATGGAGCCTGGGGAGACGGCGGAGGAGTGTTTGCGAAGAGAGGTTGCCGAGGAGTTGGCGGGGGTGACGCTGGGGGAGGTTGGGTTTGTGGGTTCGTATCTGTCGGCGGCGGCGGTGGCCGGGAAGACGGTGCGGGTGGAGTTGTTCGTGGGGACGTTGACGGGGGAGGCGCGGGCGGCTTCGGAAATCAAGGAGCTGGTTTGGTTTGGGGCGGGGGATGATGTTGGGTTGTTGGCGCCGAGTTTGCGGGAGGTGATCTTTCCGGATTTGGTGCGGCGGGGGATTTTGTGGGTGTGACGTTACGAATGTGTTGATTCCGGATGCTGAGTGGCGATAGAACGGGCCACATCCGGTGGACGTTATCGGTGATGCCGTTTTGGTGGGTAGGCGCGGATGGCATCGGATAATTCCTTGGTGACAGTCACCTAGGAAAAGGCTGAGGGTGGAGGGTGGCTTACAGGGCTCCTCGGGCACGTTACAATAGGAACGTTGCCTATCGAAGACATACCGTTGGGAATGGAAGGCGGGACCTCTCCCTTTGCCATTACTTGGCAGCGCGTGCAGTTGGCGCGCCACCCGAAACGCCCGCACACCTTAGACTATGTTGAGCGCCTGATTACAGGCTTTTCTGAGATCCACGGTGATCGCGCGTATGGTGATGACGCGGCTATCGTCGCTGGCATGGGGTTCTTTCATGAAGAGCCTGTGATGTTGTTGGGCCATCAAAAAGGCCGGGACACCAAACAGAAGCTCATTCGCAATTTTGGTATGCCGAAGCCGGAAGGGTACCGGAAAGCGCTGCGCTGTATGCAGATGGCTTCCAAGTTCAAGCGGCCGATTTTGGCGTTGTTGGACACTCCGGGGGCTTATCCGGGGATTGACGCCGAAGAACGTGGGCAGGCCGAGGCGATTGCCGTGAGCTTGCGCGAGATGACGCGGTTGCAGAGTCCGGTGGTATCGGTTGTGATTGGGGAAGGCGGATCGGGCGGGGCGTTGGCGATGGGTGTGGCCAATATTGTCCTGATGATGGAGAACGCGATTTACTCCGTGATTAGCCCGGAGAGCTGCGCCGCGATTATTTGGCGCGACGCGGGGAAGGCCGAGTTGGCGGCGAACGCGCTGCGACTGACGGCGCGGGACATGCTGGAACTGGGGTTGGTTGACGGGATTGTGCCGGAGCCGAATGGCGGGGCGCAGAACAACTGGGACGAATCGGCTGTGAGTTTGGGGAAGAGCCTGAAGGCTTCCTTAGACCGGTTGGCCGGGATGACACCGAAGGAACTGGTGGATCACCGGTACGAGAAGTTCCGCAAAATCGGTAGCTTTTTCGAAGGGTAATCGCCATGAAGCCGATTACTTGGATCATTGTCGGAGTGGTGGTTGTGGTGGTGGGGCTGATGGCGTATTCGACCACCCTCATAGGCGGCTTCAAGGTCGAAGTCTGCAAAACCTATCAGGGCAACCAGGCCTGTGGGATTGGCGTGGGGACGACGGAGCAGGAAGCCATGACGACTGCGACCGGGGTAGCTTGCGCCAAGATTTCATCGGGGATGACCGAGTCCAACCAGTGCCAGATGGGCAATCCGACCAAGGTTAACTGGCTCAAGGGCCGGTAACCGTAACGCAATACTAGATTTTTTGAACTTTTGGCGGAATGGCACCGTCTAAAACGTTCGGGAGTTCGCACCTGTGAAAACGTGGAAAATTGTAGTTGTTGTAGTGGCACTGGTTGCCGTTGGCGGTTCGATTTACGCCAGCATGAAGTGGAATCAAAAGGGCATTGTTACTGTCCAGACGGGGAAGGCGACCCGGCAGGATCTGACCAGTGTCGTTACCGCTTCGGGCGAGGTTAAGCCGAGGAATTACATCAACATCGGCAGCAATGCGCAGGGCGCGTCGCGGATCATGGAAATCCTGGTGCTGGAAGGCGCGCGGGTAAAGAAAGGCCAACTGCTGGCGAAGCTGGAGAGTGTCCAGCCGGAAGCGGAAGTGGCGGCGCAGCGGGCGACGGTGAGTTCGACAGAGGCCGATTCGGGCGCGGCGGAGGCGGCGTTGAAGGCGCAGGATTCGAATATCCGGACGTTGCAGGCGAACTTGGACCGGGTGAAAACGGACCTGGTGCGGGCGAAGGCGGACTTTGACCGCTCGAAGCTGTTGCTGGACCAGGGACTGGTTTCCAAGCAGGACTTCGATATGCGGCGGGCGTCGTATGAGTCCTTCACGGCGGCGATTCCGGAAGCCGAGGCGCGGATCATGCAGGCGCGGGCGCAGCGGGAGCAGTTCGCGGCGCAGTTGGTGGGTTCGCAGCGGCGGATTATTGTGAGTCAGGCGAATTTGCGGCGGGCCTCCGATTCGCTACAGCGGACGATGGCGACTTCGCCGATTGACGGTGTGGTGACCAATCTGCCGGTCCGGGTGGGTGAAACGGTCGTGCCGGGTATTCAGAACTCGGCTGCCTCGTTGATCATGACGATTGCCGATATGTCGTTGATCACGGCGGAAGTGAAGGTGGACGAGACCGATATTGTGAACGTGAAGCTGGATCAGGTGGCCGATGTGACCATCGACGCGATTCCGGGGAAGACGTTCAAGGGCCATGTGATTGAGATTGGGAACACGGCGATTTTGCGGTCGACTGGTTTGGCGGCGTCGCAATCGGCGATTTCGAGCCAGGAAGCGAAGGATTTTAAAGTCGTGGTGGCGTTGGACAATCCGCCGGACGAGATCCGGCCGGGGTTGTCGTGCACGGCGAAGATTGTGACGGCGACGCGCGGGAAGGCGCTTTCGATTCCGATTCAGGCGCTGACGGTACGGACCAAGGGCGATTTGGAGAAGAAAGACGACCAAAAGGAAGAGCCGGTGGTAACCGATCCGGCTGCCGCGCGCGCCAAGAAAGAAGAGATCCAGGGCGTGTTTGTTGTGCGCGGGGAGAAGGCGGTGTTCCTGAAAGTGGACACGGGCATCACCGGGACGACGGATATAGAAGTACTGGGTGGCCTGAACGAAGGGGACGAGATTATCACCGGGAGTTACAAGGTGATCCGTACGCTTCGGAATGAGGCTAAGATCAAGGTAGACAACAAGTCTCCCGTCAAGAAAGAATCGTAAGGGTTTCGAACACACAACATGGCACAGGCAGCCCAACTCAGCGCGCAGGCCCGAGGGGAAGAACTCCGCCGGCAAGGCACGATTATCCATACCGAGGAGCTCTGGAAAACCTATCAAATGGGTGACCAGACGATTAACGCGTGCTCCGGTATCACGTTTGAGATTAAAAAGGGCGAGTACGTGGCGATCATGGGGCCTTCGGGTTCCGGGAAATCGACGCTGATGAACCTGATCGGGTGCCTGGACACGCCGACGAGCGGGGACTACTTCATTAACGGCAATCTGGTGTCGTCGATGAATGACGACCAGTTGGCGCACATTCGGAACAAGGAAGTGGGATTCGTGTTCCAGACGTTCAACCTGTTGCCCCGGGCGACGGCGTTGCACAATGTGGAACTGCCGCTGATCTACGCCGGGGTGCCGGCGGACGAGCGGATTGCGCGGGCGCGGGAAGCGTTGCGGCAGGTGGACTTGGAAAAGCGCATGTACCACAAGCCGAACGAGCTATCGGGCGGCCAGCGACAACGTGTGGCGATTGCGCGGGCGCTTGTGACGCGGCCTTCGATTCTGCTGGCCGACGAACCGACGGGTGCGTTGGATTCGGCGACCGGTATTGAAATCATGGCGCTGTTCGAACGGCTGTATCAGGCCGGGAACACGATCATTCTGGTTACGCACGAACACGACATTGCGATGCACGCGCACCGGATTGTGTTCTTGCGCGACGGCAAAGTGGAACGCGACGAGCCGGTGAAGAAGTAATCGCCTCCTACACTTCAACTTTTCTCCGATAAGACTCCTTAGGGGCCCGGTTCGCCCGGTCCCTCAAGGAGTTTTGCTTTGCACGTAAAGCAAGTTCGGTGGAGCGAAGAATCGGGGTGGAGCGAGGCGCCGGGGCGTTGGGAGGCCGAGGGCGCGCACGTTGCCTTTGTGTTTGGCGCGGGGCGATTGCTGCGGCGCGTGGAGCTGATGGATGAGTTGCGGGCACGGAGCCCGCGCGCGCTGTTGTTCGGGTGTTCGACGGCGGGCGAGATTCTGGGCGACGAGGTGCGGGACGAGACGCTGGCGGTGAGCTTTGTGACGTTCGCGCATACGTGCGTGGCGATGCATTCGGTGGGGGTAGGGCCGGGGATTTCGTGCCGGGTGGCGGGCGCGGAGCTGGGTCATGCGATTCACACCGAGGGGTTGCGGCACGTAATTGTGCTCTCCGACGGGATGATGGTGAACGGGAGTGAGCTGGTGCGGGGGCTGCGGATGACGTTGCCGGAGGGAACGGTGGTGACGGGTGGGTTGGCGGGCGATGGGGACCGGTTTGGGGAGACGCTGGTGTTGGCCGGGGAGCGGGTGGAGAGCGGACAGGCGGTGGCGCTGGCGCTGTACGGCGAGCGATTGCGGGTGGGGTGCGGGTCGATGGGGGGATGGGACCAGTTTGGGCCGGAGCGGCGGATTACGCGGGCCGAGGGGAATGTGTTGTACGAGCTGGACGGGCGGTCGGCGTTGGCGCTGTACCGGGAGTATTTGGGGGAGCAGGCGGCGGAGTTGCCGGCATCGGGATTGCTGTTCCCGCTGGCGATCCGGGCTGAGGAGGACGCGCAGCCGTTGGTGCGGACGATTTTGCGGGTGAACGAGGAGACGCAGAGCCTGACGTTTGCCGGGGACATTCCGGAGGGGTGGTACGCGCGGCTGATGCGGGCGAACTTTGACCGGTTGGTGGACGGGGCGGTGGGCGCGGCGCGGGCCGGGGTGGCCGACGGCGTGGAGACGGAGTTGGCGCTGTTGATTAGCTGTGTGGGGCGGAAATTGATTCTGGGACAGCGGGTGGAGGAGGAAGTGGAGGCGGTGCGAGAGGTGGTGGGAGCGGGGGCGGCGATGACGGGGTTTTACTCGTACGGAGAGCTGGCGCCGTTCAAGACGGGGGCGCGGTGTGAACTGCACAACCAGACGATGACGATCACGACGTTGGGTGAGGTATAGGGGATGGCCGCTCAATACCACTCCCTACTGCGACGGCAACTGAAGCGCCACCTGGGGGCGGCCGCGGTTGTGCCGCCGGAGTGGGCGGTGTTTTTAGAGAGCGTCAGCCAGGCCTACGAGCAGGCGGACGTGGACCGGAAGATGGTGGAACGGTCGATGGACCTAAGTTCGCGAGAGCTGCATGAAGCCAATCGGGGGCTGCGGTTGGCGAAAGAGGCGGCCGAGCGGGCGGCACTGGCCAAGGGGGAGTTTTTGGCCAACATGAGCCACGAGATCCGGACGCCGATGAACGCGGTGATCGGGTTGACGGCGTTGCTGTTGGACACCGACGTGGACGCCGAGCAGCGGGAGTATTTGGAAACGGTGCGGACGGCGGGCGAATCGCTGTTGGAGATTATCAACGACATTCTGGATTTCTCGCGGATCGAGAGCCGGCGGCTGGAGGTGGAACGGGTGCCGGTGGATATGCGCGGGTGTGTGGGGGCGAGCGTGGAGCTGTTTGCGCTGCGCGCGGCCGAGGCGGATTTGGAGCTGATTTGCCGGGTGGATCCGAACGTGCCGGAGGTGGTGCTGGGCGATAGTACGCGGATCCGGCAGATTCTGTTGAACCTGGTGGGGAATGCGATGAAGTTCACCGAGCGGGGATCGGTGACGGTGGACGTGACGGTATTGGGCACGTTTGAAGAGCTGTGCGAGATTCAGTTTGCGGTGCGGGATACGGGGATTGGGATTCCGGCGGACAAGCTGGACCGGCTGTTCCAATCGTTCAGCCAAGTGGACTGTTCGACGACGCGGAAGTACGGCGGGACGGGGCTGGGGCTGACGATCAGCCTGCGGCTGAGTGAGCTGATGGGCGGGCGGATGTGGCTGGAAAGCGTTGAGGGAGTGGGGTCGACGTTCTACTTCACCATTCGGGTGGCGGTGCAGCAAGGGCCTCCGGCGGGCGGCGCCTATGCCGGACGGCGGGCGCTGGTGGCCGACGGGCATGCCGAGGCGCGCGAGATGCTGGCGGAGATGCTGCGCTGGATGGGCGTTGGCGTGACGGTGGCCGGAAGCGCGGCGGAGGTGGAGGCGGCGCTGGTGGCCGGACAGTTCGACCTGCTGGCGCTGGACGCGCAGACGGTGAGCCCGTCGGTGCAGAAGCAGGGCGCCGGGGTGGCGACGATTGTGCTGGAGAAGCCGGGGCAGGAGGACGACGGCGACGGGGAATGGCTGGAGGCGGCCCATCTGACCAAGCCGGTGCGGGAGTTGCCGCTGCGGGCGGCGCTGGAGGGCTTCTGGGCGGATGTGGACGCAGTTACTTTCAACCCGCATCGCGAGCGGGACGCCGATGGAAAGTTAGGTGAGAAATTGCCGCTGCGGATTCTGCTGGCCGAGGATAATTCGGTGAATCAGCGGGTGATGTTGAAACTGTTGGAACGGTTCGGGTACCAGGCCGACCTGGCGGTGACGGGGACGCAGGCGCTGGCGGCGACGGCGCGGACGGATTACGACCTGGTGCTGATGGACGTGCACATGCCGGAGATGGACGGGCTGGAGGCGGCGCGGCGGATCCGGCTGCGATCGGGCGGGAGCGCGCGGCCGCGGATTGTGGCACTGACGGCGAGCGCGCTGCAGGAAGACCGGGAACGTTGCCTGGCGGCGGGCATGGATTCCTACGCCACCAAGCCGATCCGGGTGGAGGATTTGCGACAGGTGCTGGAAGAGTGTTCGGTGCCGGTTTAGGGCTATTTTGCGGCCGGGACCCAGCGGGGCGGGACTTGCTGGATGAGGCCGCCGCCGCCGGTCAGTTTTTCGATGTCTTCGAGTTTCGACGGGAGGAAATCGGTGAAGTTTTCGCAGCCCTTTTCGGTGACCACGACGACGTCTTCGTAGCGGATGTAGAGATTCTCGCTGTTGACACGAAGCTGAGGATCGATGGAGAAGACGTGGCCGGGCTGGAGCGGGCCGCGGTGGTAGGGGCCATCGTCATGAACGGCGAGGCCGACGGGATGGGAGAAGACGCCGCCGCCGGTTTCGACCATGGTGCGGGCGGCCTTTTCGTAAATGGGCTTGGAGAATTTCCAACGCTTGAAGACGGGCTCCATGGCGGCGGCGGCTTCTTCGCGAAGCTGGTTGACGGTGGCGCCGGGGCGGATGACCTTGATGACGGCGTCGCGGTATTCGAGGACGAAGCCGAGGAGCTCCTTTTGCACGTCGCTGAACTTGCCGTTGACGGGCCACATGCGGGTGACGTCGGAGGTGTAGTAGTGGTAGTCGGGGGCGAAGTCCATGAGGACCAGGTCGCCGCCGTCGAGGACGCTGTTGTTGCGGTAATAGTGAGCGTTCCAGATGTTGGCGGTGCCGGCGGCGGTGATGGAGCGGTAGCCTTCGAGGCGCGCGCCGTTGGCGAGGAAGACGTAGCGGGCGGCGGCGTCCAAATGGTACTCGCGGAGGCCGGGGCGGGTGCCTTTCATGGCTTCGATGAGGGCGTAGCCGGCGATTTGGGAGGCGCGTTTGATGAGGGCGATTTCGCGGGGGGATTTGAGGCTGCGGAGCTCGTCGATGATGGGGGTGAGGTCTTCGATTTTGGCGCGGGGGTAGCGGGCGCGGAGGAGGCCGGCGAAGTGCTGTTCACGGGAGATGCGGCCGTCCCAGGGGTCGTTGGCGATGGCGGCGTTGGCGTTTTGGAGCTCGATGCGTTGCTGGGCGGCGCCTTCGGCGGGGGAGGAGGGAGTGAAGATTGTGGTGGCGTTGTTGAGCCAGTCGGCTTGCATGGCGGTGGTGGGTTGAACGGAGTCGGCGCCGGTGAGTTTGCGGCCGAGATCGACGTCGTCAGCACTGAGCACGCGGCCTTCGCTCTGTTCGAGGCGGCGGTTGCGCGGGGGGAGGAAGAGGGTGGCTTTGCGGGTGCGGCCGTCGAGGAGGAGATAGGAATGCGGGGTTTCGACGCCGGTGAGGTAGTAGAAATCGTTGGTTTGGCGGGGGAAGGCGAAGCCGCCTTCGAAGGGGGCGCCTTGGAGGAGGGCGACGGCGTTGGGGCCGATTTTGTCGTAGACCTTGGCCCAGCGGGCTTGGAATTCCTCGGGGGGGAAATCCGTTTGGAAGTGGAGGGCGGATTGGGCTGTGAGGGGGAGGATGGCGAGGGCGAGGAGAAGTGTGCGCATCGGGGTACTAGTTGATTGTAGATGAGTATTTTGGCGGGGCGTTTTCGCATGGTTTGGCATGAACGCGAAGATACATCCATTTTTATTGGCTGTTGCGGGGATTTGCGCGCCGGCGGCGGCGATTGGCACGTTGGACATTTCCAATTGCGGGGGCGGGTTTTTGTCGGTGAATTCGACTTCGATTGGATTTTTTCCGACGACCGGGGGCGGGACGACGGGTTGTATGAAGACCGATAGCGCGGGGGTGAATTATTCGGGCGGGACGTTGGGGGCGTTGGTGAAGGGGGACATTAAGAACCTGAATTTTGGGAGCAGTTCGGCGGCGGGGTTTATGACGTTTACGGGTTCGACGCTGGCGTTTGATTTGACGGGGTTGGGGCCGGGGTCGGGGAATACGACGTGCGCGGGGCTGGCTGTGGGGGATTCGTGCAGCTGGGCGGCGGGGAGTCCGTATGTGTTGACGAATTTGGGGGGTGGGGCGAGCCGGTTGTCGCTGATTGCGTTCGGGACGGTGACCGATGGGGGGTGACGAATGGGTGGAGTGGGCGGTTTGTGGCGGATTTGGCGGGGACGACGGCGGCGGCGGCGCAGACGGCTATATTGGGGGGCGGATCGGTGAGCGGGGCGTATACGGGGAGTTTTGTGGTTGGGGCGGACGTGCCGGAACCGGGGACGGTGGGGCTGATGGTGATGGGGCTGGGGTTGCTGGTGGCGGGGCGGGTGCGGCGGCGGTAATTTATGGTGCCCGGGGCGGGACTTGAACCCGCACTCCACTTTCGCGGAAACGGATTTTAAGTCCGTTGCGTCTGCCGGTTTCGCCACCCGGGCACATTGAAAAGAAAAGGCTTAATGCAAAGTGTTTGTTTCGACGTTCGCGATTGTGCCCGGATTTGTGCCCGCGTGCCGCACGTTATCGACTCAAACTCATCCGATATCAATATTATCATTATCGCCTTTCAGGCATTCCGCGATACCGGAGAATTCCAAATCGGTGTGGAAATGCGCCCGTACTGCTCTGGTCCGGCTGGATTGTTGAGTCGCAATGGGGTTTGACAAGTTGCTAGGAACGGGTTATCCACTGAATTCTCTCGGTGTAGAATAAACGCGGGAGCTATTGCTCGACTCAAAATGCTCTATTATGCGCCCGGGATCACTAGCGACGATTACGATCCATCACAGGACTTTGAAGTATTCCGAAAAAGAAGCGAGGCGTGTATCTTGGCCCCAGCCAAGGCGCTCGCCGAATCCGAAGATACTGGTTTAGCTGTCCTCGCCCTAGCCACACTGTTAGTCCAGCCTGTTGGTTTTCTTTCCGCAGTTCTGCTTGATACAAAACGAAAAAATAATGAACAGGAATTTGTCGATGGGTTCTGTTCAATATGCCCGGCCGTCCCTGGTTCCGTCGATCCGAAAATCGAGGGAAAAAAGACGTACAAGGTGCTTCGTAATGGTCTATACCACGAAGGCTTCATTAAGCATGGCTTGGTGATCCGGTCGCAAGAAGTACCAGTTCTTGTCCTTTCTGGAGTGATCTGTGTCGAACCCAAGCGTTTTCTTGGTGCCGTGGAGTCCGCCTTTTTCGCAATATGCGACCAAATTCAGAAAGATCCTGCGGCTAGAATTCGGTTCAGCGAACGGATGCAATCTTCACATCAGAGACCCGATCTTGTCAATCTCGTAAAAGTTGAAGACCTTACTAGCGCTTCTTCGCTTTCACCATCGGCATCTAGCGCGCTTACGGCGACACCTCCCGACAAGGCAACGCAAAACAGCATTCGCGTTCGATACGACGCCGTTTAGCGGCGCATAGTCAGGTGGTCGCTGCTGAATCCTAGAACGGATCGTCCTTCCCACCACACAGAACTATCGCATGCTTGAGCGCTTTTTCGATGCGATGTTGCAGCGCCGTGGGGACGAATAGGTAGACTTCGTCCACCATTCTGTTAATGTAGCTGCCATCAGCATTGTTCTGCATGAGCTCTATTGATTTTGTCCCACTGCGAGAGGTCAACACTATCGAAGCAATCGGGCCGTCATCGACCGTGATACTCACGTTCCGCTCTCTGAAAAGTGCGTGAGGATCATATCCCACTTGTCTGCATATTCCGCGCGATGCCGATAGCGATTCCGGGGCGAAGCCGATAAGGATTCCGGGCGGATGCCGATAACGATTCCGACGGGAAGCCGATAACAATTCCGACGCGATGCCGATGGGAAACCATCGATTCCCGGAATGATTATCGGC
>CANIVU010000169.1 GCA_947470805.1 Acidobacteriota bacterium | reverse complement strand
GGGAGCAAATGTGTCCCACGGGTTGGCCGGTGTGCGTCGGAGCGATCCGGCGCCAATCATCCGAGGTAGGAGCCGTATGCGGTAGTGCCGCTCGTACGGATCTGTGCGGGGGGCGGGTCGTGAGATCCGTCCCTACCGCGACCCAATTTATTGAAGAAGGCGAACATGGGGGCGAAGTTGGGGATGGCGATGTCGACGTGGCTGCCGTTGGGGACTTCGATGTATTCGATCTTTGCGCCTAGTTTTCGGCCGGCTTCTACCATGGTTCGGGATTGGCTTACGTTGACGGTTCGGTCGTTGTCGCCGTGCACTACGTATTGGGGGATTCCTTTGATCTTCTCCATTCCCGCTGGGTCGCCGCCTCCGGAGATGGGGCCCAGGGCGGCGAATACCTTTGGGTAGGCCATGGCGATGCTCCATGTTCCATACGCCCCCATGGAATGGCCCATTAGGAAGATGCTCTTGGGGTCTACGTTGTAGTCCTTCTGCATCTGCGCCAGGACGTCCATTACGTCCTTCTCCGCTGTGCCTCGGTACATCGAGGCCGTTCCTCGGCCCTTCGGGCAGGCCATCAGGAAACCGTGCTTTTCGGCGTCCTTCTTGATTACGCCGTTGTCGTAGCCGTCGAAGAAGGAGTCCTGGCTGCCGCCCATGCCGTGGAGGGCGATTACTAGCGGCGTTGGTTTGGCTTTGTTGTAGGTCGTCGGGACGTAGACGCGGTAGGGCTGGAGGGTCTGATCGACTTCGGAACGGTAGGCTCGCTTTATGTCGCCGGTCCTATTCGCGAATGGGTTCGCGCCGGACGCCGATTGGTCGAGGATTTCGTTGGCTTCGGCGAAGAGTTTTTTGAAGTCCGTCTTTTGCGGGTTCGCTTCGCCTTGTTCTGCCTTTTTGTAGAGTTCGAGGGCGTACTCGGCGTAGGGCTCCTTCGTCTTTTCGAGGCGGGCTTTGAGTTGGTTGGCGGCTGGGGTCAGTGCTTCAATTCGGATTTGGACCGGCTTTTTTTGGCCGGCGATTTCCGCGGTGATTTCGTGGTTGCCGGTCAGGGTGGGCGGTAGGGGGACGGGGATTTCGATTGGGCTGGTTTGGCTGGAGATTTCGATTTCGGTTGTCGTGTTGTTAAGGGTGAGTTTGAGTTTGGTATCGACGGGGCGGGTGATTTTGTAGAGGGGCGTTAGGGTGAGTTGGAGCTTTTGGCCGGGGTCGGCGATGGCGTCGTCGACACGGGCTTGGAGGGCGGCGGCGAACTCGGCTTCGGGTGTCCATTCGCGGTTTTGCATGACCGCTGTTCCATGGAGGTAGTGGCGCATGGCTTCGCCGAATTGGCCCTGGCGGGCGGCGGTTTGGGCTTGTTGGCCGAGCGTTGCCACTTCCGCTTTTTGCTCTGGCGTGAGCGGGCGGGTGTTGCGCATGGCGGTGTAGCCGACCAAGGTGCGGAGGACCATTTCGGCGTCCTGGGCTTGGGTGCCCAAGACGGTGGCGAGGAGGAGGGCGGCGCGGCGCATGCCGTTAGTTTATCGGGGATTCGAGAAGGGACTTGACGGCTTTGGCGATGCGGTCTTCGATGTCTTCGGCGTAGGGGGCGGGGAGGCCGTATTCGCCCATGTCGTCTGTGCCTTCGTACCCGCCTTCGCGGAGGACTCTTAACGACGGGATGTAGCTTAAGAGTTCGTTGTTGTAGCCGGCGACCCAGGTGGTGTCGGGGCCGTATTCGCGCTTGAAACGGAGGCAGTAGTCGACTACCGATTCGCCGGTTAGGGCGATGAAGTTGAGGCTGGTTCCGAAGCGCACCGTTTGGATGGGATAGGGGTGGGACTCTTCGAGTTTGCCTTCTATGTTGAGTTTGTTTAGGAGGTATTGGGCTTGCCTTTGTTGGAAGCCTTTCGTCGTTTTTAGTTTGGCTTCGAGGGCTTCTCTTGTGGGCGGTTTGGTGAAGGGGACTTGGATTTCGGTGTAGTTGGTTTTGAGGGGGCCGGTTACCGTGTTCATCGGGGCGCGTAGGACGGCTTCGACGGCGCGGGCTAGTATTTTGCCGTACATTTCGGCGAGTTCTATCGCTTCGGCGGCGTCGCTGTTCATGATTCTTGGTAATGGGTTGGCGTCGCCGCCGCAGCCTTGGACGAAGTGGGCGGTGGTGCCGGGGTATCGCTTTTCCAGGGCGGCTTGGGCGTAGCCGGCGTAGTCGCCGTTGATCTGGTAGCCGGAGAGGGCCGTGGTGTGGCAGCTGTAGCCGAAGAGGATGGCGCGGAGCTTGCCTGTCGGGGCGCGGATGGCTAGGACGGGTACGTCGTGATCGACGGGGCCGAAGAGGGCGCGGCCGTTGGGGCGGGCGCGGCGGCGGTTGACGGCGATGCCGGCGAGGCCTTGTTCAAACGTCAGTTCGGCGGGGGCCAGGTCCTTGATGGCTTCGCCGATGACTTGGACGATTTGGTCTTGGAGCCAGGTGGTGTAGCGTGTGACGGCTTCGATTTGCTCGCCATTGAGGGTGTAGTAGAGGTAGAGGACCTTGCCCGTTACGGGGCTGCTGTGATTGTGGGAGTAGTTTAAGATCAGGCCTTTGCGGGGGAGTTGGTACTGCTTTTCGGCGCGGGTGGCGATGTTGGCGATCATGTCGACATCGAAGCCTTGGAGGTCGCTGGTTACGATGACGGCGGTTTCGTTCTTCTGGCGGAAGGCGGCGGCTTTGACGTAGATGGGTTGGAGGATGCCTTCGGCGGGTTTGGTGCGGTTGGCGTAGCCGGAGAGCCAGATGGGTTCCTTGGGAGTGACGTCGACTTTGGCGGCGCCGGCTTGCCAGGTGAGAGAGATGAGGGCTAGGAGGATTGGCATGGTGGTGGTCGGATAATTCCTTGGTGACAGTCACCTAGGAGTTGTCTGGGGCTTTCTGGGGAGGAGGGTGACTACGGCCAGGGTGGCGATCAGGGGGATGCAGGCGGCGGTTATCAGGATGGGTTCGAAGGAGTAGGCGTCGGAGACGATGCCGGTGAGGTACGTCGCGGCGATGGTGCCGAGGCCGGCGCCGGTGCCGGAGAGGCCGCTGACGGAGGCTACGCTGGCGGTGGGGAAGAGGTCGCCGGGGAGGGCTAGGACGATCGTCGAGAAGCTTGCGTAGGCGAGGGTGGAAAGGGCGAAGCAGGCGACCATTATGGGGAAGCTATTGGTGAAGGCCGCGCCGGCCAGGGTGGCCATGCCGAGGCCGGAGAGGACGGCTACGAAGCGGCGGGAGCGGGGCGTGTCCCAGCCCTTTTTGATGAGATGGCTGGAGAGGCCGCCGCCGGCGAAGTTGCCGATGTCGGCGGCGAGGAAGGGGACCCAGAAGGCGAGGAGGGATTGTTCGGGGTTGTAGCCTTTGGCGACGAGATAGATGGCGAACCAGTCGGTGATGAAGTACCAGACGGGATCGGTGAAGGACTTGGCGATGACGATGCCCCAGGTTTGTTTTTGGGCGAGCAGGGTCTTGTAGGGGAGGCTGGGTTGGGCGGTGGGGGATGAATCGGCACGGTTGGTGAGGATGTCGTGGCGTTCGGCTTCGGAGAGGCGGGGGTGGGTTTCGGGGGGATGGTAGAGCCAGCGGAAGAGGGGGATCCAGGCGAGGCCGAGGAGGCCGGTGACGAGGAAGGCGGGGCGCCAGTCGTTGAAGAGGCGGTAGACGGAGAAGACGATGAATGGGGCGACGGCGCCGCCGATGGCGGAGCCACTGTCGTAAATTGCTACGGCCCAGCCGGATTCGCGTTTGGGGAACCATTCGGCGACGGTTTTGGCGGCGCCGGGCCAGTTGGCGGATTCGCCGGCTCCTAGGAGGAATCGGAACATCGACAGGCTTTTTAGACCGGTGGCGAGGGAGGTGGCCATGGCGGTTATTGAGTAGAACGCTACGGCTAGGGGGAGGCCGCGGCGGATGCCGATTTTGTCGAGCGTGCGTCCGGAGATGGATTGGCCGAAGGCGTAGGCGAGGCGGAAGGCGATGATGAGGAGGGCGAAGGTGGCGTTGTTCCAGTGGAACTCGGCCTTGATGTAGGGGGCAAGGACGGAGAGAGTCTGGCGGTCGATGTAGTTGATGACGGTGGAGAGGAAGAGCGCACCGGCGATCCACCAGCGGAGGTTCGGGATTGGTTTGGTCATGCCCAGTTAACTACGGTACTGTGAGCTTACATGTCTTGTCGTGTACTCATTACGGGGGTGAGTGGATTTGTGGGTGGGGCGTTGGGGGTGTACCTGCGTTCGTTGGGCGGGTATCACGTAACGGGGGTGAGCCGGGGGGCGGCGCGGGTTGGGAGTGTTGATGAGTATTTTTCTTGGGATTTGACGCGACCTTTGCCGTCGGATTTGGGGCGGTTTGATGCGGTGGTGCATGCGGCGGCGTTGTCGGCCCCTTGGGGGCGGCCCGCCGCTTTTTTTGCGGCGAATGTGACAGCGACTTCGAACGTGCTGGCGTTTGCGCGGGGGTGTGGGAAGTTTGTTTTTATTTCGTCGAGTTCGGTGTATTACCGGCATGGGGACCAGTTGGGGATTACCGAGGAGACGGCGTTGCCGGAGAAGCCGATTAACTTGTATGCGGCGACGAAGGTGGAGGGGGAGCGGTTGGTGAGGGAGTCGGGGTTGCCCTACGTGATTCTTCGGCCGCGGGCGGTGTTTGGGCCGGGGGATACGGTGTTGTTTCCGCGGATTTTGCGGGCGGCGAAGAAGGGGGTGTTGCCGCGGATGAAGCGGGCGGATGGGACGGCGCCGGTGGGGGATTTGATCTATATCGAAAATTTGAGTTATTACATTGAGCGGGCCTTGGCGGTGCCGTGTTCGGGGGATTTTAATTTGACGAATAACGAGCCGGTGGATTTGTTTGCGTTTTTGCAGGATGTGGTGGGGCGGTTGGGGTTGCGGCCGGCGGAGCGGGCGGTGCCGGTGGGGGTGGCGTTTGCGATGGCTGGGATGATGGAGTGGGGGTCGCGTTGGCTGGGTGGATATCGGGAGCCGCCGATTACGCGGTTTGGGGTGGAGGTGATGGCGTATTCGAAGACGTTTGATGTTGGGCGGGCTTTGCGGGTTTTGGGGGCTCCGCCGGTTTCGTTGCGGGAGGGTGTGGAGAGGTTTGTTGCATGGCAGGGCGGGCGGTGATTTGGGGGCGGCGGGCTGTTCGGGTCTGGGGGACACTCTTCGCTTCGGACAGGGGGGGGGGCCGGACTGGGGATCAGAGTGTCCCCGGAGGGGGTTCTTGCGTTTGGGGGAGTGGGGATGATGGCGCTGGTGGTTGTTTTTGTTGTGTTGTTTCTGGTGCGGTTTGTGTTGGCTTGGCGGTTTGCGGGTCGGTTTGTTACGGGTTCGTTTGCGGGGTCGGTGGCGGTGTTGCAGCCGATATTGGGTGGGGATCCGTTGTTGGAAGAGTCGCTGCGGGCGAATGCGGTTGGCTTGGCGGGGGCGCGGTTGTATTGGTTGGTGGATGAAGACGATCTGGTTGGGCAGGCGGCGGCTCGTGGGGCTGCGTCGGAGAATGTCCGGGTGATGGTGGGGCCGGGGCCGGTGGATGGGGAGAATCCGAAGGTGGCGAAGTTGGGGCGGGCTTTGGAGTTGGTGGCGGAGGATGTTGTGGTGGTTTTGGATGATGATACTCGGTTGGGGGCGTTGGAACTGGACAGGTTGGTGGGGGCGTTGGCTGGGGCGGATTTGGTGACGGGGTTGCCGGTGTTTGGGTCGCGGGGGAATTTCTTTGAGCGGTTCGTTGGTGGGTTTGTGAATGGGAATGCCGTGCTGACCTATTTGCCGGCGGCGGCGGTGGGGGCGCAGCACACGATTAATGGGATGATCTATGCGGTGCGTTCCGATGAGCTTCGGGGGTTGGGTGGGTTTGGGGCGATTGTTTCCGAGCTGACGGATGATTATGCGATGGCGCAGTTGTATGAGCGGGCGGGACGGCGGATTTTGCAGACGCCGGTTTGTGTGGATGTGGGGATGACGATTCACGATGCGGGGCACTGCGGGCGGGTGTTGAGAAGATGGTTTTTGTTTGCGAACCGGTATCTGGGGGAGAATGCGGGGGTGGCGTTGGTGGTGTTGGTTATTGCTCCTTCGGTGTTGCCAGTGGTGGGGATTTTCTTTGGGTGGTGGTGGGTGTTGTTGCTGGTTTTGAAGGCTTGCGGGAACCGGGTTTTGTTGTGGCGGGTTTCGGGGCGGGGGAGTGGGGTTTTGGACGTTTTGTTTGAGGTTTTGGCGGATGTGCTTGCGCCGTTGTTCTATGTGTCGGCGTTGTGGCGGCCTCGGGAGTTGAGCTGGCGGAGCCGAAGGATTGCGATGGATGGGGGGCGGATCCGGTATCGATGAGCTTGTATTTGGACAGGTTGGATGGGGCTCGCGAACGGTTGCCGTTTGTGGGGACGCGGGTGGCGCTGTTGACGGGGCAGAGCTCGTTTGTGTCGTCGGCGTTGAGTCCGGTGCAGGTTTCGTTTTTGCGGGCTGTGGCGCCGGCGGGGGCTTCGGTTTTGGAGATGGGGTTTCCGTTTGATTCGTCGTTTTTGGGGGACGGATTTCGAGAGGCTGGGATGGCGACGGCTTCTTGGCGGAATGCGCGGCAGGTGGGGTGGGCGTTGGGGTCGGCGCGGTTTCGGGGGATTGTTCGGGCCCGGTTGGAGATGTTGTTTGGGGCTGCTTCGCGGACCATTTTGATTGCGGGGAGTTGTGGGTTGCAGTTGGCGAATTTGGGTTGGCCGGGGGAGGTTGTGGCGTTGGGGCCGGCTTGTTTGGGGGCGTTGCGGGTTCGGGCTTATGTGGTTCGGGGGCGTGGGGATGGGTGGAGCCGGTTGTTGTATCGGGGGCGGGTGGATGCGACTTGCGGGTGCGGGCATTTGGGGTATTGGGAGTCCGAGGAGGTTCGGGAGATCGTTCGGGGGATTTTGCGATGAAGCGGATTGTGTTTGTGACGCCGCCGTTTGCGGGGCATTTGAATCCGTTGTTGGTTTTGGCTGGGGCGGCGCAGGGGGCGGGGTATGACGTTACGGTGATTACGGGGGAGCGGAAGTTGGGGGCGTTGCGCGGGGCGGGGCTGCGGGCGGTGGGGTTGGTGTCGATAGGCGGGGACAGCTTGGAGCGGATTGCGAATAGTGCGTCGCGGGTGGGTGGGGATCCGCGGTTGTTGTTGGGGCAGATGCGGGAGAACCTGGCGATGCTGCCGGCGATTCGGGATGAGCTGCGGGTGATGTGGAAGGCGGAGCGGCCGGATTTGGTGGTGGCCGATTCGGTGGCGCCGGTGGGTGGGCTGGTTTGTGACGAGTTGGGGATTCCTTGGATTACGACGATTGCGACGCCGTTTGCGATTGAGAATCGGAGTGGGGTTCCGGCGTATTGCGGGGGATGGCGGCCGGGGTTCGCGGCGCGGGATGCGGTGGGGCGGTGGTTTATCCGATCGTTTAAGCGGGTGGTGGCTTGGTATTTTCGGCGGGAGTTTGCTTTGTTGGGCGGGCGTTTTCCTTATCGGGAAGATGGGTCGGAACGGATCTATTCGGCGCTTGCGATTTTGGGTTTTGGGATTCGGGAGTTAGAGTTTCCGCGGGATTGGCCGGGGTGCTTTGCCATGCTGGGGCCGGTGATGGATTGTCCGGAGGCGGGGCCGGTGTTGGATTTTCCGGTGGGTTCGATGCGGGTTTTAGTTTCAGTGGGGACGCATTTGCTGTGGGCGAAGCGGACGCTGGTGGAGGACGTGGTGGCGCTGGCGCGGGAGTTTGCGGGGGTGGAGTTTGTGGTGTCGATGGGTGGGAAGGGGGAGGGCGTGCGGCGGGTTTGCGAGGGCGTGACGGTGTATCCGTTTGTGCCGTACGCGAGGGATTTGGGGTGTTTTGATGCCGTCATTCATCACGGCGGGGCGGGGGTGACGTATGCCGCGATTTTGTGCGGCGTGCCGGCGGTGGTGGTGCCGCATGATTACGACCAGTTTGATTATGCGGCTCGGGTGGAGTTTTGGGGGTTGGGTTTTAGGGCTCGGTCGGTGCGGGGGGCTGGGTTGGCGTTGCGCCACGTGTTGGCAAAAAAGACCTGGCCGGAACTGGAGCGGATGCGGGAGGCAGCGCTTCGGTACCGGCCAGGGGAGCGGTTCTTGGAGGTAGTTCGTCGGTTCGTTAGGTGAGGGCGGGGTAGGTGGTGTAGCCTTCGGGGCCGGGCGTGTAGAAGGTGGCCGGGTCCGGGGCGGCGAGGGGGGCGTTGGATTGGAAACGCTCGGGGAGATCGGGGTTGGAAATGTAGAGGGCGCCGTAGGAGACGAGGTCGGCTTCCTTGGAATCGATTAGTTTTTCGCCGGATTCCTTGGTGAGGCCGAGGTTGACTATGAGGGTGCCGGGGAAGTTGGCGCGGATGGCGGCCCATTCGGTGAAGTTGGGGGTGTTGGGCTTGACGATGTGGACCCAGGCGAGATTGCGCTTGGCGAGTTCGGTGGCCAGGAGCGGGTAGGTGATGTTGGCGTCGGGATCGGTGATGTCGTTGAACGTCCCGGCGGGGGAGAGGCGGATGCCGATGCGGCCGGGTTCCCAGGCGGCGGTCATGGCGTCGATGACTTCGAGGACGAAGCGGATGCGGTTTTCGGGGGAGCCGCCGTATTCGTCGGTGCGCTGGTTGGTGTTGGGGGAGAGGAACTGGCTGGGGAGGTAGCCGTTGGCGGAGTGGAGTTCGATGCCGTCGAAGCCGGCGGCTTTGGCGTTGCGGGCGGCCTGGGCGAACTCGTCGACGACGGCGCGGACTTCGGCGGTGGTGAGAGCTTCGGGGACGGGCATGGGCTGCATGCCCTGGGCGTCGGTCCACATGGCGCCTTTGGCGGCGATGGCGGAGGGGGCGACGGTGCGGGCTTCGGCGGCCTTATTGGCGGGGTGGGCGATGCGGCCGACGTGCATGAGCTGGACGGCGATGCGGCCGCCCTTGGCGTGGACGGCGATGCGGCCGCCCTTGGCGTGGACGGCGTTGACGACGTGGGACCAGGCTTCGCTCTGTTCTGGGGTGTGGATGGAGGGGGTGCGGGCGTAGCCGAGGCCGTTGTCGGATGTCGCGACGCCTTCGGTGAGGATGAGGCCGGCGGTGGCGCGCTGGGCGTAATACTCTTCGACGAGAGCGTTGGGGGCGTTGTTCTGGACGGCGCGGGAGCGGGTCATGGGGGCCATGACGATGCGGTTGGGCAGGTGGATGGCGCCGGCGGCGGTGGGAGTGAAGAGGGAACTCATGGATAATCCTTTACACGTCAATCATTCGACGTCGAACTATCTGATGCTAGCACGGGGCAGCGGGATTCACAGAGACTGGCGAGTAATTTGTGAACGGAGGCGGAGAGGGCTTCGCGTTCGGCGGGGGAGAGGGGGGCGAGGGCGAGATCGATGGCGATGGTGCGGGCTTTGCGGGCGCGGGTGGCGATGGCGCGGCCGGCGGGGGTGAGGCGGATGAGGGAGGCGCGGCGGTCGGTTTTGTGGGGGAGACGGACGATCCAGCCGGCGGCCTGGAGGTGATCGAGACGGTTGGTCATGGCGGCGGGGCTGAGGAAGGCGGCGGGGATGAGTTGGTTGGCCTGGAGGCCGGCGCGGGGGGCGTGTTGGAGGGCGTCGAGGACTTCGAGTTGCCAGGGGGTGATGCCGAGGGGGGCGAGGACTTTGGCGACGCGTTTTTCGATGCAGGTGGCTAGGTGTTGGAGTTCGACGATCATTGGGGTGCCTGGGTGGTTACTTGGTGGTGCTTTGTTTGGCTTCGGCGGTTTGGGTTGGCTGGCGCGTGGGCGTGGTTGTGCGGGGTGGGGTTATGGTGCGGACGGTTTTGTTTGGTTGTTCGGAGTGATGCCGGGTGCGGTTGATAGGCTGGGATGGCGTTGGTGGCCTTGCGGTGTGGATGGGTGGGCATGACTATGCGGGGTGATGCTGGATGCTGGCTATTGGATCGGTTTGGGATGGCGCGGCCTGGCGGGTCGGGTTTTGGCACTGTTGGGGCATGGGTTGGTTGGGGTCTCAGGCTTTGTCCCAGAAGCCGACGGCGGATTGGAAGCGGCCGTTGGCGGAGAGCTGGCCGAAGTTGGTTCCTCGGGCCATGATGCTGCCGTCGGGCTTGCGGATGATCCAAGGGAAACGGTAGTAGCTGTTGCAGTGTTCGGCGGGGGCGGCGAGTTCGAGTTGGAAACCGGGGACGAATTGTTGGGCGTGGGTGATGTAGTTTTGGAGTGCCGCGCGGCCGGCGGCGGAGCCCATGGCGTCCTGGAATACGGCTTCTTCTTCCCAGCAGTTGGATAAGAGTTCGGCTCTGGTGGCGGCGTCCGATTCGTTCCAGGCGCGGATGTAGTTGTCTACCGCGGCGGGGAGGGCTTCGGTGTAGCCGACGTTGATGGCGGCGGATTTGAGCTGGGACAGGCAGTAGGTCCAGCCGGGGGTGAGTTCGTCCTGCTGGGTTTCGGTGAGGCCGTCGTGGCGGAGTTCGACCGTCGGGCCGGGGAGGATGGAGATGGTTACTGCTGTGGGCGGGGTGGTGGCGGTCCATTCGAATGTCGCGCGGGAGCCGGGGATGGATTCGCGGGGGGCGCAGTTGGCGGCGGCGGGGCCCATCCACTTTTGGACTAACGGGCGGGTGGAGAGGAAACGGTAGATGGTCTCCGGAGCGGCGTCGATGGGGGTGGAGAGGACGAGCGAGTCGGGCATGGGTCCAGTTTACGCGCGGAAGCGGCGGCCGAGGGGGAGGGCGGCGGCGGAGACGAGGGGGGTGAGGGCCATGGTGAGGACGGTGGCGGTGATGGCGAGGTTGTAGGTTTCGGTGGAGATGAGTTTGGCGGTGAAGCCGGTGCGGGCGAGTACGAACGAAAATTCGCCGATTTGGGAGAGGCCGAGGCCGATGATCCAGGGGGCCATGTTGACGTAGCCGAAGGCGCGGGCGATGGAGCCGGTGATGAGGGCTTTGCCGGCGAAGATGGCGGCGACGGTGAGGGCGATTTTGAGGCCGTTGGCGAGGGCGAAGGCGGGGTCGAAGAGCAT
>CANIVU010000168.1 GCA_947470805.1 Acidobacteriota bacterium | reverse complement strand
GCCGGAGAAGATAAACCGGCCAACCTCCATAAAGAAGAACTGACCTTCGACTACGTTCACCCGTCTCAGCGGAGCTACAAGTAATGCGCTTAACACTCAACATTTGGCGCCAAAAAAGTCCCACCGATCAGGGACGGATGGTTCCTTACACGCTCGATAACGTCAGCGAGCATATGTCGTTCCTCGAAATGCTCGACGTGCTCAACGAACAGCTGATCGCCAAGGGCGAAGAACCCGTCGCCTTCGATCACGACTGTCGCGAAGGTATCTGCGGCATGTGCGGCTTCGTCATCAACGGCGTCGCCCACGGCCCGCGCCGTGGCACCACCGTCTGCCAGCTTCACATGCGCTCTTTCAGCGATAACGAAGAACTGTTCCTGGAACCCTGGCGAGCCTCGGCGTTCCCCGTCATTAAGGATCTGGTCGTCAATCGCGGCGCCTTCGATCGCATCATCGGCGCCGGTGGCTTCATCAGCGTCCCCGCCGGCAGCGCCCCGGACGGCAACGCCATCCTCGTTCCCAAACAGGATTCCGACATGGCCATGTCCGCCGCCGCCTGCATCGGTTGCGGGGCCTGCGTCGCCGCCTGCCCCAACGCCAGCGCGTCGCTGTTCACCAGCGCCAAGATCAGCCACCTGGGACTGCTCCCGCAAGGACAGCCCGAACGTCATTCGCGCGCATTGAAAATGGTCGCTCAGGCCGCCGAAGAAGGCTTCGGCAACTGCACCAACATCGGCGAATGCGAAGCCGTCTGCCCCAAAGGCATTCAGTTGGAAAACATCGCCTTCATGAATCGCGATTACCTCGTCGGCGCCATCACCTACCGCGAGCCCCAGGCCGAAGCCGGCGCCGGTTGATCGTCCGTCCCACTTACTAACTCCCCACGGGCACCGGCGCAAGCCGGTGCCCGCTTCCGTTTGCCCCCACCCTGGAGTAAACTCGTTCCCATATGGACGGCGTCTCCTCGAACTTGATCTGGTATATCGGCTTCGCGGCCTTCATTCTCTTCCTCCTGCTGTATAAGTGGACCTTCCGCCTCCTCGGCGTCTACATCATCCCCGATAACGCCATCGGCACCGTCGTCAAAAAGTTCGTCCTCATCGGCGGCAACAAACAACTGCCCCCTGGAAAAATCGTCGCTCTCAAAGGCGAAGCCGGTATCCAGGCCGATACCCTTCCCCCCGGCCTCCACATCGGCCTCTGGCCCTGGCAGTACGACATCTCCATCGTCCCCCAAAAGGTCATCCCCACCGGCCAGGTCGGCGTCGTCGAAAGCTGCGACGGCCGAGTCCTCCCCGATGGCCGCATCATCGCCCGCCAGGTGGAATGCGACAACTTCCAGGACGCCCGCGCCTTCCTCGAAGGCGGCGGCGAACGTGGTCCCCAAATGGCCCTCCTCTCCCCTGGCACATGGCGTATCAATCCACTCGTCTTCAAGGTCACCCCGGTACCCATGACCTTCGTCGAAGCCGGCGAAATCGGCGTCGTCGAAGCCCGTGACGGTAAACCCCTCACCGGTGGCCGCATCATCGGCCGCCACGTCGATTGCGACTCGTTCCAGGACGCCCGCGCGTTCATCGATGGCGGCGGCGAACGCGGCCCGCAAATGACCATCATTCCGCAGGGCACCTACCGCATCAACCCCATCCTCTTCCGCGTCGAAAAGGCCCCCGTCACCGACGTCCCCGACGGCAAAATCGGCATCATCACCACCCGCGAAGGCACCCCGCTCAAGACCGGCGACATCGCCGGCCCCGAAGTCCCCGCCCACAACATGTTCCAGGACCCCATGCAGTTCGTCGCCAACGGCGGCACCAAGGGCCTCCAGGAACAGGTCCTCCTCAACGGTCGCTACTTCATCAACCCCAAATTCGCTACGGTTGAATTCGTCGATCAAACCAACGTGCCAATCGCCAACGTCGGCGTCGTCGTCGCCTATGTCGGCCGCGAAGGCCGCGACGTTACCGGTGCCGATTTCCGCCACGGCAACCTCGTCGCCCGCGGCGAAAAAGGTGTCTGGGTCGACCCCCTCGACCCCGGCATGTACCCCATCAACCCCCACACCCACAAGGTGAAAATCGTCCCCACCGCCAACGTCGTTCTCAACTGGGCCACCGGCCGCACCGAAAGCCACAACCTCGACGCCAAGCTCTCCACCATCACCGTCCGCTCCGCCGACGGCTTCTCCTACAACCTCGACGTCTCCCAAATCATCCATATCCCTCGCAACGACGCCCCCCGCGTCATCGCCCGCTTCGGCAGTATGGAAGCGCTCGTCACCCAGGTGCTGGAACCGACCATCGGCAACTACTTCCGCAACACCGCCCAAGGCTCCGACGTCATTGACTTCCTCACCAAACGAACCGAGCGCCAGAAGGAAGCCAAAGAGGCGATCGCTCGCGCGCTCGCCGAATACAACGTCGGCGCCGTTGAAACTCTGATCGGGGACATCAACCCGCCCGCGGAACTGATGAAGCCCCTGACCGAACGAAAGGTCGCCGAGACCCAGAAACACACCTTCGAAGTGCAGACCGAAGCCCAGGCCCAGCGCCAGCAGTTGGAGCAGGCCAAGGCCCTCGCCGACACCCAACCCGAAGTCGTCGCCGCGGAACGCAAAGTAGCCATCGCGAAATTCAACGCCGAATCCGCCGTAGCCTTCGCGCGCGGCGAGGCCGAGGCAAAGACGATCAACGCCAAGGCCGATGCCGAAGTCACCCGCGTCACCGGCGACGCTCTTGCCAGCAAGACCCTCGCACTCGGCGAAGCCGAAGCCAAGGTCATCAAGCAGAAGATCGACTCCATGGACGCCGCCAACTACGCCATCGTCCAAGTGGCCAACGCCCTCTCCGCCGCCGGCGAAAAGGGTATGAAGATCGTCCCCGACGTTCTCGTCAACGGCGGCACCGGTGCCAACGGCGGCGGATCCATCGTCGACGTCCTCATGGCCAATCTCATTCGCGACAACCTCAAAGGCAAATAACCCAAACGGCCCGCAATCGAGGAGGACGAAACCGCCCGCGCGCGTTACAATTCCCCAATGCACCGCCGCGCCCTGCTCTCACTAATCCCCGCCGCCCTATCGGCCCAGCAGCTCAGCAAATCGTTCGACTCCCACGGCCCCGTCGTGATCGAAAAGAAGCGCGAAGGCAGACCCCGCGCCGGTCAGGTCGTCGTCGCCATCCAGCCGCACAGTGACGACATCCCCATCTTCGCCGCCGGCCTCTACGCCAAGCTCATCGACGAAGGCGCCACCCCCTACATGATCCGCGTGACGAACGACGACATGGCCGGCCCCGGCAACCACGCCGAAACCGTCACAGCCAACAAGCGCGACCAGGACGCCCTCGACCGCGTCTTCGGCATCAAAAAAACCTACGACCTCAACTACAACAACCACATGATGGACAACATCGCCCGCAGCGAACTCCGTCAGCGGTTCATCTTCCTCTTCCGTCTCCTCAAAGCCGACATCGTCATCACCTATGACCCCACCGGCCACTACGAAGAGAACCCCGACCACTACGTCTCGAGCGCCTGCGTCGAAGCCGCCGCCTGGATGGCAGGAGGTGCCAAGGACTACCCCGAGCACTTCGACGCCGGCCTGAAGCCCCACAGCGTCCGCGAGAAATACTACTTCGCCCGTTTCCAACAACAGGTCAACCGCGTCATCGACATCGCCCCCTGGGTGGAAAAGAAAATCGATGCCAACTGGGAAAACAAGGCCCAGGGCCCGGCCGGCGAAACCGGCGCCCTTCTCCGCAAGAAACTCGCCGCCGAAGGCAAAACCCTTCCCATTCTAGGCAACGATGACCGCACCGCCGCCCGCGAATACATCCGCCAATTCGTCCTCGACCGCGACCGCGCCATCGGCAAGGAACACGGCCTCCAATACGCCGAACAGTACCACTACATCGGCCCCGAACCCGACGAAGTCGGCGACTACATCAAACAAAACGCCCGCCCCCGCTAATCAATCCTCGCTGTGCGGCCGCAATCAGCGAGTCAACCAATCAACGCAAGCCGGCTACCCCTGCGAAACCGCCACCGAAGCCGCCCGCCCAGCCGTCCGCACCGCATCTCCCAAATGCCCGCGATGCGCCATCTGATGCAGCGCCACCGTCAGCAATGCCCGCCCATAAGTCGCCAACTCCTCTTCCAACCCAGGCGGTTGCCACGCCGTCGGAGTGTCCAAATCCGCTTCCGTCATCCCGTCCAGCATCGCCAACGTGCCTTTCCGCAGCGTCGCATACTGATCCCGAACCGTCGCAAACGGCGGATACTTCCCGGCGTCAGCCACAGCCACCGTGTCCTGGCCAAACAGTTCGCCCCAATGCGGCACCGGATTCGTGCCGCCCAGCAACTGATGTGTGAGGCCTTCAATAAATGCCAAATGCCCGATCACCCACAGCGGGTGACATCCGCCATTTTCCGTAGGAAAGGTCAGCGGGGCATCCTCAATCGTCGCCAGTGTCGCCATCGTGGCGCGGTCCGCCAGCGACAGCGAATAATGAATCGCGTCTTTCGTATACATACACGTCTCCTGTTGGAAGTTACATCACGAAGTCATTCGTGAGTTACTTGTGTTTAGTTCGACCGGAGGGAGGTGGCCCATCGCCCGCCCCAGCCGGAAAATCGTCCTGCAAACGCAGCAAACTGTCCGCCCAGAACTCCTGATACCGGCTCACCCAACGCTCGTAAATCTGCCGGATCGGTACCGCGTTCAACGAATTCACGCGCTGCCGCCCCTCTTCGCGCGTAATCATAAGTCCGGCCTCCCGCAGCACGTCCATATGCTTCATCACGCCGAAACGCGTCAAATGCGGAAAGGCCTCCACGATCTCCGTCGTCTTGCGCGGCCCCTGGTGCAGAAGGTCCAGAATCGCCCGCCGCGTCGGATCCGAAAGAGCCTTCCAAACCGGATCCAGATCGTCTTTAGCCATTGTTTCCCAGCATAGGCCGAAACCTAAGAGAAGTCCTTCACAACGTTATCCAAGTAGTGCTTCCACCCCCCTCCAAGATTCTTCCGGTGACCCTCGTCCAGAAACCCAATCGCCCGGTGCCGCAGCGTAACTTTCGTCCCGCCCGCAACCTGATCCAGCTTGATCTCGACATGATTCAACGCCGGATACGACATAAACATCGGGCCACTCAATTCCAGCAACACCGGCGGCTTAATCACCTGCACGTGCCCCCACAAATGTCCGATCCCGTTCCCCCGGTCGCGAAACCAACGGCCGCCCGGCCATTGCTCCAACACCATATTCATCGATTCGCCGCTGGGACTCGCACTCCCGTCGCCAAACCGATGCAATACGGACTTGAAAACATCCCCAATATCGGCCTTCAACTCGATCTGCTGGGGGATGTCCAGCGTCATCTCTTCAGTGTTCATCGTGTCTCCTCCAGACGTGATTTAACAGTAACGTGACCAATTACTCACGTCAAGTGTTTTCCTCACTAAAGCGCAACCCGATACAATCAATGCCGACCCGCGCCAATCCCATGAAACCTCTCCTGCTCCTCCTCCTAGCATCCCTCCTCCCCGCCCAAACCCCTCCCAAACGCCCTAAAATCCTCGGCGTCGCCCACATCGCCCTCTACGTCCACGACATCGAAAAGTCGCGCCAATACTACCGCGATCTCCTTGGCTACGAAGAGGTCTTCCTCCTCAACATGGCCGACGGCAAACTCTCGCTCACCTTCGTCAAAATCAACGACCATCAATACATCGAACTCTTCCCCGAAACCCAGGCCGAAACCGACCGCCTCAATCACATCTCCATCGAAGTCGATGACGCCGAAGCCATGCGCGCCTACCTCGGCTCCAAGGGCATCAAAGTCCCCGATAAAGTCGGCAAAGGCCGCATCAAAAACTCCAATTTCAACGTCAAGGACCCCGACGGCCACACCCTCGAAATCGTCCAATACGAACCCGACGGCTGGACCATGTTGAACCGCGGCAAAGCCCTCAACGGACCCCGCCTCTCCAACCGCATGATGCACCTCGGCATCCTGGTCGGCAAGCTCGAACCCGCCATGAAGTTCTACCGCGACATCCTCGGCTTCGAAGAAATCTGGCGCGGCGCACGCTCCGAAAAGCGCCTCGATTGGGTCAACATGAAAGTCCCCGATGGCAACGATTACATCGAGTTCATGCTCTATGACCAAATGCCCGGCGCCACCCAACGCGGCTCCCAACACCACATCTGCCTCGAAGTCCCCGACATCGAGAAAACCCTCACAACTCTCAAATCCAGCAACCTCTACACGAAGCCCCTCGAAATCCGCACCGGCATCAACCGCCGCCGCCAATTGAACGTCTTCGACCCCGACGGCACCCGCACCGAATTCATGGAGCCCAAAACCGTCGACGGTAAACCCGCCCCCTCGTCCACTGCCCCGCCCCCGCAGTAAATCCCCCACCCAAACCCGGGGGCGCGTGAGATATACTCCGCCTCACAATCATGCGCCCCCACGTTGCCGCATTCTTACTCCTATTCGCCCCGCTCTCCGTCCTCGCCCAGACAGCCACCGGCACCATCAGCGTCGTCGCCGAGGACTCCACCCAGGCCGTCATCCAAGCCGCCACCATCACGGTGACCAACAAAGCCACCGGCCTCACCCGCACCGGCGCCGCCGGCGAACGCGGCGAGTTCCAAGCCACCTTCCTCCCCGCCGGCGAATACACCATCTCCGCCCAGTCCCCCGGCTTCAAGCGCTCCAACATCGCCGCCTTCACCCTCCAGGTCGACCAGAACGCCACAGTCCGCCTCACCCTCACCCCGGGCGACGTCGTAGAAACCGTCCAGGTCAACGAATCCACCCCGCTCCTCGAAGCCGACACGTCCTCCCTCGGCCAGGTCATCGAAAACAAGAAGATCCTCGAGCTCCCGCTCAACGGCCGCAACCCCTTCGCCCTAGGCCTCCTCGCCGGTAACACCACACCAGTTACCGGAATGGGAACCAACCTTCCCTTCATCGCCGGCGGCGGCCGCTTCTCCTCGAACGAAGTCCTCCTCGATGGTGTCGATAACAACACCACCGTCACCTCCGGCGCCATCGGCCGCAGCGGCATCGCCCTCCAGCCCAGCGTCGACGCCGTCCAGGAGTTCAAAGTCAAAACCAACTCCTTCTCCGCCGAGTTCGGCCACGCCGCCGGAGCTGTCATCTCCGCCACCATCAAGGGCGGCACAAACGATTACCACGGCACTCTCTTCGAGTTCCTCCGCAACGACAAGCTCGACGCCAACAACTTCTTCACCAACGCCGCCGGCCTCCCCCGCGCCGCCTTCCGCCAGAACCAGTACGGCGGCGTTCTCGGCGGCCGCATTATCCGCAACAAGACGTTTTTCTTCGGTGACTTTCAAGGCACAAAGCAGCGCACCGCCGCCGCCTCGTCCATCGGCAGCCTCCCGCCCACCAGCATCCGCAACGGCGACTTAGCCTCCCTCCGCACGCCCATCTTCGATCCCCTCGCCCGCCGGCTCGCCGCCAACGGCACCGTCATCTCCACGCCCTTCACCGGCGCCCTCATCCCCCAATCCCGCATCAACCCCTCCACGGCCGCCGTCTTAAAGCTTATTCCCGATCCCAACTTCGGCGCCGCCGGCGCCCTCTCCCGCAACTTCTTCCGCCAGATCCCCCGCGGCTTCGATCAGGACCAGTGGGACGTCCGTGTCGATCACGCCATCACCGCCAACCACAACGTCTTCGGCCGCGTCTCCAAAAGCAATCAGACCAACCCCCAACCCGGCACGATCGATGGCTTCATCGGCGGCGGCAGCACCCTCTATCGCGACATCTTCCAAGCCGTCTTGAACGACACCTACGTCTTCTCCCCCACCGTCGTCAACGAATTCCGCGCCGGCTACACCCGCCACAACGGCAGCCGCTACGCCGAAGGCATCAACGAAGGCGCGGCCTTCGCCGTCGCCAATAAAGTCTCCCTCTTCCCCTTCCCCGTCTCCGGCTTCCCGTCGATTGCCTTCAACTTCTCCGGCGAAGGCACCGGCTCCACCCAGTTCGATGGCTTCGGCGGCGGCGCCAGCGATCTCAACTACGAAAACCGCTTCCACTTTGCCGACACCATCTCCCTCAACCGCGGCAAACACAGCATGAAAATGGGCGGCGACATCCGCCGCAACCGCTTCGACACCCTCCGCGGCAACCCCTTCTTCGGCCAGTTCATCTTCGGTTCCATCTTCTCCTCCAGCTCCGACACCCCGGGCTCCGGCGCCCCCTTCGCCGATTACCTCATGGGCTACCCGTCCCTCATCCAGGGCACCCAAATGCTCGACTGGGGCCGCCAGGCCGACGTCTACTTCGGCGCCTTCTTCCAGGACGATTGGAAGCTCAGCAAGAAGCTCACCCTCAACCTCGGCCTCCGCTACGATCTCTACACCCAGCCCATCGATATCCGCGACCGCGGCGGCCTCTTCGATCTCGATAAAGCCCGCTTCGCCGTCCCCGGCAAAGATGGCTACACCCGTGGCATCGTCGATGGCGATCACAACAACATCGGCCCCCGCGCCGGCTTCGCCTACCAGGCGGCGCGCCGCTGGGTGATGCGCGGCGGCTATGGCATCTTCTACGGGCTCCGCGATCAGAATCAGGAAGTCACACAAATCGCCGGCAACAACCCTAATACGCCCGCGTTGATCGCCCCCGTCGTCAGCGCCTCCCGAACAGTTCTACCCCCGTACACCATCAATTCGCCGGTCCTCGCCGGCCCCACGGCCACAACGCTCGAAGCCTACAGCGCCACGTCGCCACTCACGCGCACCATCCGCTCCCAGGGCTTCCACGACGCTCGCTTCCCGCTCCTCGAGCAGTACAACTTCTCCCTCCAATTCCAGCCCGCGGAAGCACTGCTCATCGAAACCTCCTACCAGGGCGCCCGCGGCCGCGACCTGGCGACTCTCTTCATCAACGTCAACCAGGTACCCTTCGAATACGCGCTCGATGGCCGCAACGTCCAGGCCCGTCGGCCCTATCCGATGGTCAACGGCACCGTCATCCCCACGTTCTCTAAAGCCAAGTCCAACTACAACGCCTTCAACCTCCGCGTCGAAAAGCGCCACCGCAACGGCCTTAACTTCCTGGTCAACTACACCTGGCAGAAGAACATGGAAGAGGGCGGCTCCGGCCCCAGCTCCTTCACGCAAAACGGCGGCACCTCCATCGCGCTCGACGCCTATAACCTCTCTCGCGAAAAGGGCCTCGCCCCGATCGACGTGGCCCACATCTTCAACGTCAGCTACGGCTACGAGCTCCCCTGGGGCCGCGGCCAGCGTTGGGCCAGCGGCAACGGCCCGGTCAACAAGATCATCGGCGGCTGGCAGGTCAACGGCATCACCACCCTCCGCGGCGGCTTCCCCACCGACATTCGCACCAACCGCCTGCCCCCCATTTTCAACACATTCAACGTGCCCGACCGCGTAAAGGGCCAGGAGATCCAGGTCTCCAACAACCGCGGCCCGGACAATTTCTTCAACCCCGGCGCCTTCCGCGTCCCAGGCACCACGCCGTCCAACACCGGAGCCCCCATCCAGCTCTTCGGCGATTCCGCCCGCCGCGTCGCCCGCGGCCCCGGCTCAGTCAACTTCGACTTCTCCCTCTTCAAAGAAGTCACGTTCTCCGACCGCATGCGCCTCCAGTTCCGTGCCGAGGCCTTCAACCTCACCAACACGCCCACCTTCAGCCTGGCCAGCTCCAACAGCCCGTCTATGACCTGCATCGGCCGCACCCCCGGCTCGGCCTGCAACGACAACAACCCCGAATTCGGCAAACTCAGCGGCGCCCAGGCCACCGGCCGCCAGCTGCAATTCGGCCTGAAATTCCTGTTTTAACGGCGAGTTCATACGGTAACCGCGGACGCAACGAATCGCACCGTCGTCATCACCGCGCCCGGTTCCCGTCTCGCCTACCCCCAACGGCATAGTACAAAACCAAACCGCCGAAGCGCCGGAAAGTGCCCACATCGCTGTTACACTGACGGCCAGATATGTGGCGCACATGGTTCTTGACTGGCGCAATTTGGGGGGCCGAATGGCTTGCTCCCTCCGCCACACCACGCCCATCCTGTACGGCCGCCCTGCACGGCAAAATGTGGCCCGAAGAAGCAAATGCCGATCGGAACCTGGCTATCCAACTGGCTCGTGACGGCAAACTCATGATCTGCAACCATGGCCCGTGGCGCTACCACTGGGAGGCGCCCACCGTCCATATCCGGGAGCTCAAAGAACGAGCGCAAAAGCGAAAACCGATCGCAGCCCAGGAACCCCCACCCGCTTCCTGAATCTGGACAGAAAGACGATAACCGCGTCAGGCCGACTTCGCGCCAACGACCTGCGTCAACTCGTCAATAAATCCTCGCGTCGCCCGAACCTGTTCCGACATCGTATTCGCTGCGGTGGCCGCGTCCTCGGCCAGTGCGGCATTCGTCTGCGTTACCTGCTCCATACGAGTCACCGTATGGCTAATTTGCTCCACCCCCCGGCGCTGTTCTTCATTGGCGGAGGCAATTCCGGAAACCACTTTGCTGCCCGCCAGAATTGCCTCGGCAATGTTACGGAACGCAACGCCGGAACGCGAGACCATCGTCGAACCAACATCGACTTTTTGCAGCGTACCCTCAATCAGAATCGCAATCGTTGCCGCGGAATCCGATGAACGGTGGGCCAGGGCGCGCACCTCGTCAGCAACCACGCTAAATCCCGCTCCGGCTTCGCCCGCGCGCGCTGCCTCAACGGCTGCGTTCAACGCAAGAATGTTCGTATGAAACGCGATCTCCTCAATCGTTTTCAATATCCCCGCAACCTGACGGCTGGACGAAGATATCTCCTGGATGGCTAGAGTCAGTTGCTGCATCGTCTCAGCCGCGGATTCCACTTCCTCCCGCACGTTCCCCATCACGCGGTCCGCCTCGGCGGCCCGCTCGGAGTTACTCCGTGTTTTCGTCGAAATTTCGTGCAACGACGTCACCGTCTGTTTCAAATAGACTGCTTGTTCATTCGCTTTCTCCGACACTAACGCACCGGAGCTAGTGTAGTGCTTCACACAGACCGAAGATTAAGAGCGGCGGATTTCGCGCGAATGACCTTAGCCAGAATGTCGTTGGCCTTGGCCGTCCAGATGAATGGCTTGGGATTGGCGTTGTGCTGGTCGACATAGTCGTCGAGGGCATCAAT
>CANIVU010000167.1 GCA_947470805.1 Acidobacteriota bacterium | reverse complement strand
GAAAGCACCGTTGGGGCCCAGTGCTGTTCGATGTGCTGAATGACAAGATTCGTGCCCTGGTCGTGGGTGACGTAGGGGGCGTCTTTGGGGTCGTACATGGCGTCGGTGAGGTCGCGGAGGAGGATGCATTTGACGCCCCACTTGGTCATCTGGCGGATAGCGAAGGTGCGATTCAGGATGCACATGTTGGTGTGGACGCCGGCGACCAGGAGGTGTTTAATGCCGCGGAGTTTGAGGGCGCTGTAGACTTCGTCGCCTTTGTCGGAGATCAGGTCATTGGGGCCGATTTCGATGGCCGGGTGCTGGCGGGACCAGGCTTTATAGGATTTGTCGCCTTCGGTGTCGCAGCCGCCGTCGGAGTCGTCGATGGGGAGTTTTGGGGTGGGGATGTCGAGGGAAGTGGGGAGGGCGACTTTGGGGATGGACAGGATGGCGCGGCGCTGGGGGGAGTCCTTGTAGAAGTCCATGGTGTCCGACGGGGCGTGGATGACGAGGATGCCTTTGGCGCGGGCGGCGCGGAGAACGGGGTTGATGCGTTCCGTAAGGACGCCGACGCGGGCGTTGGCGCCGCGGCACCAGTGCTTGTCCCAAAGGTCGCAGAGGATGATGGCGGTTTGGGGGGGGGCGAGGGTCTCGTTGACGGTGACTTCGCGCCACTCATTGGAGCCACGGAAGAGTTCGACGCGGGAGCGGATGGGGATGGTGACGCCCGTAGTGACGGCGGCGGCGAGCAGGAACCACTTGAGCAGCGGCATGATACCCTCCTATGGAATAACGCGAGTATAAAGCAAAGGGACACACCATGCGCAATTCCATTCTTGGGTTAATTGTTTGCGGAATATCGTTCCTGGTGACCAGCACCCTGCTGGCGGAGCCGGTGGAGGAGAAGCAAGTTGACGGGAAGAAAGTGGTGAAACCGCGCAAGGTAGTGACGCAGAATAAGCACCCGGAAGGGAATTACCGCAAAAAGGGAAAGAAGTAGCCGGGAAATCGGAGGAACTCAGGTGTTCGCCGGATATACTTGCGGTGCTGGCTTGTCTATTATAGAATCATGCGGAAGCTTTCGGCCCTTATTCTCGCGGCGGGCGTGTGCCTGTTTGGCGAGGTGCCGACGTTGGAGCAGCCGAAGCCGAAGGTGCTGGTGCTGAAGAGCGGCCAGCGGATTGTCTACGACGATTTGAGCAAAGACGGCGGGACGCTGTTTGTGCGCAGCGGCGGGCAGTCCTTGATGATCGATGCGGCGGAGGTGGCGCCGGAGGCTCCGGCGGTAACCATCAGAGAGTCCGCAGTGTTCAATGTACCTGGGCCGGCGGCGCGGCTGATTGGGCCGGCGGCGGGGAAGCACGATTTGCGGCCGGAGTTGATCCAGGCGGTGATGGAGATTGAATCCGGCTATCAGGTGAACGCGCGGAGCCGGGTGGGCGCGATTGGCCTGATGCAGCTGATGCCGGGGACGGCGAAGTCGTTGAACGTGAACGCGCACGACCCGGAGCAGAACGTGTTTGGCGGGGCGAAGTTGTTGGATATGTTGGTGAAAAAGTATGAAGGCCGGCGGAACGGATTGGCGCTGGCGCTGGCCGCTTATAACGCCGGGGCGGGTGCGGTGGACCGTTTTGGCGGCATTCCGCCGTACAAAGAGACGCGGCTATATGTGGTGAAAGTGATCAAACGGTTCCGGGAATTGGTGAACGAGTAGGCTGGAACCCGCTATTCTGGTAGTTCCCCCACTACCAAGAAAATGGCAAAGATTGAACGCGCTCTCCTGAGCCTTACTGACAAAACCGGCGTTGTGGAATTCGCACGCGGGCTCCGTGAACTGGATATTGACCTGATTTCGACGGGCGGCACCTCCAAGCTGTTGAAGGACGCCGGGATTCCGGTGTTCGACGTTTCGGAAGTAACGCACTTCCCGGAGATGCTGGACGGGCGGGTGAAGACGATTCATCCGAATATCGCCGGTGGGATTCTGGCGATGCGCTCGAAGCCGGAGCACATGGAAGCGTTGGAACAGCACGCGATTCCGACCATCGACCTGGTGGTGGTGAACCTGTATGCGTTTGAGAAGATCGCCGCGAATAAAGACGCGACGGTGCCGGAGTTGATTGAGAATATCGACATCGGCGGGCCGACGATGATCCGGGCGGCGGCGAAGAACTGGCAGGACGTGGCGGTTGTCACCAATCCCGGTGATTATGGGGATTTGCTAGCGGAGCTGAAGGCTTCGGGCGGGACTCTGTCGCGGAAGACGCATTGGACTCTCGCGGTGAAGGCGTTCCACATGACGGCGGCCTATGACCGGGCGATTTCGAACCGGCTGGCCGATATCAGCGCGACCGATGAGGCTTGGGACGACGTGCAGCTGGACCTGCCGCGGACGCTGGACCTGCGGGTGCCGCGCGTGTTGGACATGCGCTACGGCGAGAATCCGCACCAGAAGGCCGCCCTGTACGCTTCGGGCAAGAGCGGCGTGGCGGGCGGAGAGCAGCTGCAGGGCAAAGAGCTGAGCTATAACAACCTGGTGGACTTGGACGCGGCGTGGCAGCTGGTTTGCGAGTTTGCGGGCCCGGCGAGCGTCATCGTGAAACACACCAATCCGTGCGGGTGCGCGGAGCAGGCGACGCTGGCCGACAGCTACCGGAAGGCGTTTGATTCCGATCCGGTGTCGGCGTTTGGCGGCGTGCTGGCGTTTAACCGCGCGGTGGATGCCGAGACGGCCGGCGAGATTGTGAAGACCTTCATCGAAGCCATTGCGGCACCGGAGTTTGAAGCCGGGGCGCTGGAGATACTGGCGGCGAAGAAGAATCTGCGGCTGGTGAAGGTGAAGGCCGTGGAAGACGCCTTTGTGGTGAAGGGCATCAGCGGTGGGTTCCTGGTGCAGACGCCGGATTACGCCAAGCTGGACCGGGCGACGGCGAAGGTGGTGACCGAACGGCAGCCGACCGAGGAAGAGTGGCGGGGGCTGGAGTTTGGCTGGAAAGTTGTGAAGCACGTGAAGTCGAACGCGATTGTGTATGCGCGTGAGGGGCAGCTGCTGTCGGCTGGGGCCGGGCAGATGAGCCGCGTGTTTTCGGTGGAGATCGGGGCGAAGAAGAGCGTCCTGCCGCTGGAAGGTTGCGTGTTGGCGTCGGATGCGTTCTTCCCGTTCCCGGATGGGTTGGAAGGCGCGGTGGCGCATGGCGTTAGGGCGGTGATTCAGCCGGGCGGATCTGTGAAAGACGCTGATGTGATTGCGGCGGCCAACCGGTTGGGGATCGCGATGGTGTTGACTGGCGTTCGCCATTTCCGTCACTAGGAGTTCAGGAAGCTATGGCTGAGATTGAACAGCAGGAGCCGCGGCGAATTGCGGGGAAGTACGTGGTGTACTTCCTGATCGTGTTCGCGGTGTTCTGCGCTGCGTTCGCGACGTGGGGCATCCGGGCGATGAAGAAGTTGCCGCGGCCGCCGGGGAAGAATACGGGCTCGCCGTTCGGTTGATGTTTTTCGTGTCACTCTCCGCTGGGAGTTTTCGCTGACTCAGGTGGAGAGTGACATGCATACCTTCTTATGCACCTTTTTCCTTGCCGCCGCCGTTGCTACCACGGCGTCCGCGGGCCTGCTGAAGCAGGATTTTCTGACGCCTAACGATGGGCTTCTGATTCGGGATACCGTGACGAATCTGGAGTGGCTGACGCCGGTCTACACACGGGGGAACACCTACAACAACGTGTTTGTGCAGGGTGTTCTGAGCAGCTATGGATTCCGTTATGCGAGGGGACGGAGGTGACCTCGATGGTGAACAGCAACTTTGGGAATCCGACGACGGTTTCCCCCGGGGATGTGGCGGGTTTCAACTCCGTGGCCGCATTTTTTAATCTCTTCGGGATCGCGTGGAACGACGAGTCCTGTCCTGGCGGGCCCTGTCAGCGGACGTCGGGAATTACCTCGACGCCGGCAATCTTCGGGAGACACGTGGCATTTGGGATGTTTCAAGTGGGGCCGACGGGGTGGTTCAGCATCAACAACAACTGGTCGGACACGATTGCCGATACACAGATGGGGAGCTGGCTGGTGCGGACCTCGACGGTGACGGACACGCCGGAGCCGGGGACGATGGTGCTGATGGGTGTGGGGCTGATGGGGCTAGCGTGGCGGCGGGTTAGCGGGACGCGGCGGTAAGGCGTTTGCGGAAGGCGTCGCGCTCGGTGGCGAGCGAGGGGATGAGGATGCCGTCCTTCTCCAAGCTCGTCCACTGGGCGTCGGCTTTAGCCATGAGTTCCTTTTCGCGCTCGGGGATGGTGAGGGCGGCGAGTTCGAGGCTGCGGGCGACGAGGGCGCGTACGCGGGGTTCTTTGGACTTCATGAAACTGCTGGAGAGCGCGTAGTGTTCGAGAGTTTCGGCGGCCTTGACGGCGTCGGGGACGCGGCCGGCGCTGGAGAGGATGTGGGGTTGGAGGATGAGGCATTCGAGCATCATGCGGGCGACGATGTTGTCGGCCGGGTCGGCCTTGATGAAGCGGCCGAGCATGGCCATGGCCTCTTCATTTTTCGCGATTGCCAGGGCCCACTGGGAGCGGGCGGCGTAGAGTTCGGCGAACTGGAAGTGGAGGAAGGCGAGGTTCTGTTCGACGCTGGCGTTGGAGGGATCGGTACGGTGGATGGTTTCGAGAACGCCACGGGCCTCTTCCATGGCGCGCCAGGCTTTGTCGTAATCGACGGCGGCGCGGAGGACATTGCCGTAGCGGAGGAGGGCGAAGCCGAGATCGACCTGCGCCTTCTTATCTTGCGGATCGACGGAGACGAGCCAGCGGGCGCGATCGACGACGCGGGCGTAGATTTCGGCGCCTTCGGCGAAGCGGCCGAGGTTGATCATGTGGGAGTTGCCGAGGGTGTCGCCGACGTGGCTGAGGGCGATCATGAGAGTTCGCTGGGAGGATACTTCGTCGGGCTTGAGGCTGGCCGTTTTCTCCTGGAGGCTGAGACTCTTCTTGTAGGCTTCGAGGGCGTCGTCCGTTTTGCCCATGCGGGCGAGGACGAGGCCGAGGGTGGCGTAGCTGGAGCCGAGGTCGCCGAGGGAGTTTTGATCGACGATGCCTTTGAAGTTAAGTTCTTCGCGGATCTGGACGGCGCGCTGGGCGGATTTGAGGCCCTCGTCGACACCGATGACGGCGGCCATGCGGCCCATTTGATCGTGAGACTTGGCGAGCTGGCGGAGGCCCTCGATGTCGCCGTCTGAAACCTTGACGTACTCCTCGCCTTGCTGGATGGCCTGTTTAAAGGACACCAGGGCGCCTTTGGTGTCCTTGGAAACCCGCTGGACGGCGCCGAGGCGGTAGAGGGCTTCCTGGAGTGGCTTGCGGCCTGCGGGAGTGCGGCCTTCGGCGATCCAGGCCTGTTCGAGCATCTGGACGCTTTTTCGGTAACTTTCGAGGGCTCCCTTGGTATCGCCGAGATTGCTGCGGAGGGGGTCGCCCTGGACGTCGCCGAGTTTCTTGTAGCCCAGGCCGACTTCGCGGGCGAGTTGGGGGTCGTTGACGGCGTCGACAGTGAGGGCTTCCAGGTATTGGAGGCCTTTTTCGACGACGAGGCGGCGGGCTTTGGTGGAGCCGGGGAGGTTTTCGATGGCGTCGTGGAACTCGAAGAGGAAGGAGTTGGAGAGGTGGCGGACCTGATCGAAGCGGCGCTGGGTGGCCTGGGCCTGGCGCCAGAGCAGGAAGCTGCTGACGGAGAGCATGACGGCGGCGGCGACGCCGAGGGTGACGGAGAGGCGGTTGCGGCCGAAGAACTTGGAGGCGCGGTAGCTGAAGGAGTCGGGCCGGGCTTTGACGGGCATGCCCTGGAGGTGGGCGCGGACATCTTCGGCGAACTGTTCGACGGAGGAGTAGCGGCGGTCGCGGTCCTTGTGGATGGACTTGAGAATGATGTTGTCGAGGTCGCCGCGGAGGTCGCGAGCGCGGATGGGGCTGTTGTTGGGGACGGCCTGGCTGGGGCGGATGGGGATGGTTTCGCAGACGGCGCGGGAGATGGCGGCGAGGGAGGTGTCGGCGATTTCCTGGGCTTTTTTGCCGGTGAGGAGCTCGTAGAGAATGATGCCGAGGGAGTAGACGTCGGTGGCGGTGGTGACGGGTTCGCCGCGGACCTGTTCGGGGCTGGCGTATTCGGGGGTGAGCATCTGGGCGCCGGCGACGGTGACGGTTTGGTCGGCGTTGTCGGAGAGGACGCGGGCGATGCCGAAATCGAGGAGTTTGACGGAGCCGGACTTGTCGACCAGGATGTTGCCGGGTTTCAAGTCCCGGTGAACGATTAGATTCTGGTGGGCGTAGCCGACGGCGGAGCAGATGTCGAGGAAGAGGAGGAGGCGTTGCTGGAGATCGAGCGCGCTGCCGGCGCAGTGCTGGGTGACGGTGATGCCGTCTTCGACGAACTCCATGACGAGGAAGGGAACGCCGTTGGCACCGGTGCCGCCGTCGAGGAGGCGGGCGATGTGGGGATGTTCGAGGCGGGCGAGGATTTGGCGTTCCTGCTCGAAGCGACGGAGGACGGAACGGGAGTCGAGGCCGCCGCGGAGGAGCTTGATGGCGACTTCTTTTTGAAAGGCGGCGTCGTCGCGGACGGCGCGGTAGACGGCGCCCATGCCGCCGCGGCCGAGGAAGCCGGTGATGCGATAGGGGCCGAGGCGCTGGCCGATGGCCTGTTCTTCGGTGGCGAGGGCCCAGGCTTCGGCGCCCTCTTCCATGGCGGCGTCGAGGGTGGCGCCGGGGTCGGCATCGGCATCGACCATGGCGCGGACCTCGAGGAGGAGTTCGGGATCGCCGGTGCACTCGCGGTCGAGGAATGCCTGGCGCTGCGTGGCGGGCAGATCGAGGGCGGCGTTGAAGAGTGCGTCGATCCGCGCGAAACGCTCGGGGGTCATTTTTCGCCGGGGGTGAGTTGGACGCGGATCCAGGCTTCGGCGGAGCGGAGGTCGCGGCTGACGGTGGCTTTGGAGACGCCGGTGGCTTCGACGATTTCGTCGAGGGTGAGGCCGCCGAAGTATTTCATTTCGAGAATCTGACCTTTGCGGGCATCGAGCTTTTCCAGATTCTGGAGGGCTTCTTCGAGGGCGAGGAAGGGAGAATTAACACTTGGGTCACCGATGTCGATGCCCATACCGTCGAGGGAGACCTTGTTGCCGCCGCCGCGTTTGCCGGCGCGGAACTTGCGGGCGGAGTCGACCAGGACCTGGCGCATGAGGTGGGCGGCGACGCCGAAGAAGTGGGCGCGATTTTGGAAGTCGGGGATGTCCTGACCGATGAGGCGGACGTAGGCTTCGTGCACAAGGGCCGTGGGTTGGAGAGTGTGGCCGGAGCGTTCGCGGGAGATGTAGCTTTCGGCGAGGCGGCGGAGTTCCTCGTAGACGACGGGGAGGAGCGCGTCGAGCGCGGCACGGTTGCCTTCGCGCCATTCAACAAGTAAACGAGTGACCTCTTGATGCATAGATGCGTGTACGTGAGTCTAACATTTGCAGTTGTGGAATGCCGGGGCGGTGGGGAGGGGCGGGCCGCTAGTGATTTGACATGAGCGACACGGGGTGTATTAATTGATAAGCAGGGTTATCCCTATTTGTTGAAGGGGGTTGTTAATGAGTATTGCGAAAATGAAGCACTGGCGCGGCCGACTGGGCCTGCTGGTTTTTGCTTCGTTGCTGGGAATGTACGCCATTCCCGCGGCGGCGCAGGTGTTGTATGGAACGATTCTGGGAACTATCGAAGACGCCACTGGCGCCGTGGTCCCGAATGCAAAAGTGACGCTCGCGGAAAAGTCGACTGGCTTCACCCGCGAAACGGCGACGGACAGCGCCGGTAACTACACGGCATCGAGCATGCCGATCGGCGTGTACACGGTGAAGATTTCGGCGAACGGCTTTAAGGGCCTGACGCGCGACGGCGTGACGCTGGCGGTCAACTCCACGGCTCGTGTGAACGGGAAGCTGGAAGTGGGCGCGGTTTCCGAACAGGTGACGGTGGAAGCTTCCGCTGTGCAACTGCAGACGGACCGCAGCGACACGAAGACGGAAATCAATTCGAAGGTTGTGACGGAACTGCCGTTGAATTCGTACCGGAATTATCAGGCGCTGATCAACCTGGTTCCGGGTGCGACGCCGGCGGCGTTGCAGAACTCCTCCACCGACACGCCCGGCCGCGCGCTCCGTTCCTTTGTGAACGGCACGGCGACCAACAACAACGTGACCCGTCTGGACGGCGCGACCAACATCAATATCTGGTTGCCCCACCACGTGGCCTACGTTGCTCCGGCCGAAACGGTTGAGAACGTGAACATCACCACGTCGTCGCTGGATGCCGAACAGGGCATGGCGGGTGGCGCGGCGATGACCGTGGCTTCCGTCAGCGGCACCAACCAGCTCCACGGCGCTGGCTGGGAATACCACGAAAATGACGGCCTGAAGTCGCGCAGCTACTTCCAGGCTCCTGGCGTTCCGAACGCTCCTTACAAGCTGAATATTTTCGGCGGCAAGATGGGCGGCGCGATTATCAAGAACAAGTTGTTCTGGTTCGGCCACACGGAAATCACCCGTCAGGGGTTGGGCGGTCAGAGCTACTTCACAGTGCCGGATTCGGCCATGCGCGCGGGTGACTTCTCGTCTCGTATCGGCTCGAACGGCCAGGGCGTTGTGTATAACCCCGCCACCGGTAACCCGGACGGCACGGGCCGTTTGCCCTTCCCGGGCAATCGCGTTCCCGCCTCCAGCTTCTCGCCCCAGGCGTTGAAGATGCTGGCCCTGGTTCCGGATCCGAACAACACCGGTGGTACGTTCAATGCGAACCCGACCAACGGGACCCTGAACAACAACTACTTCAACAGCCTGACTGGCCAGTTGAACCGCAACAACTACGATGCGAAGTTGAACTGGAACCGGAACGACAAGCACACGATGTTTGTGAAGTATTCGATGTTGACCGCGCTTTCCGGCGGCAAGTTCGGCCTGGGTAAGGCCGGCGGCGCTGGTTTGGGCGGCGACCCGGGCCTCGGCGACACCAAGCAGTACCTGGCCACGATCGGTACGAACTACACGATCACTCCGACCATGTTGCTGGACGCCACCTGGGGCATGACCCGTATGGACCAGACGGCGCAGGGAGACGACTTCGGTGTGAACTACGGCACGGACGTTTTCGGTATCCCCGGCACGAACGGTCCCGATCCGCGTCAGTCCGGTTTGCCCGTGTTCAACCTGACCGGTTTGAGCACCTGGGGCCAGACGGCGACGTGGATGCCGCTGGAACGCAACGAGCGCAGCTACACGTTTACGACCAACCTGTCGATCATCAAGTCCAAGCACGAAATTCGCATGGGCTTCGATTCGGTTCGCCACCAGTTGAACCACTGGCAGCCGGAAACGGACAACCCGCGAGGCAACTTCAACTTCGGCGGCGCTGTGGCGGCCCTGAACGGCGGCCCGAACGCGACGATGGCGAACTCCATGGCGCAGTTCCTCCTGGGCGTGCCGACGAGCATCTCCAAGAGCTTGCAGTATGAGCTGATGACGACTCGCGAATGGCAGTTCGGCTGGTATATCCGCGATCGCTGGCAGTTGAACCGCAACGTCACGCTGAACCTCGGCGTGCGCGCGGAAGCCTATCCGCTGGTGAACCGCGGCGACGGCAAGGGCATCGAACGGCTGGACCTGAACACGTTGAACGTGACTCTCGGCGGACGCGGTCCGATCCCGACGAATCCCGGCATCAATGTGAAGCCGCTGTTCCTGGCGCCCCGCGTCGGGTTGGCGATTCGCATCAATGACAGCACCGTCATCCGCACCGGCTACGGCATGACCGTTGACCCGCTGCCGTTCTCGCGCCCGATGCGTGGTTTCTACCCGCTGACGATCGCGGCGACGTTCCAGGGGAACACGGGCTTCCAGAGCTTCGGGTCGCTGGCGACGGGTATCCCGACGCTGCCGACGCCGAACCTGTCCACCGGTATCATTCCGCTGCCGAACACGTACGCGATGCGCAGCCCCTGGGGCGACATCAAGCGGGGTGGCGTGCAATCGTGGAACTTCACGATCGAACGCCGCATCGGCAAGAACCTGAACGGTTCGGTTGGTTATGTGGGCACCGCGTCCAACAACGTGCTGGGTGACCGCGACGTGAACGCGGCGGCTCCGGGCGCCGGCAACAACGGCCGTCCGTACTTCGCCAAGTTTGGCCGCGGCATCGCCATCAACATGTGGGACGGCTGGATGAGCAGCAACTATCACGGCCTGCAGAGCAGCTTGCGCGGCAACGTGACCAAGGACCTGTTCGTGCAGGGTGCCTACACATGGAGCCATGCCATCAACATGACCGACGAAGATGGCTGGGTGAGCGTGGGTTGGAACTGGGATCCGGTTATCCGCCGCAATCGCGCGACGGCCGGTTATGACCGTACGCAGGTGTACCAGATGGGCTTCTTGTACCAGCTCCCCGTGGGCAAGGGCAAGACGTTCATGAACACCTCCAACAAGGCGGCCAACCTGGTTCTGGGCGGCTGGCAGACCGGCGGTATCTACTACGCCATGTCCGGCACCCCGTTCAACGTCTCCGCTGACGGTACGCGCCTGGCGGCTCCTGGGAACATCCAGACGGCCGACCAGATTGGTGACTTCAAGTACCTGTACGGGAAGGGCACCAACACGCCGTACTTCGCCGCGTCCAACTTTGCAACCCCGATTCCGACGGCGTCTTCGCCGATCCGTTTCGGCACCACCGGTCGTAACCGTTTCCGTGGCCCGGGCCGCGCCGGTATCGACTTCAACCTGCTGAAGAACTTTGCTGTGACCGAGCGTTTCACCGTTCAGTTCCGCGCGGAAGCGCAGAACCTGACCAACACGCCGCAGTTCGGTAACCCGAGCGCGAACGTGGACGGTGGCAACTTCGGCCTGATCACGAGCGCCAGCGGCGAGCGTCAGCTTCGCTTCGGTGTTCGCGCTTCGTTCTAAACTAGTAGGTTGCTAATCGCAACACAATTCGGGCGCTGGCTTCGGCTAGCGCCCGTTTTCTTTTTGGGGCTGTGGGGGCAGGAAGCCCGGCTGGCGGCCGATGCGCAGGCACGCATGGGGGCTGGGGATTTTGGCGGGGCGGCGGGGATATATCAGCAGCTGGTGAAGCAGGTGCCGGGGAACCCGGGGTGGAAGCTGAACCTGGGGATTGCGCTGCATATGGCGGGGCGGGACGCGGAGGCGGTGGGGCCGTTGGAAGTGGCGTCGAAGGCGATGCCGCAGGCGTTTCCGGCGCATGCACTGTTGGGGACGTCGTTGTTGCGGCTGGGGAAGGCGGCGCAGGCCGTTGGCCCGTTGCAGCGGGCTGTG
>CANIVU010000166.1 GCA_947470805.1 Acidobacteriota bacterium | reverse complement strand
GGGAGCAAATGTGTCCCACGGGTTGGCCGGTGTGCGTCGGAGCGATCCGGCGCCAATCATCCGAGGTAGGAGCCGTATGCGGTAGTGCCGCTCGTACGGATCTGTGCGGGGGGCGGGTCGTGAGATCCGTCCCTACCGCGACCCAATTTCGGGTTGTTATGATAGGGGGATTTTGAGTATGAATCCGCAGGGAGAGGTGACCCGGCTACTGTCGGCTTGGAGTAGCGGGGATGCCCACGCGTTGGACGAATTGATGCCGCTGGTCTACGCGGAACTGCACAAGCTGGCGCGGTACCACTGGAGCAGCCAGCCGAAGGGGCACACGCTGCAGCCGACGGCGTTGATCCACGAAGCGTATTTGAAGCTGGTGAACCAGGGCGAGAAGTCGATGGCGAGTAAGAACCAGTTTTTCGGGCTGGCGTCGATGGCGATGCGGCAGATACTGGTGAACCACGCCGAGACGAGCATGGCGCAGAAGCGGGGCGGGGGGCAGGAGCATGTTTCGCTGTCCGAAGTGGACCAGGCGGTGCGGCAGGAGGCCAAAGAGGTATTGGCGTTGCACGAGGCGCTGACGGCGCTGCAGGCGCTGGATGCGCGTAAGGCGAGCGTGGTGGAGCTGCGTTATTTTGGCGGGTTGAGCATTGAGGAGACGGCCGAGGTGCTGGGGGTTTCGACGATCACGGTGACGCGCGACTGGCAGGCGGCACGGGCGTGGCTGGCGCGGGAGATGGGCGTGGGGAACGTCAGCGAGTGAAGCGGGACGGCAACTGGGCCGCGGTGGAGCGGCTGTACCTGGATGTTGCCGGATTGGCGCCGGAGGAGCAGGCGGCGGTATTGGAAGATGCCTGCGCGGGCGATGAGGCGTTGCGGGCGGAGGTGGAGAGCCTGCTGGAGGCGGACCGGAGGCGGGGTACGTTTTTGGAGCGGCCCCCGGCGCGGCTGGCGGCGGATTTGTTGGACCGGCATCCTTCGGCGCTGGCGCCGGGGGCGCGGGTGGGCGGGTACCGGGTGGAGCGGCTGTTGAGCGTGGGCGGGATGGGGGAAGTGTATCTGACTCGGGCGGCGACGACGGGGCATTTTGCGGTGGTGAAGCTGATCCGCCGGCACCTGGCGGTGGACCCTGTGGCGGTGAACCGGTTTGCGGTGGAGGCACGGGCGGCGGGCTCGTTGCGGCATCCGAACATCGTGGCGGTGTTCGAGTCCGGCGAGTCCGCGGCGGGGTTATTTATTGCGATGGAGTGGGTAGATGGGATGACCCTGCGGGCGGTGATGGATGGGGGGCGGGTGGAGATAGGCAAGGCGGTGGCGTGGAGCCGGCAGATGGCGCGGGGGTTGGCGGCGGCGCATGCGGCGGGGATTGTGCACCGGGACATGAAGCCGGAGAACATCATGGTGGACGCGGCGGGGGTGGTGAAGATTCTGGATTTCGGGTTGGCGCGCGTGCAGGGGGTTGTGCTGACGGATGCGCCGGGGAGCGGCGGGTCGGGGACGTTGTCGGGAACGCTATCGGGAACGTTTTCGTATTTGGCGCCGGAGTTGTTGCGGGGGGAGCCGGCGAGTAGTGACTCCGATGTATTTGCGTTGGGATCGGTGCTGTACGAGTTGTTCACGGGGCGGCATCCGTTTGCGGGGGAGACGCCGCTGGATGTGTACGAGGCGATTGAGTGCCGGACGCCGGAGGCGCCATCGGCGTTGCGGGCGGGGGTGCCGGACGGGGTGGACGCGGTATTGCTGGGGATGTTGAACCGGGAGATCCGGGAACGGCCGGCGGCGGGGGCGATTGCGCGGGCGTTTGAGGCGATGGACGGGTAGGAAAAAGAGGCTGCGCCCACGGGAGATCTACTCCGCGAGCGCAGTGAAGTATAGCTGGGTCTATGGTTTTGCCCGTTCAATGACGAGAGGCACGCTGGCCCCTCGCCGGTATAGTTTGCCCGGGCTGCGGTCTAGGTGGGTATTGAAAATTGATTCTTGTGCCGGGCCGGCGCCCTTGTTCCGCTACATCTGGCGTTGAGATGTACTCTCCGATACGGAACCGGGCGCCACAGCGGAGCCGTTGCGAGTCAAGAAATATTTGGGTTCATTGGGGTGCATAAGGTGGCTCCTTTCCGGCGGGGCTGTTTTCATCGCCCTACACTGATACAAACAGGAACGGCGCGCGGTTTGCATCATGGGGCGCGAAAATATTTTGGGATTGGGTGAACTTGACAGGCGCGGTGGCATTTACGATTCTGAAGCGTGCAAATTGAATCGACCCAAGTTGACGAGAAGGTGGTCCTGAAGCTGACCGGGCGGATGGACGCGCAGAACGCGACGGCGTTTGAAGAGGCGTGTATGGAGTGGGTGAACAAGGGTGTGGTGGAGATCGTCCTGGACATGCAGGGGCTGCAGTACATTAGCAGTCTGGGGTTGCGGTCGTTTGTGGTGATCGGGCAGTTGACCAAGCAGAAGGGCGGGCAGTTGCGGTTGTGCGGGGTGACGGGGCTGGTGAAGCAGGTGTTTGAGATCACGCGCGTGCACACGATGTTTTCGATGTATGATTCGGTGGAATCGGCGCTGGCTGGTGGGTGATGGAGTTGTTGCGACTGGCGGCGGAGGAGGGGGGACTGGCGCGGGCGACGGCCTTTTTGCGAACTGGCGGGGCTGCGGCGGGGCTGGCGGAGGGGCGGCTGGGGGAGTTGGACCTGGTGTTGGAAGAGCTGTTTGTGAACGTGGCGAGGTATTCGGGGGCGGGGGCGGTGGAGATCCGGTACACGGTGGGGCCGGGGGTGTTGGAGGCGGAGATTGCGGACGATGGGCAGGCGTTTGACCCGCTGACGCGGGCGGAGCCGGAGTTGGATTTACCGTTGGAGAAGCGCCCGGTGGGCGGGTTGGGAATTTTTCTGGTGCGGCAGATGACGCGAACGCTTACTTACGAGCGGGACGCGGAATGGAACCGTGTGCGGTTCACGATCGGGGGCTGAGTGCCGGCCTGGGAGGAGTTGATTTTCAGCTACGCGGCGGCGTTTCTGCCGGTGCTGATTTTCCTGGCTGGATTGCGGCTGATGGACAGTTTCAAGCTGGTGCCGCGGTTGCGGATTGTGGCTTGCCTGGCGGCGGGCGGGTTGGCGGCGGTGGCCTGTTTTTATGTGAATACGCTGGCGTTTCAGGTGTTCCCGGCGGAGGTGTATGCGCGATTGGGCGGGCCGGTGGTGGAACAGTTGGCCAAGTGCTGCTTTTGGGTGTTTCTGATTGCGACGGCGCGGGTGGCGTTCATGGTGGACGCGGGGATTTGTGCGTTCGCGGTGGGGGCGGGGTTCGCGCTGGTGGAGAACTTTTTCTATCTGCACGAGTTGCAAGTTTCGGGGTTGGCGATTTCGGTTGTCCGTGGATTTGGGACGGCGGTGATGCATGGGGGTGTGGAGGCGATTTGGGCGATGGCGGCGGTGTTCATTGGGGAGCGGTTGGGGTGGGGCGGGGTGAGGCAGTTTGGGCCGGGGGTGGTGGCGGCGACGGTGATCCATGCGTTGTTTAATCAGGGTTTCTTGTCGCCGGTGGGGTCGGCGATGGCGATGTTGGTGACGATGCCGGTGCTGTTGGTGGGGTTGTTTTCGTGGAGCGAAGGGGCGATGCGGCGGTGGTTGGGGGACAAGCTGGACCGGGATATTGCGTTGCTGGAGATGATTGCGACGGGGGAGTTTGGGCGGAGCCGGCCGGGGTTGTATTTGCAGTCCTTGCAGGGGGCGTTTCCGCCGGAGGTGCGGGGGGATATGTTGTGCATGCTGCAGATGACGATTGAGCTGAGTGCGCGGTCGAAGGGCGACTTGATGTTGCGGGAGGCTGGGGTGAAGATGCCGCCGGACCCGGAGATTGACGCGCAGTTGATGGAGTTGTCGTATTTGGAGAAGAGTATTGGGCGGACGGGGATGATGGCGATTGCGCCGCTGCTTTCGCGGACACCGCGGGAGTTATGGGAGATGCGGCGGTTGGCGAAAGATTAAATTGGTGCCTGGCACCAATTTAATCTTTGGGAGGGGGATTGGGCGGGTTTTCGCCGCTTTTGGGGTGGAAATGGCCGTTTAGAGGTGTTTTGGCTCAGGGTTTTCCGGGGAAAAGATTAAATTGGTGCTTGGCACGGGTTTCATCTTTTCGAGGTAGAGGTAGATGACAGGGGTGATGTAGAGCGTTAGGAGTTGGGAGACGATGAGGCCGCCGACGACGGCGAGGCCGAGCGGGCGCCGGGCTTCGCCGCCCGCGCCATAGCCGACGGCGATGGGGAGCGTGCCGAGCAGGGCGCACATGGTGGTCATCATGATGGGGCGGAAGCGCTGCATGCAGCCTTCGAAGATGGCGTCTTCGGCGGAGTGGCCATCGTTGCGTGCAAGGATGGCGAAATCGACCATCATGATGGCGTTTTTCTTCACGATACCGATCAGCAGGATGATTCCGACGAAGCTGAAGAGGTTGAGATCGTCCTTGAAGAGGAGGAGCGTGATGAGCGCGCCGAGGCCTGCCGAGGGGAGGCCGGAGAGGATGGTGATGGGGTGGACGAAGCTTTCGTAGAGCACTCCCAGGACGAGGTAGATGACCAGGATGGCGATGCCCAAGAGGATGGCCAGACCGCCGACCGATTTTTGGAAGGCCGAGGCGGTGCCCTGGTAGGTGAACGACATCGTGTCGGGCAGGCCGATTTCCTTCGCGGCTTCATCCACCTTCTCGGTCACTTCGCTGAGCGAGACGCCGGCCTTGGCGTTGAACTGGAGATTGACGGCCGGCAGCTGGCCGATGTGGTTGACGCTGAGCGGGGCAACGCCCTGGCGTTCGCGGACTACGGAAGAGAGCGGGACCAGCTTATCGGTCTTGGAGCGGACGTGGAGTTTGGAGAGGCCGGCGGGGTCCTTGCGGAACTGGGGGAGGACTTCCATGACGACGTCGTATTCGTTGGCCGGGGCGCTGATGGTGGAGACGCGGCGGTTGCCGTAGGCGTCGTAGAGTGTGTTGGCGATTTGTTCGGGCGTGACGCCCAGGGCGAGGGCGCGGTCGCGATCGATATCGACGTTGACGCGCGGGTTGTTGAGTTGGAGATCGCTGTAGACGTCGGCGAGGATGGGGAGGGTGCGGAGCTTGGCTTCGAGTTTGGGCGCCCATTGATAGAGGGCGGCGGTATCGGCATCCTGCAGCGCGACGGAGTATTGATAGCGCGATTCGTTCTGGCCGAGGGTGAGAAGCGGCGGGGGCTGGAGGAAGACGTTGAAGCCGGGGATTTGGGCGAACTGCTTTTGCAGGTCGGCGACGATGGCGGTGGCGTGGGGACGCTTTTCGTGTTTGAAGTGGATGAAGAGGAATCCGGTATTCTGGCCGGTGGCGCCGGTGCCGAACTGGCTGACCCAGGGGTTCTTCTGCACGATTCCCATGACCTGTTTTTGCAGGCGGATCATCTCTTCGAACGAGGTATCCTGGGCGGCTTCGGTGCCGCCGAAGACCATGCCCTGGTCTACGGTGGGGACGAAGCTCTTGGGCATCGTCACGAAGAGCCAGCCGGTGACGACGGTGAGGGCGATCGTCAGTACCAGCGTGACGAAACGGTGGCGGAGGACGAAGTGCAGCGTGTTCCGGTAGAGGTTGTTCATGCCGGTGAAGAAGCTTTCGACCATGTAGAAGAGCTTGCCGTGTTCGTGATCGTGCTTTAGAAAACGGCTGCAGAGCAGGGGTGTGAGGGAGAGCGAGATGAGGCCGGAGATGAGAACGGCGACGGCGATGGTGACGGAGAATTCGCGGAGCAGGCGGCCGATGATGCCATCGAGGAAGAGGACGGGGATGAAGACGGCGACGAGCGAGATCGTCATGGAGATGATGGTGAAGCCGATTTCGCGGGCACCTTCGTAGGCGGCCTGCATGCGGGTTTTGCCCATTTCCATGTGGCGGACGATGTTCTCCAGCATGACGATGGCGTCATCGACGACGAAGCCGACCGAGAGGGTCATGGCCATCATGGAGAGCGTGTCGATGGAGAAGCCGAGGATCTTCATGCAGGCAAAGGTGCCGAGGAGGGAGAGCGGGACGGCGATGGCGGGGATCATCGTGGCCGAGACGTTGCGGAGGAAGACGAAGATGACGAGGATGACGAGGCCGATGGTGAGATAGAGGGTGAATTTGACGTCTTCGATGGATTCGCGGATGTTGCGGGAGGCGTCGAATTCGACATCGAGATTGATGCCGGCGGGCATGTTCTGGCGGAGGGAGGGGAGCTGGCGTTTGACGGCGTCGACGACTTCGACGGTGTTGGCGTCGGGCTGCTTTTGCACGGCGACGATCATGCCGGACTTGCCGTTGACCCAGAAGACGGAGCGTTCAAAGGCCACAGAATCGCGGACGGTGGCGACGTCTTCCAGCCGCACGGGGTTGCCGTTGCGGTAGGCGATGATCATGGGTTTGAACTGATCGGAGGCGGTGAGCTGGCTGTTGGACTGGACGGTGTAGGCCTTGGTTACGCCGTGCATGGAGCCGGCGGGCAGGTTGACGTTTTGCTGGGCGAAGGCGGCGCGGATGTCTTCGAGGGCGACCTGGCGGGTGGCCATTCGGTCCGGATCGACTTCGACGCGGACGGCGTATTTCTGGGCGCCGAAGACGTTGATTTGCGCGACGCCGTTGATCATGGAGATACGGCGGCCGATCATGTCCTCCGCGTATTCATTGAGCGCGGCGAGCGTCATGGTTTCCGAGGTCAGGGCGAGGAAGAGGACGGGGCGGGAGGCGGGATTGACCTTGCGGAAGGAGGGCGGGGACTGCATGCTGCGGGGCAGTTCGCCGGTGGCGCGGGAGATGGCCGATTGAACGTCGAGGGAGGCGGCGTCGATGGTGCGGGAGAAGTCGAACTGGAGGGTGATGGTGGTGGTGGCGTTGGTGGAGGTGGAGGACATGGAGTCCACGCCGGCGATGTTGGAGAACGCCTTTTCGAGGGGCGTGGCGACGGCGGAGGCCATGATGTCGGGGTTGGCGCCGGGGAGGTTGGCGGTGACCTGGATGGTGGGGTATTCGACGGGCGGGAGGTCGCTGACGGGGAGGTCGAAGTAGCTGATGAGGCCGAAGCCGAGGATGCCCGCCATGAGGAGGGTGGTGGTGACGGAGCGGCGGATAAAGAAATCTGTGATGGACATGGCGTCAGTTGGCCGTGGCGGCGCCGGGCGGGAGGACGCGGACTTTCGTGTTGGGGGCGAGGCGTTTCTGGCCTTCGGAGATGACACTTTCGCCGGCGTTCAGGCCGGAGCCGATGACGGCTTGTTCGGGCTGGCCGGCGGGGGTGTAGAGGCGCAGAACAGCGACGTCGCGAATGGCGACGGTGTTCTCCGCTTTGTTCAGAACCCAGACGAACTTGCCGCGGGGGCCGGTTTGGACGGCTTGTGCGTTGACGAGCACGCGGGCGGATTCGACGCTGAGGCGGGCGCGGACGTTGACGAACTGGCCGGGCCAGAGAACGCGGTCGGTATTGGTGAAGCGGGCTTTGAGTTTGATGGCGCCGGTGGAGGTATCGACGGCGCTATCGATGAAGGTCAGGGTGCCGGTGGAGACGCGGTTGCCTTCGGCCAGGGCGGTGATGGTCATGGCCCGTTCGGCCTGGTATTTACGGACTTGGGGGAGGAGGTTTTCAGGGACGGAGAATGTCACGTCGACGGGGGCGGATTGGAGGAGTGTGACGAGGGTGTTGTCGTGCTGTTTGGCGAGGGCGCCCTGCTTGGTGGCGATGACGCCGGCGCGGCCGGAGATGGGGGCGTAGATTTTGGTGTAGTCGACGAGGAGGCGGGTTTCCTGGAGGCGGGCGCGGTTGGCGCGTTCGGCGGCGCGAGCACTTTCGACGGCGGCGCGGCCGGCATCGACGGCGGCTTTAGCGGCGTCGGCATTGGTGGCGGATTGATCGGCCTGTTCGCGGGAGAGGATGCCCTCCTTCTCCAGTTGGCGGCTTCGGCGGGCGATGGCGTCGAGATTCTTCCAGGTGGACTGATCGCGATTGATGTTGGCTTCGGCCTGTTTGGCGTTGGCCTGATCGCGGGCGATGTTGGCTTCGATTTCGGCGAGTTGGCGGACGAAGGGCTCGGCGTCGAGCGTGAAGAGGAGTTGGCCCTGGCGGACGTCCTGGCCTTCGGTGAAGTGGACCTGGACGACGGGGGCGGTGACGCGGGCTTTGACCTCGATGGTGGCGCTGGCTTCGACGTTGCCGATGGCGGCGATTTCGAGGGGGACGTCGGCCGCGGTGGCCTGGATGGTGCGTACGGCTTGGGCGGGCGCAACGGCGGCCGCGGTGGGGGCTGCTTCGCGGGTACAGGAGAGGGCGAAGGCCAGGAGGAGGATCAGAGCGAGCTGCGGCACGTTTAGAGATTTACCTATTTCGGAGCCTGGGGAGGCATGAACAAATTTTAGCAGTTTGGTTGTAGGGGGATGTCGAAAATGGCTGGGGCGGCTACGACAGTGCGATTCAGCGGAAGGCCGTTGCCCCATTTGAAAGGGAGAATTCCGATGAAATGTATCTTGATGATGAACACGATGAAGGCGGGTGGGAACGCCACCACGAGCTGGCTGCAGGAGACGATCAAGGCGCGTATTGCGTCTACAAAACCTCCGGCGGCACGCACATGATCTGGCGCACCTCAATCGGAATGTTCAATGGCACCCCCCCACCCAGGGCGCTGCCGATGCCTTCGCGGCAATTGCATGCGCCCGCTCCGGCGGCTCCACGTCCACAATCCAGTAGCCCGCCAGAAATTCCTTCGTCTTCGGGAACACCCATCGGTCACCGGCTCCCCACCGGCCCGGCCCGAACGGAGACGAAGACGATTCGTTAACGCTGTTGTTCCTGTGTTGCCATACGGCGCTGACGAACTACGCTCACGTTGCGCGTCGCGGGCGGTTTGACGACGGCGGAGATCGCCCGTGCGTTCCTGGTGCCGAAGCCGACCATGGCGCAGCGCATCAGCCGGGCAAAAGACACGATTCGGACCTCCGGCTTGCCGTTTTCTGCGCCCGTCGAGGGAGAGCGCGCCTGCGGGCCGTGCTGTACGTGTTGCCTTTGATCTTCAACGAAGGATAGGTGGGTAGTAGGGGAAGCCAACTGCAGTGGCGGGACTGTTGGCGCTGCTGCTGTTGATCGATGCGCGGCCGGCCGCGCGGACGGGACCGATGGGAGAGTTGATTCCATTGGACGAGCAGGATCGTGCACTGTGGGGCCGGGAGGAGGTTGCCGAAGGCGTTGCGCTGGTTTCCCAGGCGTTGGCAAGCGGCGCGGTGTGACTGTGCGCCCGGAAGGCCGCGATTACGGCCGTGCATGATGAGGCGGCGCGGGCGGCCGATACCGACTGGCTGCAGATCCTGGCGTTGTATGAAGTACTGCGGCGGATGGCCCGATGGTGGAGCTGAATTACGCCGTGGGCTTGGCGATGGTACACGGGCCGGAATCGGGTTTGGCGGTGGTGGCGAAATTGGAGTCGCAACAGCCGAGACTACCGGTTGGAGACCGTGCGCGGTCAATTATCGGAACGGGCCGGGACGCGGGCCTCGTTTTTGCGGGCGGCAACGGGCACGGGCAGTTTGCTGGAACGCAACTACCTGCTCGGCAAGGCAGCCGATTTGCTAGCCTGAGAACACACGCTCGCGTCCCGTCCGTTTTCACGAGGTGTTGGTATGCGATTTGTACTGTTGTTTTTGTGCGCGGCTGCCGCAATGCTCGCGCAGTTGCCGCGTCTATTGCCGATTGCGTCGGGATATTTGGAAGCGGCGTCCGCCGTGGTGGGGGCGGACGGAGATCTTTGGATTGCCGGGGTCCAGGATGTAATGCGCTTAGGGCGCGACGGGCAAACGCGGTTCCTGGTGCGTGTGGATGTCCTGCAGGTCTTGAGTGCCTTGGCGGTGGCGCCGGACGGGACCGCGGCAGTGGTTTCCACCGATTTTACCAGCGGACGGCTGACGCTCCTCAACGGCGGCGGCGAAACAGTGCGGCAAGTGGATCTGCCGGGTGTCCCGGCAGCGATTGCCTCCGATGGAAAAGGCGCGTGGGTGGTGGCCGGGCGGGCGCCCGATGGGTTCGTGGGGACGCCGGGCGCGCATCGGACAGACATGGGTGCGAAGAACTGTTCCTACACTAGGGGCCAGGATGTGGCTTGCGACGATGCCTATGTCATGAAAGTGGGGGCGGACGGGCGCATCGTCTGGGCGACGTTGTTTGGCGGCACCTCCGATGACTTCGCCAAGTTGGTGGCGGTGGATGCGAGTGGGGCAGTATGGATTGCCGGGGAGACGCAGTCGGCGGACATGCCGGTGACCCTTTCGGCGGCGCAGCGACGCTACGGCGGCGGGGAGACGTTCGGGCCGGTCTGGTTTGGCGATGGGTTTGTGGCGCGGTTCGACGCTACGGGCGCGCAGTTGGAGTATTCGACGTACCTGGGCGGGACGCGGATGGATCAAATCCGGACTCTTACGGTGGTACCGGAGGGAGTGCTGGTGGGCGGGCGGACGGAATCGGCGAACTTTCCGGTGTCTGGCGCGGCGTATCAGGGAGGGTTGTTGGATCCAGAGAGAGTTGCGCTTCCAGGTACGGCCGCGGAGGCGTTCGTGACGCTGTTTTCACGGGAGGGCGCGCTGGTCTATTCCAGCTATTTCGGGGGTGCGCAATCGATGAGCGCCGCGGGCCTGGGCGAGGGGCGCGAGGTTCTAATGTCGGTGAACCGAAAGCGCGACGAGGTGTGTGTGGTCCGGCTGCAGTTGGCCGGGGCGGCGACGAAACTATCGCCGGGGTGTGGGATTCGCCTTTCGGATGTGAGCCTTCAGCCACTGTATTGGGATGGATCCTGGATCGGGGTGGGGCAAACGCCGCTCGGGTTGCCGGTTCCCGGAATCACCCCGTTCCGCTACGCGACGATTACGCGGTTTGGCGACACGGCGGCGGCGCCCGCGGTGGCGGCGGTCTGGGCGCCGGGGTATCCGAGGTACCGGACGGCGGTGACGCCGGATTCGATGGCGACGATTTACCTTCCCGTGGAGACGAACCTGAACGGCGTCGGGGTGAGCGTGGGAGGCCGGCCGGCCCCGGTATTGTTTGCCGGGCAGAACCAGATCAACTTCCACGTGCCGGCGGATGTGCCATTGGGGATCCAGGAGGTACGGGTTGAATTTCCCTTCTTTACAGGCATTCCCGTGGCGGTGGATGTAGCTCCGCGGTGGCCCGGGTTGGGCGGCACGGTGGAGGGGGCGGCGGCGATTGGTGAGGTGGTGCGGCTGATTGCGACGGGGCTGGGCGCGCCGCCGTACACGGGGTTGGAGGCGTACATTGAAACAGAGGAACGCTTCGGGGCGCAGGGGATGGAGATTCTGGGTGTGGAACGGGTGGGCGCCGGGGTGTTCCACATTTCGGTGCGAATCCCGCAGAATTCGAAGCGTCCGGGAGCGTCGGTGCGATTGGTGTACCAGCTAGATGGACAGCCCATACTTTCGAATCTCGTAGGAGTGGGCGTTCGCTAACTTTCGCGGCGCTACAATAGGACCGGAACCTTCTGGAGGGGACCGCCACTGCAACCGCGACCAATACCATGAGCCGTTCGCCCGCAAGCCTCGCGGCACTTGGGGACATTTTGCTGAGTGGGCGGAGCCCGGCGTGGCGAGAGGTGCGGCGACTGGTGGAGTTGTCGGCGCCGACGGCGGCGAATGTTCTGATTCTTGGGGGCCCGGGGACAGGGAGAGAGTACGTGGCGCAGGCGGTCCACGCGCTGAGTCCGCGACGGGAGGCTCCGTACCTGACGCTTCCATGCGGAGCGCTTTCGAGCTCCGAGTGGGAACGCGCGCTGTTTGGGGCAGGGAAGCTATTGGCGAAGGCGCAGCAGGGGACGTTGTTCCTGGATGAAGTTGGCGCGATTGGATTGGAGATCCAAAAGC
>CANIVU010000165.1 GCA_947470805.1 Acidobacteriota bacterium | reverse complement strand
AGAGGGGGAGCAAATGTGTCCCACGGGTTGGCCGGTGTGCGTCGGAGCGATCCGGCGCCAATCATCCGAGGTAGGAGCCGTATGCGGTAGTGCCGCTCGTACGGATCTGTGCGGGGGGCGGGTCGTGAGATCCGTCCCTACCGCGACCCTAGGAATTGTCTGGCCGATTTCATCCAACCCCCGGCAGCCGCACCTCCACCCGCAATCCCCCCATCCCCGCCTCCCCCAACGAAATCCGCCCCCCATAAACCCCCACCAAATCCCGAACAATCGCCAACCCCAACCCCGCCCCCGCCCCCACTTACACGCATTCTCCAACAAATTCCCCAAAATCTCCTCCAAATCCTCCCGCTCCACCCGCACCAAAACCCCTTCCTCCACCGAAACCGAAACCGCGATCCCCGGAAACAATTTCCCGAAAGTCCGCACCAACCCCGCCACACACTCGCCAACCGGCAAAGGCGCCGCCACCCCCGAAGCCGCCACCCGCGCCAAATGATACTGGACCAACCGCGCCATCCGCTCCACCTGCTCCCCCACCGCCGGGTCGCCCGACTGCCCCAGCACCGCCAACGGCGTCTTCAACCCATGCGCCAGATCCCCCGCCGCCGCAAACGCCCGCCGCACCGCCCTCTCCCGCTCCTCCAACAACCCATTCAACTCCCCAATCAACGGAGCCACCTCCGAAGCATAAGAACCCGAAATCCGCGCCGCCCGCCCCGCCCGCACCGCCGCCAACTCCTCCCGCAACAAAGCGAACCGAGCCAACCCCCGCCGCGCCACCCACAACCCCGCCCCCATCAACCCAAACGCCACAAAAACCGCCAGAAACGAATGAGCCCCCCGAAACCGCGGAAACAAAAACACAAGGAACAGCGAAGCCATGTGCATCACGAGCAACAACCCCGCCGTCCACAGCAACGACGCCACCACCAAACGGCCCCGCAGCGAACCCATCAAACCCGGTACCCCAATCCCCGCACCGTCTCAATCAACCCCTCCCCCAACTTCCGCCGCAACCGCGCCACAAACACCTCCACCGTATTCGAATCCCGCTCAAAATCCTGAGCATAAATATGCTCGGTCAACTCCGCCCGCGACACCACCCGCCCCGCATGATGCATCAGGTACGACAGCACCCGGAACTCATGACTCGTCAGCTTCACCGCCACGCCATCCACCGTCACCGCCGCCGTCCGCGTGTCCAGCGTCACCGCTCCCCGCCGCAACTCCGGATGCGCCATCCCGCCCGCGCGCCGGATCAACGCCCGAACCCGCGCCACAACTTCCTCCATGCGGAACGGCTTCACAACATAGTCATCCGCGCCGCTATCAATCCCCTCCACCTTCTCGTGCCAGGTCCCCCGCGCCGTCAAGATCAAAATCGGCACCGCCACCCCCGCCATCCGCCACCGCCGCACCAGCGTCAACCCATCCACCTTCGGCAGCCCCAGGTCCAACACCACAGCGTCGTACGTCTCACTATGGATCAGGAAATCCGCCTGCTCGCCATCGTGAGCGCAGTCCACCGTATAATGGGCCTCGCCGAGTCCCGCGGCCAACTGCGCCGCCAGCGTCCGTTCGTCTTCCACCACCAGGATCCGCAATGACTCTGTTATAACGCAGCCAACCTGAACCGAACCTGAACAACCCGTTCATCCGCCGTTCAGCCATCCCAGCCCACAATCCCAACATGAACCCAAACGCGTCTCTCGATTTCGGCTACCCCTGGTGGCTCAGCGCCGGCCATCTGGCCATCGCCATTCCAGCCCTGGCCATGTCTGGCGTAGCCCATATCCGCGCCTGGTCCAAGTGGCCGCGAATCCTCCTGGGCCTCCTCGCCCTCTGGGCCACAACAGTTTTCCTGCTGATGCAGTTCGGCCTCCGCGTCAACCAGGCCCCCGCCCTCCCCACCCAATCGTTCCTGTCCACCGGCACCGGCCGCGTGCTCGATATCGGAGCCGGCACCGGCCGCTCGACGATCATGGTCCTCAACGCCCGGCCCAACGCCACCGTGGTCGCCACCGACGAATTCGGCGAATCGTTCAACCACCACTTCGGCCACACCGACACCCCCCAACAACTCCTCCAAAAGAATCTGGAGTCAGCCGGCGTCACCAACCGCGCCAAGATCGAAACAGCCGACATGCGCAAGCTGCCGTATGAAGCCGCCAGCTTCGACGCCGTAGTCAGCGCCTACGCGGTAGACCACTTAAACCGCGACGGCATCACAGCGGCCCTCTCCGAAGTCCGCCGCGTCCTGAAGCCCAACAGCGACTTCCTCTTAATCCTGGTCGGCAACGACCGTTGGGCGAAGTTCGCCTTCGGCCCGCTCCTCACCCACGGAGGCACCCGCGGCCGCGACTGGTGGGCCGGCCGAACCAAGGACGCATGCTTCGAACTCCGCGAAGACGGCACCACCCCCGGCACCGTCTGGCTCCTCCTCCGCAACCCGTAAGACATCCGTCTGAAACCCGTGTCAGTCAGTGCGCCGGGATAAACCGGCATGTAGTCAGGAATGAAAGAGTCCAACAAGAAAGGAGTAGCGCCCCATCTTGGCCTCGAGTTTTGCGGGTGCCGTCGCGAGGCGGCAGTCGAAGCGTAAACAGAGGAATCAGCGGGCTGGGTTATAGAGCTCCGAAAAACCAATCCGGGATGCCGACCTTGTTGACTGAAAGGGAAGGCGAAACGAACACGGACGCAAAGCTAGTCCGCCGCGCGATCCCGCGTAGTCGAAGACCCCAGGCACGCAGAGAAACTACATGCACGAGAACCGGGAGACCTCATCGTTGACTGACCTGCAAACTGTGCCAGTCCGGCCGGGAAAGGCAAAAGCCACAACCCCGGCACGCACGGCGGTGAGGAGTCGGATGGCGTCGTACTACCAATGAACCCAGCGAACAAAGCCACGGAGCAACCGACCAAAGCCGCGGAGCCGGGGGAGGGAAGGACGCCAACCAAGGAGAACATCGACCCGCCCCACACGCCCCCCGCACAGGAGGGAGCCCGCGTGTCACAGGGCCTGGCCGGTGTACGTCAAAGAGCCAAGGAAAACAAACAGGACCGCTTCACCACGCTGCTGCACCACCTCACGGTCGATCTACTGCGGGAAAGCTACAAAGCGCTTGAAAAGAGCGCCGCCCCCGGAGTCGACGGCGTGCGGTGGGCCGAGTACGGAGTCGGGCTGGAAGGCCGGCTTGCCGACCTGAAGGACCGGATCCATCGGGGAGCCTACCGAGCCCAGCCCTCGCGACGAATCTATCTGGCCAAGGCGAACGGACAACAACGTCCAATCGGCATCGCGGCGCTGGAGGACAAGATTGTCCAACAGGCCGTGGTGACCATCCTGCAAGCAATTTACGAGGTGGACTTCCAGGGATTCAGCTACGGATTCCGGCCGGGACGGAGCCCACACGACGCGCTTGACGCGCTGAGTGTGGGCATAGAACGCCAGCGGGTGAACTGGATTCTGGACGCCGACATTCGGAGCTTTTTCGACCGGATGAGTCACGAATGGACGGTGAAATTTGTGGAGCACCGGATCGCCGATACGCGCATTGTCCGTCTGATCCAGAAGTGGCTGAGGGGGGGCGTGAGCGAGGATGGCGAATGGTCGAGGACGACGGTGGGAACACCGCAGGGCGCGGTGATCTCACCGTTGCTGGCGAACGTGTATCTGCACTACGTGTTCGACCTGTGGCTGGAAGCATGGCGGAAGAAGGTAGCGGAGGGTGATGTGATTGCCGTTCGCTATGCCGACGATCTGGTGGTGGGGTTCGAGCACCAGCACGAGGCCGAGCGATTCCTGGCGGAGTTTCGGGAGCGCTTGGCTGAGTTTGGGCTGGAACTGCATCCGGATAAGACGCGGCTGATCGAGTTTGGCAGACGGGCCCGGGACAACCGGCGCCAACGGGGAGAAGGGGAACCGGAGAGCTTCGTGTTCCTGGGGTTCACGCATAGCTGCGGGACCAATGGAGCGGGGTACCATCCTGCGGCGCTCCCAGCGGAAGCGAGTAGAGGCGAAACTGCTGGCAGTGAAGCAGACGCTTCGAGCGCGGATGCATGAGGGAGTGCAAGAGGTGGGCGGGTGGCTGCGAAGAGTGGTCACCGGGTTCAACAACTACCATGGGGTGCCGGGGAATCTGGCGAGTCTGCGGCGATTCCGGGAGCGAGTGGGGCGGCACTGGAGGCAAGCGCTGGAGAGGCGCAGCCAACAGGGCCGACTGACCGCGACCCGGTTGGCTCGACTGCTAAACCGCTGGCTGCCCCGGCCGCGCCTGACGCATCCCTTTCCCTCGGTGCGATTTGACGCCAAACATCCGAGGTAGGAGCCGTATGCGGTAGTGCCGCTCGTACGGATCTGTGCGGGGGGCGGGTCGTGAGATCCGTCCCTACCGCAACCCTTATTTTTATCCGTAAAACGTACCGTATGACGCAAAAAGGGCCACCCCGCCAAGGGTGGCCCTTTCCACAAACGAACCCGGGAAACTAGAGAACCGAATCGGTCCAGTTTTCCAGTAACTGCTTCACACGGCCCGTGAACATATCGGCCAGCGCGCCATCAATCAGGCGGTGGTCAAACGTCAGCGCCAGGTAGCAGATGGAGCGAATGGCGATGGCGTCATTAATCACCACCGGCGTCTTCTCCACCGTGCCCACGCCCAGGATGCCGACGTTCGGCTGGTTGATCACCGGCGTCGCGAACACGCTGCCAAACGAACCGAAGTTCGTAATCGCGAACGTCCCGCCCTTCACCTCATCCGGCTTCAACTGCCGCGAACGCGCCCGCGCCGCCAGGTCGACGATCGACCGCTGCAACCCCGTCACGTTCTTCTCATCGGCATTCGCCACCACCGGAACAATCAGGCCGCTGCCGTTATCCAGCGCCACCGCGAAGCCCAGGTTGATGTCGTTGTGATAAAGGATGTTCGTCCCGTCAATCGAAGCGTTCAGGATCGGGAACTCACGCAGCGCCTTGCAGGTCGCCGCGGCCACGAACGGCAGGAACGTCAGGCTGAAACCATACTGCGCCTGGAACGCCGCCTTGGACTTCTCGCGGATCTTGGCCACCGCGGTCATGTCCACCTTGTGCACTGTGGTCACATGCGCCGCCGTGTGCATCGAATGCGACATGTGCTCGGCGATCTTCTTCCGCATCGTCGACATCGGTTCCACGCGGATCTTCGCGGCTTCCGTACGCGGAGGCGGCGGAGCATAAGCGGGAGCCGCGGCAGGAGCAGCCACCGGAGCCGGAGCAGCCGCCACAGGAGCGGGCGCAGCTACCGGAGCAGGAGCCGGCGTGCCGATCACAGCCTGCACATCGTCCTTGGTAATCCGACCGCCAGCACCGGTACCGGTCACCGACGTCAGGTCCACATCGTTCTCGCGCGCCATCTTCCGCACCAGCGGAGACAACGGACCCAGGTCCTCAACCACCGTAGCAGCCGGAGCCGGAGCCGGAGGCGGCGGGGGCGGCGGAGCAACCGCAACCGGAGCAGCCACAGGAGCGGGAGCCGGAGGCGGCGGAGCCACCGGAACCGGAGCAGCGACAGGAGCAGGAGCAGCAACAGGCGCAGCCGCGGCCGCCCCACTACCAATCCGCGCCACTACCGTGTTGATGGCAACCGTCTGCCCTTCCTGCACCAGAATCTCGCTCAGCACGCCGGCCTCGGGCGAAGGAATCTCGGTGTCCACCTTGTCCGTCGAAATCTCGAACAACGGCTCGTCACGCTCAATCTTGTCGCCGACCTTCTTCAGCCAGCGCGTCAGCGTACCCTCGACAATACTCTCGCCCATCTGGGGCATTACGACATCAGACATGCCTGTTTCTCCGTTTCGTAACCAAAAACTTTTGCGAACTGTTGACGCAGCGCCAGCTTAACCTCGGCCATACTGGCGCTCACGCCGAGTGCCCTCATGGACGTCACCGGCAAGGTGAGCCCGCAAGGGATGATGTATTGGAAATACTGCAAATCCGTTTCCACATTCAGCGCGAACCCGTGGGACGTAACCCAGCGGCTGATATGGACCCCAATCGCGCAGATCTTCGCCCCGTCCACCCACACGCCGGTCGCGCCTTCAACGCGCCCGCCCTGCAGGCCGAACTGGCCGATCGTCTGGATAATCACGTCTTCCACCGCGCGCACATAGGCGTGCACGTCCCGCTTCCACTCGTTCAGATCCAGAATCGGATACCCCACCAACTGCCCCGGTCCGTGATACGTCACGTCCCCGCCGCGATTGGTGTGGTGAAAGTCGATCCCCGTCCGCGCCAGAATCTCTTCTCCCGCAATCAGGTTGCTCATGTGCCCGTTCCGGCCCATCGTCACCACATGCGGATGCTCCACCAGCAGCAGTTGATCGCCGATCTCCTGCCGCTTGCGCTGCTCGCTCAACTCCTGCTGCAACGCATACGCCTCCGCCCAGCGCATACGACCAAGGTCGCGCGCTTCGCAGAGGCGTGCTGGAGCGGTAACAATCATTCGGGAATTTAGAAGTTGATCGCCTGCCCGTAGACGGCGTTGAACGCCTCCCCGAGAGCCTCGTACAGGGTCGGGTGCGCATGGATCGTGTTGATCATCGTATCAACGGTCGCCTCGGCTTCCATCGCCGTCACCGCTTCGGCAATCAGTTCGTAGCCGTGCGGTCCGATGATGTGGACGCCCAGGATCTCGCCGTACTTGGCGTCGCTGACGACCTTCACGAAGCCTTCGTGATGCCCCAGAATCGTCGCCTTGGAGTTGCCCATGAAGGGGAACTTGCCAATCTTCACATCGTGCCCGGCCGCGCGCGCCTGCGCTTCCGTCATGCCCACCGAGCCGATGCCCGGCTCCGTGTACGTCGCGCCCGGAATGCGGTTCTTGTTGATCGGCGTGAATGCCTTGCCGGCAATCGCTGCCACCGCGATCATGCCCTCGGCCGTCGCCACGTGGGCCAGCTGCGGCGTCCCCGCCACAACGTCGCCGATGGCGTAAACGCCCGGCTCACCGGTCTGCTGATCGGGGCCAACCTTGATGAACCCGCGGTCCACCTGAACGCCCGGAACGTTCTCCAGGCCAATGCGATCCGTGTTCGGCTTCCGGCCCACGGCGATCAGCAGCTTGTCGACGACCAGCTGCTCCACTTTGCCATTGGCCAGCGTGACGTTCAGCGAAACGCCCGTGCCCGTGCGCTGGATGTCGCTCGCCTTGGCGCCCGTCTCGCAACGGATTCCCGCTTTGCGGAAGCAGCGTTCCAGTTCCTTGGAAACTTCCTCGTCTTCCACCGGCACCAGGCGCGGCAGCATTTCGAGCACCGTCACGTTGGAGCCATACCGCTTGAAGATGCTGGCGAACTCGGTGCCAACCGCGCCCGCGCCAATGATGGCCAAGGACCCCGGCACCTGCTGCAGCTTCAGGATCTCCACGTTCGTCAGGATGAACTCGTTGTCCGGCTCCAGGCCCGGAATCATACGGGCTTCCGAGCCCGTGGCGATCAGGATGTTCTTCGCCTCAATCGTCCGGACACCCTCGGGGGTCTGGACGTTGATCCGCCCGCCGCCCTGCAGCGTGGCGAACCCGGCAATGACCTCGACCTTGTTCTTCCGCATCAGGCCCGTAATGCCCTTGGCATGCCGGTCCACGATGTCCTGCTTGCGCTTCATCACCGCCGGCAGGTTCAGCTGCGGGTTCTCGCAGGACAAGCCCTGTTCGGCCGGGTGGGTGAAGTAGTCCCAGACTTCGGCCGTGTGCAACAGCGCCTTGGTGGGCACGCAGCCCACGTGCAGGCACGTCCCTCCCAGCTTCGGGTCCTTCTCGATGAGTGCGGTCTTCAGTCCGTATTGACCGGCGCGAATGGCGGCGGAGTACCCGCCGGGGCCGCTTCCAATCACAACTAAATCGTAAGCCATTATTTTTGAGTGTAACATCGCGCCTTCGGGATGCATTTCAATAGATGTATGAGCTTTTTGACCGGATTCTTCCTTCTTGCCGCCCTGTTCCCCATCGACTCCATCCAGGTCGAGGGCCTCAAGCGCCTGAAGCCAGCCCAGGTCATCGGCGCCTCCGGCCTCAAGGTCGGCCAACAGGCCGATAAACCGGACTTTGAAGCCGCCCAAGCCCGCCTGCTCGCCACCGGAATGCTCGCCAGCGTCGGCTACCGCTACACGTCCTCGGCCAACGGCGGCGGCTACAAACTGACCTTCGAAGTCGCCGAAGTCGATCAGGTCTTCCCGGTCAAATTCGAGGATCTCCCCGGCACCGACGCCGAGCTCATGAAGATTCTGGCCGCCGCCGACCCATTGTTTACAAATCCGGTTCCCGGCACCGAAGCGGTCATCAAGCGCCTGGAGGCGGCGCTGAACGCCAAGCTCAAAACGAACCCGCCGGTCATTGGCCGCGTCCTGGCCGACCGGCCGGAGGAGATCATGCTCCTCTTCCGCCCGGACAAGCCCCGGCCGACCGTTGCCTCGGTGACCTTCACCGGCAACAAGGCCTTCGCCACCTCCGAGCTCCAGGTGAAGATGGCAGCAGTCGCGATTGGCGTCCTCTTCACCGAGGACCGCTTCCGGGAACTGCTGAACAACCAGATCCGCCCGATCTACGAGACCAAAGGCCTGCTCCGCGTGGCCTTCCCGAAGATCACGGCGAAGCGGGCCGGCGACATCGAAGGGCTCGACGTAGAGGTGGAGGTGGCGGAAGGGCCCGAGTACAGGCTGGAGAAAGTGACCATGTCCGGCGCTCCGCGTGACACGGCGTTGTTGAAGGACGCCGGGTTCAAGGAGGACGCCGTCTTCCGCTTGCACGAGATCGTCGAGAGTCTGGAGAAGCTCCGCGCCTCCTTCCGCGCCGAGGGCTACATGAAGGTGGCCACCGACTCCACCCGCACCTACAACGACGAGAAGAAGACGGTCAACATGAACGTGGCCGTCAACCTGGGCCGCCAGTACAAGATGGGCCGGCTGACCATCAAGGGCCTGGACATCACCACCGAACCGGAGATCCGGAAGATGTGGGGGATGAAGGAGGGCGCGCTGTTCCGGGACCAGTACGCCGAGAAGTTCCTGAAGCGGGTGAAGGAGGACGGCGTCCTAGACAACCTCGGGGACACCAAGGCCCAGTTCACCTACGACGAGCCGCGAGGGATCATCCACATTACCCTCAACTTCGCGGGGGAGAAGAAAGATCCTGAGAAGAAACGGCCATTTTAGCCAATAAGATAGGTACGTGGACCGGTTAGCCGTCGGGTGGTTGAGACGCGCTGGATGGCTGCTGCTGGTTTGCTCCCAGGTGCAGGCGGAGGAGCGCGTGTTCCGGATCGGCTTCGAGCACGCTCCGCCGAACCAGATCGTGGGGGCCGATGGTCGGCCAACGGGGCTGGCGGTGGAGGTTGTCAGCGAAGCGGCCCGGCGGGCGGGAGTGCGCCTGGAGTGGGTGCACATCCACGGTGGCGCGGCGGGCGGGTTGACCAGCGGCCGGATCGATCTGTTCCCGCTGCTTACCGAAATGCCTGACCGGATGTCTTACGCCTACTTCTCGGAGCCGTGGCGGACGACGACGTACGCGCTGATCTGGCGCACCGATAGCGGCGTGGATCGCCCGGAAACATTTGGTTCCCGGCGCTTGGCGATCAGTGCTGACCGGTGGGCGGCGGTGGAGGTGGGGCGGCGCTTTCAGGCGGCGCGGACCGTTCCGGTGGCCACCCAGCAGGACGTGTTGCGGGCCATTTGTGCGGGCGAGGCCGAAGGAGGGCTGCTCTACGCGAACCCTACCACGTTCGACTCGTTTGAGCCAGAGCCGAGTTGTGGCCCGATCGGGTTGCGGTTTATGAGGTTGGACGACAGCGGGGGGCGGTTGGGCGTGGCGGCGCGCCGGGCTGACCCGGAAGCGATCGTCGCGGCCGACCGGATTCGTGCGCAGATGGACGGCATGTGGCTGGATGGCACGATGCAGGGGGCGTTCCTCAAGTGGATGGCGGCCACCAGTTTCGAGCGGGAGACGATGGAGCGGTTGAAGGAGGCCAATCGCCGGAATGTGATCCTGGCGGTTGTGGCGGGATTGGCGCTGCTGCTGGCGTTCGGGCTGGCCTATGCCGCGTGGCGGCTGCGGCAGGAGACCCGGGCGAAGTCGGCGTTCCTGGCGTCGATGAGTCACGAGATCCGGACGCCGATGAACGGCATGCTGGGCATGGCGGAACTGCTGGAGTCCAGTGGGCTGCAGCAGGAACAACTGGAGATGGCCGGGACCTTGCGGGAATCCGGGGAATCGCTGCTGGTGATCCTGAACGAGATTCTGGACTCGGCCAAGATCGAGTCCGGGCGGATGCAGTATGCCTCGGCGCCGTTTGACCTGTGGGCGGTGTTGGAGGGGACGGCGGCGGTATTCTGGATCACCGGCTGGCGGAAGGGCGTCGACGTTCGGGTGGAGATCGGGGCCAGCGCTCCGCGGATGGTGACCGGCGATGCGGTCCGTGTGCGGCAGATCGTGATGAACCTGGTGGGGAATGCGCTGCGGTTTACCGATGCCGGTTCGGTGGCGATTCAACTGGCGGCGGACGCGGGTGGCGTGCGGATCAGCGTCCGGGACACCGGGCAGGGAGTCGCGCCGGAGATGCAGCGGCGGATCTTCGAGCCGTTCCAGCAGTCGAACGACCGGACGCACGGTGGGACTGGCTTGGGTCTGAGCATCTCCAATCGGCTGGCGGAGGGGATGGGCGGGCGGATCACGCTGGCCAGTACGCCGGGCCAGGGGGCTACGTTCGACGTGTTCCTCCCGTTGCTGGGTGATTCGGTGGTGGTCCCGCGGGATCTGGTGCTGGTGCCAGATGGCCCGGAGGCGACCGAACATGCCCGTCACGTGTTGGCGGCGCTGGGACTGGAGGCGATGCTGTGGACGGGCAAGGGTGCGCCAGCGGCGGGAGCGAAGGTCTGTCTGGTAGCGGTGCAGTGCCGCGTCCACCCGGAGGGTTGGCCGGTGTTCACGCTGCCCCTGCGGCCGTCGCGGCTGGTGGAGACGGGGGACGTGACTGTTGGCGTGGCTCAGCCGGCTACCATTGGCTGCCGGGTCCTGGTGGTGGATGACAACGCGGTGAACCAGCGGGTTGTGCGGGGGCTGTTGGAGCGTGCCGGGTGCGAGGTGTCGTCGGCGATGGGCGGCGCCGATGGGGTGGAGTTGGCGCGCGAAGGGTTCGACCTGATTCTGATGGACTGCCTGATGCCGGGGATGAATGGATGGCAGGCGACCGAGGCGATCCGGGCCCTGGAGGAGGGAGGGCCGCAGAGCTACATCGTCGCGCTGACGGCCAATGCTTTTGAGGAGGACCGGGATCGGTGCCTCGCCTCCGGGATGGACGACTTTTTGGCCAAGCCGGTCCGGTCGACAGAACTGCGGCGGGTGCTGCAGCAGGTCCGGGAGCGCCGCGGGTAGGAGGCGGTGTCGCGGCGGTGCGGTGGATGGTGCGGCTGGGACTCGCGCTTTTGCCGGAGCGGTGCGTGGGGGCTGTAGCGCGCTGGGGAGGCGTGCCGTGGCGCCCGTGGCTGGACCGTCGGTGGGCTTGGGCGAGTGGCGCCGCGGCGGTGCGGTGGATGGTGCGGGCTGGGATCTCGCGCTGAGCCGGAGCGGTGCGTGGGGGGGGCTGGACCGGCGGTGGGCTTGGGCGAGTGGCGGCGCGGTGGTGCGGTGGATGGTGCGGCTGGGACTCGCGCTTGTGCCGGAGCGGTGCGTGGTGGCGTCGTGGGTCCGTCGGTGGGCTTGGGCGAGTGGCGCCGCGGCGGTGCGGTGGATGGTGCGGGCTGGGATCTCGCGCTGAGCCGGAGCGGTGCGTGGGGGCGTGGTGGGTCCGTCGGTGGGCTTGGGCGAGTGGCGCCGCGGCGGTGCGGTGGATGGTGCGGGCTGGGATCTCGCGCTGAGCCGGAGCGGTGCGTGGGGGGGGCTGGACCGGCGGTGGGCTTGGGCGAGT
>CANIVU010000164.1 GCA_947470805.1 Acidobacteriota bacterium | reverse complement strand
CTTACCTTCGTTCATAATCACGCCAGCGTGATCGTAGCCTGCGATTTCTTCGTCGTCATGACGGCCACGTTTCGCACCCTCTATGTTTTCGTGTTAATGGAGGTGGGGAGCCGCCGAATTCTCCATCAAAATGTGACCGCCCATCCGACGGCGGAGTGGACCCTGCAACAGTTGCGGGAGACCCTGCCCGACGACCATCAGTACCGATTTGTGCTCCACGACCGGGACAGCATCTTTTCCCAGGACTTAGACAAGGCAGTCACCAAGCTCGGAGTGAGGGTTCTCCGCACGCCGGTGCGAGCGCCGACAGCGAATGCTTTCTGCGAACGTCTCGGTGGCAGTCTTCGCCGGGAGTGTCTGGATTTCCTGATCCCGCTCAACGAACGCCATTTGCGGAGGATTGTCAAGGAGTGGGGATTTCACTACAACCGAGGCAGGCCGCACAGTTCGTTAGGGCCTGGCATTCCGGAACCCAGCCAGGAGGCTGTTCCGGCTAGTGACCACCGGCACAAGCTATCAGCAGGGTACCGAGTAGGAAAGACACCAGTCCTTGGCGGCTTACATCACGAGTATCGCTTGGTAAAGCAAGCCGCTTAAACGACCTTGTGGGGCTTGGACGGAATTTTTGCGGACCACACCTGATTCAGGAGATAAAGGAGTGGCACGAGATCTCGCTGAACGCCAGTGCTGACGCCTGGGTTTTTCCCTCAGAATCAGGGAAGACACCCATCAGCCGGAACAACCTTTGGCGAAGGCGCATTGGACCAAAGCTGAAAGCCGCCGGTCTTGGCTGGGTGGACTTTCACGTGATGCGTAGAACCCACTCGACGCTCATGAATGAGATCCTTGACGATCCCAAACGTGTGGCCGATCAACTCGGGCACACAGTTGATGTCAACCAGAACGTCTACACCCGCGCATCGGTGGTCAGACGTAAAAAAGCAGTTGATGCGCTTGAATCTCCCCTTCCCGTCATGTGAGAAGGGTGTGAACCCGTTTAGGGGTTTTGGCGCATTTTGGAGCAGGCTTTGAATTCAGGTGGCGCTAAGTTATTGAAAAGATGGAGCGGGAGATGGGACTCGAACCCACGACGTTCAGCTTGGGAACTTGCGCGTCATTTGGAAATAAAGAACTTCTGCGTCCATGGCGTAAATCCTGACCATAGAAATACGCTGAGTTTTCACGTTGTACCCGAAAACGCGCCTAAACGGAGTAATCGGAGTACAAACTTCGACCCGTTCAGGATGTGTCCCCAAGAGCACCGGATTGCCTTCCACAGAGGTGATCCATGGGGCAAGTATGCTCCGAAAATCGAGGTCTGGCAAGAGCCGGTGACGTCCTGCGAGAGACGCACGGCGAGTTCGTTGTATCGCGCTATCGGCTCAAGCAGGCGGACGGAATTGCTTTGGTCCGCTCCAATCGGGAGAACGGACAGCAGTCGCTTGCATTCACTTCCCGCCCTTTCATACTTTGCGGTCTCCCCGTCCGGAAGCCGCCGCCGGACCAGTTCCTCTTCGAGCGCCGGAACGGGAACTTCCTCCTTCAAATCACCGGACACCCTCAATTCGGTTTGCCATTTGGACAGGACCGGCTGGTCCTCATTTTTCTCGCGACTCTGGCCATCCGCCAGAAGAGCCAAGTCGTCCGATTTCGTTCCGCCGCGGACATGCTCGATTGCTTTGGCATGGCGAAGGGCGGGAAGGAGTATCGCCGGATCGTCGGCGCATTCGAGCGCATCTTCGGCGCGACGATCTTCTTCTCAACGGAGTCGAACCGCTCAACGGCAACCGTCGTTCACCGTAGCCGGTTCAATTTTCTCCGCGAGGCTGAGATTTGGTACAGCCGCTCCTCGGAAGGCCCCGCCGGCGAAAATGTCATCACGCTTACCGATGAATTCTACTCTGAGATATCCGGTCACCCGATCCCGGCCGATCTCGAAGCGATCAAGGTTCTCGCCGCGGCGCCCGCGCTACTGGATCTGTTCATGTGGCTCAGCTATCGCTGTTTCGTAGCAAAGGGACCGGAGATCATCCCGTTGTTTGGCCCATTCGGGCTTACCAAGCAGCTCGGCTGCGTCGAATACTCTCGCCCCAGCCGATTCCGCGCGATGTTGGAACAATGGCTTCGAACAATCCGCTCCCTTTGGCCCGAGTGTCCCGCATTCATCAGCGCCGATGGACGCACGCTGAGAATCGATCGCCAGGCCGCAATTCTACCGATTCCAATTGCCACGTAGCCGCGCACACATGCTAGACGATAGATTTAAATAGTGCCTATCTGATCAACCCCAAGGCGGTGAGCCAGGCGCTGACCTGCCCGAAGGCGTCCTGTTGCCACTGATCGGCCGAGCGCTCACCCAGAATCGCCGTGTCCTGTACGAACCGCCGGACGCACGTGGGGCCGTATGCATCCACGGCGTTGAATTTCTGAGCGATGTGCCGGTATCCCCCTTCGCCGCTTGCATGCCCCAGTATCGGTCGGCAGGCGTCCGCCAGGGCAGCTATGCCTCCAGGGTAGTTGCGAACGCAGTAGTAGACATCGTAAGCGTCCTTCTGCTTGTAGCGACCATTTAGAGCATGCCCCTTCATTGCGAGCAGGGCGGGAATGGAGCATACGGCCACTTCGACCCGGTTTCTGCCGCCTGCGGGCATCGCACCCTCTATCGCCACCATCTCATAGAAGTGCAGCGCCAGTTCGGCCCCGTCCGCCCGCTGCACCGCGAAATTTTCGATAAGTGGCGGCTTGTTCTTCATGATCTCAGCCTCCCGCGGCATGAGGAAGTCCACGATGACGTCGATGGGCGCGCCCTCATCGGTTGCGGGAACCTGCCGCACCAACTGAAACCGCCTGAGTTCTCCCCGCTGCTCGTAGCCGTTGCCTCGCAGCGCTTCGACGAGCGTTGCATACTCCCCGTCGCCCAGCGCCTCCGCATCAAGGCCTAGATCCACGTCCAGAGTACCCACATGGGGCATGTCCGCGTTGTCTAGCAGCAGCCATGGCACGGCTCCGCCGACAATCGCAAATCTCCCCTGGAAGCTTCCGAGGATCTGTCCGATCTCAATCAGCACGCTCTTGACCGCATGCGTCGTGCGGTCGTCATAGTCGGCCGCGGAATGCGGTTCTTTTTTATCTAACTCAGCCATTTCAGCTGCTCCCGCCTTAAATACTCCGCGGCCTCCCGGCCGCGTTCGCCGGCGGCCGACAGGTCCAGATAGGTTTGCACCGGGTCCGTGCAGACGGCGCCGGGTGCGGGCTCGACCGTGTCCATAAGAATCCCACGATCCTTGGGGATCGTCACGATGACGTTTTCGCCTTTGCCGGCAACGGAGAGCTGCAGGACGGTCTTGAGCTTTTCCAGTCCCGCCTCGTCGGCGTAGAAGTACTGCATGCCTGTACGGCCGAAGGGCGCCAGCCAGTGGGCCGCGGAAAACGAGCAGAAGACTGCTCGGCCATTCGCCGTGTCCACTCCAAGCGCTGTGCGGGCGGCGTCCTCAAAGGATTTTCCGTGCAGGATCGTGTAGAAGCTCAGGCGCTTCCCGACGGGCAGTTCGTAGGCGTCACGCCAGGCGTCAAGCACTTTTTCTGGCCTGGAGAGAAACATGCCGCGTTCCGAGATTTGCGCCCATTCCCGGTCGAGCAGGCCGGTGCGCACATTACTCACGTGTCCGAGACTCACGCCCGTCGACTCCGCTAGTTCCTCGACGCGCCACCGGCGTTCCGGATCGCGGAGCATGGTTTTGAGCACATGCGCAGACTTCGGCCGGAACAGGGATTTGAGTTCGCGACGTTCGGGCGGCGGCCTGTCCGAGACAGTCCGCTCGATGAACACTCCGTCGAATTCAAGTCGCACATTGCCCTGGAGATCCACGAATCCTACCTTGTTCTCCCGGCAGATCGCGCGTGCTTCCGCGGACAGGTACGGGGCAATGAAGATAGGAGTCGCCTTGAGGTCGGAATATTCAAGGTAATTCCTGAGTTGAAGCAGTCCCTCCCGCACATAGCGGGGCTGGCCGCTGGATTTGACTTCGCACACGAGCACATGAGGGTGGTTGGCGGCGGTGAGGCGCACCAGGACATCAATCTCGTGGCGGCCCGTCAATGGCTGTAGTTCCACCCGTTCGAGCGTGATTATTGGGATACCGTTCAGAATCGATTCGAGCGCGGCAGCCGCCGTCTTCTCCAGCTCTTTCATTGAATCGACCGCCTTCAGCATATGTTGAAAGTACTCTATATGGTGAAAGGCTGCAAGTTGATTTCACTAAAACCAGTGGTTTCAGCAGATGTTGAAAATGTTCACAATGTTGAAGGCTTGGCCACAGGAGCGATGGCAACCCACTTATTTTCAATCGGTTGTATGGACTCGTGCGGAATCCGGAAGTCCGCAAGCGCTGTGCCAATCGGGCGATGCCTTTTCAGGGCTCACCGAGCCGCCGAATGCACCTGCTCCACCCAGAGGTTTGCTTTACTCGCTTTCCTTACCGCGAATTTCGCGAAGCGCTTTCCGGCAACATGCGCCAGCTTTTCGATTGTCACCGGACAGCCTTCACCGCCCGGGTCGAAGCTCGCGATTCGTCTCTTGGCCGGTATCGGTCGTTCGTGCTCGAAGCGGCACCGATCTCTTCGGGGCCTGGCTCGTCGATTGGTGTGCGAAATCCTCCGCACGTGCGCTAGGGCGAAACACGCCGATATGCGCGCTGGTACCCTGCTAGCGGCAGAATTTGATTAGAACAGACTTCAAGTGATGCAAAAAACTCAATGCAAGGAGCGCAAGCGTTCTCTTATCAATCACTTCTATGCAGCGGCTTTTGATACTAGACGGGGGTTTTTGCATCAAAGGCGCTGAGGTTTCACCGCGCGCGTGTGAAGACTATGGCGGGGCCACGGCCTCATTCCGCTTTATTCATGCCGCCTATCCGATAGCCCATATCGGAGTATCCGCGGAGTCGCCGTTCGTACATCCGCGCGAGCATCCGCACATTGACGTCGACGTAGTCATAAACCTGGACTACCCTCTTGTTGTCGTGCAGCCGATGCAACCGTCCCACGTACTGCTGTAGCGTTCCCTTCCACGAAATCGGCATCGCCAGGAAGAGCGTGTCGAGCCGTGCATCGTCGAAGCCCTCGCCAACGTAGCTTCCCGTCGCAAGAATCACCCGCGGCTCCGATTCGGGAATCACCCGCAGTCGCTGCCACAGCGCCTTGCGCTGCTTGGCGCCCATTCCGCCCCGAAGGACAAGAACGTGTTGGACGCGGCCGGCCAGTGCGGATGCAAAATAGGCCAGATGTTCCGTTCGGCCTGTCAGCAAAAGCGGGGAGCGGCCGCCCTCCACCGCGGTCAGGATGTCGACAACGATCTGCTCATTGCGGTCAGCGTCCTTCACCATTTCGGCATACAGATCCTGAATGCTCGCATCCCCAGCCGGCGCGGTGCCGGTATAGGCGGTGGAACGAGGAAGAACGACATGGTCAAATGGGTTCTGCTCAGTCATCAATCTGGCAGCCATTTTGTAGCGAATGGGCCCGCACTGCATGAAGATGATCGGTTGATGACCATCCTTCCGGACCGGCGTGGCAGTCAGTCCCAAGATGTATTTTGCTTTTGCCGCCGCCAGCACTTTTTCAAAGGTGACGGCCGAGAGATGATGGCATTCGTCGACTACGACATGTCCATACTCCGCGACGAAATCCTTCACCGCGTGGTCCTGATAGAGGCTCTGAACAATCGCAACATCGATCAACCCCGTACGCTTCGTTTTGCTCCCGCCAATCTGTCCAATCTCGCCAATCGGCAGTTCCAGAAACATAGCCAACCGCTCCCGCCACTGGTCCAACAACTGTTGCCGGTGGACAATCACCAGCGTGTTGACACCTCGCCTGGCAATTAACCAGGAGGCAATGGCGGTCTTACCGAATGCGGTTGGCGCGCTCACAACGCCGTCGTCATGCTTCATAATCGCGTCCACCGCCTCCGCCTGGTGCACACGAAGCGTTCCTTGAAACGAGCACGAAAGCGGAGTCCCGGCAAACCGTTCGTCCCGCGTTGCCATCTGAATGCCGTACTCCTTGAACAACGCGGCGACTTCTTGCAAACAACCGCGCGGCAACGCCAAGTGCCGGACAAGATCTTCTCCGCACGACACCACCCGGGGCTTGCCAAAGGTCGGCAGGCGCATCGCCTGAGCCTTATAAAACTCGGGGTTCTGAAAGGCGGCGATCCGCAGGAGTCGATTCAGCATCGCTGCCGGAAGGCCCTGTTTTTCAATGAATACTTGATTGGCCCGGACGACATGAACCTCGCGTGGGAAGGGCCCGTCGATGCGCTTATCCGAGCGTATTCGCGACGGCGGCAGTGTCCACGGATCGGGGCTGTCGGCATCGTCCATCGCACTGATTCGGACCCCAATAATATCTCCCTGGCTTTGCGCCTCAGCTACAAGCCTTTCCAGGTCCGACAGTCGAAACCGCTTGACGCCTAGCAGAAAGGCCCACTGGTCCGGATGCGGTTCCATGCTGCCATTCACGAAAACGCTCTTGCCCTCGTTTCGCGGCTTCCGCTGTAAGGGGGCGGCGATCAGATTTCCGAAGCCGCCCTTGGGCAGTGTGTCCTGATTCGGGAAAAACCGGTCGTAGGAGTCGAGCCCAATCTGGTGCCGGTTCTCCATCGTCTGAGTCAGCAGGAATGCCCCAAGCCGTCGCGCCAAACTCCCCGGGACGTTCTGCTCAAAGAAGATCCATACGTGGCCGCCGTTGCCGGAACGGGAGATCTCGAGATACGCCGACACGCCGTACTTCTCGCAGGTTTTCAGAAACGCGGTCGTATCCTCGCGCCATGACGCCTTATCGAAATCCGCAGCCAGAAACCAGCAGGTTTCGTCTTGTAGGAGCGGGTAGATCCCGATTGTCAGCTTTCCCTGAAGATGAGCTCGCACTGCCTCGTCATCGAGTAGGAAGTACTTTCGTGTCTCCCGGTCAACGCGTTCTTTGTCCGCTTGCGGGGCAGCGTTGTAGGCCCGCCAATCCCGCTCCGACCGAGGCATGTATCCCTTGCGTCCATCTGCCCGTTCCCAGCGAACGGCGTAGACGTCTTCCCGCCCTCGAAACAGGCTTCGAAAGATGCGAATTTTTTCTGTCTCTGAAAGTGCCGGCGCCGCCGGTTCGGGCGTCGCGGCAACTATCTCCGGTGGGTCGGGCGAAATGCCATGGAGAATCAGCAACTCACGCAAACGCTGGTTTTCAGCCAGTAACGCGGTGAGCAGTTCGTGTTTTTCCATGGACCGTTGCTGTCCCTATCATGCCATTTCAGTAGACGATTCTGCGGCGGATGACGCCCAGCCTATCCGCGACTGTTCGTATGGTTTTGCGAGGCGCCAGGTCCTCCAAGTCATTGAAAACACAACAAGTGTCCGCTGTACTCCGATTACTCCGTTTGCGTTTCGGAAGGCGGCCATAACTTCACTCGAATCAATACTTTGCAGTTCCGACGTTCAACTCACATGAAAAAAGCACCCAACTGGGTGCCTCGAATTCTCTGTAAGCTATTGATTCTAAATGGAGCGGGAGATGGGACTCGAACCCACGACGTTCAGCTTGGGAATACGACGATCATTCGCAAATAAAGAACATATGCGACCATGGCGGCAATCCTGACCACCTGGAACCTTAGAGAAAAGCGAAAACCGGGCTTAACGCAGTAATCGCAGTAACGAGTCCGGACCTGCAAATTCCTTCCTCAACTTGATGGCAATTTGGCCCCTCACGCAACCGAAAGGCGTGAGGTGAGGGCTTGCTCGTAAAAGCCGAATCGATACTTCGGGAGTGTCACGGAGACCTGCTGGTTTCCCGATACCGGCTCAAACAGGCGGAGGGCATCGCGCTTGTCCGCACCAACCGCGAGGAGGGCCGACAGCCGTTGGCGTTTGCTTCTCGCCCGTTCATCCTATGTGGACTGCCGATCCGGCGTCCGCCGGCGGATCAACTCCTCTTCGAGCGGCGCAACGGCAACTTCCTCCTTCAAATCACCGGCCACCCACAGTTCGGCCTTCCATTCGGCCAAGACCGATTGGTTCTCATTTTCCTGGCGACACTAGCGGTCCGGCAGAAAGGCCAAACGGTTCGATTTCGGTCGGCGGCCGAGATGCTCGACACATTCGGAATGGCGAAGGGCGGCAAAGAGTACCGTCGCATCGTAGCGGCGTTTGAGCGGATCTTCGGCGCCACCATGTTCTTTTCGACCGAATCTACTCGCTCGACAGCAACCGTCATCCACCGCAGCCGGTTCAACTTTTTGAAGGAGGCGGAGATTTGGTACAGCCGCTCGGGCGACCCGCCAACCGGCCAGAACACAATTACTCTCAGCGACGAATTCTATTCCGAGATCTTCAGCCACCCGATCCCAGCCGACCTCGAATCAATCAAAGTCCTCGCCGCCGCGCCGGCGCTCCTGGACCTGTTCATGTGGCTGAGCTACCGGTGCTTCGTCGCGAAGGGTCCGGAGTCGATTCCGCTCTTCGGCCGGTTCGGACTCACCCAGCAGCTTGGCTGCGTTGAATACTCCCGTCCCAGTCGGTTCCGGGCCATGCTCGAACAGTGGTTGCACACGATCCGTGCTCTTTGGCCAGAGTGTCCCGCAACCATCAGCGAGGACGGTCACATTTTACGGATCGACCGCTGTGCTGCGGTACAGGTCCGCTGCAATGGAAGTTGGTGAAGCAGATTCGTTGGCGAAGATGCTCTTCTTAAGTCAGACGCGGCAGTCGGGCAGACTACGTTACCTGTTTGGCGAATGCCACATTGTGCGACTACGGCCCTTTCCGTCCGTCGATCCAGCGTGATTCCTCTCAGGAGTGCCCGCGAAAAAATTCATATCCCAGGCCAAAACTGAAGTTCCGCTGAAACGAGCAAAGTCCGTTAAACTCGACGGGGAGGATACCTCCTCCACCGACACGAGTTCGAGAGCCGGGTTCGATGCAAAGGATCCGCCCATTGCTCAGCGGGAGATCGTAATCTACTGCGAGGGATTCGGTGCGGGGCCCGAGGACCCGATCTCCCTGAAATCGAATACGACAGTTGTACATGGTCATGGCGTTCGTCCTGTTATCGCCCATTTGCGAGGCTCATCTGGTATTTTATTTGCGAGCATTTCCAGCATTGAAGTGCGCTCCGTCATGACAACCGCGGGCTATCTTCTTAGCGTTCCGGTCCGCCATCAAACCCGGAATGCGTCCCGATGTTTTCCTTCATTTCCAGCCTGCCTCGTCTTATTGACGTGATTGAGACGATCATCCTTCGTTCTGTTGCAGTCCATGCATCGTCTCCCACACCTCATGGATTGCCCGGCCGTAATCCGTGCCGCACTTCTTGTAGTTCTTGTGAACCTGATTCTTGAAATTCGACCAGGTCTGCTCTTCGCCAAGCGACGCCAGCACCGGCAGCCAATCTGCTTTCAGAAGAACGACGCGATATCGGTAGTCGCTGTCGTCCGTCCGGAGCACGTCGCCGGCAATTGCCGGGAACCGCTCCTTCAGGTTTTCGAGGTGCTGGCGCTTCCGCGCCCGAATCATGATCGTTTCTGGATCAGGCTCTCCATTGACGCCTGCTGCGCAAGCAATCGAGTAGAAGCCGTAAATGGTAAAAAGCCACATTCGCTTTAAGTCTGCTTTCTCCGCGTTCTCTTCTGTTTACTGCTTGTCCGGCAACGAGGCGCTCCAAGGGGCCGGCTGCTGACTCCGGGCATCCAGTCGGCTGTAGGCCCGCTTGTGCATCGCAACCTCGATCTCCTTACGGCTCCCCTCACTCCACTCGCGATTTACTACCTCACGCAACCGCTGGAGTTCCGCTATGAGTTCCACCCCGTCGGCGGCGTGCTCGGCGTACTTCGTGAAAAGCGGCAGATCCATGTCGAGTCGTTTCAATGATTCGGCGTAACGCCCCTCGCGATTGAGTTGCACGATCTGCCGAACGATCTTTGCCTGCCAGACCTTAGCAATTTCCTCGGTCAACGCCGGATCGTACGGCTGGGCATTGTTATCCTTCCCTTCGGCAGACGTCGCGTGTAGCGTCACTGGTTCGGAACTGAATATGTCCATCGCGCCTGGCTCCCGCCACGTGGTTTGGACTTCGAACGCGCACTGCGTCCCCGGTTCGCAGGCGGGGAACTTCACGCTGAAGATGGCCACGCGGGAAGCGCCGCTGGCCAGCGATCCCAGGCGGCACGAGGACTCGCCCGCCGTGTGCGACGTCGGAAACTCGTTCAACGACTTAATGCGAACGTCCGGCGCGTGGCGGATCACCAGATTGATGTGCTCAGCAGCCGTCAGCCGAATCTCTTCCAGTTCCGCGGTCACAACTTCGATAATTTCATGGGGGCGCGCAGCGCGATGGTGTAGCCCACCACCTTGCACCGCAATCGCCTCAAGCGTCGCGCCGTGATAGCCGTCTCCAATCCCAACCGTAGAGCTATATAGTCCACGTTCCGAGAGTTGCCGTGCGTGTTCAGCAAGTTCCGCCGGGTCCGTGATACCGGCATTCGCGTGCCCGTCCGAAAGAACGATAACGCGATTCTGGAGACCACTGCCGCTCTCCATATGCCGGGCCACATGCTCTGCCCCACGCAGCCAGCCTCCGGATAGATTTGTACTTCCACCGACTCTAATCCCCTCCAGTGCTTTCAGAGCCCGCTCGCGTCCGGCGTCAGTCATCGGCTCAGAGGCGATATGGTCGGTGACAGATTCATCGAAGGAAACCACCGACAGACGGTCTTCCGACGACAACTGCCGCACAACCCGCTGCGCGGCATCAACCGCGAACTGCAACGGGGCGCCAGCCATAGAACCTGATGCATCTACAACAAGGGACAGACTCAAAGCGGCCTTCGCCCGGGCAGTACCCTCCCCAGGATCCGTCACCCTTACCACCAGGTAACGAACCGAATTGCCACGGTACCAGATCAATTTCCTATCAAACTTCGCAGTGACACGCATACACTACTCCTCTTGGGCTCCGCCCATCAAGATTTCCCGCAAATGATCCGCGATGCGTTCCCACCGCGATAGTTGATCCAGGGTTAGGGTTCCGCGAACGCGAATTTCAACGTCGCGGGTAAGTGGAATCGAGGTCCATACCTGCCCATGGGAACGGCGAGGAGGTGGTTTGGATCCCGGCGAAAGTAGGTCAAATCGCGCCAACAGAACATCCATTGGAGTTGGCGCCGCCGATGACGGCGGGACAACAACCTCCGGTGGCCGAGATGAACTGAGAGTGCGAATGTAGTCGAGCGCGGAAACGGCCTCCCGGAGTGGGCCTGGCGCCTTCGCGACCTGGGCCTCCTGTATCAGTGCGGCGAGTTCCGGCCCCGTGGCATTCATCAGACGTCGGCGAACCTCGTCCAGAGGTAGCCCGTGGATATCCTTCAGCGTCCGAATCGCCTGGAGCCGATGGAGGTGGTACTCCGTATAGCGAGCACCGCGACCACCGACTTCCGGGCCCCGGAGGAGGCCTTTTTCAATGTAGTTGCGAATCGTGCGTGGCTGAATGTCCAGGCGATCTGCCAGTTCGGCAAGGGTGAATTCATCCGTCATTGAGTCAACTATGAACTCGCCATGGCTAGTTGTCAAGAATAATTCAATCTGCCTGGCTAGGACGTTTTGCGTCAGGTGTGATCCGCAAAAATTCCGTTCGAGTCCGGGGAAGGAGACCAGTAACGTTTCGTAACGTGCGATCCTGGACAATCCATGTCGAGGTGCGTTAGCTTCCCCGCCGTTGTGCATTGCCTGCGAACGTTGTCTTTGGTTGTCGTCGACTTGGTCCGACTGTTTGTCCCCGCCACGCGGCCTCGGGCGGCTTTGGTGGCCGAGAACCTCTTCCTGCGAAAGCAGTTGGCGCTGTTCCAGGAGCGGAAGGTCAGGCCGCGGCGGGCCGACGCTTCCACCCGCTGGATGATGGCGGCACTGAGTCAATACTTCGCTTGGCGCGACGCGCTGGTGAGTGTCCAAGCGGACACACTCCTGCGCTGGCACCGCCAGGGATTCCGCCTCTTCTGGCGTTGGAAGTCGAAGCCGGCGGGTCGACCGCGCCTGCCCAACAAACTCCAAGAGCTGATCCGCGAGATGGCGGCAGACAATCTTACCTGGGGACAGGAACG
>CANIVU010000163.1 GCA_947470805.1 Acidobacteriota bacterium | reverse complement strand
GGAAGAACACTACCGCCTCCGCGTCGACGGTAAACCGGTTGTTGTCCTCTCTCGCGAAGATCTGGAACGGGGCGTCGATACCGGCCAGTGGCTACACAATGCCCACGTTCGCGCATCCCGGCTCTTCTCTCAGATCCATGACCGCACTGCCTGCCACCTCAACGGAGAGACGGACTGCGAACAGGCCGACACGGCCCTCCAGCTGACTCTCGAAAAGTTCTCCCCTGGCCTGTATGACTACGAACTGGAACCAGTGCAGTCCGGGCAAGCGATTTCACAGCACAGATAAGTAAGAAGGTAATCAATTCATGTTGAGCTGTCGTTCCCGGAAGCCTCCGCTTGAGGGATGATCGGGCAGGAGCCGCGTCCATTGGGATGTTTTGGAATAGCGGCTTCAGACATCACTTGCCCCGAGTCGTCGGCCAACAAGGCCCCTTGCGGTGATTCACCAGCCCGGACCCAGTGGCCGCCTTGAGCCCGCGCAAGAGTACAGAGTCGCGCGGATGGAATCGCGCCTAAGATGCGTTTATCCTAAATCCGGCAGTCAGCTGAGCTCCTCGAGTTGCATTTTGGCGAAAGATATTGAAACTGTGTCAACTCCGTCTGAAAAGTCCCCAAATCTCCGGTCGAAAATTCCCCACCCCAAAAACACAAGAGTTAGCTTTCGGGTCCGGCGGCGGGAGAGGAGCCCTGCGCCCGTATGGCCCGAATACAGGATTGCCCTCGTTCCCGTGGTCCGCCAAGCGTTACATCTCTTCGCGGCGCCTGCTGAAGTCGCATCTCGGGCCGCAACCGGCTTTGCCAAAAGCGGCGCGGACGTTGCAGACCATGCTGCAGACGCCCCAATCCCAGAGGCCGCGCACACTTCCGGCGCCTAAATTTCTATGCGAATCGCAATGGCCGGCCTCACCCGCCCGATCAGGCAGCGTCGCGGTAGTAATAGTTCAGCGTGCCGCCCAAGCGCTGACGGCGAATACACAAGCCGCGTTGAGTCCGAGATTCGCCGGTTTTCAGGACTCGAACCCGCAAAGCGCCGCTTTTTCATGAAGTTTTCTCAAGAGAATGTTCGTGCAGGGTCATCAGTCGGGGAGCCAACTTTGAAAATCTGTTCCCGGCCTGACGAGGCCGATCCGAACTGGAGATTTTCAACCGATGCCATTCCTGGGCAGCTGGTTCAGCGGGAGTGGGCGCCGCCGAGTTAACGGCGGCACCGATTCGTGAGAGCGTTCGCCCCGGTGGCGTCCTCTACCAGTTTGTGAACGACCCGTCGGGGCGCTGGTTGAGCAACATTCCGGCACGGTACTTGTCGTACTCGCCGATTTTGGTTAGCTTGCTGACGTCCACCTCAACGCCCAGGCCCGGCCGGTCGTTCGGCCAAAGCTTGCCGTCTTTGAAATCGTAGACCTTCGGCAGGTAAGGCCAGGTGCGCTTGCCGTTGCCCAGCATTTCCATCAGCGCGGTGACCGACGTCGCGGTGAGGCAGTGGACCAAGGCCGCTTCGGCAATCGGGCCGGTGAAATGGGGAATCATGCCGACGTAGTGCGTTTCGGCGAGCGCGACGATCTTCATGAACTCGGTGATGCCGCCGACGTTGGGCAGAGTTACCCGCGTGTAGTCGATGAGCTGCTTCTCGATGAGAGCGTTGACGTCCCATTTGTAGCCGAACTGTTCGCCCACCGCGATGGGCACCTTCGTGCGCTGGCGGACGGTCTCGTAGGAGAGCACGTTCTCGCTGCGGATGAGGTCTTCGCAGAAGTAGGGATGGAGGGGTTCGAGCAGTGTGGCCAGATTGATGGCGTCGGGGAGATCGAGCTCCGTATGGAAGTCGATGGCCCAGCCGCCGTCCCCGGCTCCTTTATGGAGCAGAACGCAATCATCGTACATCTTGCGGACCAGTTTGAAGCGGTCGACGACACGTTGACGCGGGTTGTCTGTCGCATAGCGATACGTTCGGAATCCGGCGTCCCTGCAGGCACGCGCGGCGTCCTCCAACGTGCCGCCGCCGGGATTGGGGAACACAGTCGAATAGAGTTCCAGGTGCTCCCGCGCCTTGCCTCCCAATAGTTGCCAGATGGGCACGTCGAGCGCTTTCCCTTTGAGATCCCACAGCGCCAGGTCAAGCGCGCCCAACGAGTGCAGTTTTTCGCGGCCGGCCGGGTAGAAGTATCCCCGCATCATGCGCTGCCAGTGGTTTTCGATGCGGAAGGGGTCGAGACCGATCAGCATGCTGGCGCACTCTTCCATAGTTCTGGGCTCACCGCCTTCGCCGATGCCGATGAGGCCACGCTGCGTTTCGATCATGACGACGTTGGTGGACTGATTGACCATCGGCTGGCCCTGCCGGCCGTTGGCGTCACCGGGGTTGGTGAAGTAGCGGACGGACTTGATCTTGTCTTCCGGCAGCGCGAAGGCCGGGAGTTTCCGGGCACCCAGCACTCCCGCCCCGGTGGCGGCGAGACCGCGCAGAATACCGCGGCGGGAAGGGAGACGAGAGGGAAAAGGGGAGACGTCGTGGCTCATAGAGATGCCGTTATTATACGGAAGTGGACGCCGCTGGGAGGGTCTGCCGGTTAGCCGTTTTCGACGCGTTCTTTGATATCGGCGTAGGCGGTGGCGACGAGCCGGCTTAGCGCGGCGTCGTCGGCTGGGGTTCCCGGCCGCAGCTTGACATGGCGCATATACTTGCCGGTTCCTTGCAGTAAGAGAGACGGGTCCGGCAGCGACGCGCCTTGGAAGAAGCCGACGTTTACATGGGAACGGAAGACATTGACGTAGGCGAAGGGGGCGTCGCCCAGACAGGCAACCGGGCAGCCGTCATGCAAGAGTTCGCGGACTTCGTCGCCGCAGTTTCGCATCACTTCAAACCAGTGGCGAGCGATGGCGCCGCGTTCATCGCTATGCGCTTTCAGCCACGCATCGATGGCGGGATCCCGCTCGACCGCGCCGTTGAAACGCAGCAGTTCTCCTCGCATCGCCGCTCGATTCCCTTTCGATCACCGTTTTCCTAATACCTTACACGAGATGGCGGTTTTGGCGGATTGCGAGCCGGCCGGGAACGGTATCATAGAGGTTCTGTTTGCTAAGCCGCTCGCAGGCGGACGGTCAGAAATGCAGGAGTAAAGAATGTTTGGACGTGGTAATTGGGCGATTGTCGGACTGGTGAAAGAGTCGCTCGAAGCCTTCTCGGTCAATCTTGGGGATCCGGTGCGGATGGCGTTGGCCTCCGAACTGGCGGCGGCGGCGGTGGCGCGCCTGTACGGCAGCGACGCGACGGGGATCAACCCCTATAGCGCGCCCCGGTTGGACGAGGAGCAGGAGTTGACGGTCGAGCAACAGACCGAACTGGCGCGCCACGCCATTGCCGAACAAGAGGACGGCGCGGTGGCCGCGCTGCCGCTGGAGATCCTGGAAGGCCCGGGCTATGGCCGGGGCGTGGAGGCGTACCAGATTCACGGCGAACTGCCGTGGTTCGGGCTGTGGGCCGTCACGAACGAGTGGAAGAATGCGAGCGACATGCCGTCGATCAAAGAGGGTCGTTCGTATGTGCTGTTGGAGCGTCCTTACAAATTCCTGCAGCCGACCGATAAGCGCACGGTCGACGATAAAACGCAGAACGCGACCGCCATCTCCCGCACGCAGGTGCCGGTTCTGCTGGACTTCAACCAGGGCCGCATTTATATCGAAAGCACCAACAAAAAGCAGATTCACGCGATCATCGTGAGCCTGAGCCGGTTGGGGGCGGAGATCGTCCCGGTGGCCTGGAACTACCCGGTGAACAACTGGACGGAAGCCATTCTTAACCAGCTGTACGAGAACACGCAGTTCCGCGATGAGTTCGCCAAGCGCGCCGAAGAGGCCAAGCGGTTCAAGGAGAGCGAGATCGAGAAGCTGGAGGACCGGGAGATGGAGATGATCGTCTCCAAATTCTTCTCGATGACGGAGTTGCGCAGTAGCATTTGGGTGGGGATCTCCGGCCCGACGCGCATCCGGCTGCACGAGGCGACGCCGCCGGTGGCCGTACGCAACCCGGCGATGGCGACCACGCTACTGGATTTGACGTCGAACGCGGGGATCGTCACCGGCTCACTGACGTTCCAGGAGTGCGTTACCGTGACGACCAAGAGTGGCGGCGAGCGCAACATCCGCCGGGACATGGCCCGTTTCGATTTGAACGAACGCATCAACCTGACGGAAATCGGCGCGGCGATGTTGCGCGGTTTCGACATGCCGTCGCACAAGAAAGACGTATTCCGCGAGATCCGGGAGACGCGGCAGGTTCCGGCGATTCCGCAGTTCTGGGGCGGCTGGCTTCACCAGTTGAGCATGGCTGTGCGGACGATTGAAGAATCGTTCCGGGAAGTGCTGGAACTGGCCGGTGATCAGCCGGCGGGGATTGTGCCGATGCAGATCTCTGGCGGGGCGGAGGAAGTGAGCAAGCCCTAGTGGGCGCGGTTGTAGTATTCGGCCGTCAGCTGGGCGATGGATTTTTCGGCGCCCTTTCCTGAGCGGAGCGCTTTGAGAACGGCCTGGCGATCGACATCGGGCCGTTCCTGGCCGAGTTTGAACTTGGCCTCCACCTTGTCGATTTCCATCTCGTAGCCGACGATGCCGTGGCGCATGTTCTTGAGGTACGTCTCCGGCAGGTTGGCGAATTTCCATTCGCCGCCGCCGTAGCGGGCTTCGTTCTGTTCGACCAGAGTACGCAGGCCGCGGGCGAGGGCTTCGTCGTCCTTGACGCGGGCGGCGCGGCCGGTGCAGTGGACGACGGCGAAGTTCCAGGTGGGGACGACGTTGGATTTTGTCTCGTACCAGTTGGGGGAGATGTAGGTGTGGGGGCCGTGGAAGACGACGGTGGCCGGGGCTTGGGTGAGAGGCTGGTTCTGGGCGTTGGCGGCGGCGATGTGGAACCAGAGCTTGCCCCAGCCGGTGGGGGATTTGGTGAAGACGGTGGGGACGTTGGTGATGTGGAGACCACCTTCGGTGGTGATGACCATGGCGAAGGGGAAGTTGAGGAGGAAGTCCTGGATGAACGCCTTGTCCTTTTCGGTGTGGCGTTCGGGGATGTAGATGGATTCCTGGGCTTCGGCGGTTGTGGCGGCGAGGAGAGCGAGCGCGTGGCGGCGGTTCATGGGGATTCTTCATCCTAACAGGAGGGCCGTACCGGCACTCACGGTTATGTTAGAGTCTCATCTGGTGCCCCCCTCATTCAGCGAAACTGCCTCGCCCATTCGGATTTTTGTCGGTTCTGGCGATGCGAGCATGGTGGAGCGAAGAACATTGGTTTACTCGCTCCGGAAACACACGCGGCGTCCGTTGGAGATCTGGACGTACAACGGAACACGGCGGGTGGTTGAAAACGAGGCAGGCGAGACCCGGGACTGCGCGCCGTGGCTGGAGATTCCGCACCGGGGCTTTGTGACCGAATTCAGCCTGTTCCGGTATCTGATCCCGGAGTTGTGTGGGCATCAGGGAAAGGCCATTTACCTTGATTCGGACATGGTGTGTCTGGGCGATATCGGTGCGTTGTTCGACACGAGGCTGGACGGCGCGGACTTTGCGGCGCGTCCGAACGCCTATCCCGAGATTGCCCCGGAGCGATGGGCGCTGAGTGTCCTCGTCATTGATTGCGGCCTTTGCCGATTTGATCTGCCGCGCATATTCGACCACATTGCGGCGGGGCGGTTCACGTATCCGGAGTTCGCCCAGTTGGGCCGGCGAACGAAAGGATACCTGCCGTACTCGATCCGAGCTTTGCCAGACTGTTGGAACTCGTTCGACCGGTATGACGAATCCACGCGCCTGATCCACTACACGGACCTGGACCGGCAGCCGTGGAAGTTCCGTTATCATGCCTACGGCGACCTTTGGTTCCGCTATTTGCGGGAGGCGATGGAGGCCGGAGGGATCACGGGGGAGGAGCTCGACGAGGCGATTGCCAAGGGCTATGTCCGCAGGGACATTCGCGCGGGAACCCGGGGACTGGACACGGGTGCGCAGCGGCTGTTGGGACGGGTACACGAGGGCCGGCTGGCGGCACGCGACGTGGTGCGCCGGGTGGCGCATTTCGTGAAGAGGACGAATGTCTGAGCGGCGGCGGATTGGCATCGTCGACTGGCACGAGAAGCGCGCGTTCTATGAACCGTTGACCAGAGCCTATGCGGCCGACTGGGTGGACATTTCGCCGCCGGCGCTGGCACACGATCCGCCGAATGTCGACCTGGTGCTGGTGAACGATGAGACGTGGCCGTATTGCGCGGCAGGACTGGCGGAGGCGACGCGCCGTGGGATTCCGAGCCTGCACCTCCCGGACGGGATTTGCGAATGGCGCAATACGTGGGAGAACCAAAGGCCGGTCCCGTTTCTGCGGCCGGTGCTGGCGAGCCGGGTGGCGTGCCTGGGCGCGGCGCAGGCACGGCTGATTGAGTCATGGGGCAACCGGGGAAAGTGCGAGGTTACCGGCTCCCCGCGATTTGACGTGTTGCTGGGCCGGCAGGCGCGGCGCCGGGAGCCGGGAGCGCGGGCATCGGTACTGGTTGTGACGGCGCGGCAGCCGGCATTCAACGAGGCCCAGCGGGCCTGTGTGCTGGCGTCGCTGCGCGATTTGCGCGAGGTATTCGAGCAGCGGCGGGACTGGCAGCCGTTGTGGCGCCTGACGGCCGGACTGGATGCCGAGCTTGCGGTGCCCGGAACGATGGAAAGGCCGTTGTATGAGCAGCTAGCGGAAGTGGACGCGGTGATTTCGACGCCGAGCAACGTCATTCTGGAAAGCATGGTGCACGGGTTGCCGGTGGCGATGTTGGACTACACCAACAGTCCGGCGTATGTGAACGCCGCGTGGAGCATCACGGCACGCGCCCATATTGGCGAGGTGCTGGACGGGTTGGCGGCACCGGCGGCGAACCGGCTGGACTGGCAGCGGACGTTGTTGCGGGATCAGCTTGCCTGCGAGACGCCGGCGACGCCGCGGGTGATTGCGTTGATGGAACGGATGATGGCGGGGCGGGAGGCGCCGGTGGCGGCGTTGGAGGCGGAGGACGGCCGTTACGCGGAACTGAAGGCGGAGATCGCGCATTTGCGGCAGGCCCTGGCGTTGCGCCCATCGCAGGTCCTATACAGGGCGCTTTGCGAGGTGAAGCGAAGGTGGGGGGCGCGCCGTTGATCTCCGTCGTCATCCCGACCTATCAACGTCCGGAGCGGATTCGGCGGACGTTGCTACATTTTGAGAAGGTCCGGTTTCGACCGGCGGACTACGAACTGATTGTGGTCGATGATGGCAGCGAGCCACCGTTAGAGGCGGCGACGCTGGCCGCGCCGGACGGCGTTTCCCTTACGGTTTTGCGGGTGCCTCACGGCGGATCGGGGGCGGCGCGGAATGCGGGGGTGGCGCGCGCGCGAGGAGAGCTGATCGCGTTCCTGGCCGACGATTGCGAGCCCGATAGCGACTGGCTGCAGGCGCTTGCCGCTGCGCACGCGCAGCATCCGGACTGCGCGCTTGGCGGCGGCATTGTGCACGGGTTGCCAGACGACGCCTGCTCGACGACGGCGGACCTGTTGATTCAGTACATGCGGAGCAGGGCCAACGCCGATCCGCTGCAAGCCACGTTTTTCACGCCGAACAACCTGGCGGTTCCGGCGGCGGGATTTCGCGCCGTTGGCGGGTTCGACGCGCAGTTCAACCCGGCCGGGGAGGACCGCGATTTTTGTGCCCGGTGGGTGGAATCGGGCCGGCGGATGATCTCGCTCGATGGCGCGCGAGTGCTGCATACGCACTCACTGACGTTTTTCGGATTTCTGCGAATGCAGTATACCCACGGCCGCGGATCGATGTTGTTTCGGCGGGTCATGGCACGGCGGAACGGGGGCGGGGTACATTTGGAAGCGCCTGGCTATTATGCAGGGCTCTTCATGTTTCCGTTCGCGCGACCGGGGGAGTTCGGCCTGCGGCACGTGGCGTTGCTGGCGGTATCGCAAGTCGCGGTGGCGGCTGGCGCGGCGAGCGTTTATTGGGGAAGAAGGCGTCGGGTAGTTGGGGCGGGGGGTGAACTGGTAGCCTGAAAGTTCATGCGATACGTGAGCACACGGGGAGAAGACCGGGGCAGTGGATTCCGGGAGATTTTGTTGGGCGGGTTGATGGCCGATGGGGGGTTGGCGATGCCGGTCGCCTATCCGCGGCTGGCGGCGGCGGAACTGGAGGCGATGCGGGGGATGAACTACCGCGAGTTGGCGTTCGCGGTGCTGCGGTTGTTTGCCGGGGATGTGCCGGAGGGCGTGCTGCGCGGGTTGGTGGAGAAGACGTATACGGCCGAAGTGTATTCGAACGGACGGGCCGGGGAAGACGCCGGGGAGATTACGCCGGTGCGGACGTTGGAGCCGGGGGTGCATTTGTTGGCGCTGTCGAACGGGCCGACGTTGGCGTTCAAAGACATGGCGATGCAGCTGTTGGGCAACCTGTTTGAATGGGCGCTGGAGGAAGACGGCGAGACGCTGAATATTCTGGGGGCGACGAGCGGGGACACGGGATCGTCGGCCGAGTATGCGATGCGGGGGAAGCGCGGGATCCGCGTGTTCATGCTGTCGCCGTATGGGAAGATGAGCGCGTTTCAGACGGCGCAGATGTTTTCACTGGCGGATGAGAACATTCACAATTTGGCGGTTCGGGGCGTGTTTGATGACTGCCAGGATGTGGTGAAGGCGGTGTCGAACGATTTGGATTTTAAGCGGGAGTTTCGGATTGGGACGGTGAATTCGATTAACTGGGCGCGGGTGGTGGCTCAGGTCGTTTACTACTTTAAGGGCTACTTTGCGGTGGCGCCGGAGGTGGGAGCGCCGGTTAGTTTTGCCGTGCCGTCGGGGAATTTTGGGAATATTTGCGCGGGGCATATTGCGCGGATGATGGGGTTGCCGGTGCGGCGGTTGATATTGGCGACCAATGAAAACGATGTGTTGGATGAGTTTTTCCGGACGGGGGTGTATCGGCCTCGGGGGACGGCGGAGACGCGGCAGACGTCGAGCCCGTCGATGGATATTTCGCGGGCTTCGAATTTTGAGCGGTTTGTGTTTGACCTGATGGGGCGGGATGCGGAGCGGGTGAAGGGGTTGTGGCGGGAGGTTTCTTCGCAGGGCGCTTTTGATTTGCGGGGGACGGCGGAGTGGGCCGGGATTGGGCAGTATGGGTTTGTGAGCGGGGCGAGTACGCATGCGGATCGAGTGGCTACGATTCGGGCGGCTTGGGAGAAGTATGGGGTGACGGTGGATCCGCATACGGCGGATGGGTTGAAGGTGGGGATGGAGTTGCGGGAGGAGGGAGTGCCGTTGGTGTGTTTGGAGACGGCGCTGCCGGCGAAGTTTGAGGAGACGATTTGGGAGGCGTTGGGGCGGGCTCCGGAGCGGCCGGCGAAGTTTGACGGGGTTGAGAAGTTGCCGCAGCGGAGTGTGGTGATTGATGCCGATGCGGAGTTTGTGAAGGGGTATATCCGGGAGCACGTTGCTTGAGAGTTTTGGTTTTGTTTTTGTTGGTGGCGGGGGCTGTGTTCGGGCAGTTGGAGGGGCGGCGGGTGCGGGTGTTGGTGGACTTGCCGGGGGATGATTCGGGGGTGGATGTGTCGTGGGATGCGGGGGTGGTGGCGGGGCGGGTGGCGAAGTATGGGGTTGGGGTGAAGCGGGGGACGGTGGCGACGGTGACGTTGGTGAAGGTCAAGGGGGACCATGTGGAGGTCCACTTGAATGGGGGCGGGTTTACGAATAGGCAGTGGCTTGCGTTGCCGGGGATTGATTCGGTGCATTGGGGGATGACGGCGGAGGAGAAGAAGTTGAAGTATGAGATTTCGGGGGCGCGGGATAAGGCGCGGCGGCACCAGTTGGAGGGGGATTATGACCGGGTGCGGGGGCGGCGGGTGCGGTCGTTGCGGGCGGCGTTGGAGAGGGAGGAGCGGGGGAAGTTTGGGTCGCGGATTCATGTGAAGGGGAGTGTGGTGACGCTCGAGATGTTGAAGGGGTTTGTGGAGGCGGAGTAGTTTTGTTGGGGGGGTGTCGGCGGGCGAGGTTTTCGGGTTGGCGTGGGTTGATTTTGGCGTGGTTGGTGGCTGCGAGCGGGTGGCGTTTTGGGGGCCGGGCAGGGGGACACCCTTCGCTTTGGACAGGGGGAGTTTTCGGACTGGGGATCAGGGTGTCCCCGGAGTGGGGCGGGTTGTCTTGGCTTCGGGTGGGCGGGTTGTTTCGGGGCGATTGGCGTTGGTGGGGGCGGGGTTTGATATTCTCGGGGCCTTATGATTTGCCGGGTTTTGTTGCTCCTTGTTTCGATGGCGGCGGGGTTTGGACAGCCGATTTCGGAGACGATTCGGATTGAGGGGCATGTCGCCGTTCCAATGCGGGACGGGGTGAAGCTCTATGCCGATGTCTACCGGCCTCGGCGGGAAGGGCGCTTCCCTACCCTGATTACTCGCACTCCCTATGGCGTGCAGCGCGATGGGATGCATGAGGCGGTGATCCGGTTTGCGCAGCATGGGTATGCCGTCGTCGTGCAGGACACTCGTGGGCGGTATGAGTCCGAAGGGGCCTGGGATCCGTTTCGGAATGAGGCCAATGACGGGTTTGATACCGTCGAATGGGCGGCGGGGCAGGCTTGGTCGAATGGAAAGGTCGGGATGCATGGCGGGTCCTATTTGGGCCATGTGCAGTGGCAGGCGGCGACGATGACGCCGCCGCATTTGACCACCATTTTTCCGGTGCTGGCTTCGACCAGCATTTACCACAACACGTTCTTTCACGGCGGGGCGTTTAAGCTGGCGCTGGCGTTTGGGTGGGGCGCGGTGCGGATGCCGAACCGGATTATGAATCCGCAGTATTGGCATACGGAAGGCTACGCGCCGCAGGAGTTGAAGTATGACCAGATTGTTTGGACGCTGCCGTTGACGGAGTTGGATTTGGCGTCGTCGGGACAGCGGGTTGGGTTCTTTCGCGATTGGTTGAAGCACCAGAGTTATGACTCGTATTGGAAGGCGATTTCCGATGAAGAACGCTTCGGGAAGGTCCGGGTGCCGACGTATAGTTTGGGCGGGTGGTTTGACCTGTTGGTGGGTGGGACGATCAACGGTTTCAAAGGCGTTCGCGCGAATGGCGCCACGGCGGCGGCGCGGGAGGGGGCGAAGTTGATTATCGGCCCGTGGGGGCATGGGCCGACCAGGAAGTATGGGGACGTGGATTTTGGGCCGACGGCGATGCGGGATCTGTTTGATTTGGAGTTGCGATGGAACGACCGGCATTTGAAGGGGATTGCGAACGGCATTGACCGGGAGGCGCCGGTGGAACTGTTTGTGATGGGCGTGAACAAGTGGGCGCACTTCGCTGATTGGCCGGTGCCGGGGACGCGGTTCACGCCGCTGTATTTGACGAGCGGGGGACAGGCGAATTCATTGCGGGGGGATGGGCGGTTGGAGTTTACCGTGCCGGCGGCGGGCAAGGATGGGTATGAGTATGACCCGAAGAATCCGGTGCCTTCGATGGGTGGGAATGATTGTTGCGGGGCGCCGTTTCCGGCGGGGCCGCGGGATCAGCGGCCGGTGGAGGCGCGGCAGGATGTGCTGGTGTATTCGACGGAGATTCTGAAGGAGACGGTGACGATTGCGGGGCCGGTGGAGATGCGGCTGTTTGCGGCGACCGATGGGCGGGATACGGACTTTGTGGCGAAGCTGGTGGATGTGTTTCCGGATGGCTCGGCGATTAATTTGGCCGAGGGGATTTTGCGGGCGCGGTTTCACAAGGGGTTGAATCGGATGGAGCTGTTGGAGCCGGGGAAGATGTATGAGTTTGTGATTGATATGCGGGGGACGGCGAACGTGTTTCAGCCGGGGCACCGGATTCGCGTGGATGTGACGAGCAGTAACTTTCCGCAGTACGACCGGAATCCGAATACTGGGGAGGACCTGGGGGTGTCGGCGCGGGTGCGGACGGCGAAGCAGACGGTGTTTCACGGGGGCGCGGGGCGGTCGCATATTGTGCTGCCGGTGGTGACGTTGCCGTAGGGGGAGTTGTTAGAATGGCCGCTACTCATATGAAACCGACTCGACGGCAGATGTTTGGATTACTGGGGATGGGCGCGCTGCAGGCGGCGGCGACGCCGGAGCGGCCGAATGTCCTTTTCATTTATACGGATGATCATTCGTATCGGACGTTGAGCTGTTACAAGGAAGCCTATCCGTGGGTGAAGACGCCGAATATCGACCGGCTGGC
>CANIVU010000162.1 GCA_947470805.1 Acidobacteriota bacterium | reverse complement strand
GTCGCCGCCACCACCAGAATCGCGCCGTCCATCTGCGCCGCACCGGTGATCATGTTCTTGATGTAGTCAGCGTGGCCCGGGCAGTCGACGTGGGCATAGTGACGGTTGGCCGTCTCATATTCCACGTGCGAGGCCGCAATCGTGATACCACGAGCTTTTTCTTCCGGCGCGTTGTCGATCGAATCGAAGCTGCGGAACGAGTTCTTCGGATTGTGCTTCGACAGCGTCTTGGTGATCGCCGCCGTCAGCGTCGTCTTCCCGTGGTCAATGTGGCCAATGGTGCCGATATTGACGTGGGGCTTTGATCGGTCAAATTTTTCTTTCGCCATGCGATTGCAACCTGTTCAGGGAAATGTCGCGCCGAAGTGGCGCCGGAGGAAGATACTACAAAAGAGTGGAGCCGTTGACCGGGATTGAACCGGTGACCTCGTCCTTACCAAGGACGCGCTCTACCAGCTGAGCTACAACGGCCCGAAGATCCAAATGGGCCCTGGGAAACCCCGCTTCGGAAAACTTCAGATGTTCTGGTGGACAGGGAAGGATTTGAACCTTCGTAGCCCCAAGGGGCGGCAGATTTACAGTCTGCTGCGATTGACCGCTCCGCCACCTGTCCGGGTAAAACTTGATTTCAGTAACCGCCGTGCTGTACTGGCAGGTCCTGATTGAAACTGCGGGAACCTTTTGGAGCTGGCGGAGGGGATCGAACCCCCGACCCTCTGATTACAAATCAGATGCTCTACCAGCTGAGCTACGCCAGCGGATTACTGCTCGAACTTTTGTCCAACCGCGGGGCAGCAACGCACCAGCGACAATCGAACAAGGTCGAGTATAGCAAAGATTTGCGGCAGAAGGAAAATCCAGGCTGCAATCAGACCTATAATCGGGGGCATGCGGCGCCTTGCGCTCCTCCCTTTTCTACTCTGCCTCCCTGCCCAGCAGCCGGACCCGGACTCGCCGCTCATCCGCGTCACCGTCAATCTGGTCCAGGTCGATGCCATCGTTACCGACAAGTCAGGACAGGTTGTTACCGACCTTTCCCCCGACGACTTCGAGATTCTGCAAGACGGCAAACCCCGGAAAATCAGTCGTTTCGCGTATGTCCCCACCCAGGCTGGCCCGACCCCGCGCCCGGGTCGCCGCGCCAATCCGAACGCCATCCCCATCCCACCGCCGGCCTACAAACCGGAACAGGTCCGCCGCACGATCGTGCTGGTCGTCGACGATCTCGCACTCAGTTTCGAAAGTATGTACCAGGTTCGCGAGGCGATTAAAAAATTCACAGCAAGCCTCCAACCCGGCGATCTGGTGGCCATGATGCGCACCGGGGCCGGAGCGGGCGCCGTCCAATCTTTCACGGCCGACCACGCCCAGATTAACCAACTGGCCACCACCCTGCGCTGGAATTTTCGCTCGCGCACCGGTGCCGGGCCCATCACCTCAGTCGACGAGGAGGCAGAGGACTCCGACACTCCGGAAGAGGACATGATGAACCGCAGCGCTGGGCTCGGTTCCTTGGGTGCGATGGAGTGGATCATCCGGGGCCTGGCCAACGTGCCCGGCCGAAAGTCCATCGTACTGCTGTCGGAAGGCTTCAAGATGCAGGCGCGGAATCAGGGGGTCGACACGTTGAATGGCGCGTTGACTGATCCGCTGCGACGACTAACCGATCAGGCCACGCGCGCGGGCGTCGTGATCTACACCATCGATCCGCGGGGGCTGCAGACGCTTTCCCTTTCGGCGGCCGACACGGTGCGCAATCAGAAGCAGTCCGACCGGCTGCAGGAGCGCCGCGCCCGCGAGTTCCAGCAGACGCAGGACCCGCTCCGCATCCTGGCCGCGGAGACCGGCGGCAAAGCGTTCCTGAACGCCAATTTCCCCGATGATTCGCTCCGCCGCGTGCTCGATGATCAATCCGGATTCTATCTTCTCGGCTACTCGCCGGAGGAGGCGACCTTCGACCGCAAGTATCACAAGATCGCCGTCAAGGTGAAGCGCAAGGGTCTGGAGGTCCGCAGCCGCACCGGGTTTGTCGGCATTGAGGACAAACCTTTGACGACGCCCGCCAACCAAACACCACAGCAGCAGCTGGTGCTGGCCCTGAACGCGCCGTTCCAATCGGCTGCGATCCCGGTGAAACTCACAGGCCTGTTCGCCGTCGATGACAAACAGTCGCCCTACCTCCACTGCCTGCTCCACATCGGGATGGAGAACATCAAGCTCACCGAAGGCGCCGACGGCAAGCTGCACGGAAAGATCGAAATCCTGGTCGCGGCGTTCGATGAAAGCGGCGCCGCCCCGCACAACAATTTCAAGGCGTCCGGGATCACCGTCGACAAGGCTACCGCGGCCGCCGCTGTCGCCCGCGGCCTGTTCGTCACCGTTGCCTATCCGCTGAAGAAGGCCGGTCCCTACCAACTCCGAACCGCCGTGCGCGACCCGGAAACCGGCGCCATCGGCAACGCCAGCCAGTTCGTCATGGCGCCCGATCTCACCAAAAGCCGGATGTATCTATCGAGCCTCTTTGTCGCCTCCGGCACCGACACGGCCGACCGTATGCGCCTCGGCACCCGGCTCTTTCTGCCCGGCGAAGAGGTGGCCTACTCGCTTCAGATCCTGAACCCGAAACCGGACGCTAAACTCTCCATCCAGGTCCGGCTATTTGACGAGGGCAAGGCCATCTTCGAGGGGAGCGACAAACCGCTCGTCAGCCTGAAGGCAGCCAACGGCGTCATCCGCCTTGGCAACAAGATGAAGCCCGGACCTTATTCGCTGCAGGTCGTCGTCACCGAGGCAAACGGCGCCAAGCCGCGCCGCCTGTCCCAGTGGACCGACCTGCATATTAAGCCGAACTGAACGCCCCCCGTTCCAAACTATAAAGAAATCTCACAAAGCCGACGATAAATCCAGAAGAAGCCGGTCCGCAGGCAGTCTAACTTCTCACGTATTGCATGGCGCTCGCCTCCACTGAAGTCTGTATCCTAACTGCGAATGATCCGGCCTGGGACGAGGCGCTCACGCGCGTTCCCCACGATATCTTCCATACGGCGCTCTACCACCGTGTCCCGGCCCTCGGCGTTTCCGGTACGCCCGAAGCGTTCCTCTTCCAGGAAAATGACCAGACCTTCCTCTGGCCCTACTATCGCACCCCGATCCCCGCCGCCCCAGGCTTTTTCGATGTAAGCTCCGCCTACGGCTACCCTGGCCCCGTCGGTCGCGGCAGTCAACCGTTCTTCCAGCGCGCCTGGCACGCACTCCTCGATCACTGGCGCCAAACCGGCGTCGTCTCCGTCTTCACCCGCTTCAACCCCCTCCTCCAGAATGGCTCCCTCCTCCAAGGCGTCGCCAACCCCGCCGGCGAACCCGCCGCCTCCTCCATTCGCGAACTCGGCCTCACCGTCTCCGTCGACCTCACCCTCGCCCCTGACGAACAACTCCGTCGCTACCAGAAACGGCTCCGTCAAACCATTCGCAAGCTCTACGACGAGGGCTTTACGGTCTCCGAAGACTCCGAACTCCATCACTTCCCGGACTTCGTCCGCATGTACAACCAGACCATGGCCCGGCTCATGAGCCGCCCGGAGTACCGGCTGGAGCTCTACTGGTTTGAACAGTTCCGCGCCGCGCTCGGTCCCCACCTGCGCCTCCTGGTCTGCCACCACGGAGGACGCCTCGCTGCGGCAGACCTCGTCCTCGTCTACGGTCCGTTCGTCCACTCCCACTTCACGGGAACCTGCGACGACTTCATCCACCACAGCCCGTCCAAACTCCTTCTCGATTTCACCCGCGTCTGGGGCACCGAAATCGGCGCCCGCTCGATGCATCTCGGCGGCGGCCTCGGGGCCCGGCAGGACTCGCGCTTCGAGTCCAAACGCCGTTACTCACCCCTCACCCACCCCTTCCACATCGGCGCCTGGACCTTGAACCCATCGGTAGCCGCCGAACTCTCCGCCGCCCATGCCGCCCACCTCACAGCTATGGGCGTCGACCCGGCAACCGTCAGCTTCTTCCCCTTCTACCGCTACCAGCCCGAGATCATCCAAAGCCTCTCCCCGGCCTCCCTGGCCGAGTTCCCCCACCCGCCAGACCCAGCCACCTGAGTCCGGCGCCCGACAGACGAACTAGATACTGGCGACGTCGACGCCGTCGGCGACACCCTTCAACGCCGCCATCCCGGCCGAAATCACCTGCTGCGCCTTGAGCCCGTCCCGGTGCGAAGTCGGGAAAGCCCCGCCCGCCGCCACGCACTCCAGGAACACTTCCAACTCCCGCTTGTAGGCCGGTCCGAAGCGGTCGACGAACTCCGGCGCGCCTTGGCCGCCTTTGCCGCCCGGGAATATCTTCCGCGCCAGCGGATCGCTTGCACCGCGCTTGCCAAATGCCTCGACGACGATCGCGTCCGGCCGCTGGTCGAAACGGCCGATCTGAATCTGGCCCAGCGTGCCGTACAGAATCGATTCCACCCGGTACCCGCTCACATGGTTCCGCGTCACCTGCACCTGGCCCAACAGATCATCGCCAAACCACATGTACAGCATGGCGTCGTCGAAGTCTTCTTCGCAGGTCGTCAGCGCGTGACTATAAATCCGCGAGCCCACCGCCATCGCGCGGTCCGGCATCCGGCCAGTCAGCCACAGGATCTCGTCCACATTGTGCACCGACATATCGGGCAGAATGCCGTCGCTCTGGTAGCCATTCGGCGCCGGCCCGGAATCTTCCAGGGCCGAGTAGATCTTGAAGACTTTCCCAATCGTCCCGGTTTCCATCAGCTCCCGCGCATACTGCAGCGCCGCGTCAAACCGCCGCTGGAACGCCAGCATCACCGCCGAGGGATACTCGCGGTCGAGTTGTTCGCAAAATTCCTTGTCCCCCGCCAACGTTCCCGTTAACGGCTTCTCCAACAGCACCCGCTGGCCGGCCCGCACCAGCATCTCGGCATGTTGCCGGTGCAGCGCCGTCGGCGTGACGATCATCGTCGCGTCGCACACGTTGGCCGCAATCAACTCCTCCACCGACCCGAACACCTGCGCCCCGCAGCCAGACCGCGAAACGAACCGATTCGCCTTGTCGGTGTCGATATCCACTACCGCCGCCATCCGGCACAGTCCCGCCTGATCCAGGCGCCACATGTGCGTGGCATGCACCCAACCCATCCGTCCAACACCAACAATGGCTACCGCCGGTCGTTCACTCATGATCCATCAAACTATCACATAGCCCCTAATCCAGATGGCGGTACGGCTCCGTCAATTGGAACGATCGCTTGTTGTTGGCCATCACCACCTGCCCCAGGAACTTCAATTTCCCATTCACCAGGAAACTGATCGGCTTCGAGGCCGAATGGTCGAACGCCAACACGTCGCCCTCTTTCAACTCCAACAGATCCTCCAGCCGCAATGTCGGCCCCTCCAACCGCGCGTCCACCGACACCTTCGACGGCCGGATCAGCCGCATCACGCGCGCCTGTTCCTCCTCCGAAGCCGCCGACCGCCGGTTCGACCACCCCTGGTCAAACTTCTGCCGTAGCATCTTAATGACGATCGACGGGATGCCGATATTCATCATCCCCGCGCTATCCCCAATCCGGATTTCCAGACTGATCGCCACCACCGCTTCGTTCGGCGCCAGGAACTGCAGCAGCGACGGCTCCGTCTCGTGGCTATCGATCCCGAAGGCGATATTGGTTACCTGCCGCCAGCTGTCTTTCAAGTCGTGCAGAATAATGCGATAAACGGCTTCCAGGATGCTCTGCTCGATTTCAGTGATCTCGCGTGTCATCTTGTTCGCCGCCGGCTTGCCCGTCCCTCCCAGCAGCATCTCCAGAATTGGAAACACCAGCGACGGGTTGATCTCCAGTACCGCGTTGCCGTCAAACGGCCGCATGCCGAGGGCGATGATACAGGTAGGCGACGGCAAGCACTGCGAGAATTCCAGGAACGACAGCTGTTCCACCGACACCAGGTTCACCATCACATAGGCGCGCAAATACGCCGACAAGCTCGACGCCAAACTCCGCGCGAAGTTTTCGTGCAGCAGGTGGATCGCCCGCAGCTGATCTTTCGCAATCCGGTCCGGCCGCCGGAAATCGTAGGGCTGCGCCCGCTTCGACAGGTCGTTTTCCGACTTCCGGTCCTGAAACCGGCGGAATACATTGTCAATTTCGTCCTGACTGAGTACGCGATCGGCCATTGCTCACTTATCGGCAGTTCCCCGCCCCGGAATTATAGAATGGAAAAGTGCTCCCACTCGGCCGCCGCCACACCCTCCCCCCTCCTTCAGATTTGCCCGATCTAAACGATACAGAAACGGCCAGTTTGGGGCGCATTTCCCCTCAATTTCCCCGGACATCCCCCCAACTCGCCATCGGACTAATCCCATCCGCCATTTCTGTGGAAATCACCCTCGGGAGCTATCCCGAATGCTAGCCGTCATCTTCGACATGGACGGGGTACTCATCGACTCGAACCCCACCCACGTGGCCGCCTGGCTGGATTACCTCGCCCAACATAACCTCCCCTCGGAGGGCATCGACACCTGGATGTCCGGCAAACGCAACGACCAGATCATGCGCATCCTGCTGGGCGAAGCCGCCTCGCCCGAAGAGATCTTTGCCCACGGCGCCGCCAAGGAAGCCCTCTACCGCCAGATGATGGCCCCCCAATTGGAAGCCTGTCTCATGCCCGGGCTCCGCCCGTTCCTGGCCTCGCTCAACTACCTCCCCGTCGGCCTCGGCACCAACGCCGAACCGGCCAACGTCGATTTCCTGCTCGACGGCGCCGGGCTCCGCTCCCACTTCCGCGCCATCGTCGATGGCCATCAGGTGAAGAACGCCAAACCCGCCCCCGATATCTACCTCAAGGTCGGCGAGCAGCTCGGCATCGCCCCCAAGGACATCGTCATCTTCGAGGACTCTCCGGGCGGCATCCGCGCCGGCCGCGCCGCCGGCGCCCGCGTCATCGGCGTGAATCGCGACGGCGGTCACCTGGAGGGCACCGAATTTACAATTCGCGACTTCGCCGACCCCGTTCTGCAACCCGCGCTCGACCGCTGGCGTCTGTAAGATGGAAGAAACATGCGCATCCTAGCCATCGCCATCGCCCTTGCCGCCTCGCTCGCCGCGCAGAAGTACGACGGCCCCCGCCCCGATAAACCGGACACCCCCTACCTCCAGCACGCCTCCAAACTTATCCCCCTCGACCGGGACGATGCCAAAGAGGACAAGCGCAAGGAAGGCACGGCCTACGTCACGCCCGGCACCGCCGCCAAGGCCCGCACCCCGCTCGCCGAACCCATCATCCTCTTCGAAACCAAGAACATCGCCCCCGAACGCCTCTCCCTCTACCGCATGGAGGCAAAAGGCGGCTCCCGCGAAGTCTTCTTCTTTGAAAATCCCAAGAAGCGGAAGGATTCCTCCAAAGTCCTGCGCCTGAGTGTCACCAAAATCGCCACCGGCCTCTACAAGCTTGAACCCACCGAACCGCTCCCCAACGGCGAGTACGCCATCTCCCCGGCCGATTCCAACACCGTTTTTTCATTCACAATTTACTAAAGCCCTAAGCTGGTACAATCGCCCTATGTTTAATGGTCTGGAGCATACGGCAATCGCCTCTCCCAATCCCCAACGCCTGGCCGAGTGGTACCGGGATTTCCTCGAATTTCACATCAATTTTGAATACGCCGGCAACTACTTCGTCCGCGGCCGCAACGGGTCGATGATCGAAATCATCCCCTCGGAAGGCGAAAAGCCCTCCAACAAAATGCGCGACCCCGGCATCCGCCACTTCGCCATCGAAGTCGACAACTTCGACGAAGGCCAAGCATTCCTCAAGGAAAAGGGCGTTCTCTTCCTCGGCGAACCCTTTGAAACCCAAGGCAACCGCCTCGTCTTCTTCGCCGACTGCGATGGCAACATCCTGCATCTGATTGCGCGTCCGGCGCCGCTGCCCGGTTACTAGAACCCCTTGCTGCAACGCGTTTTCAAGGCCTTCCAATACACCGATTTCCGCCGCATGTGGATCGGGGCATGTTTGTCTTCGGTCGGCACGTGGATGCAGAAGCTCGCGCAAAGCTGGCTGGTCTTTGAACTCACCAACTCCGCCTGGTCTCTCGCCCTGGACGCGTTCCTGGGCGAGATCCCCATTTTCCTCTTCTCGCTGATCGGCGGCGTCGTCGCCGACCGCATGGACCGCCGTAAACTCCTCCTCATCTCCCAGTTCATCCAGATGAGCTGCGCCATCACTCTCGCTGCCCTGCTTTTCCGCGGCGCCGCGCGCGTCGAATTCATCTACTGTCTCAGCTTCATCGTCGGCACCGCGCAGGCCTTTGGCGGCCCCGCGTATCAGTCCATCATCCCCTCGCTCGTCCCCAAGGACGACCTCCAAAACGCCATCGCGCTCAACTCCATTCAGTTCAATCTCGCCCGCGTAATCGGCCCGGTCATCGGCGGCATCGCCATGGCCCAGCTCGGCGCCGCCTGGTGCTTCACGCTCAACGGCCTCAGCTTCATCGCCGTCATCATCTCGCTCCTCATGCTCCCGGCCCGCCTGCCCATCGGCGCGAAAAAAGAGAGCCCGCTCGACGCGATGAAAGGCGGCATCGCCTTCGTCCGCGACCGCGAAGGCATGTTGCCCCTCATCGTCCTCGCGTTCCTGATGACGCTGCTCGGCCTGCCGCTCGTGACGTTCCTCCCCGTAATGGCCCGCGATGTTCTGCACCTCGGCGCCGACGCCTATTCCACGCTGCTCTCCATCTCCGGCCTCGGCTCGGTCACCGGCGCGCTCATCGTCGCCTCCATGAGCAATATCAAGAGCAAAGGCCGCGCCGCGCTGCTCATTCTCACGCTGCTCGGCGGCATCACCATCGCCTTCTCGGCGTCGAAGATTTTCTGGGTCTCCTGCGTCATTCTCTTCCTCGGCGGCGCCGCGCTCATCAGCGTGTTCACGCTCGTCGCCAGCCTCGTCCAACTGCAAACCACGGACGACATGCGCGGCCGCGTGATGAGCGTCTACAACGTGGCCTTCCGCGGCGGTATGCCCTTCGGCAACCTCACCAGCGGCCGGCTCATGGAACTCCACGGCGCGCCGTTCATCCTGGCCATCAACGGCACCCTGCTCATCGCCCTCGCCGTTTACTTCCTGGTGGTCCAACGCAAGATCGCTCGCATTTGAGAGAATAGAGACTGATGCGCGCGGCGGCCCTCCTACTTCTCATCTTCACAACGGCATTCGCCGCCGATACGGCTCTCGAAACGGCCCGCAACCGTCAGGACCGCGCCGCCCTGGAAAAAGCCGGCCAAACCCGCGCCAAAGCCGCCAAGAATGCCGCCGGGTACTACGAAACGGCGATCGCCTTTTCCTACCTTTCCGAAGTAGCCCTCGAACTCCGCGATAAGCGCCAGGCCCGCACCGCCGCCGAATCCGGCATCAACGCCGCCAAGGCAGCCATCGCCGCCGAACCGGCCAATGCCGAGTACCACCGCCTGCTGGGCACCCTCTGCGGACAGGTCATCCCGGCCGATCCGATGGCCGGCTTCCAGCACGGCCGCTGCGCCAAGGAAGAGATCGAAAAGGCGTTGCAGATGAACCCCAAATCCGCGCTCGCCTGGATGTCCTCCGGCGTCGGCAAGTTCTACCTGCCCGCCATGTTCGGCGGCGGTGTCGACCTCGCCATGAAGGACTTCCAGAAGGCCGTCGCCATCGACCCCAAGCTCGCCGAAGGGTGGATGTGGATCGGCCTCGCCCACCGCAAAGGCAACCGCAACGCCGATGCCCGCCAGGCGCTCCAAAAGGCCAAATCGCTCAACCCCGAACGGATCTGGATTCAGCAGCAGTTGGAAAAGACCCCGGCGCAATGAACGAGCGTCCGCTAGCAGCGCTCCTTGCGCTGATTGCCATCGGGCTGTTCGGATTCTTCGTTTTCCCCGGTCACACCTACCTCCATCAGGACTCGCAGATCTACCTGCCCATGATGGAGCGGCTCGTCGATTCGCGCGTTCTCTCCAACGACCTCATCGCCACCCATCCCCACCTGTCGTTCACCATGTACGACGAAATCGCCGTTGGCTTCCGCAAGCTCACCGGTATCGATTTCCAGGCCATACTCGTCACGCAACAGATTTTCACCCGGCTCTTCGGCCTCTTCGGTGTCTTCCTGTTGGCGCAAAGCGCCGGGCTCAGCTATAGCGCCTCCACGCTCGTCGCCGGGCTGTTCGCGCTCGGCGCCACCGTCGTCGGGCCATCCGTTCTCACGATCGAATACGAACCCACACCCCGCACCTTCGCCCTGCCCATGATCATCTTCGCCGCCGGGCTCGGCGCCGTTCGCCAGTGGCCCATAGCCGGCATCGCCGCGTTCGTCGGATTCCTCTACCACCCGCCCACCGTCGCGCCCATTCTGCTGCTGATGCTGTTCTATGTCCTCATGCCCTGGCATCTCGATGGCCGCTGGCGCTTTCTGGCCTGGATCGCCGCGGCGCTCCTCGTCATGGTCCTGGCGGCCAAGTATCAGTCGGGCGTCCGGCTCGAACAGGATTTCTTCTCCCGCGTCTCGCCGGATGTCGACAAGCTCCAACGCATGCGCGCCGCCTACGTCTTCGTCGGCCTCTGGTTCGGCCAATACTGGCTGCACCACCTGTTCCTGTGCGCCGTCGCGCTCGGCGCCTGGTGGCGCATTGGGGATCGGCTGGAAGGCTTCGCCCAGTTCCTGCTGGCGCTCGTCCCCATCCTCGGACTGCTTAGTCTGCTGGTGGCCTGGATCACCACAGATCTTCTCGCCTGGAGCCTGATGCCGCAACTCCAACCGGCCCGCGCGCTCCTCTGGACCACCTTCGCCGCCGTCGTCTCCTCCGCCATCGCGGCCTGCATTTCGGAGACGCTCGGCGAACGCTTTCTCTGGCTCACCGTGCCGCTCGCCGTCACCATCCAGGTCCAACCGCTCACCCTGCTCTGGCCCTCGAAAATCGAACTGCTCCAGCATCTGGCCCTGGTCGTCGTTCTGGCCATCCTCGCCGCCCTCTCCATCCGCTGGGGCGCGTGGGCCCCCGGCGCCGTCGTCGTCGCCAGCATGTTCGTCATCCTCTACGGAGCCGGCGTCCGCAACTACCCGCAGATCCACTCGCAGGAGCTGGACGGCCTCTCCGCCTGGGCCCGCGCCACTACGCCCATCGAAGCCGTCTTCCACTTCCCCGACTCCGGCAAGGAACTCTACCCCGGCATCTTCCGCGCCCGCGCTGAACGCGCCGTCTGGGTGGATTGGAAGGGCGGCGGCCAGGTAAATTTCATGGAACCGCTCGCCCGCGAATGGTGGCGCCGTTGGAGCGCCATCCCGAATGGCACCGGGGATTACGTTGTTCGCAAGGCCGGCCGCTGCGGCCAGGCGGCGCTCTTCGCTAACGCTAAGTACTGCGTCGAACGGCCCTGATGCGCCGGCCCCTCGTGGACCGCCGCCGTTGGGCGCATTGGACCTTTGGACTCGGCGCCGCCGCCATCGCCGTCGGACTCGGCGCGGCCATTCTGCAATCCGTCCCCGGCCATCGCGTCCTCACGCCGCCGTATTTACTTGGCCTCTACTGGCTGCTTGCCATTGCCTTGAATTACCGAACGCTGCATCTCGGGCCCGATGGTCTGACAATTCACATCGGCCCCTTCCCCATCCGGAGGCCCCAACACTTCCCGCCCGGGGAGCTCCGTTGCTGCTACGCCCGCCATGTCTTCATGGTGGACGGGGACGGCGTCGAAGGCCGGCACGTCTACACGGTCGGCGTCGAAACCACCTCCGGCCTCCAATTCCCCTTGCCCATTCAATTCAACTCCGCCGCACCCGCCCTGGCCGCCGCGGAGTTGTTCGGGAAACGCGCCAACATCCCCGGCGAACTCCGGCAACCCAGCCTCCCGCCACCCGCCAACTGGAGACCGATTCTCCTCTGGGCGGCGGCATTCCTCCTCGCCATCGCCGCCGGCGCCGTCTGGCACATCACCCAATAGCCAGGTGGTCCTCCACTTTCACAATCCCCGGCCCCGCCCACGCCGCCCGCATCGCCTCTTCCCACTCCGCCCGGGTCTTCACCGTCCCGCGCAGATTCGCCACGCCGCCCGTCACATGCACCTTCACGTGCGAGGCGTCCACCAACGCGCTCCGCTTCAACGCCTCTTCAATCCCCGCTCGCGCATCCCCGGCCCCACCCTCCACCCGCACCGAATTCACAATCCCCTTAATCCCCACTAACCCGGTCATCGCCCGCTCGGCCTCCTCCCGCTGGTACGCCCGCCCCACCACGCCCGTAAGCGTCAACACGCTGCCTGTCACCGCCACCTCCACCGTTGCCGGCACGGTGCAGTTCCATTCCAGAATCCCCATAGCGGCGAGGGTGATATCGTCATCCCCGCGCTCGGCCGCAAACGGCAACTCCACGCGCAGATGGTTCACCACCTTCCGCACATGCGCCACGCGCCACGCGGCCCGCTCCGCCTCGCACTTCTCCCAGTAGCTGTCCACATCCCCGGCCAGCGTCGCATCTCCGTTCTTCACCAAAACCGCGATGTGGTTCGGGTTCACCCCCGCATCCCACTGCAGCTCTTTTTCAATCTCTTGTTGAACGGACAGGTCGGTAATCATGGGTTAGGCCGTCCTGAGTCTATCAGCACCGGCCCTAGTGCCATTACTCCCCGGACTG
>CANIVU010000161.1 GCA_947470805.1 Acidobacteriota bacterium | reverse complement strand
GTTCCTGCGCTGCCAGCCGGGGTAGTCGCTGTTATGGTCGTCGCATTCACTACAATCACAGCGGTCGCGGCCGTGCCACCAATCGTGACCGCCGTCGCGCCCGTGAAGTTGGTACCCGTGAGGGTCACCACTTGTGCGCCTGCCAGCGGACCGGATGACGGGCTGAGGGACGTTACCGTGGGACCCGCCTGATAGGTGTATAGCGTGTTGGCACTATTGGTGCCGCCGGGGGTCGTCACCAGCACGCTCGCAGTTCCTGCGCTGCCAGCCGGGGTAGTCGCTGTTATGGTCGTCGCATTCACTACAATCACAGCGGTCGCGGCCGTGCCACCAATCGTGACCGCCGTCGCGCCCGTGAAGTTGGTACCCGTGAGGGTCACCGATTGTGCGCCTGCCAGCGGACCCGTTGACGAACTGATCGCCGTTACCGTGGGAACCGCCTGATAGGTGTACAGAGTATTCGCGGAATTCGTACCGCCGGGGGTCGTCACCAGCACACTCGCCACCCCCGCGCTGCGCGTCGGGGTGATCGCCGTGATGGTCGTCGCATTCACCACCGTCACTGCGGTTGCGGCCGTGCCGCCAAACGTGACCGTTGTCGCGCCCGTGAAGTCGGTACCCGTGATGGTCACCGATTGCGCGCCCGCCAGCGGACCGGATGACGGGGCGATGGACGCTACCGTGGGGACACCCTGATAGGTGAACAGCGTGTTGGCGCTGTTGGTGCCGTTGGGTGTCGTCACCCGCACGCTCGCCGTTCCCTGTCGGGCAGGACTGTAGCAAGACCATGAATGTCATTGCGGTTGAGTGTTGGAACAGCGGCACCGGAATTGAAGCTCTTGAGGTCAAGGCATTGAAGTGTGAAGTATGCGTGGATCGGGTTCGACTGGCGAAATTCCTTTGCCCACAGTGCGGTGTTCAGCGGCCAGAAATCTTCCCAGACCAACATCACGGTTCCAAGCGACCCGGATCGTCCGGTCACTACACCCGGTCCCTTCACCTTCGCAACATTGTGAGTGCCGTTAAGCCCGGTGGCAGCGATGATCGGAACGTCGCCAGGAATCCTCTGCGTTGTCGGCAAGTCGAATCCACGTTGCAGCACCACCGTATCCTCCAAACGTCCAATCCTCCACCCTTCCGGTATAGGTCCCAACTCGGACTCGACCATCCGCACCATCTCGTGGCCGGGGAAGCGGAAGTTGACGAACCACTCCCGGTAGAGCATCTGTGCCATGTCTTCGAGAATCTTGATGCGCCGGGTGTTGTTCTCGATCAAGTCGTCGTAGGCGGAAAGGATGGAAGCGATGCGTTCCTGTTTTGAGAACTCAGGCACGTCGAAATCAAATGTGGTGAGTTTATCGACGCTGAGGTTATCTTGTGTGGTGCCCTTCGAGGCGTTCTGCATTCGCACTTTGAGAGTGTCGATGAAGTATTTGATAAACCGTGCATCTGCCTTGCCCGGATGCGGCACGAAGCCGACTACGCTATCGGGGAAGCACGCCGGGATTTTCAGGATCGCTGTTTCTGCGATGTTGGCAGCAATGGTGATACACAGTGTTCCGACTGGCCACAGCTTGCTTTGCGCCAGCCCCTTCTCGTTGTAGGTCTGTGTGTATTCGGTAAGCCACAGATCGGCTTCCTTCACGTCGCCGGTCTGCACGAATGGATAACGGCCACCGTAAAGTGAAGAATCATTCCGTGGCCGATGCTTCGACTTTCCACGGCCTACAAATCCGAGGTCGTCCAGTTTCACGCACCGACCTCCACTTTGCCGTTCGACAAGAGGAGCGTTACGTTCTCCGCAATCCGCTCTTCCAGTTCTCTCGCCTCGCCGTTGAGAACTTCCAATTCTTCGTTCAACTCTTCAAGACGCACCGCAAACTCAAAATCATCCGCAGCCCGTTCCGCCACGCCAACGTATCGACCTGGATTGAGGCTCCACCCCTGTGCTTCGATTTCGGCAATCGTGGCAACCTTGCACAATCCGAGCACGTCGGCGTACTTGTCTGTCGGGAACTTCGCCTTCACCAACTCCTGGCTCCCGGCATCGGTCTCCACCGCCTCGCCCCGATACAGGCGCACGATGTTCGAGATGAACTCGACTTGTTCCGGCGTCCACTCCCGATGCGCCCGGTCAATCTGCCGAAAGATGTGGCGTGCGTCAATGAAGAGCACTTGATCCTTGCGTTTCGTGCCCTTTTTTCCACGGTCAAAGAACCACAACGTACATGGCAGCGTGACCGTATAGAAGAAGTTCGGCCCGACTGAGATCATCACGTCAACGGCGTTCGCCTGAAGCAACTGACGCCGGATTTCCATCTCCGATCCTCTGGCATCACCTGCACTATTCGCCATGACGAACCCGGCTCGTCCATTGGCGTTCAGGGCCGAATAAAACTCCTGGATCCAGAGGTAGTTGGCGTTGTCCGTTTTCGGCAGACCGAACGGATAGCGCTGGTCATCTTTCAGCCGCTCTTTGTCTACGCCGTTTACGTTGAACGGCGGATTCGCCATCACGAAGTCAAACGTGCCAACGCTCTTGTGGATGTTCTCGTAGTAGGTATTGCCCTGCTTGATGTCGCCAGAAAGACCGTGGACGGCGAGGTTCATCTTGCAGAGTCGAATGGTCTCGTCAACCTTCTCCTGTCCGTAGATGGAAATGTCCGTAGTTCTTCTCTTATGGCGCTCTACGAATTCGGCGCTTTGAACGAACATGCCGCCAGAGCCGCACGCCGGATCGAAGATTCTGCCTTGGTAGGGTTCGATGATCTCGACGATCAATTTGACGATGCTGGTGGGCGTGAAGAACTCGCCGCCCTTCTGTCCTTCCGTCATGGCGAACTTCCCGAGGAAGTATTCGTAAATCTTGCCGAACGCATCGCCTTCAATGTCCATTGGCACGGCGGCGAAGTTCTTCAGGAGGGAGACAACCAGTTCCTTGTCGAGGCGATTGTACGTGCGAGGAAGAACGTCCTTCAAGTCCTCGTTGTCGGCTTCGATGGCCCTCATCGCATCATTGATAGCCTTGCCGATGTCGGCACCTTCCGGCAGGTTCAGCAGGTTTGAGAATCGTGCGGCCTCTGGCAGGAAAAGGACACCCTGCGCTTGGTAGTCGGCTTTGCCGATGGTTCGCCGTCCGCTGCCCTGGCTGGCGAACTTCTCCTTAGCCTTGGCGAACTTGTGATCGGCATAGCGAAGGAAGATCAGGCCGCGTATGGCCCGAAAACTCGATCCGCCGAATCCCAAGTTCAACCAAGGGTTACATCTGCGTCCGAAACTTCGGGATTTGCGAGTCGGCGAGTGTCCCGGAAACTCCACGGATCAAACAGAAGACGCCTGAACCGGGGACACGGCGCATACCTCCGGCGCGCCAGCCGTTCATGACTGATACCAGCGTGGCTGCGGTCACGACTACGCGGCTTGATCGGGCGGGTGAGGTCGGCTTGCTGGTTCATCCAGCCCGCCAGGGAGATCAGCAGGAAACGGAACGGGTCCAGGCACTTTGACATCGGATCATCTCATTATGGACGACGCCAGGGATTATCTCCCGCTGTTTTAGATAGATCGAGTTTTCGGGCCATACGAGCAGTCACATGTCCGCTCTTCGTCTCCGGGAAGTCAACTTGCCGGTCGGGCGGGGCTTGGCGGAAAAGCAGGCGGACGAGCGCATCGCCGAGAATGGCGGCGACGGTGGGTATGGCGCTGTCGAGGACGGCGTCGCGATCACGCATGAGCGGTCTCCTTGGAAGACCACCCACGACGATCTCCGCTGTGCGGTCGACGCGTCGTCTGGAGGAGTTATCGACGCGGCGTGTTGCCGTGTCCGTTAACTATATACGCAGGGATTCTTCGATTGTCCGGCCTGAGCCTGGACATGTTTCGCCAGCTGTTAACCAACTCCTGGTTTCCGCCCGGAGACGTGGAGAAACCGTCTCCGGTGACCGTTGCGGGCGCGTTGGATTGGCAGGCCAAGGCGAACGCCGAGACAAACGGAGAGACGAAGAACGAGCCAAACCCCGGCCAGTTGGGGCATTGCGGAGGGGCCCCGTCCCGTCAACAAACTGCGGGGAAATCGTTGCGAGAAAAATAGTTTGGCTCCCCATTGCTTTTCTGAAATGCCCTGATAGATTATCGGACGAAGAGGCTACGGCCGATAATAAACTTGGCTCGCTTATGGCCGATGATCTCGACAACCTGATTCTGGAAGGCGACTGTGACGCGGCGCGGCGCATGGATTTCGCCGTCCTGCTCAAACTCGCGCTTTGTGGGCCGGAACGGGTCCTGGACGCGGCTGCCCCGGCCCTCGCCGAAAAACTAGGCGCCGCCGGCTTCGCCGCGCTGCTGCCGCAATATCCCAACCCCGCCGACCGCCTCCGCCTCCGCTATCTCCTCGCGGTCGCCGGAGACCGCTGCCCCGCCGGCCTGGCCGACCTCGCCACCAACGCCGGAAACGATTGGCTCGAACCCACCCGCTGGATTACCACGCTCCTGCTCTACCCGGTCGAACAGCGGGAGGGAGCATTGGTCCATGCCCTATCCGCCGGGACACCCGAACAGCGCTGGCGCGCCGCCGAAGCGTTGGGGAAGGGGACGGGTCCGGCGGGTTGGCGAGCCTTGCGCGCTGCCTCGAAAAACGATGCGATCGCAGTCGGTAGTCTCGGCAAAATCTCGAAACGGGCCGATCTCTCGATCGCTCAGCTTGGCCCTTCTCCTCCCGCCGCCTCGCCCACCGCCCCGCGCTCGGGCCGCTTCGAACCTTCCCCCGCGGCAAGGAACCCTACTTCGGACGTCGGCTGGCCGGAGTGGATCCTGTTCGGAGTTTTCTGTCTCCTCCTCTGCGCGGCGCCCGTGGTCAGCCATCTGCTTTTGTTGTCGATGCCCAACTCGAGCGGCTGGCTCGACCGAAAGTGGCTCAACGGCGTCTATCTCTCCTGGGCCTTCCTGATCTACTTCTCCTGGAGTTTCTTACCTTCGCTGCGTGATTCGCCCCGCCAGCGCCTCTGGGCGTGGCTAAGTTTCTTTGCTTTCGAACTTGCCTACCCCGCCTTTGCCTGGGGCTTTGCCGCCCCGGAACGACTCTACCTGTTCGCCGATATCAGTAGCTATTTCTCCACTAGCCTCGGTGTAGCGGTTGGCATCATGCTTGTCCGGGCCGGTTTGCCCGCGCTCGGCGGCGGAGTCGACTTGGGCGGTGTTTTACTCGCCCTGGTCGCTACGTTGTTTTGCATCCTACTCCCCGCGATTGCCGGCGAGTTCGCCTGGTGGCAGCAAGTCGAACTCGCTAGCGGTGGATGGTTCCATCCCGCCCTGCGCCTGGTCGGCGTCGGCTTAGGCGTCGCCGGGGTCATGCGGAACTTAGCCCACTCGAAACTGTTTTGATTGGTCGATGATCAAATCTCCCCCCGTCTTGCGCTGAGTCTATTGCGAGCGGAAAGACATTCCGCCCCACAGAAAACAGGAGAAATCATCATGAAAACGACCATCGCCCTTCCCATCCGCTCCAGCGTGAAAGCTGGCGCTTACAAGCTCCGCGGCTCCCTGCAGTAACAACCACAGTAAGAAAGAAAGGCTAAGATGTAGGCAGCGGTACGCTGACATCTTAGCCTATGCCCGTCTGGATCCAGGATCGCGATCGCCGACATTTCGCAACCGAAGGCTACATGGTCATCGGAAATGTGATCCCTGCCATCCTTGTCGAAAACGCCATTCAGGACATCACCGCATTTGTCGGCGCGGACCTCGCTGATGGCCGAACTTGGTACAACACGCCACCGGCTCTGGATGGCGTCGTCCCCCTGCATCATCCCCAATCCCTCTGGGATATCCGTCAACTTCCCAACCTCTATCACGTCTTCTCTGAGTTCCACGGACACGGCAAGTTGATGTTAGATATCAACCGCTGCATGTTTCGACCACCGATCCACCCGCTCCATCCCACCCGCAGCCAAGGAGACATTCATTGGGATGCCGATCCCCGTGCCAAGGTCGAGCCCACTGTTCAGGCCGTCGTCCTACTCACTCCCATCGGCCCCGGCCGAGGAGGCTTTCAATGCGTACCGGAGGTCTACCGCAATCTCGATGCTTGGCTCGCCGAAAACCACGAGGGAGACTTCGACTTCGACTTTCGCCATGCGGGCCTAATCCACCCGAACACGATCGAGGTCGAGGCGAACGCGGGCGACATTATTCTGTGGTCCACCAGGCTGCCGCATGGGTCCGCCCGGAACCAATCGGACCAGCCGAGGATGGCGATGTTCGTAACGTTGCAACCGCCCAACGACTCGCCAAAGCATCGGGAGTACATGGAGGAGTTATGGCTCTCGAAACGCGCCCCCGAGTGTTGGCGCGGCCTGCCGAGCCAACTCGACCCCGAACCCGGTCCGCCGGCCCAGCTTACGGAACTCGGAAAAAAACTGCTCGGGCTTCGGCCTTGGTAAACGCACGCCTCCCCAAACAGCTCGGGGGACCGGGCCTAGCCTAAGCCAGGACCGGTCCCCCGAGTCTCCCATTCGGGAAGAAAGGACTAGAAGCTAATCCGCAAAGACAGTTGAATCTGCCGCTGCGCGCCCAACCCTACTGCGCTTTCCACGGTCTGCAGCACCGAGCCGAACGCTCCGCCCGTCGCAGTGCCATACGCCTGGCCCGGCTGCAATTGATTCGTAGCGGTGCCCAGCACGTTGTTCAAACGCGCCACCGGATTAGAGAAGTTAGCCCGGTTAAGCAGGTTGTACATCTCCACCCGGAACTCGGTGTTCACGCGCTCGGTGATGGCGAACTTTTTTTGCAGAGTCAGGTCGAACTGCGTCAGCCCGGGGCCATGCACCGCTCCCCGGCCCAGGTTACCGAAAGTGCCCGGAGCGGGAACCGAGAACGCGGCCGGATTCAGAACAAATCGGCGGTCGCTCGAGGTCGAAAAAGGACTCACTCCCGCCACCACGCTCGGGAATCGCACGTCACGCGAGTTGCCGCCGCCCGGAACGTTAATCACCGTCACCGTCACCGGCACCCCGCCCACGAGAATCGGCGCGTTCACGAACGTGTCATTCCGCGTATCGCGATAGACGAAGTCGGGTCGCGTAATCCGGATATCCACCGGCAGGCCCGTGCGCGTATTCACGATGCCGCCCATCTGCCAACCGCCCAGCAACGCCTCGGCGCCCCGGCTCATCGAACTGCTATACCGCCGACCTTTGCCGAACGGCAATTCGTAGAGCGCGGAGATGTTCGCGCTATGCCGTACGTCGAAGGCGTTGTTCCCGTGGTCTTGCCGGAAGTTGTACGGGTTGGTGGCGGTGTTGGCCTCATTCGAGCCGCCGCTGTTGCCGATCGAATGGCCCCAGGTCCATTGCGCACCCAGCGTCAAGCCCCTGGAAAAACGCCGGTTCAAGGTCGTCTGCATGGAATCATAGTGATCCGTTCCGCCCGTCGTCTTGTAGTCGATTTCGCCGAACCGCGGACCAAACTCCCGCACCACGGCGCCCACGCCGGTCGTCTGGTTCATCGTCACCCCGATCACCTTATTCGTGGTGCTGCGCAGGAACAGGTTGCGCCCCTGGCTGCCCACATAGGCCACTTGCAACACCGCGCCGCCTGGCAGCGTGTGCTGCAGCGATGCGGTGTAAGAACGAATCTTCTCTGGTACGCGATAGCCCGACGAATAGGCCCGCACCCCGATCCCCGTCGCCGTATTGATATTGAAATTGCGAATCACCGGCAGCGGATCGATCGGATAACGCCCCGTCGCCGTCGTGCTCACGCGGTCACTTTCAATTGGCTGAATCAAGTCCTCGCCTTGGCCGGGACCATAGTAGTAGCCGGAGCCGATGCGCAGCACCGTCTTGCCTGCGAACTTCTGCGGCGACCAGGCAAACGCCAAGCGCGGTCCAAACGCCGCCTTCGACGATTGATAGAAAGCCCGGCTCCCGGGCGCGTCCAAGCCACCGGTCGTGACGTTGTAAAGCACCACCAGGTTCCGATCTTCGCGCCACGGCGTGTAGTATTCATAGCGCAAGCCGTAGCTCATCGTCAGGGTCGAAGAAAAACGATACTCGTCTTGGGCGTAGACGCTCATCATCTCGCTCTTTCCAAACCGATTGCCCGTGGCTCCGTTGTTGAACGGGCTGGGAGAACTGACGTCGCCGTTCACCGTGATCGAGGGCGTGTTGGCCAAAAACGAAGCGAGGTTGCCGAAGGCGTAGGTCACGCCACCCAGGCGGTCCGTATACATGCGCACCTGCCGGAACTCCCCGCCAAACTTCAAGTTGTGCTTCCCTTTCACCCAGTTCAGCGTGTCCACATAGCTGAGCGAATAGCTCGTATACGGCTGGCCGCGTCCATTGGTCGCGCTGCTGGCGCGTACTTGGCCGGATGGAATTGCCACACCGGCGCTAGCTCCCTGCCCGCCGATGCCCACCAGGACATTCGCCCCGGTAATGTTGATCGTCGACCCGGAAAGATCCAGCCCCGGCACCACGGGAGCCACGCCGCTCGTCCGCGTCTTCGGCCCGTTATAGCCGAACTTCACTTCATTAATCAAAGTCGGTGCGATCACCCGCTGATAGCTCAGCATGCCGTTCTGCGCCAGCGCTGCTTGGCGGAACGCGCTGCCCGAGACGTCAAAGGGCGACGTCGAAGTGCCATCGTCCCGGAACCAACGGAAGCTCACGCTGTCCTTGTCGCTTGGCCGATAGTCGAGCCGGATGCTGCCCGAATTCTCATTCACGACAGCCTTACCGTCCAATTGTGCGATGTCGAAATCAGGATTCGTGGTCGCCCCACGATTGCCCACCGGAAACGCACCGAACAACGGCTTCACCGCCGAGTCCACGCAGCGCGTCGTCAAACCAGCCGCGCAGGTCGGCAAATTCCGCACCGTCGTGCTCGGCACTTGGCCCACCAGCGGGAAACCCGCCCGTTGCCGCAAGCCCTCGTAGTGACCGAAGAAAAATAGCTTGTTCTTGATCAACGCGCCGCCTAAGGATCCACCAAACTGGTTCAACCGCAGCGGCGACTTGTCCGTGCCGTCAAAGAAATTCCGCGCGTCGAGCTTGTCGTTGCGCAGGTATTCGAACACGCTGCCGTGATACTCGTTGCCGCCGGACTTCGTCACAATGCTGATCTGGCCGCCGGTGCCCGTGCCGTACTCCGCCGGATAGTTGCTCGATTCCACCCGGAACTCCTGCACCGTCTCTAAGCTCGCCTGTAGGCGGAAACTCGACGACGTCTGTCCGTTCAAATTGCCGGGGGACGCATCGATTATCGACGACGCTTCGACCCCGTCAAACCGTACGGCGTTCTGCTGATTGGCGCGTCCGGAAAAGCGGATGTTGTCGTAGCTGCCACCGCCAGAGGTCTGCGCACCGGGCGCTAGCAGGTACAACTGCGAGATCTGACGGCCGTTGATCGGCATCTGCGCCACTTCCCGCGCGTTGATGTTCGCTCCCACCGACGCTGAACTCACGTCGATTACCACCAGCTCCCCGCTCGATACCGTTACTTCGGTACTCATCGTGGCGGGCTGCATCACGATCTCTACTGAACGTTCCTGGCCCACCGCCAGATTAATTCCTTGAAATTTCGCGTCGCTCAAGAGTACTTTCGACAGGCCGTCGCAGCCTAATCAAAGTTGTGTCCAGAGAACCGGGTGCGCTACAAATGGGTTTCCGTCTGCCGGCGCGATGTGGAACAATCATTCCTGTGTGGTGACGCATTGGCGAATGACAAGATCCTTCTCCGGGACGAAAAAGAGCTGCCTGCCGACGTACGTGCACTGTTGCACGCACCGCTTCCCGAGGACGTTTGGTATGTGCCGAGTACGGTGCGGTTTGGCAACCCGTACCGCTTTGCCTCCAAATTGACCTTGGGCATTCTTATCTTTGCACTTGCCCTTTTCTTGCCCACTGCCCTCAGAGATGCCAGCAAAGGGAAGTTTCTCTCGGACGGTTTTGCAATAACGCTGAGCATGGTGCTTTTCGCGGCCGTGTTTTATTCGATCTGCCGGCGCTTGTCGAAGAATGCCGAGCGTATCGAAAGGGACTTGAACGATGGACATTTGCGATTCGGCCTTTGGCTCTCCCCGCGGCACGTGATGGCAAGGGATATGGAAGGCATCCGTGCGGCATCCAGAAAGGACATTGAGAAGACGCACGTTTATCATGCCGGTAATGGACGCCCTGACCTGCTGGTGATTACTTTGCGCAACCGCGAGCGGATCTATGTTATGGTGAACGCACTCGACGGCTGGTTAAACCAAGCCGATAAACTAGGCTCAGAGTTCCAGTCGCGCCTTTCCGGGATTCCCGGCATTAGCCGGCAGCAAATCGTTCAGATGGCGGATGCCTGCCTGCCTCGAAAACACTTCAGCGAATTCATGAAATGGCTGGACGGAGAAGCTGGGCGGCTCAAGGCCGGCAAGACTGACAGATTGGCGCTACTCGAAATGGCGGACGCCGCGCTGACCTCGTGGCCGGATTCGGCGCGCGACGCGCAGGCCTTCGACGAGTGGTTCCTGCTCACCGAGGGAGGTGATACCTGGGAGTATGGCGTCGGTGAGCAGGTATCAGACTATCGCTATCTAGGATTCAAGGAGAGCGGCGCATTCTGGCTGCTCCCGTTATGCCGTACCGTCTACTTCTTTGAGGCCGAGAGCATCTTCCCCAACGTCGCGAGTGTGGAAGCTTGCGCCCGTACATTTCAACAGGTACCGCTGACCTCCATTAACTTTACTGGCGGCATGGACACTGCCGTGTTCGACGCCTTCCTGGCATGGGCCGCGACCAAGCCCCTGAAGACCCTGAAGTCGCGCAATTACAGTACGCAACGCAACAGTGTGTCGAATCTCGAAGAATTCTTGGTAGTGCGTCTTGCCGATTTCAAACGGCTTCATAATCTCGCGTGATCCATGGAAAATGATCCAGGAGCCATTCAACGCCAACGACTCGCGGATCTCCCGGCGCAAACACGGGAGTGGCTTGAGACTCGTGCGCCGGATGTGCCGCGCACGCGATTCGTTCCCATCCTCACCTCGTTCCTGTTCGGGGTCCTCGCCGTGGCGCTGATCGCCGGTCTCGCCGCGAATGGGCTTGCTGCGTTCAGGTACAAGCAGGGGGACCTACCGTTTTACATATTTGCCGTTGTCTTCGGCGCGCTGGGCGGGCGTCACTTGGTGCGCGAATTGCGTCTCAACCAGTTGGGCAAGAAGAGCGGATACGCTCTCGGCTTCCATTTCTCGCCTACCGCCACCTATTGGCGGGACACCCTGAATACAGTGTGGACGATTCCGCCAGGCTGTGTTTACAGCATCGATCTTGAATCTTCTACAGGTGCCGGTCGCCGCGACATGGAAATCCCGGCCCTGCTTCGCATCGTGGATGTTCATGGCAACAGTGTCACCGCATACGATCTGGATCTCCCCGTTCTTTGGCGCGCGTTGCGAGATCACTACCCAGAAGCCAAGGCCACGTTTGATACGGGATTGAAGGATCAATGTGAATCGGAGAAACCTTCGGAACCAATCGAAAGACTGACGCTACCCGAAAGGGAAAAGCGTTTTGCGCTGGGGCTCCTGGGGCTCCTTGTATTTTCCGGCTGCGGCTGGCTGGTCATCTCCAAGGGTGGACTGGAGCTGCAAACGCGCTTTCTGGGGAGTTACGTCACTGCCGACGCAACCGTGGTCAAGATCACGATCGAGGAGTACGACATCCCGGCCATGGGCTCCAAGGGTCGAAGGAAGCACGGACTGGGTGTCTATTTGCAAGCGAACTATACGGTGGATCAACGTCCCTATTCTGGCCGTTATGAGGTGCGCGACTTCGACCTGCGCACCAGCGCCACTAAAAAACAAGTGGAAAAGGAAGCCATCAACTTTGCCCGCACCTTCAAACATGTAGGGGACCACTTGTGTTCCGGTTCAGCTGGAAATGGAGAAGGCGTTCTCCCAGTAAGGTAATGGAGAGAACGCGTGAAGAAACCAAGAAAGCATTACACGGCAGAAGAGAAGGTCGCCATTCTCAGGCGGCATTTACTGGAGAAGGAGGCGATCTCGAAGCTCTGTGACGAGTTGGGGCTGCAGCCAACGGTGTTCTACCGCTGGCAGAAAGAGTTTTTCGAGAACGGGGCCGCCGCCTTTCAGGGAAAAGGCCGGGTCGATCACCAGGCCGAGCAGGTGCGAATCGAGTACCTGGAGAAGAAGATCCAGCGCAAAGATGAGGTCCTGGCCGAGTTGATGTCGGAGCACCTCGCGCTAAAAAAAGAACTTGGGGAACTCTGAACGGTGTCTGGGTTCCGCCTGATGTGCGGGATCAGATCGTGGACTTCGTGCGGCGCTGGTCGGAGGCCAGTGAGATCGGCGCCGGACGATTCGTTGGGTGGTTGGGCGTGAGCAGCAGCAAGTTCTACGATTGGCGAGAACGCTACGGCCGCGTCAACGAGCACAACGGTTGGGTTCCCCGGGAGTTTTGGTTGGAAGACTGGGAGAAGCAGGCCATCATCAATTTTCATTTGAAGAACCCGCTGGAGGGCTACCGTCGGCTGACGTTCATGATGCTGGACGCCAATATCGTGGCGGTGAGTGCGTCCAGCGTTTGGCGGGTGCTGGGCCAAGAGGGGTTACTGAAGAAATGGAACGGGAAGCCGTCGAAGAAGGGGACGGGCTTCGAGCAGCCGCCGCACCCGCATCAACATTGGCATATAGACGTGAGCTACATCAATATTTCGGGTACGTTCTACTACCTGTGCAGCGTACTGGATGGCTTCAGCCGGTACATCGTGCACTGGGATCTCCGGGAGTCGATGACGGAGGCTGACATCGAGATCATTCTCCAAGCAGCCAAGGAGAAGCACCCGGCGGCGAAGCCGCGGATCATTTCCGACAATGGTCCGCAGTTCATTGCGCGTGATTTCAAGGAGTTCATTCGCATTTCCGGTATGACTCATGTGCGGACCTCGCCCTACTACCCGCAATCGAACGGGAAACTGGAGCGGTGGCACAAATCGCTGAAGAG
>CANIVU010000160.1 GCA_947470805.1 Acidobacteriota bacterium | reverse complement strand
ATCTCGTTCACCCGGAACGGTTCGTTAAGCATCCACCCAAATCCCCGCTTGCCCCAGCGCACGCCTGGATCAACAAACCAACAACAACAAACGACGATACTCAGTAAACTCCTTGACCGACTGTCTCAAAGTCGTTGACACGCGCCGGTTCGGCCAGGATCTTTCCGATATCCGGATTACCGCGATGTGGGTTCATGACTCCATTAGACTACGCGATGTGAACCACTGGTCCAGTCGGCGCGGAAGGCGCATCTTCGCGCCGCGACTTGTTTTGTGACGCAACCCACGTTTTCCACACCTTGTCACGGGGCGTCACCCTTCGCAACGCTTGCACGCCGCCCAACGGTGAATCCCGAAGCCTCGACCATGGTTCAAACTCTTTGAAGTGGCTGCCTTGGCTATAGGCGTCTCTCTCGCCGTACTCGCTCTGGGATTTGCTGGGTGTTGGGTTTTTTCTGGATTCCGAGGTGGTCTCTGAGCGTAGACCTTCCCGTGAGTAACTGGAAATTCCACGCAATCGCCTCGCGAGCGTCCGGCGGGCTATCTCGACCGTCCAAATTCTCACATACAATGGGGAAACTCATGGTACGCGGAAGCCGTTTGATTGCGGCAGTAGTCTCCATTGTTTTCATCGGCTTACTCTGCCTTTCTCGCTCTCAGCTCTCGAGGTTCGTCGATTCCCTGAATCCGAGCGTCACCGCATCGATCATCGCCGGGATCGTCGGTGTTATCCTCCTGATACTTGGGAAGCTGATCGAGTCTCGAATGCTCATTAGGAAGGAGCACCGAGAAAAAAAAGCCCCTGTGTACGAGTGTCTGATAACGTTCGTCTTGAAGATGCTCCTCGATTCCCAAAAAGGCCTGCCGCTAAACGAGGAGGATCTTGAGAACTTCATGACGGACACTATTCAGAAGCTCACCGTTTGGGGTTCCGACGAAGTCGTAATCGCTTTTCTTCGGTGGATGCGCCACATTCGGAATGGAAGCGCTCAAACCAGCAAACCGCATGAGGCCTTGTACTTGTTCGAGGAACTGGTTTTCGCAATCCGGCAGGACCTGGGCCACGCAAACAGGAACCTCGCGAAGAAGGATCTACTCTCGATGTTCATACACGATATCGACACGCTAAACTAATCAGCGGCGTTCGTGGTTTCAACCCACCACTGAGAGGGACGGATTAAACCGGCTTGAGCTGTGGGGGATTTTGTGGGTGGAACGATTAAAACCCACAAGCCATGATAGGTAATCATGGGTTACCTACGCTCTCACAACTCCCCCATTATGAACACGTTATAGCAATCATTGGTAATGCCGTATAGCCTACTCCCAGCGACTCTTAATCAGTAGGTTGACAGTTCGATTCTGTCCGCGCTCACCACTCACTCAATTTTCACTACGGCGTTTGATAATGGTTACACCATGATCAGACGCCGTTTTGCTTTGGTACTCCTCTCGGCGATTTCGCTCGCCACCGCCACCGGGCCGTGGAGCGGGGCGGACCTCGACTCGACACCCAAAACCTTCGAAGCCCCCCATCAGGACGAACCGGGCGTGAAGTCCATTTGGTTCGAAGGCGTCCCCTACAAAGGGAAGCCCACGAGGGTCTTCGCCTACTACGGCGTGCCGGCCGGCAGCGGCCAGCAGCAATTCCCGGCGATGGTCTTGATCCACGGCGGCGGCGGCACCGCCTTCGCAGAATGGGTTCGCATGTGGAACGCCCGCGGCTACGCCGCGATCGCAATGGACACCACGGGCGCCGTCCCAGCCAAAGCCGTCGACGCCAAAACGATGTGGAATCCGCAACGGACTCGAACCGAATTCTCCGGCCCCACCGGTTGGGGCGATTTCGCCAACGTCGATCTTGCGCCGGAAGACCAGTGGTCATACCACGCCGTGGCCGCCGTAATCCGTGCCCACTCCCTACTACGCTCCTTCCCCGAAGTCGACGCGAGGCGCGTGGGCGTAACGGGGATCTCCTGGGGCGGATACCTGACGTCAATCGTCTCCGGCCTCGACGCCCGGTTCCGCTTCGCCGCGCCCGTATACGGTTGCGGCTTCCTCGGGGAGGACTCCGCCTGGCTCAAGGACTTCGAAAAACTCGGCCCCGCCCGCGCGGAGCGCTGGCTCTCCCTCTGGGATCCTTCGAAGTACATCGGCGCCTCACGCATGCCCATGCTCTGGGTCAACGGAACCAACGACTTCGCCTACCCCCCTCCGTCCTGGCGGAAATCCTACCGGCTGGCGAAGGGTCCACGCACGCTCGCCTACCGGGTCCGAATGCCCCATGGTCATCCGCAAGGTGCCAAACCGGAGGAGATCTTCGCGTTCGCCGATTCCATTCTCCGCAAAGGCCCGCGACTGGCGCGAATCAGCAAACAAGGGATAGAAAAAGACACGGCCTGGGTGACGTTCAGTTCATCACGACCCATCACCAAAGCGGAATTGGCCTTCACACGCGATACCGGAAAATGGCAGGACCGGAAGTGGGAAATCGTCCCGGCCGAATTGAAAGGGAAAAAGGCGTTAGCGGCCGTCCCCGCGGATGCCAAAGTCTTCTACCTGAATCTGTACGATGCGGAAGGCCGGGTCGTAAGTGGCGAATTCCAGGACCGCTGAAGTCACCAGCCAGGAGAAACAGTTCCCCGGCGTTGCCGCCCTCGCCCATCGCTAGTACATCAGCAGGCCGTGCCGGTACAACAGGTCGAGAACACCATCCACTCCGCCTCGAATACCGGCACTCGCCTTTTCCAGAGCTGCCTGCGACGGATTGCCATCCAGTAAACCAACCACCTTTCGCGCCTCAGCCGAGTTCATCTCAACCCTGGAATGAAGCAGGTTCGTCGTCCGTACGCCGGACGCCAACTGGACCCGTGCCAATGAACTGGCAACCGGCATTCGCCCCGCCTTACGCGGAGGAACGAGCGGGTGAGTTCGGAGCTCCACTAATCCGGCAGCCACCAATTGGCTAATCGGCTCGGTCGCATCTGGCAAATCCGCACCCGCCACCGCCGAGGGCCAACAAGCCCCTAACCGCTCCAGGATCCGGATCACATCCGGATGATTCGTTTGAATCACGCCGTCCGTTTGCCGGTTGCGGAACTTAGTCGCCCCACCCGTGCCCGGCCCGTCCTTTTCCAATGGAGACGCCAGATACGTCTTTCCGATTCGCCCGCGCACGCCGTCCCGATCCAACTGCACGGACCCTCGGCAGAACACCGTCTCCCGGAAACTCCGAAACTCCAGAAAGTCCAGATACTGCTCCCTGGCGATCAGATCCTTGGGTCCAAATCCCTCTAGCGCCTTAACCAATTCCCCATCGAGCGGCGTAAACAAACGCCGCAGGCTCGCCTCTCCCAGGTACTGCAATCCCGATTCCGCCACAATTTCCGCAAAGCGAAACGAGTTGTAGAACGCCCCCATCTCATCGTGAGAAATCACATCCAGCCGCTGCTTTGCCAGTCGCTCGGATTCAAAGGCCAGCACCTGTTTCCAGATCTCCGGCCCCTTGGCCGCACCGCTCAAATCCGTCAGGAAACCGCGGCCCACCGCGGCCCGGTCGGTCGACGGCGTCACCTGCTCGGCGACGTGAAAGTTCATCATGTCGCGCATCGCATTTCGCAAATGCGCCGCCGGGTAGGCGTTGTAACTGGCATAGGCCACGCCATTCGGCGCCAGATGCCGTTCAATCACCGCCCAGAGCTTCTTGCGAACCACATCAGGCACCCACGAACAAAACCCGTGCGCCACGATGTAGTCGAACGTGCCGGCGTCCTCCGGAAACGCCAGCAGATCCAGCGCCTCCAAGCGCACATTCCGCAACCCTGCCTGCGCAATCACAGCGTTCCCGCGAGCAATCGGCGCCGCCGCCAGATCCACTCCCAAAAACTCGCTCCCCGGCAACCCCACCGCCATCGGGGTCAGGTTGGACCCATCGCCGCAGCCGACCTCCAACACGCGGCACGCGCCAACCGGCGTCACATCCATACCCAGCAACGTCGCCAGCGTCGCCAATCGGTCCGGATGCGACTGCCTGTAGGAACCCGGAGGATAGGCAACGACGTCGTAGTAGGTTTCTTCCGCCATGCCCTCCAGTGTAGGTCAGCCCACCTCTTCGTTGGCTCGAAGCAGCAGGCTGCGCATCTGTGCAATGCAATAGGCAACGCCCGCCCGCCGCATTCCCTTGTCGCCTGCAAATTCCGGCACATGGTCCGGCACAATCGACCCGTTAAACTTCACCTGCCGCAGCGCCTTCATCACCGCGTACATGTCCATGTAGCCGTCCTCCGGAAACGTCTCGTGAAAACGCGGCAACGGCGACGACACATTCCGATAGTGCACATCCACGATCTTCCCCCGCCCGCCAAAATCCTTGATCATCCCGAAAACATCTTTGCCCATCTGCGTACCGCCCTCGCTCCACGTCCCCACGCAGAACGTCAGGCCCCAGTGCTTGGAATTCCCGGCGATCTTCTCCGCCCGCGCGTACCCGTCGTAGTGCGTGAACACCTTTGCCACGCCGTTCATCTTCGCCAACGGCGGATCGTCGGGATGCAGTGCCAACTTCACGTTGGCCTTCTCCGCCACCGGCAGCACAGCCTTCATGAAATACGTGTACGTCGCCCAGATTTCGTCAGCCGAATACTCCCGTTCAAACGCCTGCTTCTCCACCTTCTTCCGAAAATCTTCCACCGAAAACTCGCGCGCCCGGTACCCGCCCGGCGTCTCGATCATCGCCGTCGTGTAGGTGTTCGCCGGATGCCAATCGTAGTTGGAAACCGGAATACCCAGCCGGCCGCAATCCCGCAGAAACTGGCAGTAGGTCTCAATCAGTTGATCTCGCTTCCCCTTCCCCAACTGCACATCCAGATGACGGTACGCATAATGCACCCCGCTGAAGATCTTCATGTTGAACCGTGCCAACCGGTCCACCGTCGCCTTCATGAACTCGAATGGAGCATCGTCGCCAAATTCAATCCGGCACCACCGGATCCCCAACTGGCGCAGGAACTGCAGATCCTCATCGGTCAGGGAGCGGATCACCATCCGGTGCGACAGCTTGATATTCGCAGGATCGTATTCACCGATTTTCGGTTTGGCCCCCGCCATCAAACCGAGCGCGGGGAGGGATACAAAGGAGCGGCGTAGCATGCGCCGCTAACGTATCACACCGCCGGTGCGCGGCGTGAGGCCAGGAACTTGCCAACCGCAACCACGAGCAGCGCGCCAAGGATCTGCACGCCGATCTCAACCGCCCGCGACGGATGCAGCGCCGCATGCACCACCGGGTCGGAGATCATCAACTCCGCCCCCACGTGCCCCAGAACCGCCGCCCCCAGCCAAATCACCACCGGGTACCTGTCCATAATCGTCGAAAGAAGCGAACTCGTAAAAACCACGAAAGGGATACTCAAGCCCAGGCCGAAGATCAGCAGCGCCATATTGCCCTTCGAACTCGCCGCCACCGCAATGATGTTGTCGGTGGACATCGTGATATCGGCCACAAGAATAAACCAAATCGCCGACATCAACGAATGGGCGTGCTTCACACCCGCCTCTTCCTCAGCCGCATCGGTCAACAATTTGATCGCGATCCAGAAAATCAGCAAGCCCCCGATCAACTTCAACCAGGGCACATCCAAAAGTTGCGCCGCGAAAAACGTCAGCCCGATCCGCAACACCACGGCCACCGCAGCGCCAAAGAAGATGCCAAGCCGTCTCTCTTTCGGCGGCAGTGTCTTCACCGCCATGGCGATCACCACCGCGTTATCCCCCGCCAACAAAAGATCGATCAAGACGATCTTCAAGATATCGATAACTAATTGGAGAGAGATTTCCGGCATACCAAAGGCAGAATGTTCAGTTTACACTGGCACGCCGCCGGGCCACATCTTTTTGCCTCATTCCGTCGCGCGCCGCAGCACCCCGTCCACCTCAAACATCCGGTACACCGTCTCGCTCATCCCGCACCGCCGGTAGGTCGCCTGCGCCGCCTCGTTGTGCGCCTCCACATACAACCGCAACCCGCACACATCGCCACGTTCCCGTGCCATCTCCTCTACAGCCGCGTACAGAGCCTTGAACGCCCCGCGCCCTCGATACTTCGGCAGCGTGTAGACGCTCTGAATCCACCAGAACACACCATTCCGCCAGTCGGACCACTCGTAGGTGATCATCATCTGTCCCGCCGCGACGCCGTCCACTTCGGCAATCAAGTAGAAGCCCCGCCCCGCGTCCGCGAATACAGCCGCCACCCCCGCCCGCAAGCGCTCCGGATCCAGAGTCAACGCCTCCGTCTCCCACGCCATCCGCGCGTTGCCGTCCACCAGGAACGCTACGTCACCGGTCAACGCCCTGCGCACCGTGATCATCGGCTCACCCGCAACGTCCACATCGGCTGCGCCATCAACTCCTCCGGCAACGTACCCAACTCCACCGTTACGCCACCCATCTCCGCCACAAATCGCAGCGCCCCGCCGCCCAGCAACGACACGCTCCGCACGCCACTCATATCGTTCAAATGCAGCTTCCCGCCCGGCCACCGCGGCAAAATCGCGAACACATCGGAACCCTTCGCTGTGAAGAACGCCTCAATCGAAGCTCGCCCACCCTCCGGCTTTCCCACCAACTTCGTCACGTCGTACTGCGCCTCGTACGACTTGTTGTACTCCACCTTCGTCTCCGCGCCGGCCCCCCACTGCTTGGCCACCTTCCAAGGTTTCGTCCCATAAATTGCATCGCCGTTCACGCGCAGCCAATCGCCAATCTGCAACAGCCGCTCCTCCATCACCACCGGAATCGTCCCATCCGCATCCGGCCCGATATCCAACAGCAAATTCCCGCCCCGGCTCACAAGGTCCGCCAGCATAATCACCAACTCCCGCCCCGTGTGATAGTGCGCCGCGCGCTCCGCCCGGTTGTACCCGTAGCTGAACCCCATCCCCCGGCTCTCCTCCCAGGCGTGATCGCTGCCCGCCATCCCCGGCGTATATTCGGTCGTCCAATAGCCGCCGTGGAGATGCCGCGTCTCCTTCCCCCATCGATCGTTCACCACCACGTCGTTCTTCACCTTGGAGTCGTTGTACAACCACGCCAAAAGCTCCGCGCTCTTCCATTCGGACGACGGCAAATCCCACTCCCCATCGGAGAAAATAATCGACGGCTCATACCGCGTCACCAGATCTTTAAACTGCGGCGTCATGTGCTCGCGGATGTACCGGGGCTTATCGGAAAGCCACAACGGATTGAACCATTCGTAGAGCGAAAAGTAGTAACCCATCTTCAAGTTCCGCCGCCGCACCGCGGCCGTCAAATCACCCAGCACATCCCGCTTCGGCCCGATCTCCACTGCGTTCCACGGCCGCCCCCACGTCGATGACGCTTCCTTACTCGGCCACAGCGCGAACCCCTCGTGGTGCTTCGACGTCAACGCCACGTACTTCGCCCCGCTCCGAGCGAATACGTCCGCCCAATGGTCCGGATCAAACAACTCAGCCCGGAAATGCGGCGCAAAGTCCTGATACGGATACCCCGCCCCATACTGCTTCTGGTGATACGCCCACGTCCCCGCCTGGATCGGATTCGCCCCCGGCGTTTTGCCTCGCTCCATCGCGTTCCAATACCACTCCGCGTAGGCCAATTTCCCCGGAATCACCGGCGCATACGCGGGCACCGAGTACACACCCCAGTGGATGAAAATTCCGAACTTAGCATCCGTGAACCACTGCGGCGTCGGCCGCTTGTCCACCGATTCCCACGTGGGCTCATACCGCTGCGCAGCCGCTCCCAATGCCAACAGCACCAGCAACAGATACTTTTTCATTCCGTCCCCCGCAATCATTCTAAAATAACGGCAGCCGCATGACCGAACCCGATATCGCCTACGGCGAACTTACCTTTCAAGACTCCCACCCCGGCCAGATCGCCGCCGTTGCCACCCTCCTCGGGTTCACACCGCCCCCCGTCAATACCGCTCGCGTTCTCGAGCTCGGGTGCGGCACCGGGTTCAACATCCTCGCCATGAGCCAGGCGCTTCCCAACGCCCGCTTCACGGGCATCGACTACAGCCCCGTTCAAATCGAACGCGCCCTGGCCAGCGCATCGGCCGTCGGAGCTACCAACATTGCATTCCTTTGCGAATCCATCCTCGACTTCGCGGCCGAGCCAGCCTCATTCGACTACATCATCGCCCACGGTGTCTACTCCTGGATCTCCGGGGAAACGCGCGACGCGCTCATGGCCATCATCGAACGCTGCCTCTCGCCGAACGGTGTCGCCTACATCAGCTACAACACCTACCCCGGCTGGCGTTCGCGAATCGTCGCGCGAGACGTGCTCACTTTCTTCGCCCAGCCCGGCGCCACCCCGGAGGAGCGCGTTCGCCTGGGGCGCGAAGGCGCCGCCCGGCTCATCCCCGCCATAACGAATCCGGAATCTCTCTACGGCCAGACTCTCCAAGCGGAAGTCGCCCCCCTTCTCAACGCCCCGGATTACTACCTCGCCCACGAATATCTGGTCGAAAACAACTTCCCCACCTACTTCCAGGACTTCACCGCCCACGCCGCCCGCTTCAACCTGCAATACCTGGCCGAATCGCGCCTGCTCGCGAACTCCTTTGTCCTCGGCAGCGATCTTCGAAAAGCTCTCGATGAAAACGCCGGCCCCGATATTCTCCGCCGCGAACAGTACCTCGATTTCCTGATCGGCTGCTATTTCCGCCAGTCCCTCCTCTGCCACGCCGGCGTGCCCATCAACCGCGACATCGAAGCCGAACGAATTCTCCCGCTCTCCGTCTCACTCACCGCCGAGATCCTCGACGTCCAACCTGACGCCTGGCGCATCCGCTCCCACATCGGCGCTGAATTCACCGTCGACGATAAACCCATCGTCAAAATCCTCGAACTCCTCCGCCAGCACGGCCCCGCCCCCGTTCCCACGCATGTCTTCATGCAACCCATCATTGACGCTCTGAGCATGCACGCCGTGGCCGCTCTCGGCGGCACCATCATCGCCGGCATCCTTCTGGCCGGTTGGAGCCGCGGCCTCTGGATATTGCGCGCCGATACCCCGGCCGTGGTCAATGCCGCCAGTGCCAAGCCCATCGCCTGTCCGCTCGCCCGCCTGCAGTCGCAACGAACCACCCGCTGCACCAACCGGCTCCACCGCACGATTACACTAACTGCGGACGAACAAGCCCTTCTCCAACAACTCGACGGCACGCGCGACATCGAACCCAGCCCCGCCCTCGCCCGCCTCGCCGCCGAAGGATTCCTGATTGCCTAAAACCCGCTGGCTCGTGCTGGCCCTACTCTTCACGGCGACTACGATAAACTACCTGGACCGCCTCCTCCTCAGCACCCTTTCCCCGGTCCTGCGCGACGAGTTCCAATTCAGCTCCGCCCTCTACGGCAACATCTCCGCCGCCTTCCAGGCCAGCTACGCCCTCGGCTTTCTGCTCCTCGGCCGCTGGCTCGACCGCGTCGGCACAAAGAAGGGCCTCTTCGTCGCCGCCGCCGTCTGGTCCACCGCCAGCATCCTCCACGTCACCGTCACCAACGCCTCCCAATTCGCCATCTGGCGCGCCCTCCTCGGCTTCTCCGAAGGGGCCAACTTCCCCGCCGCCTTCAAGGCCCTGGCTGAATGGTTCCCGCCCGAAGAACGCAGCCTCGCCACCGGCATCCTCAACGCCGGCGTCAACCTCGCCAGCGTCGCCGGCCCGCCCCTCTTCGTCGCACTCACAGCCCACTACGGCTGGCGCTTCTGCTTCTTCGCCGTCAGCGCCCTCGGCTTCCTCTGGCTCTTCGCCTGGGCCACCCAATACGAACCCAAAACGAAACTGGTGCCTGGCACCAATTTCATCTCCTACCGCGAACTCTTCCGCCACCGCCCCACCTGGGGCATCGTCCTCAGCAAGATCCTCGTCGACCCCACCTGGTACTTCCTCCTCTTCTGGCTGCCCCTCTACTTCCGGGACGTCCACAAGCTCGAAATGGCCCAAATCGGCTGGGCCCTTCCGTTCATCTATTTCATGTCCGGCATCGGCTCGCTCATCGGAGGCTGGGCGAACGGCCGCCTCCTGAAACAAGGCTGGCCGCTCCAGCGCACCCGCCTCAGCGGCCTTTTCCTCTGCGCCTGCATCGTACCCGTCGCCGCCTACGCGGCCATGCACGCGGGCGCGCTCAACGCGGTGCTCATCTTCAGCCTCGCCGCCGCCGCGCACCAATCGTTCAGTTCCATCGCCTTCATGCTCCCGGCCGACGTCTTCCCGTCTTCGGCCGTCGGCACCGTGTTGGGTCTCGGGGGCTTCGCCGGGGCCATGAGCAGCGTCGTTTTCTCCGCGGTCCTCCCCGGCTACCTCGTCCCGATTTTTGGCTACACGCCGTTAGTCATCACACTCACCTGCGGCTATCTCTGCGCCGTTGCAGTGACCTGGAAAACCTTCGGCCGATTCCAGCCCGTCGCGCTCTGAACTACCAGTTCGTCAACGACCCATCCGGCCGCTTCAACATCGGCGTCAATGAATAGGCTTCCGTGTAATCGCCAATCTGCTGCAACTTCGACGTATCCACCTCAACACCCAAGCCCGGCCGCTCGTTCGGCCACAACTTACCGTTCTTCAAGTCGTAGTGCGACTTCAAATACGGCCACGGACGCGTCCCGCCCATCACCATTTCCATCAGCGCCGGCCCGGCGAACACCGCGCAACAATGCACCATCGCCGCTTCGGAAATCGGCCCCGTAAAATGCGGCACCATACCCACGTAGTGCGTCTCGCACATCGCCGCGATCTTCTGGAACTCCGTAATCCCGCCGACGTTCGGAATCGTCGCCCGCGCGTAGTCGATCAGGTGATTCTCAATCAGCTCGTTCCATTCCCACTTCGGCCCGAACTGCTCACCCACCGCGATCGGAACCTTCACCTGATGCCGCAGCGTCCGGTACACCCCCGGATTCTCACTCCGCACCAGATCTTCGACGAAGTACGGTCGCAGCGGTTCAATCAGGTTAGCCAGCGTCACCGCGTCCGGCATATCGAGTTCCGTATGGAAATCGATGCACCATCCGCCGTCGCGCCCCACACCCTCCCGAACCTGCTTGCAAAGTTCAAACACGCGGTTCACCGTCGCAAACCGGTCCATCTCTCCGTTGCGAACGTCGGTTGAAATTCGATACGCCCGATACCCGGCGTCCACGCAAGCCTTCGCCACTTCCTTCGGTGTGCCCTGCGCCGGATAGCCCGTCGAATAGCACTCCACGTAGTCGCGCGCCTGCCCGCCCAACAGCTGATAAACGGGCACGCCCAGCGCCTTCCCTTTCAAGTCCCACAGCGCCACGTCCAGCGCGCCCAACGCATGCACTTTCTCGCGCCCGGCCGGGTAGAAATAGGAGCGGTACATCTGCTGCCACAGCCGGTCCGTCCGGAAGGGATCCTGGCCAATCAACAATCCAGCGCACTGCTCCATCGTGTCGCCGCTGCCACCCTCGCCCACACCAATCAAACCGGAATCCGTTTCTACCAGAACGACGTTCGTGCTCTGGTTGAACAGTGGCTGCCGCGTGTTCGGCCGCCCCGCCGCGTCGGTGGGCGTCTTGAAGTAGCGGATCCGCGTGATCTTGGTCTTCGGCAAGCCGGCCGCGTCGGCCCGCTCCGCCAACGTCGCCGCGCCGGCGGCGCCGGCCAATGCCTGGAAAAATGCTCTGCGTCTCATCTCCGCGCCATCATATCAGGCGCGCCGCGCTGGCTATTCTATCTTCGCCGTCCACTTGCCCCCGGCGCCCCAGGTAACCCCGGAAATCGACTTCCCGTCGCCTCCCAGCGTCCCGCGATAATTCTCGCGCAGCCCCTCCCGAAACACCACCACATTCGCTCCACTCAACGGCTGCACCACCAGTACATCCGATACCGTGGCCCCCCAGGAACACGTCCACCTCCCGGCGAAGCGGTTCGTCGTCCCCTGCCGAGTCCACACGCCGTCGCAGTACCGCCCATCCGGCGCCGTCTCGCGCATTCGCCACACCCGGCCCAACCACGCGTCGCCCCCGCCGCGCTGCGTCAAGTACTGCACCTTCACAATATCCCCCCGGCTATAGGTCACCCGCTTCCCGCCTTTCAGCGTCACCACCAGGTGGGTCCAGGGGTCATCACGGAGCGCCAGTTCGCTCTCTTCCCCTTGAATCGGCTCCTGCCCGTACGCCGGAAACACAGCCAGGGCGGAGACCATCAACAGCGAAACCACAGTTTGTTTTCGCATCTAGAGCCTCTCTACCGCCAAGCATACTCTCTTCAATTCTCATGACCAATCCCCCGCTCCGTTTCCGCACCGTCTGCCGGAGGAACCCATGTTCAAATCACTACTACTCACAATCACCCTGGCAACGGCCACATACGCGGCGCCCATCGCCGTCATCGAGTCCACCGACTTTCCCGACACCGCTGGCCCAGCCTTCACCCTCGGCGCGGGCGTCAACACGCTCTCCGGCTCCGTCGGCGGCTGCCCCAACTGCGGCGGCGACTACAAAGACAACTTCAGCTTCGTCATCCCCGCCGGCCTCGTCTTCAGCTCCGGCTCTTTCTTCGCCTCCTACAGCAGCGGCAACGGAGTAACACCACAACTGGGATGCATCACCGGCCAAGGCTGCTTCGGCGCTGGCTTCGGCGGCGGCATAACAAGTGGCCTCTTCAACAACGGCACCTACGACGTCACCGTATCCTCGCCCTACTCCACCGTAAGCGTCGTCGAATTCCCCGGCGCCAGCAACTACAGCTTCTCCATCACCCTCTCGCAAGACACCTCCGGCGGCAGCAACGTCCCCGAACCGGCAACCTGGGCACTCCTCGCCAGCGGCCTCGCCGCCATCGCCGTCAAAGCCCGGCACCGTACAATCGTCTGAGTGCCTTCTTCCCCGAAACTACGCTTCGCCACGCCCGCTCTCCTAGTCCTGCTGGTGCTCGTATTCTTCTGGAAGCTCATCTTCACAAGCGAATTCGTCTGGTTCGACCATCCCGACATGGTCTACATCGAAATCCCACGCCTGCAGTTCCTCGCCAGCGAACTGCATCAGGGCCGGTTCCCGCTCTGGGACCCGTCCCTCTGGGCGGGCCAGTCTCTCATCGGGCAAACCCAACCCGGCCCGCTCTTCCCGCTGAATCTGCTGTTTCTCCTTCTCCCGCTCCGCAACGGCTATCTCCAATTCAGCCTGCTCAACGCCTACTGGGTCGCGCTCCACGCCCTCGCCGCACTCGCCTGCTACGCCCTCTGCCGCCACTGGGACCGCGGCTATGCCGCCTCCATCCTCGCCGCGCTCGGCTTCGCCTGCGGCGGCTTCCTCGGCACCGTCGCCTGGCTCGACGTCGCCGCCGGCGCCATCTTCACCCCCATCATCATCCTGTTCCT
>CANIVU010000159.1 GCA_947470805.1 Acidobacteriota bacterium | reverse complement strand
TCAAAGTTCCCGTCATACTCCCCGCAAAACGCCACAGTTTTCCCGTCCGGAGAAAACACGGGATACGTCTCCACGCCCTGGCCGGACGTCAGGCGAACCGCCGCGCCGCCAGCCTTCCCCACGCGCCACAGGTCGCCCGCGTAAGAGAATACAATGTCGGTGCCGTTAAACGCCGGCCGCTGCGGTAGTATCGAAATCTCCTGGGCCAATACCGGCAAAGCCAGGAACACCAACATAAGGCGGATCATGAGGGTATTATCGCAACCCCCAAACCCGGGGACAGTCACCTCGTTTACCGCCAATTCCTTACCCCATTTCTCCTACCCCCACGACCAACGCCGTCCGCTGCGATAGGATCGCATTGGTGACAATCTCCAGACGCGCAGTTCTCTTCGCCCCGCTCCTCGCCGCCGCCCCGCCCCCCAGCCCCTTCCGCGGCATCTTCCCCATCGTCCAAACGCCGTTCCTCGCCAACGGCCAGCTCGACGCTCCCACCCTCGCCAAAGAAACCGCCTTTCTCAACCGCTGCGGCGTCCAAGGCCTCGCCTGGCCCCAACTCGCCAGCGAGTTCTGGTCCCTCACCGAAGCCGAACGCCTCCAGGGCGCCGAAGCCATCCTTTCCGCCGGTAAAGGCAAGCCCGCCAAACTCGTCATCGGCGTCCAGGCCGACGATATCGAAACCTCCCTCCGCCTCGCCAAACACGCCGCCGCCAACGGCGCCAACGCCCTCATCTCCCTCCCCCCCGCTGGCATCGCCCTGAACGAATTCTTCACCAAAATCGCCGCCGCCGCTCCTGGCCTCCCGTTGATCCTCCAAGCCGTCGGCAAGATCACCGTCGAAGACGTAATCGCCCTGACCAAAGCCGTCCCCGCCGTAAAGTACGTCAAGGACGAAGCCGGCGTCACCCTCCCCCGCATCACCGAATTCCAACAAAAAGCCCCGCAAATCGGCGTCTTCACCGGCGCCCACGGCCGTACCATGATCGATGAACTCCTACGCGGGGCGGTGGGCTGCATGCCCGCCGCCGGCCCGGCGGACCTCTACACAAAAGCCTTCGCCCTATGGGAAAAAGGCAAGCAGAAGGAAGCCGCCCTGGCCTTCGCAAGAGCCGCGGTCCTCGTCCCCGAATTCGAAATGTACGGCATCGAAGGCCTGAAATACATCCTCGAACTCCGCGGCATCTTCCCCAACAGCATCGTCCGCGGCCCCCGCAACGGAGACATCGGCGCCGTCGCCACCAAAACCAAACTGGACGAAGCCGGCAAACGCGCCCTCCGCCTCCTCTGGGAAGGAGTCAGCAAATGAACCGAAGAGCCTTCCTGGCAACAGCCGCCATCCCGCTAGCCGCCCAGCCAACGCCAATCCAACGCATCGATTCCGTCCGCGCCCGCGTTCTCCCCCTCCTCGGCACCGGCCGCTTCGGCACCGCCAAATTCAAGGACGATTACGACCCCAACCGCAACCGCTGGTTTGGTCCGTTTTCCCAGCTCTCCGGTTCCATCCTGGTGGAAATCAAAACCACCGGCGGCCTCACCGGCTACGGTCTCGGCGGGGGAGGCAGCGCCGCCGTCCACGTCATCGAAACCCACCTCAAGGACCTCCTCCTAAAGGCCGACCCCGCCAACATCGAACTCCTCTGGGACCAGATGTACAACTCGTCCCTCTTTTACGGTCGCAAGGGAATCGCCATCCAAGCCATCAGCGGCATCGACCTGGCCCTCTGGGATCTCGCCGGCAAGACCGCCAACCAGCCCGTCTACAAACTTCTGGGCGGCAAAACCAAGGACCGCGTACCCGTCTACCTAACCAGCAAAAAGGTGGAATTAGGTCTCGACAAAGGCATCCGCGCCTACAAGCTCCCCATCGACAGCTCCCCGCATGAAGGGAAGGAGGGCATGCGCAAAGCCGTAGCTGAAATCGAAGCCGCAAGAAAGGCCATCGGCCAAGACGCGGACCTGATGATCGACGTCCTTTGCCGCTGGAACGTGCCCTACACCATCGAAATGGCGGACCGCTTGGCCCCGTCAAAACTGATGTTCATCGAGGAGCCCTTAAACCCCGACGACATGGCCGGCTACCACCAACTCTGCGAAAAGGTCCAAACCACCAAAATCGCCCACGGCGAACACGAGTACACCAGGTACGGATTCGAAAACCTAATCGCCCGCAAAGCCGCGCACATCCTGCAGCCGGACATCACCTGGAGCGGAGGCCTAACGGAACTAAGAAGAATCGCAGCGCTAGCCCAAGCCGCCCAACTCCCCATAATCCCCCACCGCGGCGGAAGCCTCTTCGGCCTCCACTTCATCCTGGCCACGCCAAACTGCAACCTGGCCGAAAGCTTCGGCATCGGCGAACCCGGCAACGAGATGATGCAGGCGATGTCGCCCAAGTTCTCCGACGGCCACATCTACCCCAGCGACCTCCCCGGCTTCGGCCTAACCCTCCCCCAGCCTTTCCCCAAATAGGAGCCACTCACGCTTATGCACCATATAACAATTGTTTTCCCCGTAACTCATTGACCCCCAGTGGCTTACTCCATTTTTTAACGTTTGGCCAACCCCCCCCCCCGCCCCTCCCCCCCCCCCAAACTAATCCCAATGAAACTCCGCCACATGCAACGCCGCACCCTCCCCGGGCCGCACCGCAATCTTCTCCCCCCGCAACTCCAAAATCCCCCCCAACACCCCCTTTAAAACCACCGAATCCGCCGTCGGCACCCCCGCCGGAACCCCCTCCACCAACTCCCCCTCAAACCGCAATAAATCCCGCCCCTTCGAAAAATATCCCTGCGGCCGCGCCGCCACCGTCCCTCCGCTCACCCCCGGCCGCCACCGCAAATTCACCACATCGCTCGACCGCAAAAACGCCGACCGGAAATACCGAATCACACTCCCCGCCTTCTCCACCTCAAACTCATACATCCCCGAATTCGACACCTCCACCGGCCCCCACCGCCCATCCACCCCCGTCACCACATCCACCACCGCCGCCCCCACCCGCGCCCCCTTCCCATCCAACCCAAACACCCGCAACCGCACCCCCGCCTCCGCCAAATTCGTCGCCGCCCCACCCGCAAACCCCGTCACCAACCCCGATATCCGCGGCGCCGCCTCCGGCACCACCGTCAAAGTCGCCGGCTCCTTCCCCGTCAAAAACTTGAAAAACGCCCGAAACGCCTCCGGCCGGAACGCCACCTCCCGATGGTCCAACCCGGGCAACACCACATTCTCCGCCCCCTTCAACCGCGGACTCCCCACCCCCGCCCCATTCGGCTGCGCATATTTATCAAACGAATCACTCAAAGTAGTCAAAAACCGAACCCCCGCCACCGTCTCATCCCCCTCATTCAACTGCCCTAAAAACGCCCCCCGCCCGTTAAACTCATTCCCCAAATTCGTGTCCATCAAAAACACCCCATGGTTCGGCGTCCCCGCCAGCATCGCGTGCGAAACCACCCCCGCCCCGCCCCCATTCTTCACATAATTCCGAATCGTATTCCCGCCCCGGCTGCTCCCGATAAGCGCAACATTCCCCGCCCGCGTCTCCACCAAAACCCGTGTCACCGCCGCGCCCAACTCCGCCGCTTGGTCCACCGTCGACGACCGAAACGCCTCAAACTTCGCATCGTTCAACCGCGCGCTCGGATTCGTAAACCGCACCGGGAAAAGCCGCTCCCGCGGATACCCGTTCGATTCAAACAGCCACAGAATCCCCATCCACTTCGCCGCATCGTCCCCGTTCCCATGCACAAACACCACCGGCGTCTGCCCCACCAGCGTCAAAGCGAAAAGAAAAAAGAAGCGCATAGCCCTCTAGAGTACCCCCAACCCCCCAGACAATTCCTGGGTGACTGTCACCCAGGAAAAACCCGAGCCCAGCCATTCACCGGCTACAACACCCCCAATATCACCCCCACCGCCTGCCCCGTCCCATCCCGAGCCTCCGTGAAAAACGAACGCACCCGCGCCGCCTGATCGTCATACTTCCGCGCAAACGGCACCGCCACATGCTTCTCCCGCCACCCCAACAAATCCGCCATCGAGTTATACCCCGCCCCCGTAAACACCCGCCCGGCGCGCGCATACAAATTCGTCGCCGGATAATACTCCACCCCCGACCATGGCGAAATCACCACGCACCCCGGCCCAGCCAACCCCACCAGCTCCGCCACCTCCTCCTCAGCCCCGCTATGCACCACCAGCGTCAACCCATCCGCGCGCAACTCCCGCGGCACCGCCGTCGCCACCCGCCCCGGAGCCAACAACACCGGCCCGTCCAACACCACCGATTCCCCCAACGCCAAACAATGCTCCTCCGCCAACGGCTCCACCTGAATCACACAAGCAAAATCCCGCCGATCAAACGCAAAAGGCTTCAACAACCGCCGCGCCACATGCACCACCGGCGCCCCCACCTCGAACTCCGCAAACTCCCCCCGCAACCCATACGGAAACGTGTCCATCACCACCGCCCGCGGCCGAACTTCCCGAACAAACGCCCGCGCCGCCGAACCCCAATCCTCCCCTCCCAACTCCACCACCGGGCACCGCGCCAACCCCGCCAGCCCCGCCGCAAACGGCGAATTCGTCACAATCCGCCCATCCACCCCCGCATCCCGCAACCCCAAACAAATCGCCAGCGCCCGGTTCAAATGCCCCAGCCCGCCCCCCGGCGCAAAATACGCGACTATGCCCCCATCAACCCGCACAGCACGTCCAATTCCCGTTCCATCGAAAACGCCGTCTCCACAAACCCCCGCACCCGCCCCGACATCGCCCCCAAATCCGAAACACCCAAAGCCCGCGCCGTTGCCTCCCCCGCCGCCACCCGCGACGCATTCGCAAACACAAACCCGTTCGCCCCATCCGTAATCACCTCCCGCATCGCCCCCGCATCCGACACAATCGGCACCACCCCACAAGCCATCGCCTCCAACAACACATTCGGCATCCCCTCAAACATCGAAGGAATCGCCACAAAATCCGCCGCCGCATACAGCCCCGCCAACTCATCCGGCGCGCAAAACGGAATCCGCAAACTCCGAGGCGCAATCGCCGGATCATCCAGCACCGCCGCCGTCGGCCCGTCCAGCGTCCCCACCACCAATAACCGCACCCTGTCCAACAACCCCGCGTCCCTAACCGCCTCCAACCAAAACGGAATCCGTTTCTTCGCCTTCAACTCGCCAAACAACCCAATCACCCGCGCGCCGTCATCCACCCGCAACAACCCCCGGATCTCCTCCCGCCGCGCCCGGTCCGAAGCCAGCAACTCCCACCGCGAAACGTCCACACTGTTCGGCGTCCACTCCACCCGCGTCCCCGGGTACAACGCCCGGATCCGCTCCACCTTCTCCATCGTCACCGCCCCAATCGCCGAAGCCCGCGCAAACGCCTCCCGCACCATCCCGCTCCGCTGCGGCCAGAACCAGTCCCGGTCAAAATCGTTCCCCCGCACCAACACCGTCGAACCCACCCCCAGCCAAGCTGCAAACGTTACCGCATGGAATCCCCCCACCGATGCCCCAAACCCCACCACATGGTCGTACCGCCCCCGCCCCTGCACCATCACCCACGCCTCATTGGACCCCATCGCCGGCTCCGTCTCCGGTGGCACCAGCAAATCCGCCCCCCCGTCCCGCTCTTCCACAACGGCCTCAAAAACCCCCAACGCCCCCATCACCAACACGTCCACCCCAATGCCCCGCCGCCGCAGCCCCCGCACCTGCCGCGCGCAACTCACCGCCATCCCGCCCTTCGCCGGCGGATACCGGTCCGTGATCCAAAGAACCCTCATGTCTCTTTATCGTCGTACTGCCGCTGCTGCGTTGGCTTCTGTTGCAGCCCCCGCTGCGCCATCGACGCCGAATCCGGCCGCGAAAAATATCCCCTGCTCCCAAACTGCGTCGCCCCGCCGTACTGCGAATAATACTGGTCCCGCGCCCCGGCAATCTCGGTGTCGTCGTTCTCCCCGTACCCCGCCGTGTGCGCCGCGCACCCCGGACACGCCGGCCCGTTCTGCCCCATCATCGTGTGTGCCGCGCAAATCGGCCGGCTGCAAATCGCGCATCCAGCCGCCGCCGGCATCCCGCACTCCCGCATCACCAATACGCCCATCTGCCACTGGCAATTCATCGCGTCCCTCCCGCCGGCCGCATCCCGCTCAGCCGCACAAACAGTTTCATAATGTCCTCCGCCGGCACCGTCGCCACCGGCGCATTCCCAATCCCCTTGAACTTGTAATACCGGTCCAGCCGCGCCGCCATCACCCCATTCTTCTCCGCAAACGACAGCTTCTCGTTCACCTTGTCCACATACTTCTGCATCCGCGCCGGCTCCCAGTTCCACCGCACCGGCGGAATTAGCATCGCCGTCGCCGTCACCGCCTTCTTCCACTTCGTCTTCGACTTACACTTCCCCCGCGTCGTTCGATAACTCCGCTCCAACTTGTGAAACGTATTATTCAACCGCAGCACCGCCGTGCTCCCATCCGCCAGCGGCAACCGCAAGTCGCAGACCTCGGTCTCATACACACTCAACTTCAAACTCCGGTTATGCCCCGGCGGCAGGTCTTTCTTCAACTTGCAACGCGATTCGTCAATCCCCGTCAGCTGAATCGTCCCCTTGATCTTCTCTTCCGGGTGCAGGTCCTGCCCCAACTGCTTCAACACCGGCCGCACCGACTTCCGCAGTTCATCCGGTATATCGGCCGCCTCCAACCCGTTCAGCTGTTTCTTGAAAATGAAAATCAGCACAAACGGAATCAGGAACAGCGCAATCCCATACGGGAACAACACAAACATCAGAATGAAGCCAACAAAAGCGCCGATCATGCTCCCAATCCAGAGCTTGTTCATCTTCGCCTTCTTGGCCTCAATCACCACATCCCACTTCTCCAACTCCCCCAGCAGCTTCACCAGCGCTCGCCCGCTCCACGCCCCCGTCAATACCTTCGCCGCCACTGCCTGCGTCGCCGCCGGCGAAAGCGCCTCAACCACTGGTGTGCTCATCCCGTCACTCCCATCCCCGCCGCCAGGCGGAAAACCGTATCGAGTTCTTCATGCGCAATCGCTTGGCAAAAGTTATCACGCGCGGAAAAATTTGCTGCCGCGGCTAGTTTATCGCGAAGCGCCCCGTCCGAAAACAGCTTTTCCAACGCCAACGCCCATGCCCGCCGGTCCCCCGGCGCCGCCAGCCACCCGTTCTCCCCGTGCGTAATCAACTCCCGGCTCACCGCCAAATCCGACGCCAACACCGGCGTCCCCGCCGCCATCGATTCCACAATCTTCACCGGGCAACACCCCTGCCAGGTATTCCGTGCCGTCTCCGCCAACGGCGCCACCGTAAACCGAACCCGCGCAAATACCGAAGCCAACTCCGCCGGCGCCAACGGTCCATGCACCAACACCCGCCCCTCCAACCGGTGCCGCGCCACCCGCCTCTCCAGCTCCCGCGCCGCCGCCACATGCCCGCTATGCACGATGACCAACTTCCCCACCCCAGTCATGGCAAAGGCATCAATCAAAAACTCCACCCCCTGCCAAGCCTGCAGCCCGCCCACATACCCGCACCACTCCCCGTCCAAAATCTCCGGAATCGCACAAGGCTCGTGAATCCCCCGAAAATAAGTCTCACTAGCCGCATTCGGAATCACAAAAACGCGTTCTTCGGCCACCCCAATCGAAACCAACGCCCGCCGAGTCACCGCCGAAACACACAGCACCGCCGCCACGCCCCGCAAACACGCCCGCTCCATATCGCCCAACTTCGCCTGCAGTGTCGGGCTCTCCGCAAACCCCGGCCGCGAATACGCCATCTCCCACGACGGCAGCGCATTCACCTCAAAAACCGCCGGCACGCCATTCGCGCCCCGCATGGCCGGAATCCCCCCCCAAGGATCCCGAAACACAATCAACTCCAAGGATCCCGCCAACCGCCGGGCATGAAACTCCACAAACTGCGCAAACGCCGTCGCCCGCGCCAAAACGTCCCGCGACACCGCCGCCATCCGGTAGATGGAAATGACCCCATCTTCCTCAAAAGGCGCCAACTCCGAATCCCCTAGGCACAGCACACAAACCGGCCCAAACTCCCGCCCCAGCGCGGCAATCATGGAAGCAATATGGCTCGACGACCCCTTGGGCCGCGGAAACACATCAAAAGCCACATAAAGCACCCTCACCCCCCCATTATCCCCAAATAGGAGCCACTCACGCTTATGCACCATATAACAAATGTAATCCCACTAACTCCATCAGGAACAATCACTTGCCTGGAATCTGTCGATCCGGAAATACCCCCCCACCCCGCACACTCCCCCCCCTATTTCCCTCCAACCAGAGATACGATAACTCCATGACCCGCCGCTCCCTCCTCGCCTCCACCCTCCTCCCCGTCGCCGCCCAAAATCGCAAACTCCGCATGGGCATCGTCGGCGGCCGCTTCGGCACGTCATTCTTCTTCCACGAACACCCCAACTCCACCGTCGAAGCCGTCGCCGACCTCCGTCCCGACCGTCGCGCCGCCCTCCAAAAAACCTACAACTGCCCCAAAGCCCACAACTCCCTAGACGACCTCCTCAAAGACAAACAAGTCGAAGCCATCGGCCTCTTCACCCCCGCCCCGGACCACGTCCGCCACGCCGTCCAATGCTTGAAAGCCGGCAAACACGTCCTCTCCGCCGTCCCCGCCGCCATGTCGCTCGACGAATGCGCCCAGCTCATCGCCACCGTCAAATCCACCGGCCTGACCTACATGATGGCCGAAACCAGCTACTACCAACAGCTGACCATTTCCGCCCGCAAGTTCTACAACGAAGGCGCCTTCGGCCACCTCTATTCGTGCGAAAGCGAATACCACCACGCCGGCCTCGAAACGCTCTATTTCGAAGACGGCCAGCGCACCTGGCGCCACGGCCTCCCGCCCATGCACTACCCCACCCACTGCACCGCCCACCTGCTATCGGTCACCGGCGAGAGAATCACCACCGCCACCTGCATCGGCTGGGGCGACAACGATCCCATCTTGAAGGACAACGTCTACAAAAACCCCTTCTGGAACGAAACAGCGCTATTCAAAACCGATCGCGGCACCAGCTTCCGCGTCGAAGTCTGGTGGAAAGGTGCCCACAAAGGAACGGAGCGCGCCCAATACCACGGCGACAAAATGAGCTTCTTCCACGCCCACCCCAACGGCCTCGGCCCCGCCACCGTAAAATGGAGCACCGGAACCGAAAAGGACGCCGGAGGCTTCGCCCGCCAAGCCGCCATCCTCGAAAAATACGAAGAAAAGAAGTGGTGGGCCACGGACATGCTGCCCACCCCCCTCCGCCACAACAGCGGCCACGAAGGCTCCCACACATTCCTAACCCACGAATTCGTCGACGCTGTCCTGAACCACCGCAAACCCGTCGTCGACGTCTACGCCGCCGTCGCCTTCACCGCCCCCGGCATCATCGCCCACCAATCCGCCCTCAAAGGCGGCGAACAGCTGAAAGTCCCCAACTTCGGCTAACAAACAGGTCAAGTAAACTGAGAGGACGCACCCTCCATGCCTCTCACCCCCGGCGAAAAATTCGGCCCCTACGAAATCGTTTCGCCCCTCGGCGCTGGCGGCATGGGCGAAGTCTACCGCGCCCGGGACTCCCGCCTCAACCGCGACGTCGCCCTCAAAATCCTCCCTCCTGACCTCGCCAACGACCCCGATCGCCGCAAGCGCTTCGAACTCGAAGCCCGCGCCGTCGCCGCCCTCAATCACCCCAACATCGTCGCCGTCTACGATGTCGGCGACGCCTACATCGTCAGCGAACTTGTCGATGGCGAACCCCTGAAATCTGGCAATCTTCCCCTCCGCAAAATCACCGAAATCGCCGTCCAAATCGCCGCCGGCCTCGCCGCCGCCCACGATGCCGGCATCGTCCACCGCGACCTCAAACCCGACAACATCCTCCTCACTCGCGACGGTCGCCCCAAGATCCTCGATTTCGGCCTCGCCAAAGTCCAGCCCCCAAAAGCCGCCCCTGACGCCACCGTCACCCTCCGCACCGAAGCCGGCGTCGTCATGGGCACCCCCGGCTACATGAGCCCCGAACAGGTCCGCGGCCTCGCCGTCGACCAGCGCAGCGATATCTTCAGCTTCGGCGTCATCCTCCACGAACTCCTCTCCGGCCAACGCGCCTTCCAAGGGGAAACCGCCGTCGACACCATGCAGGCCATCCTCCGCCAGGACCCGCCCGATCTCCCGGAAACCGTCCCCCAGAACCTCAAGGAAATCGTCCGCCACTGCCTGGAAAAGGAGCCCCCCAATCGCTTCCAATCCGCCCGCGATCTCGGCTTCGCTCTCTCCGTCTCCCCCACTACCGGCACCCGGAAAGCCGTCCCCGCCACCCCGAAAAACCGCCTTCCCCACGCCGGCTGGATCCTCTCTGCCGTTCTGCTGATCGCCCTCGTCGCGCTCTACATTTTCCGTCCCGCCCCGCCCCCCGCAAAACTCATCAATGCCTCCATCCTCCCCCCCCAGGTGCCTTCGCCATTTCCCCCCTCATCTCCCCTGACGGGAAACAGCTTGCCTATGTCCTCCTTTCCCCCAACAGCACCGAAATCTGGGTCCGCCCACTCGATTCCGCTACCGCCCGCCCCCTTCCCGGCACGGACGGCGCCAGCTATCCCTTCTGGTCGCCCGACAGCCGCTCGCTCGCCTTCTTCGCCCAGCAAAAACTGAAGCGCATCGACCTCTCCGGCGTCGACCCCATCATCCTCGCCGATGCGCCCCTCGGCCTGGGTGGCAGTTGGAGCCCCTCCGGGGTCATCATCTTCTCGCCCGGCGTCGCCCGTGCCATGGAGCGCATCCCTGCCACCGGTGGCACACCCACCGCCCTGACACTCGGCCCCGGCGTCCGCAACGCCTCCAGCGCCATCTTCCTTCCCGACGGCCGCCACTTCACTTTCCTTGATCAACGCGACGTGGGCAGTAGCGAGGGCACTCTCAAGATCGCCGCGCTTGATGCCGCCGCCGTGAAAACTATCGGCCCGGCCAACTCCGCCGCCTTTCTGGAAAACGGTCATCTTCTGTACCTTCGCGGCAGCACCCTCATCGCCCAGCGTTTCGACGAAAAGCGCCTGGAAGCCTCTCCGGAAACCACTCCGCTTGTCACCGACGTAGCCGAATTCACCGTCGCCCGCGACGGCACGCTCTTCTACAAGCCTGGCGGTGCCTCCATCCAGCAATTGACCTGGTTTGACCGCACCGGCACCGCCACCGGCACCCTCGGCGATCCGGGCAACTTCTTCATGATCGAACTCTCGCCGGACCGCAAAAAACTGGCCGTTTCCCTCGATGCGGACATCTGGATACAGGACCTCGCCCGCGGCCTCCGCTCCCGCTTCACCTTCACCCCCGGTATCGATACCAACCCCGTCTGGTCGCCTGACGGCCGCACCATTGCCTTCGCCTCCGATCGCTCCGGCCGCTATGGCATCTATCGCAAATCCGCCGATCTTTCCGGCACCGAAGAAACACTTTACCTCGACAACATCCCTACCCTTACCGATGGCTGGTCGCCCGACGGCAACTCCCTCATGGTTCACCGGCGGGACCCGGTCGATCAGGAAGACCTGGCCTTCCTGCAGGGGTCTAAATTGGTGCCCTTCCAGAAAACACCCCTGCGCGAACTGCACGGCAGATTTTCGCCCGATGGCCGCTGGGTCGCCTATCTCGTTAACGAGTCCTCCCGGGACGAAATCTTCCTCGCCCCCTTCCCCGGGCCCGGCCCCAAGGAACAGGTTTCCACCGCTGGTGGCCAGCAGCCCCGTTGGCGTGCCGACGGCAAGGAACTCTTCTTCGTCGCCGCGAACGGCATGTTGATGGCGGCCGATGTGACCAGGAAAGGCGACGCCATCACCGTCGGCGCCGCCCACTCGCTCGGCATTCGCGTCGTCAACGAACGTGGCTGGATGTACGATGTCTCCGCCGATGGCCAGCGCTTCCTCGTCGCCGTCCGCCCGGACCGCTCCAATCTCCCGTTCACCCTGATCTCCAACTGGCAACTGCTCCTCAAGAACTAATCTCCCCCGAATTGCGATAACTTAATGGAGTGCGCCTCCTCCTCCTCCTAGCCATCCCCGCCCTCTCCGCCCAACCCGCCCAACAAATCCTCGCCGCCAACTGCCTCTCCTGCCACGGCCCCGCAAAAATGGCCGGCCTCGATCTCCGCACCCGCGAAGCCGCCCTCCAAGGCGGAGCCCGCGGCCCCGCCCTCAAACCCGGCGACGCCCAAAACTCCCTCCTCTATCAAGCCCTCCTCCGCAACACCGCCCTCCAAATGCCCCCGGGCAAAAAGGCCCTAACCCCCCAAGAAATCGCAACCATCAAAACCTGGATCGACGACGGCGCCAAGTGGTCCGCCGACGCCAAACCAGCCCCCCAATGGTGGTCCTTCCAACCCATCAAACCCTCCACCAAATCCATCGACGAACTCATCAACTCCACCCTCAAAGCCAACAACCTAACCCCCGTCAACAAAGCCCCAAAGCGTACATTAATCCGCCGCGCCTACTACACCCTCCACGGCCTCCCGCCCACCCCCGCCCAGGTAGAAGCCTTCGAAAAAGACACCAACCCCAAAGCCTACGAAAACCTAATCGACGAGCTCCTAAAATCCCCAAGATACGGCGAACGCTGGGGACGCCACTGGCTCGACGTCGTCCGCTACGCCGACACCGGCGGCTTCGAAACCGACATCTACTTCCCCAACGCCTGGCGCTACCGCGACTACGTCATCCAAAGCTTCAACGCCGACAAGCCCTTCCAGCAATTCGTAAAAGAACAAATCGCCGGCGACGAAATCTGGCCCGACGACCTAGCCCTAAATGGCGGCTTCCAAGTCCCCGCCGAGAAGAAGAAACACCTCGACGCCAAAATCGCCACCGGCCTCTACACCATCGGCCCCGTCTATCATGAGGCCGGCCTCTTCGGCGGCCAGCAGCGCTACGAATGGCTCACCGACGTGGCCGACACCACCGGCGAAGCCTTCCTCGGCATGTCCTTCGGCTGCGCCCGCTGCCACGATCACAAGTTCGACCCCATCACCTCCCGCGACTACCACGCCATGATGGCCATCTTCGCCGCCAGCGACGAGCGCGAAGTCCCCGTCATTCCCAAGTTCAACATCTATGGCTACAAGTCCGGCTACCCCCGCTGGCTGAAAGCCGAAGAGATCAAATCCGCCATCAACCGCATCGAACAACGCGCCCGCCAGCGCGTCATCGACAAAGTAAAGGCCCGCTTCCCCGCCAACACCCCCCAGGAAACCATCGATCTAGCCCTCACCGAAGCCGGCCTCAAGGAAAACGCCCAAGGCATCTCCGCCGACATCCCCTTCACCCCCGAAGAAACGAAGGAGCGCGAACGCCTCATCC
>CANIVU010000158.1 GCA_947470805.1 Acidobacteriota bacterium | reverse complement strand
GTCATCTTGTGCAGGTCCGGATAGTCCTGCAACATGCCGCGAACCATGGAGACGATCCCGCGCCGCGTGCCCTCGTGATACCAGCCCAACTCCGTGCACGCCTTCGCCGCATACCGGTGCAGGTCCAGCCACCCGCGGCCGCACGGCAAGGCCAGCGCCTCCACGGAGAGCTTATAGACCTCTTCCCAGTTCGATTCCATCGACGCCTTCTTCATCCCCTGGCGGATCTCCGTCGGCGGCGCCTCCAGCTTCATCGCGTCAATCGAGTCCCCACCAGAGCGCAATTCGCCGAACCGGAATCCGGCCAGCATCAGATACGGCGCTGGGGAATAGATGTCCAACACCCGCAAATACCGCGCCACGGCCACAATCCGCGCCAGCGCGTCATCGGCATCCTGCGGCTCAGCCGACAAAGAACCGGCCTTCTTTTTAACAGGGGCCGCCACCGGCGCGGCGCCGTAACTCTGCTCGTAAACCGGGGCCGCCTCTTCGACGACTTCTTCCACCGGCTCTTCGCCAGGCGCCGGTGCATCCGGCTCTTTCTCGCGCTTCCGGTTCAGCAGGTTCTTAACGGTGACCTGCGTCTCCTCCAGCGCCCCGCGCAGCTTGGAGAATCCAGGCGAATCATCGCCGAACTTCTCTTCGCAAACGCGCTGCAGGTTTTCCAGCTCTTCCAACGTGCTGACGAAAGTCTCCGCCAGTTCCACGTAGTATTTCTTGGGGGTTTTGTCGAAGTCGCCGTCGAACTCGTCGAGGCTCGTCTTCCCCTCAGCAACCTTCGCGTTGAACTCTTCCAGCTTCTGGCTGCCGCCATTTTCGGCGTCCTGCTTGGTGCCCATCGAACTGGCCACGCGGTAGTCGAACGCACTCAGTCCGCCCCGCGTGATCGGCGCCATCTTGATCTGCAAATCAAAGTTGCCGATCCACGAAAGCGGCGTCGCGCGGAACTCCGCGTCGCCGTCTTCAATCTCTGGGTAGATCGTGTCCCAGAACGTCTCCACCAACTGCCGCAGCATCACCAGGGAGTCCCGAAACGCGCTAAAGCCTTCTTTTTTGAAATACGCTTCCGTCAGCCACGCCGCCAACTGCAAATCCTTGGACTGCGTAGCCAGCGCTTCCCCTGCCAGCTTGATGACCTGATTCCAATCGGCCATCTTCCGTTCCCGCGTCCATACGCCAGAGGGCCCGGAGTCTTCGTCCTGACGCCGGGCCTCCTTGATCTTGTCGTAGATCGGGGCGTAGTAAAGGTACGTTCCGCTCGGATTATCTCCGGGGATAGGAGTCAGGAGGTCTTCGCGGATGGGCATCTTCTGAGGTTACTCTTCCGTTGGTTCCTCCGCTTCGGGACGCGAAAACTCCAGCTTGCGCAGTTCGAGGATAGGCACGTCTTCCCCGTCCACCAGAAACATCTTCTGGCCGACAGGCTTCACGTCGCCACTTTCGTTCTCCACCCAGTTGGTAACGCGGCCAAGGCGCACCATGTCGTCGTCCGACGAACTGGCGTCCCAGGTCAAAGCGGGGAGCAATACTTCACCGAGTTCGGTCATCTTGAACGCCGGCCCCGTTCGCACAATCGCGGGTACCCATAACAGGTCCCGGATTCGCTTCGGTGGCTCGCACTCAATCGACTCGATGTGCTTGAAGGGGATCCAAATGTAGGCGCCGGCGGCATAGACCTCCAGGCGCGGTCCGATGGTGGGATCGGCGTCGACGAAAACCTTGAACGGCTGCCCGTTCAAAGTGCCATCCTGTTCGGCGTCCTCGTCCCCGGGGTGAACCGGATACTCGTGCTTGTTGAAAAGGTCCTTACGGCTCTTCTCGGCGTGGATCGCCGCACGATAGAGGACGCTTCCGAGCTTGGCTTCCGGGGACGCGTCACTGAGAATATTGATGTGCTTTTCCGCGCGGTCGTAGTCGCCGGCGAAGACAAGAAGTTCAAAGAGGAAGGTGCGGCGCCGCACATCCGCCGGGTTGTCCCGGACCTCGATGTTCAGCGCCGCGATGGCTTCCTTCAGTTTTCCTGCTTGATACAGTTCCCTGGCTGTCATGGTGAGACTTCAAAAGACAGACGAGGGGTTATCAACCACCCTGGTTCAGGGTCTGATCCCAGAACGTCTTGCCGCCGGAACCCAGCAGTTTCGCCGTGGCGTGATCGGTCTTGAAGTACTCCACCGTCAGCTTCGAGTAGGAGAAGGAGACTTCTTCGAGCGGCAGATTCTGACCCAGCGCCTGTTCGGCCTGCGCCGTGAACGCCTGTACGTGCGCGTTTTCGAAGATGTAGGAGAGATACGTGGTCTTCTCACCCGTCGCGCGGCAGAGGTGCACCTGCATTTTCGGAATCGGCTCGCCCTTGGCGCAGAAGAAGAACAACTTCGGCGTCGCGATGTCGATCGTCTTCTTGATGGTGAACAACTTGAAGTTGGCGCGCTCGGAGAACTGCGAACCGCCGGAGGACAGGGACCCCGTCACCGCGTGATTCACGCCCATTTCGAACTCAACCAGTTCAATCCAGTCCTTGTGCTTGCTGTCGGTGGACTCGCCTTTGATATTGCTTATTTCCAGAAAATAATCTGTTGCCATGGCAAAAACTCCTGTACTTATGAGGGGACAGTCAGGTTATAGGTGCGCGGGAACACGCCGCCCTAGGCGGTGGCGTGTTCCGCGAGTACAAAGCAGGAATGCTTGAAGAAGCTCGATTAGCCCTTGGCCGGCGGCGGCAGGTCCGCAACCAGGCGCAGCGAAACGGACAGCTCGTCGAGTTGGAAGTGGGGCTTCAGGAACGCCACGGCGCGATAGGCGCCAGGCTTTCCGGGAACGTCCACAACGTCGATACGGGCTTCCCGCAACGGATGCGAGGCTTTGGCTTCCTTGGATGCGTCGTCGTCAAGAATGACGTACTGCGCAATCCAGGTGTTCAGGAACGTTTCGCACTGCGAGCGGGACATGAAGCTGCCGATCTTGTCGCGCATCATGGCCTTCAGGTAGTGGGCGAAACGGCTGACGGCCAGGATGTACGGCAACTGCGCCGACAGGCGGGCGTTGGCGTTGGCGGCATCCTTGTCGTACAGCTTCGGCTTCTGGGCGGACTGGACGCTGAAGAACGCTGCGTAATCGGTGTTCTTGCAGTGAACCAAGGGAATGAAACCCTGGTCGGCCAGTTCCTTTTCCCGGCGATCGGTGATCGGCACTTCGGTGGGGCACTTCATGACGATGTCGCCATCGTCGGTGTTGAAGTTGTGCACGGGCAGCCCGTCCACCATACCGCCGCCTTCCACGCCGCGGATCGCGGCGCACCAGTGGTGCGTGGCGAACGATTGCGTCAGCTTGGCGCCCAAGGCCCACGCCGCGTTCATCCACAGGTACTTGTTGTGATCGGTCCCGTCCACGCCCTCTTCGTAGCTGAAGGCTTCCACCGGCTTGGTATCTTTGCCATACGGCAGGCGGCCAAGAACGCGCGGCAGGCACATGCCCACGTAGCGCGAATCTTCGGTGGCGCGGAACGACTTCCACTTCGCGAATTCCGTCGAGTCAAAAATCTTGCCCAGGTCACGCGGCTGGTCGAGAGCCGAGAAGCTGTCCAGATTCATGATCGTCGGATCGGCGCCCGTCAGGAACGGGGCATGCGCCGCCGCGGCGACGTTCGAAATGCGTTCCAGCAGTTCGATATCTTCCGGGTGCTTGCCGAACGCGTAGTCGCCGACCAGAGCGCCGAAGGGCGCGCCGCCGAAGACGCCGAACTCTTCTTCGTAAACCTTTTTGAACATCGCGCTCTGGTCGAACTCAGGGGCGCGCTGCAGGTCGCGAAGCAGTTCTTTCTTGGAGCAGTTGAGCACCTTGATCTTCAGGCCCGCCGAGGTTTCCGACTGGTCCATCATGTACTTCAACCCGCGCCAGGAGCCTTCCAGCTTCTGGAACGCTTCGTGGTGCAGAATCTCGTTCAACTGCAGCGAGATCAGATGGTCAATCTGCGCGATGCGGGCGTTGATCGTCGCCTCGGCATCCCGCGAAACCGTCATGTGCCCCTGCAGAATCTGCGAGACGAACTCTTTGATCTGGCTCTTGCCGCGTTCTTTTGCCGCCGCATCGGTGCCGACGCGCCCTTCTTCTACGATCTGGTCCAGGAAACTCCCTTCAAGAGTCGTTTCCTGCGCCTGGGCCTGTACCTTCTGCGCATCACTCATTGCTGTCGCCTCCGATTTCGTTCTTCAGCTTTTCCATCGCGGCCGGGTCCTTGGCCGTCTTCATCAGCAGTTCTTCCAACTTATCGTTGGTCTGCAGCGTCCCGCGGAGGTCGGCGAGGCGAGTCCGCAGTTCCAGCAGTTCCCGGATCGGCTTCACTTGGCGAGCCACGTTTTCCGGGTCGAAATCGTCCATACTCTTGAAGTGCAGGTCGACTTTCAGCTGACCGGCGTCGGCTTCGTCGCTCAATTTGTTCTCAACCGAGAACGCCAGATGCGGCTTCATGCCAGCCAGTACCTGGTCGAAATTGTCGGGATTCACTTCCGTAAATTTGCGGTCCCGGAGACGAGCGAGGGGCTCAACGGGTTGGCCGGTGAAATCGCCCAGAACGCCCATCACGAAGGGCAGTTCCTTCACTTCGATCGCGCCACCTGTCTCAACATCGTAGGTGATCTGGACGCGTGGCGGGCGAACCCGGTCCAGTTTATGTTGCGTGCTTTCTCTTGCCATAATCTCCTCAATTCTGTATCGGGAAACGGAACACTACTAATAGGTGCCGAAGGACCAGCGCTGCACTACACAGACACGGATAGCCGATTGGACCAGGGACCGGTCCGTAGCGAGTATATCTGCGTGGGGAAGGGCAGTCAAGAGTTATGCTGCCGTACTACGCCGTACTCGCAAGCTCTACCCCGTACTGCGTTCAACCCTCACAGTCTGATAGCGTTAACCGCGCGAAAAACCCGTCAATTAGCTCACAGAAAATGTAGTGCGCCATCCCCTCCCTCCGTTACAAAATTCTCACGGCGATAGAATGTAGGCATGCAAGACGGAATTGAGATTGCCGGCCGCCGATTCTCCTCGCGGCTCTTCGTAGGAACTGGGAAATATCGCAGCAACGCCGAAATGGCCGCCTGCCACACCGCCTCCGGTGCCGAGGTTGTTACGGTCGCTGTTCGCCGGGTGAATCTGAACGACACCTCGGGGGAATCCCTTCTGAATCACATCCCCCGCGACAAATACTTCCTGTTGCCCAACACCGCCGCCTGCTACACCGCCGACGAGGCCATCCGCACCGCCCGCCTCGGCCGCGAAGTCGGCCTCTCCCACTGGGTCAAGCTCGAGGTCATCGGCGACCCCGACACCCTCTTCCCCGACAACGAAGGCCTCATCGAAGCCACCCGCGTCCTCGCCAAGGAAGGCTTCGTCGTTCTCCCCTACACCACCGACGATCTCATCAACGCTCGCAAACTCATCGCCGCCGGCGCCGCCGCCGTCATGCCCCTCGCCGCCCCCATCGGCAGCGGCCTCGGCATTCAAAACCTCACCAACCTCCGCATCCTCCGCGAAAAAATCACGAGCGTCCCCCTCATCGTCGATGCCGGCGTCGGCACCGCCTCGGACGCCACCATCGCCATGGAACTCGGCTTCGACGCCATTCTCATGAACACCGCCATCGCCTCGGCCACCGATGCCGTCAAGATGGCTGAAGCCATGAAATACGGCGTCCAGGCCGGCCGCCTTGCCTTCGAAGCCGGCCGCATGGGCCGCAAGCTCTACGCCACCGCATCGAGCCCCATGGACGGACTGATCAAATAAACGCAAAAAGGGCCCCGCCGCTAGGCGGGGCCCTTTCTTAAACTACCCTTGAACTAGAAAATATACTTCAAAGCCACCTGCAGGTTGCGCATGTTGCCGCGCGTGCCGCCGATGACGCCAAAGTTGTTCGGGTTGCCCGCGTTCGTATCCGGATTGCCCCAGTTCGGGTGGTTCGGGAAGTTGAACGCCTCCAGCCGGAACTGCAACATGTGCCCTTCGTGGTAGCCCATGTTGAAGTTCTTGATGCTCGAGAAGTCCCAGCCGAAGATCGACGGGCTGATCAGCGTGTTCCGGCCCACATTGCCGAACGTGCCGAACGGCTGCACGGAGTAGGCGGCCGGGTTGAACCAGCGCGTCGGGTCGCGATCGTCCTTGTTCGGGTTGACGCCCGAATTGTAAATCGGACGGTCGAAGCCCGCGCCCGTGTTCGAACGGTCGCTGCCGGTCACCACTGTCAACGGGAAGCCGGTCGACAACGTGAAGATGTTGCCAATCTGCCAGTCGCCGACAATCGCATTCAGGAATTTATTGCTAACTTCCATCTTCCGGCCCTTGCCCACCGGCAGGTCGTACAGGATCGAGGTCACAAAACGGTGCCGTGTGTCGAATGTGCTCAGGCCCCGTTCGCAACGCATGCAGTAGCTGTTCTGCGGGAACAGCGTGTCGCCGTCGTTCACGCGGATGCCGCTGGTTTCATCAATCGACTTCGCCCAGGTGTAGCTCATCAACGCGCTCAAGCCGTTCGAGTACTTCTTCGTGAACTTCATGCCCAGCGAGTTGTAGTTGCCACGCCCGCCATTGTCCACCAACTGAATGCGGCCGAACGTCGGATACGGGCTCCGGCTGATCACCGAACCCGTCGCGCCCGGAATCGCTTCATTCACCGCGCGCAACGATTCCAGCTTCCGCGAAACCGAACCCAGGTAACCCACTTCCAGCGCCATATTCTGGCCGAACTCACGCTGCACGTTGAACAGGTACTGCAGGATGTACGGCGTGCGGCGGTCGTACAGGTTGGCGAACGTGTAAGGCTGCGGCACCTGCGCCGTTGCGCCGGCGATTTCCTTGAACGCGTTGTTCCACTGGCGATCCGGGAAGTCGCTGACGGCTTCCTGCCGGAAGCGGCCGGCGATGTTGCGGGCCATGTCGAAGCGCGGGTTGCCGGTGTCCTGCGCGAAGAACGCGCCGCCGCCGGAACGGATTACCCACTTGTTCGTAGGCGCCCACGTGATACCGATACGCGGGGCGAAGTCGTTGTTGTCGCGTGCCACCAGACGGTCGCCCAGACGGCCGTCCTGCGCCACCGTGATGTTCGGCCACCGCACGGCAATCCCGGCGTACGGGTCGCTGCCAATGCCCTGCCGCAGGAACACCGGATAGCGGCTGCGGTCAGCCACGTTCGGCGTCGAATCCATATACGGAATCGCCGCAGTGAACAGCTTGCCCGTCGTGTCTTGCCACGGCGGCGTGTTCTCATAACGCAGGCCCAGCGCCAACGTCAGCTTCGACGTCACCTTCCAGGAATCGTCCACGTAGAACGAGAAGCTGGTCGCCCGGAACCGCGCGCTGCCGATGGCGACAGCCGTCTCCGGACGCCGGATCTGGCCCAGCAGGAAGTCGGCAAACGAATTGCCGCCCGCTCCCGTCGGCCCGTTCTTCGTCGCGTTGTTCTCAAACCCGAAAGAGCCGCGCGCAAACTGGTTGCCGTCCTGGTTGAACTGGTCGCGGCGAATTTCTCCACCGAACCGGAACGTGTGCTTCCCGCGCACCCACGACGTGTTGTTCAAAAACTGCATCGAGTTGTTCTTGTTCTCGTATGGGCCCTCGGAATCGTCGCCGATGCCGCTGTAGTTCTGGATACCGACCGATGGAATACCCCACGTAATCGGCGCGCCAGTGTTCAGACCCGGGATCGCCAGTTCCTTCACCACGTCCCGCACGCCGGCAAGCTGCCGCGCCGTCGAATTGTAAAAGCGCGTATAGCCAAAGCGCGTTTCGTTGACGATGTTCGGCGTCAGCGTACGCGTGTTCGAACCCATATACTGCTCCACGTTCGTCAACACCTGCGAACCGTTCAGCTTCAGACCTTCATTGAACTGCACTTCGTCGCCCCAGCTGTAACGGCCGGACCACTGCGACTTCGATGATTCCACGAAATCCATGCGCAAAATGAACTGATCGCGGTTGATCGGCGCACCCTGCGACTGCTGGTAGTTGTTCACCAGCCCAGGCAGATTCGGCTGCCGGTAGAATTCCAGTAGCTTGGTCGACGTCGACTGAATCCGGCTCGCCGGAATCGTATTCCCCGGGAACGGCGTCGCCGTGATGACGCCATTGGCGCCTGTCACACGCGTGTTGGGATCGAAAATTCCAGCCGCAACTTCGTTGAAGTTCCCGCTCTGCATCGCCGAAGTCGGCAATGTATACAACGATTGCGTACCGCGCCGTTGCCGGAACGCTTCATAGTTGCCCATGAAAAATAGCTTGTCCTTCCCGTTGAAGATTTTCGGAATGATCACCGGGCCGCTGAACGTGCCGCCGTACTGGTTCCACTTGAACGGATCCTTCGGGGGCCGCGCCGTGCGGAACGCGTAGTTCTTGGCGTCCATCTTTTCGTTCCGCAGGAACTCAAATAATGTCCCGTGGTACTGGTTGCCGCCGCTCTTCGTCAACACGTTGATCTGCGACGTCGACCGGCCGAACTCGGCCGGATAAACACCGGTCTGCACCTTGAACTCCTGGAGCGCGTCAATCGACGGCTGAATCACGAAGGTGTTGAAATTGGGATCGGTATTCTCCACACCGTCCAGCGAATAGTGGTTGAACGAACTCCGCTGCCCGGCCACAGCAATGCTGTTTTCCGAGCGGAATCCGCCCTGCCGCGAACGCGCCTGACCGGCCGACGGGAAACCCGTCGATGTGTTCGGCGCCAGCGAAACCAGCTGCAAATAGTTGCGCCCATTCAGCGGCAACTCCACAATGCGCTTGTTCTCCACAACCGTGCCCAGCGTCGCGTTCTCCGTCGTCAACAGCGTCACCGTCCCGGAAACTTCAATCGTTTCCGATACCGCGCCCACCGTCATATCAAGGTCCAAACGCACCGTCTGCTGAACCTGCACCTCCACCTGTTTGGCGGCGGCGGACTTGAAGCCCTGTTTCTCCGCGCGCAAGTTATAAAGACCCGGCGACAGCGAAGGAAAGCTGTACACGCCCGAATCGTTCGAAGTCGCGGTACGAACAGCGTTGGTCGCCGCGTTGGTAATCGTTACGGTCACTCCGGGAACGTTCGCGCCAGACGTGTCGCGAACCTCGCCGGTAATCTCACCAAAGGTTTGGCCAAATGCGGGCAAACCCAGAAGTAGGCATACGAGTGCCCATGCAACGTACTTGGTTTTCATCAAAAAGGACTCCCCGAAAAAGTATTTCCGTAAGGTTACGGTACAAAACCGCTTAGGTGGTTGGCAACTAAATCCAAGTAAACGAAAGCAACCACGCCCAACCCTGCACGGCGGGCGTGGTTGTCATCGTTGGCCACGCTACGACGGTGGGTGACCACCGCGGCGAATCGGCTTGGCGGATTATGTCGCAAGTAACGCCCGGAGGCAAGCGGGGGTGATACCCTTTCCTCATCGATTCCGAGCTAAAGAGCAGAATGCGCGCATTTCTCGTTTTGTTGACTATTTGGCCCCTTGCGGCTCAGTCCTCCCCCAACCCCGCCGTCTCCGGCACCTGGGTGGCCGACGAAGCCGCCATGCTCTCCGATGCCGATCACTCCCGCCTCCGCGGAATCCTCCAACGCATCCACCGCCGCACCGATGCCCAGGTCGTCATCCTCACCGTCCCCGGAGTCACCGGCATGGGCTCCCGCGACTATGCCACCAAACGCTTCAACGAATGGCGCCTCGGCAGCGCCGCCAAAAACGATGGCGTCCTCGTCCTCCTCGCCCGCCAGGAACGCGCTATCGAAATCGTCACCGGCATCGGCCTCACCAACTCCCTCCCCGGCCCCATCCTCGCCGGCATCATCCGCATCAGCATGGTCCCCATCCTCCGCGACGGCCAGCCCGCCGATGCCCTTGCCAACGGCCTCAAAGACATCGCCGCCCAACTCGCCGGCTTCCCCCGCTCCACCCCCATCCCCACCCCGCTCCTTGCCGCCCTCTCCCTCCTCGGCGCCGCCGCCGGCATCGCCGCCACCCTCCTCCTCTGGCGCTTCCACAAACGCCCCCTCCTCCTCCCGCCCACCGGCCGTGTCCCCGCCGTCAGCTTCTACGAAGGCGACGACTACAGCCTCAATAAATTTCGTGACGACAAACCCGAAATGTTCTACCGCTTCCAAAGCGGTCGCCTCCCCGGCGGCTCCGAGTCCTACCCGGCCCATCTCCTCTGGGGCGCCGCCCTCGGCATGGCTCTCGCAGCCGCCGGTCTCGCCGGCCTCGCCGTCGCCGCCATGCACCCCGATCTCGAACCCTCCTTCTGGCTGCTCTACATCGCCCTCGGCCTTCTCTGCCCCCTCGCATACTTCGCCCTCGGCCCGATCAATACAGGCGAGTCCGACTTCACCGCAGACCTCATCATCGCCGCCGTCATCGCCGCCGTCGGCGGCGCCATCCCCGCCTACGCCGCCACCCGAATTCTCTTCTCCGACTACGCCCTCGCCACCTACCTCGCCCCCGCCGCCGTTGCGCTCGTCAATCTCGCCACCGGCTACATGATCATCCGCGGCTTCTACGGCTGGACCCCCGAACGCTTCGCCTGTGAAACCTGCCGCGGCCCCATCCGCCCCCTCACCGCCGAAGAAACCACCGCCGCCCTGCCCCCCTGGGGCAAGCAGGCCGCCCAGTCCGCCCTCGTCCGCTTCCGCGGTTGGCGCTGCGCCACCAAATGCCCCGGCGAATACGTCGCCTTCGCCGCCGCAAGCAAAGACGCCATGTGCGAAAAATGCAAAACCCCCACCCGCGTCCAATCCACCAAAGGCGGCTACCGCGTCCGCACCTGCCAACTCTGCGGCGCCGCCGAACGCACCAAACTCCCCAAGCCCGGCTCAAGCTCCGGTGGCGGCTACTACGCCGGCAGTTCCTCCAGCTACGAAGCCCCCGCCGCGTCCTCCTCCAGTGACTCCTACCAACAGGACCAGTGGCAGAGCTCCTCTGACTCCTCCCCTTCCTCTGGCGGCTCCACCGATGGCGATGGAGCCAGTGGCAACTGGTAACTAATTCGGAAACACCTGCGACACCAAAAACGCCAGCATATCCGCCGTATTCGAAATCTGCTTCACAATCGGCAACCCGCCCGAATGCCCGCCCTCCGTGTCGTAGTGCAGTAGCACCGGCTTGCCCGACGCACTCGCCGCCTGCACCCGCGCCGCCATCTTCCGCGCATGCAACGGGTCCACCCGCGTATCCGCATCGCCCGTCACAAACATCGTCGCCGGATACTTCACGCCATCTTTCACCCGGTGATACGGCGAGTACGCAAACAGCGTCTGAAACTGTTTCGCATCCTCCGCCGACCCATACTCCGGCGTCCAGTACCGCGCCACTTTAAACAAATGGAACCGCACCATATCCAGCAGCGGCACCGCGCAAACAACAGCCCCATACAGCTCCGGCCGCTGCGTCATCGCCGCTCCCACCAGCAACCCGCCATTCGATCCCCCATAAATCGCCAACCGCTCCGGACGCGTATATTTATTAGCGATCAACCACTCCGCCGCCCCAATATAATCGTCGAAAACGTTCTGCTTCTTGTCCAGCATCCCCGCCCGGTGCCACTCTTCCCCGAACTCCGCCCCGCCCCGCAAATTCACAATCACCACCGCCCCGCCATGCTCAATCCACCACGCATACGTCGCGCTGAACGATGGCGTCATGCTCAACGCAAACCCGCCATACCCATACAGCAACGTCGGCATCGACCCATCCAATTTCCGGTCCGCCCGGTGCGCTACAAACATCGGCACCTTCGTCCTGTCCTTCGACGTAAACCACTTCTGCGTCACCGTCACCGCCTGCTTCTCCACCGGCACCTTCTGCCGGTAAAACTCCTTGCTCGTACCCGTCTTAACCGAATGTAAAAAGGTGGTCGGCGGATCCATGAAGGAGCGGAACGTCGTGAACGCCACATCGTCGTCCCACGCCCCGTTCAAATTCGTGCCCGATCCAATCCCGGGAAACTTCACCTCCCGCACCAGCTTCCCCGTCGGCGTATAAACACGCGTTTTGGAGATGACATTCTCCAGCGAATTCAGCGCAATGTGCCCACCCACCAGCGACATCGATTCCACATTCCACTGCGTCTGCGGAACGATCTCTTTCCAGTTCCCCCGCTCCGGCCGCGCCAGGTCCACCGCCAGCACCCGGTGCCGAGGCGCATTCCAATTGGTCAGCAAAAACAGCGTATTCCCGCCAATCCCCCCATCAAACGTCGCCTTAATATCGGTGTTAATCGGAATCAACTTCCGGTCCGCCAGCCGCAGCACATGCACCACGTCCATCTCGCTCGCCGCGCCCAACGACGTCTGAATCAGCAAATACTTCCCATCCGGCGACAGCTCCGACCGCAACAAATGGCTCTGCCCCAAATCCCCGCCGAAAATTAACTGCGGCGCCTGGCCAAACGTCTGCTCATACAACCGCGGCCCATCCTTCGTCGCCGTCGCAAAAATCGCGCCCTTCGCCCCCGGCAACAAATTCACCGAAAAGAACCGAGCCCGCGGCAGCACATCCCCAAATTCTTTCTTCCCAGCCACCTCCAGGAAGTGGACCTCCAACTCATCCTCGCCGCCCTTCCGAATCCCATACGCCAGCCGCTTCCCATCGCTGCTGTAATCCATCACCGTAATGGATTTCGATCCGCCCCACGCGTTCGGATCAATCAGCACTTCGTCTTTGCCACTAGCCCCATGCCGCACCAACAGCACCGCCTGGTCCTGCTCCGGCGAACGCCGGATGAAGAAGAAGTTCTCCCCCACGTGGCTCACGTCCTGCGACTCCACCCGCATCAACTCCGTTAGCCGCTTCACAATCCCCGCCCGCTGCGGCACCGCGTCCACAAACGAACGCGTATACCCAATCTGCCCCTGCAGCCACGCCCGCGTCTCCGGGCTCTGCTGGTCCTCCAGCCACCGGTACGGGTCCGGCACCGATACGCCGTGCAGCACATCCACGGTCGTGTCTTTACGAGTCTCTGGGGGTGGCGCGGCAAATAGTGTCATAGCGGCAAGAAAGGGAATGAGGGTTCTCATAGGTCCTGATAGCGGGTTAGCTGAATGTGGTTTTCATCAAGCGCGGCCCGGGTCAGCGGATCGCACAATGCGGCAAGCTCCGCCGCCCGGCTCTGTTTCAGCCGCGTCGGCGCGTTCATCAGTTCAGGCGTGCAATGCCCCGGATGCGTCATCAGTTCGGTCACGCCCTCCGGCAGCCCTGCAAATAAGGCCTGCAAATCACTCGTCGAATACCGGCCCGTCAACGCGAACCCGGCAAAATGATTGGTCACCCGAAACGGCGAAAGGTCCATCGTCCGCGCCCGGTCCCGTACCAGAAAATTCGTCAAACGCGTCGCCAACGGTGCCCGATACGGCAGATCTAAATCCAACGGCCGCCGCAAAAAACGGATCCCAAACTCCTCCGCCACAATCCGCACCGCCCGGCACACCGG
>CANIVU010000157.1 GCA_947470805.1 Acidobacteriota bacterium | reverse complement strand
CTAGAAGTCCGTGAACTTTTTGAACTCTTGGAAGCGGCCATCAATCTCCGCGCGCGTCAAAGTACGGAAACGGTCCACGCCAAACCGTTCACAACAGAAGCTGCCCATCACGCTGCCATAAATCACGGCACGCGACAACTCCCGTCGGTCAATATGCCCCTGGCCCAGGTCGATCCCCTGCTGCGCCAGATAGCCGTTAAACCCGCCCGCGAAGCAGTCGCCGGCGCCCGTCGGGTCGAACACTTCTTCCAACAGGTAGCCCGGAACAATGAAATAATCGTCGCCGCGGAACAGCATCGCGCCGTACTCGCCGCGCTTGATCACAACGGTGTTCGGACCCATCTCCTGAATCACCCGCGCCGCTTTGCGCAGGTTGTTCTCGCCCGAAAGCAGCCGCGCTTCCCCGTCGTTGATCAGCAGGAAATCCCAGCCCTTCAACGTCTGCAGCAGCTCTTCCCGCGCAATGTTGATCCACAGGTTCATCGTGTCGCCGCCGGTAATCCTCGGCTTGGTCATCTGCGCGCGCACGTTCCGCTGCAACGTCGGCTGAATGTTGCCCAGGAACAGGTACTCGGCGTCTTTGTAGGCATCCGGCAGCTTCGGGTCGAAATGTTCGAAAACATTCAGATCCGTCACCAGCGTCTCCCGGTCGTTCATATCGGCCGAGTACACGCCCTTCCAGAAAAAGGTCTTCCCCGGCGTCCGTTCCAGCCCGGCGAGGTCAACGCCCCGCGACGCCAGCAAGTCGGTGTCTTCCTGGGCGAAATCGTCGCCCACCACACCAACAATCTTCACCGGAGAAAAGTAGCTCGCCGACAAGGCGATATAAGTGCACGAACCGCCGAGCATCCGCTCGACCTTCCCGTGCGGAGTTTCGACGCCGTCATATGCGACGGAGCCAACGACGACAATGGACATCTTTACATTCTAGCCGCCCCGCCGCCACCCGTGCGAAAATCGCCCCATGCGCGCGCTGCTCTTCCTGGCGGTCCTCACCCTCGCCGCCCAACCGCCCACCCTCCTCCAGCCCGGCATCACCCCGCCCCGCGTCCTCAAACACGCCGCCCCGGACTTCCCCGTCAACGCCAGCCAGCTCGGCCACGAACGCTCCGTCGTCTTCGAACTCGCCATCAGCGCCACCGGCAAAGTCGATTCCATCACACCCCTCCCCCCCGCCGGCTTCGGCTTCGACGAAGCCGCCCTCTCCGCCCTCCGCAAATGGCGCTTTGCCCCCGCAACGAAGGACGGCCAGCCCATCGCCGTCCAGACCACCATCGAGGTCAGCTTCGCCCTTCCCACCCGCGCCAAGGCCCTCAAGCGCCAATACAACTACCAGACCTACAACGCCGCCATCACCGCCAACGACCTCGAATCCCTCCATGCCCTCTCCACCGCCAACTTCCCGCCCGCCCAGTTCACCGAAGGCGTCTGGCGCATCGTCGGCAACAAATTCCCCGCCAACCCAGCCGCCGGCATCAAGCTCGTCCTCGCCGCCGTAGAACAGAACTACCCCGCCGCCGTCGGCCAGGCCGGCATCTACTACTACGAAGGCCGCCACGTCCCCATGGACAAGGAGAAGGGCATCCGCATGATGAAATCCGCCGCCGCCCAGGGCGCCTTTGTCGCCCAACTCTACCTCGGCGATATCGAGCCCAACCCCGACAACGCGGCCTACTACTTCCGCCTCTGCGCCATCAAAGGCCAATCCACCTGCCAAACCCGCTACGCCCAATACCTCCTGCAAAAGCCCCGCGCCCAATGGCCGGAGGCCATCGCCTGGCTCCGCCTGGCATCGCAGCAGAACCACGCCGAAGCCAGGAAACTCCTCGCTACCCACGAACCCACCCTCACCGATGACGAGCGCCGCCGCGCCAGCGAACTACACCCCATTCCCGGCAAATAATCACCCATGCGCGCACTCCTCGTCCTCCTCTCCGCCACCCTCCTCGCCCAGACCCCCGATGCGCCCCTGCAACTCGGTCCCGGAGTCACCCCTCCCCGCGTCCGCAAAAAGGTCGAACCGGACTATCCCAAAGGCGCCGCCGCCATCGGCCTCGAAGCCACCGTCGTCGTCGAAGTCGTCATCGACTCGACCGGCGTCATCACCACCGTCAACCCGCTCCGCCTCGCCGGCCGTGGCTTCGACGAGTCCGCCGTCGCCTGCGTCAAAAAATGGCGCTTCCACCCAGCGGAAAAGGACGGCCGGCCCGTCGCCGTCCACGCGTCGATCGAAGTGAACTTCCGCCTCCTCGGCCGCGACCAGGCGTACCTGAAGAACCGCAATCTCATGCTCTACAACGGAGCCGTCTCGAAACTGCAGGATCCCGACCCCGCCATCGCCGCCAAAGCCCTCGACGCCATTCTGGCTCTCTCGAAACTCAACTATCCGCCCGCCCAGTATTCAGAAGGCGTCTTGCGCATCACCGGGCAGAAGCTGCCAAAAGATCCAGCACGCGGCATGCCCCTCCTACTCTCCGCCGCCGAAGAGCGCTTCCCCGCCGCCGTCGGCCAGGCCGGGTACTACTTCTACGAAGGCCGCTACGTCAAAGAGGACAAACCCCGAGGCCTGCAAATGATGAAGGACGCCGCAAAGGAAGGCAGCATCATCGCCCAGCTTTTCTTAGGCGACCTCGAACGCGACACCGACCCCACCGCCGCCGCCCACTACCTCCGCCTCTGCGCCGCGCAGAAGCAGTCGTCCTGCCAGACGCTGCTCGCCGAACTACTCCTGAAACAAACCCGCGATCGCTGGCCCGAAGCCATCGCCTGGCTCGAAGTCGCCGCCCGGCAACAACATCAACCCGCGCAGAAACTGCTCGACACCCACTCGCCCAACCTGACGCCCGTCGAACGGGAGCGCGTCGCCAAGCTACGCCCCCTGCTCGTCGCCAGGTAGCTCTTCCGTCCCCCTACTTATACTCCGACCGGCTCAAGCGCCCGTCTTTGTTGGTATCCAGCCGGCCAAACTCAGCCGCCGCCTGCGACGACTGCCGGTTATAGCCAAACTCCTGGAGGGTCAGATAACCATCGCCATTCTTATCGAGCCCGGAAAACCCGCTCGTAATCGGAGAGGAGCTCGTCCGTTTGGGCAGACCGCCCACCTGTACGGTCTTCGTCGTGGTAACAACCGGCTTCTTCTTGTCCGCGGGCAGAGCAGGCATCGCCATCAAGGCAGCGCTAATCAGTAAAGTAGTCAGACGCATAGCACCCACAATTCTACAAAAACCCCAAAACCGGCGCCAAAACCGGTGCCACTCACCGTTATCCACCAGTTTCTCCAGTCAGTTCCAATAACCGTTCCATTCCCATCAACTTACGAGGAATCTCGGCAATGAAGAAATACCCCCACCCCGCCTACCCGCTTCAAAAAATCTAAAACACAACATTACACGCGAATCGCCGCGTTCGTCTTCGCTCGCATCCCTCGCGATCCCGAGTCGTACGCCGCCAGCCAATCCCCCGACTGGCCGAACTCCACGAGGTACACCGAAAAGGAGCGCCGCTTAGCCAGTCAGCCGCGCTCCATCCCGGAAACAATGACGAGTTACGGCTTCGCCGGCGCCGCCGCCGGTCGCATCGGAAACTTCGGCGGATTGGCCACAAACTCCGCCACATCCTTCGCCGCTTTCGTCTCCACGCCAGCCTTCTGCAGGAAGCCCAAGTCCCGGAACCAGTCGATAAACCGAAGCTGCCAAGTCCCCAACGGCGTGTCCCCCCGGTCCAACAGCGCCCCGCCGTGCCGCCCGTTCCCATACAGGTGCATCTCAATATTCGGCACTGCCGCCATCAGCATGGCGTTGTAATACTCCATCGCCCAAATGGCATGAATCCGATCCCCCGACCCAGGGCAGGCAATAAACGCCGGCGGCACGTTTTTCGGAATTGGCGGCGCCGTCCGGTTCCGCGTAAACGGCGTCGGCCCGGGATAAACGATCCCCACAAAATCCGGCCGCGACGAAATACCCTTGAACGGATCACCATCCGCGCTGTTCTTCCGGTCAAAGTCCTCATACAAAACCGCCGCCGGCGCCGACAGCTCCGCGCCCGCCGAAAAGCCCATGATCCCGATCTTGTTCGGATCCAGGTTCCACTCTTTCGCGTACGCCCGAACCATCCGGATCCCCTGCAGCGCGTCGTTCACCGCGTCCACCTCGGCCACGTAGCCGTCCTTCCGCAGACGATTCCGCAGGATCACCGTATTGATCCCAAAATTATAGAAATACGAGACAAAATCCGCGCTCTCCGACCCCACGTTCAGCGTATTGTGCCCGCCGCCCGCGGCCAGAATGATCACCGCGCCCGTATTGATCCCCTTATCGACAGGATGAAATTCAATGGACGGATTGTGAATGTTGATGATGCTCGATATCCGTCCAGGAACAGATTGACTCATGTTGTAGACTTCCGCCTCCCGCACCTTTTCCGCCTTCAGGAACGGAGACCCCGCCGGGTACAACGGCACCACCACGCCGCCGGCCATAATCGGCTGCGGCGCATACGGCCCCGCGCCAACGGGACCGGGCTTAGGAACACCCATAGGGGTCGGCAACGGCGGCAACGCGCCCTGCCCATAGGCACCGGCGGCAATCAACAAACCGGGAAGGAGATGAAAGAAGTTTCTACGCATGATGAGATTTCGGCTCTCATCATATCCAGTTACACAGCGGTCCCGAACACCGCCCCCACGCCCGCCGTCAGCGCCATCGCCAGCGCCCCCCAAAATGTGACCCGCGCCGTCCCCGCCCAAACCCCAGCCCCGCCAGCCTTCGCCGCCACGCCCCCCAACAATGCCAAAAACAGTAACGATGTCCCCGAAACCAACGGAATCAACATCGCCTCCGGCCCAAACGCCGTCACCACCAGCGGCAACGCCGCACCCACCGCGAAGCTCGCCGCCGAAGCCAGCGCGGCCTGCATCGGTTTGGCGCTCAGCACCTCGGTAATACCCAACTCATCCCGCGCATGCGCCCCCAGCGCGTCATGTTTCATCAACTGTTCGGCCACCTGGTCCGCCAGCGCCGGCTCCAGCCCGCGCGAAACATAGATCGCCGCCAACTCCTGAAACTCGTGGTCCCAGTCCGTCTCCAATTCAAGCTTCTCCCGCGCCAGATCCGCCTGTTCCGTATCCGCCTGCGAGTAAACGGAGACATACTCCCCCGCCGCCATCGACATTGCCCCCGCCGCCATCCCCGCGATCCCGGCGACCATGATGCTGCTATGCCCCGTATGCGCCGCCGCCACGCCAATCACCAGACTGGCCGTGGAGACAATCCCGTCATTGGCCCCCAGCACCGACGCGCGCAACCACCCAATCCGATCCGTAGCGTGACGTTCAATATGACGAGAGTGCATACCCCATCATCCCCCAGATTCCCCTGGGTGCCGTGACACCAGCAAACTCCGTAATTTCCGATTTCCCCGATCCTCAATTCAGCCAACCCGAACCGCATAATCCAGCCCCCACCGCCCACCCGCCGGGAATCCCCAAAAATTGCTAAGATTTCCCTGGGAGCCGGGCTACCGGAATTCCCCGTGATTTAGGACTTGCCCCACCCCGTCTTCCGCCAAAATGAGCCCCATGCACCGCGTAATCCTACTCGCTGTATCCCTCTCCATAGCCGCCTTCCCCCAACCCCGCTTCGCCGACTACCCCGCCACCGAGTCCTTCCAAGGCACCCCCGCGCCGCCCGTCCTCACCACACCCGAACAGCGCAACTACCGCACCCGAATCCGCAACGGCGTCGCCAAAGGAGAGGGTGTCTGGACCGGCAGTTGGCGCAAACCCGTCCCCCACAAAACCCCGAACTTCGCCGGACACTACTTCGTCATCCGCTGGGGCTGCGGCTCAGACTGCTTAATGATGGCCGTCGTCGACGCCAAAACAGGCAAGGTCCACGGATCCCCCATGCCCGGCCCAAGCACCAGCTTCGTCCTCGAAATGGACCCATTGACCGACCGCGAAATCGACTTCCAGCCGGACAGCCGGCTAATGATCCTGCGCAACGCCTGCCGCAACGCCCGCTCCCAGTGCGGCGTCTACCACTTCCACTTCACAGACGGCCAGTTCCATCTCATCAAAACCAAATAACTACATCTCGCTCAAAGCCGCAATGAGCGCACCCTTCGCCGTAGCCGTCAGCGGATCCCCCGCCAACCGGATCTCCGACACCGGCACCGGGAACTCCGACGCCCGCACCGCCTGCTCAAACCGGTCCCGGAACCCCGGCGGCATCGTGCTCCCACCGCTCAACACCATCGGAATCGGCCGGCCCAATCGCGGCAAACTCTTCGATTTCGTAAACACTTCCTTCATCGCCGCCACCAGCGAGTTGATCAAATCGTCGTAATAAACCGAAATCACCTGGTGCGCCTTCTCCTGCTGCACCCCGCCGAAAACGAAGGTATTCTCTTTCACCAACCGCATCCGCGTCGCCATCTCGTTGGTCACCGACGCCGCGCTAGCATCAATGTAATCGCCCGCCTTCGGCACGCTAAACGAAATCACCGGCACCGCCAGATACGACATGCAGACATTGCAAAGCCCGCCACCCACACTGATCCCAATCCCCGTATAATTCGACCCCTCCAGCTCGCTATAAACCACCGCCAGCCCCTCACTCACCGACTTGGCGTCATAGCCCAACTCCGTCAACATCTGCCGCAGCGACGCCTCGTGAAAAGTGGCCGTATCCGCCGCCCCCGCCGGCGCCGCCGGAACGCTGAAAAACAACTTCTGTCGCGCATGCTTCGCCGTCCCCAGCAAAGACCGCAACAACTCCTGCATCATCGACAGGCTCTCCGGCTCATCCGGATTCAAAAACCCGCGCGCCATCGGCCGCCGGCTCTCCGCGCCCAGCAGGTCCGCGAACCGCTCGCTCTCGTTCCCCTGCACCAGAATCTCGTTCGCCCGAACCGTATGCGGCACGTTCTCTTTCCGCAGTACGCCCTCGGTGAACTTCGACCCCGGCAGCGTCACAAACGAGTTCAACTCGCTCCGGTAAATGTAGTCCGACTCACTCGGCCACGCCGCCACAATGCGGCTGGTCCCGACGTCCAGACCAACAGGGGTGGACCCATCGGAATAGCGAAAAGTCATTGATTCGAGCTCCTTGTTTCCGGTTCGGAAAATGCAATATACCGGTGCGGATCTTCCAGGTCCCGGAACCGCTTCGCCAAAAACTTCCGATACGCGGCTGTCGATAACCCTCGCCGCATGGCATCCTGCCGCAAAATCGTCTCGCCCGCGCTGATCCCGTCCTGCAACTCATCCGCCGCCAGATTCGAATAGTAGTCCTCAAACCCAAACCCGAACTGCGTAATCGCCGGCAAAGGCGTCAGATAATTCACCGGCAGCCCCAACCGCGCGAACGGGAACCCAGCCGCCCAATCCGTGTGATACCCCACACCCATATTCGACGTGTTCACCGAAACCTGCGCATGCGTCACGCAATTCGACGCCGGAATCCGGTACCGCGACCGCAAAACCTCGGTCAACAGGCGCGCGCTTTGGATCTGTGGCTCCGTCACGCTCGGCCGCCCATCCGGCCCCCGCGACTGCCCGTCAAAACTGACGCCCAAAAAACTGTGGTTCATGTTGACGAAAAAGTACTTGTCATCCGCCCAGACAGACGCTCCCGCGTGGTTCGCCGGCTCATTCTCCGGCACCGTCCGGAACACCCGCCCAAACTTATCAATCACAAAGTGGTACGCCCGCTGGCTCTGCACGAACCCAGCCGTCCCCTCCGCCGCCCGGCGCAGCCGCCGGTTATTCGATTCCTCGTAAACCGCCGTATCGGACTCCGTCGTGTGGAACACAATGCCATACGGCCCCGGGCTCTCTTCCCGCGCACCGGTACCGACACGCCATCGCTGGAACTTCATCGCCTCCCGCGGCGCCGCCTGGAACTTCTTCTCCACCCGCAACCCGTTGCTGTACAACGCATGGTCCGGCGCATCTTCCACAGTCCAAATATTGGCAAACGCGTCCGCCTTGGACGCCGCCTGCACCGTTCGCCGCGGCGCCGCCCCATCGGTAATCATCGGCACCGGCAACAGCAGCGCAAACGCCAAAAACGCGCTCACCCTGTGCAATCGCGCATCCCGCAACGCACTCCGCACCGGCCGGCGCCCCCAAAACGCAGCGGACGAACGCAAATATCCCAGCCGCTCCACCGGATCCGCTATCCGCTCCGCCCGCCAGGCAACTACCTTGGCTAGAGCCCGGCCCGGCGCTTGAACGCGCTTTCCGGCGACGACTATGGCTGCGTTACTCATTCCCGAACGTCGACCTATCCATCTATCGGAAATTGGCCTTCGATTACTTATAGTACGCAACCCCTAGTTCGGGTACAAGAATATCCCTCCCTTTAGGGGGTACTCACACTCAAAATCCTGGACTCTGTCTGGAATTTCCGGAAATTTCCGTAATCAATCTGCACATCCACCCGCAGTTTCTTCACCAACGCCAGCCGCGCCTCAAAATCCACCTTGATCTTCAACGGCATCCATAACTCGTCATTCACCCGCGTCTTCTCCAAAGAGAACCGCGCCCCCTTGTCCAATCGCGCCAGCACCAACCCGAACGACACCGTATCCATCGCCTCCGCCTCCAACTTCAATAGCGTGGCATCCTGCTTCGCCACATAAAACCGCCCTTTAAACTTAGTCAGGATCTTCTCCCGCGCCTCTCGCACCTGAAAACTTCCATTCGGCGTCGCGTCAATCACCCACGCCGCCCGCCCCCCAACGGTCGCCTCTCCGGCCATCTGGAACGTAAACGCCCGCGGGATCGCCAGCAAAAACGCCCGCTGCTTCTTCCTGCTCTCGGCGTACCTCGCCAACCGCTGCTCTGTCTGCGCCGGCGTCTCTCGCGACCGCTCCGCCGCCAGTTTATCGATCTTCTCCTGCTCTTTCCGGGCCTCGGCCGCCGTCAGCGGCTTGCCGTCCTTCGCCACCAACCGCCGGTACGGCTGCCCGTAAAGGCTCATGATTTCATGCGTTTCCGTCTTCGTCTTAGTCCGCTGGCCGCCACTCCACTCCTGCTCGGCCGACGTCTCCAGATACGCATACTGCCGCGCCAACTCATCGTCCCGCTGGTCCCGTTGCAGGCTCTTTTCAATCAGCGCGCGCGGGTCCTGCGCGCACACAATCATTCCCGTTAACAAAAACACCCAACGCATGACCATCAGACGCTCCCGCCGCCGCCCGGTTGCCAAAATTATCCCCGGAAGCACCCAGCCCCAACCCCGCCGCCCCCGGATTGCTAAAATAAGGAAAATGGATTCTATTGCGAAGTATCAGCAGGATTTAGCCGAAACCATCCGCGGCATTGACATCGAAGGCGTCCGCAAGGCCGTCGCCCTCTTCTCCGAAGCCCGTGACAACGGCCGCACCATCTTCGTCTGCGGCAACGGCGGCAGCGCCGGCTCGGCCTCGCACTTCGTCTGCGACGTGCTCAAAGGCGCCAGCTTCGGCCGCGACAAGAAGTTCCGCATCCTCAGCCTCAACGACAATCTCCCCACCCTCACCGCCTACTCCAACGACGTCGGCTACGACATCGTCTTCTCCGAACAGCTCAAGAACTTCGCCCAGCCCGGCGACGTCTTCCTCACCATCAGCGGCTCCGGCAACTCGCCCAACGTCCTCAAGGGCATCGAAACCGCCACCGCCCTCGGCTGCAAAACCATCGCCATGACCGGTCGCGACGGCGGCAAACTCGCCCCCCTCGCCCAGCTCAACCTCCACATCCCCAACCAGCACATGGGCCGCATCGAAGACGCTCACATGGCCATGTGCCACATGATCGCCTACCATTTCATGGAAGAAGGCTACTGATACAACTTTGCCTCCGTTCACGAGTTAGTCAGTGTACATAGGAGGCACCATGAACAAGTTGTTAGCTGCCAGCCTGCTGCTGGCCCTTCCCCTCATCGCTGACGTCCGCGTCGGCATCCGCGTCGGGGCGGGCCACCCCTTGGCCCGCCCCGGACGCACCGTCATCGTCCGCTCCCGCCCGGCCGCCGTGGTCGTTCGTACGCCAATCGTTTACGCCGCCCCGGTCTTCTGGACCCGCCGCGTCGTCACCCTCCCCGCTCGCGACCGCCTGCTCTGGGAGGACAGCGAAGTCATCCACCGCCGCGAAGATTGGGTCGACACAACTCTCAACGTCAACAATCGCGGCAACGCCCTCTATCTCAACATCGACGGCCGCTCCCACCTCGATTTCGCCGAAGTCCACTTCGATAACGGCCAGGTTCAGGTCGTCGACTTCAACAACGGCGACGTCGAACGCGGCACGTTCCTCCTGCTCGATTTCGCCAACGGCCGCCACGTCAACGCCGTTCGCCTGATCGCCAAGTCCCAATCCCCGCGGTCGAAACTAACTGTCTACCTGGCTAAATAGCTAGTCCTGCGGGCGGAGCTTCCGGATCCGCTTCATGATCTTGTTCATATGAACGGGGTTAACCACCGCGTCCAACTCAAACTGGAGATCGGGAGTCCGGTGGAGCGCCAGGCGGTGGGCCACCTGGGTCCGGAGGTAGGCGCGGGCGTTTTCGAGCGCGGCCATGGCCGCTTCCCGCTCCGATTCCCCGGAAGTCAATGCAACCATTACCCTTGCCTTGCGGCCGTCGGGTGCGATGTGGACATCGGTCACGGTGACCCCTTCGACGCGGGGGTCGCTCATTTCATACTCGATCAGTTCAGTTAACTCTTCGCGGACCTGCTCGGATACGCGTTGAAGACGGATGGCGTCCATGGGGTGCTGCTTTCCTCTCCAGTATCGCGTACTCTGGAGCCATGCGCCTCCTCACCGTTTTTTTCGTGCTATTTTTGGCCTCTTGTGCGCCAAAAAACGTGCAAAAAAGTGTACTTCCGGTGCCGAATTCGACACTTTCGTGGAGCTCTCTTCTTGGTCAACCGTTTGAATTTTCCGGTCAAACGGCCGGCCGGCGCCCGACGATCCAGTTTCAGGAGGGGGGCGGGGTGAGCGGAACGGGCGGGGTGAACCGGTACTCGACGGCGGCGGAAATCGATGGCAAGGGGGGCATCACCTGGAAGGGCGAGATCGCGGCGACGAAGATGGCCGCGTCAGCGGAGGCGATGGCGGCCGAGGACGCTTTCTTCGATGCGTTGCGGGGCGCCCGGAAGATTTCGCTGACCGGCGGGACGCTCCGTTTGGAGGGCGCGAAGGCGCTGGAATTCACCCGCCAAAAATAATTTCGTGATCCGTGAAACGATTTTCCAGGTGTCCGCACTACATAAGTATTCAGTAACCGGAGGCACGGCCCTGGAAGGTCTGTATTGGCATACTCCACCATCCAGGGCCGGCTGCTATCATGGGTTTCACTGGAGAACAGTGGGGCAAGAGGCCTTATGCAATTCGTCACTTTCGACTTGGCGTATGTGCAGCGGCTATCCGCGGGCGACTCGGACACGGAACGTCATTTTGTCGCCTATTTTGGAGAGTTGCTAGGAATTAAACTGCGGGCACGCGTGCGTTCCGCATACCTTGTGGAAGAGATCCGGCAGGAAGTTTTCCTGCGTACATTCCGGCTGATTCGGCGACCGGACGGGATACGGCAACCGGAGCGGCTGGGGCCGCTCGTCAACTCGATTTGCGATAACGTTGTCCTGGAATTCCGGCGGGCCGGGGAGCGGGATCCGGCGCCGATGGAAGAGTCCTTCGACCGGCGGGATGACTCGGCGGACGTGGAGACGGAGATGCTGAGTCACGAATCTTCGACAGCAGTTCGTCATGTTCTTGAAACGCTTCCGCAACGAGAGCAACTATTATTACGAGCCATCTATTTTGACGATAAAAAGCGGGAGCAGGTTTGCCGCGAGCAGGGAGTCGACCGGGAGTACCTGCGTGTCCTGTTGCATCGGGCCAGGTTGACGTTCAAAGACAAATATATGCAAGTGATTGCGAAGTAACCAACCCATGGACCACCAAAACGCCAAGAACGCAAAACTACTGGAACGCTACCTCCTGGGGGAGATGGCTGAGCCGGAACGGGATGCGTTCGAGGAACATTACTTCTCCTGCGCGGCATGCGCGGAAGAGGTTGTAACGGCGACAAAATTCCTGGACAACGCCAGGCGGCCGTTGATGGAACTGCAGGTAGAGGAGAAAGTAAAGCCGGCCGTCATTGAAACCAAGTTGCCGTGGTGGGACCGCTGGCTGGCGTATGCCCCGAAGCCCGCATTGGCGGGGGCGTGCGCGGTGATGGCGGTGGTGATTGCCTGGCAAGGTTCCCCCGTTGGCGTGCCGCCGGAAGTAACGGGGAGCTACTTTGTAACCGCGACGCGGGCGGCTGGTGGAGCACCGCGCAAGATTCAAGTTGGACCGGAACAGAAACGTGTGGCGTTGTTGTTTAACTACACCGACACGACGGTGACGCAGTTCACCTTTTTGCTGGAGAATGCCGATGGGCATGCCGTACAGCAGTTTACCGGGAGAGCGCCGCAGGACACCAATGACATTCAGGTTATGGTGCCTGTGAATGGGTTGCGTTCCGGTATTTACACGCTGCGGGTGCAAAACTCGACCACACAAAGGGAGATTGCCGCGTTACCATTCGAACTGGCACTTCCCTAACAAGAATTTATGTCTGAGCGAAAACGGTATTACTCCTTCGCCGCCAACGGATCAGCGTTTGGCGGCTTTCTGACGAGTCCGACCTATCTGGCGATTCCGACGCAGGCAATGGCATCGCTGTCGCCAAGCGGCGGGTATGGCACGGCCTCCACCGATAACTTCGGAATCCCGGGCGTGTTGTCGGTTCGCACGGCGACGACCACGGTACAGGGAGACGGAAAGCAAACGGAGATGACAGTGTCTCTGGAAGACGTCAACCTGATGGACGTCCTGAAAGTGAGCCGGATGGTTGTCCATCTGGTGAGCCAACCGGACCCGGCGGGGCGCGAGACACTGGTAACTCCGGCTGGCTCCCTGATTGAGGGGCTGACTGTGTACGGCAAGGAGGTAGCTCTGCGTTCGGCGGTGGAGACCTTCGATAAGTATCCGACGTATACGGGCCTGGAGTATGCGTATGTGGAAGGTGCCCTAAAAGGGCTGATCATTGAACCGGGAACATTGGGCGCGCCGTGCACGGCCAAAGAGATGGGCGGATGTATCACGCCGATCGGCGATGTGAAGGCGACGTTGTATCCGGAAGCCAACGGGATGCGGATCAAGGATTTCGCGACGTTGTATCTGGGTGAATATCGTATCTCGCGTTACGCGCGACGGTTGACGATGCTGCGGGTGGAGCTGGGATGCGACACCGAAGGATCGTTGAGTTTGGGCGACGGGGCCGGCAACGGTCACTGGGAACCACCGAATTAATGCTGGCGCGGGTGGTCCCTCCATTCCGCGATTTCGATCTGCTTTGCGAGAGCCAGGACGGCAATCGCTCTGGCATTCGGAGGATCGCGAAGCGGGTTGCGGGTGGAGGGATGGGGTGGTTGCTGGGACGGCGACTGACGTCACCAGTTGGAGTGGCCGAATTCCTGGCGGGGCCGGGGATTCCTTCGGGCGACGGTTTCGAGCGCCCCTCCCTGGGGCGGGACGGCATGGGCTCTGCCATTCGGAGAGCCGTCGGGCTGGGCACGCGTTGGCTGCTGGACTGGCACCTACCGGCGGGCAGCACCGGGTTCCTGGCGGGGCCGGGGATTTGTTCGGGCGACGGTTTCGAGCGCCCCTCCCTGGGGCGGGACGGCATGGGCTCTGCCATTCGGAGAGCCGTCGGGCTGGGCACGCGTTGGCTGCTGGACTGGCACTTACCGGCGGG
>CANIVU010000156.1 GCA_947470805.1 Acidobacteriota bacterium | reverse complement strand
TTCGACGTCGGCCACGGCGGCGGCAGCTTCTACTGGAACATCGCCGAACCCATCACCAAACAAGGCTTCTGGCCCGACTCCATCTCCACCGACCTCCACACCGGCTCCATGAACGCCGGCATGAAAGACATGGCCAACGTCATGTCGAAAATCCTAAACCTCGGCGCCCCCCTCGAAGAGGTCATCAAGATGAGCACCTGGAACCCTGCAAAACAGATCAAGCACCCCGAACTCGGCAATCTCGACGAAGGCGCCGTTGCCGACATCGCCGTCCTTAAAGTCGAACACGGCAAATTCGGCTTCATCGACTCGGCCGGCGCCACCCTAACAGGCGACAAAAAACTAACCGCCGAACTCACCCTCCGCGCCGGCAAAATCGTGTGGGACTTGAACGGCATCGCCGCCACCGATTGGAAAAGCTTCAAGTATCAGAAGCGCGCCACCAAACCCTAGCTAATCCACCACAAACCGGTACCCCACCCCCGGCTCGGTTCGCAAGTACTGCGGCCGCGCCGGGTCCGCCTCCAGCTTCCGCCGTAGCTGTCCCATGTACACCCGCAAATACTGCGACTGCTCCACGTGGTTCGGCCCCCAGACTTCATTCAACAACTGCCGCTGTGTCACCACCCGCCCCGCATAGCGAACCACCGTCTGCAGCAGTTTGAATTCAATCGGCGTCAGATGCGTCTCCACCCCGCTCACCACCACCAACCGTTTCTCAAAATCCACCTCAATTGGACCCGCCCGGAACACGGCGGATACCTGCGCCCCCACCCGTGCCGAACGCCGCAGCGCCGCCCGGATCCGCGCCAGCAACTCCCCCGTCGCAAACGGCTTGGCGATGTAATCGTCGGCGCCCGCATCCAGCGCCGCAATCTTATCCCGCTCTTGTCCCCGCGCCGAAATCACCAAAATCGGCATCGAGCTCCATTCCCGTATAGAGCCAATCACCGTCAACCCATCCCCGTCCGGCAACCCCAGATCCAACAACACCAAATCCGGCTGACGTGCGGCCGCCTGCGCCACTCCCTCGGCCGCCGTCACCGCCTCGTGCAACCGGTAGTTCTCCGCCGCCAGCGTGGGCCGCAGAAACCGGCGAATCTGGTCGTCGTCCTCAATCAGCAGAATTTCCGGATTCGTTGTCATAGCGCCGGCGCGGCCGATGCCGCGAGTGTAAACCGTATCTGCGCCCCGCCCTCAGGCCGGTTCGCAGCTTCCATCGTACCGCCATGCGCCGTCACAATCGCCTGCGCAATCGCCAGCCCCAACCCCACCCCGCGCACCCCGTCGGCCCGCCCGCGATAAAACTTCTCAAACACCCGCCCCACATCTTCGGCTGCGAATCCCGGACCACGGTCGCTCACCGCCACCGTCACCGTGTCCCCCTCCGCAAACGCGGCAATCTCAATCGCCGTCCCCGCCGGCGTGTACTTCGCCGCATTCTCCAACAGATTCGCCAGCACCTGCCCAATCAACACCTCGTCCACATAAACCAGCGGCAGATCCTCCGGCAGTCGCGTCGCCACCGGATGCTTCGCCAGGATCTTCGTCAACCGCTGCAACGTCGCTCCCACCATCTCCTCCACCGAATACCAGTCCCGCGCCACCGGCGCCGTCCCGCTGTCCAAGCGCGTCATCTCCAGCAGATTGTTCACCAGCCGCCCCAACCGCTCCGCCTCATCCGCAATGCTCTCCAATAACTCCTGCCGCGTCTCCGCGCTGAACTTCTCCCCCTGCCCCAACAGGCTCGTTGCCGCCCCGGTAATGGATGCCAGCGGCGTCCGCAGATCGTGCGAAACGGCGCTCAACAATCCGCTCCGCATCTCCTCGGTCTTGATCCGTACCTCCGACTCCCGCGCCGCCTTTGCCGCCTGCACCCGGTCCAGCGCCAGCGCCGTCTGATACGCAAACAGTTCCAACTGCGCCTGCTGCTCAGGCCCCGCCACAATCGCCATCACCCCATGCCCGCGCAACGGCAAATACAACGCCGTCGCCCCCGACAATGTATCGGTTCCCCGTCCCGCCATCTGCCCATGGTCAAACACCCACTGCGCAATCGATTCCTCCGTCGCCGGCGCAATCATCTGGTCCGTTGTCCGCCGCCGGAAATGCACCTGCCCCCGCTCGGCCAGCACAATCATCGCCGGACTCTGGAACGCCTCGTATAACAACTCCGTCGCCCGCCGCGCCAGCGCAAAGATCTCCCCTTCCGCCGCCAGTTCCCTTGTAAACCGGTACAAAGCCTGCGTCCGCGTCTCCCGGTCAATCGCTCGCGCCGCCTGTCCCCGCAGCTTCACCGTCAACCCACTGATCGTCAGCCCCACCGTCAACATCGCCCCGAACGTAACCAGGTACTGATAGTCCGAAACCGCGAATGTCAGATACGGCGGCACACAGAAAAAGTCGAACGCCGCAACGCTCACCACCGATGCCCACAGCGCCACCTGGCGCCGCGCGAACATTCCCACCGCCACCACCCCCAGCAGGTAAATCATCACCAGATTCGCCGGCTCCAACGACTCCCGCAGCAGCAGGGAAAAGACGACGCAGACCGCCACCACCACCATCGCCGCCACGTGATCCTTCGCCTTGGACGGAGCCGAAATACGTGGCGGCTGCACCGCCTGCGTCTCCGGCGGAGGCCGCAACGCGTGAATCTCAATATCCCCGCTCTCCCGCAGCAAATCGTCCACTAGTGACGGGAACAATAGCCGCCGCCACAGCGCCCCCGCCGGCTTCCCCGTCACAATCGTCGTCACGTTACTGCTCCGCGCGTAGTGCAGCACCGCCTCGCTCACCCCGGCCGCCGTCAGCGTAATCGTATGCCCACCCAACTGTTCGGCCAAACGCAATGCCGCGGCCACCCGCGCCCGCGCCTCCTCGGGCATCCCCCCATACTCCGGCGTCTCCACAAATACCGCCGTCCACTCCGCCCCCAGCCGCCCAGCCAGCCGCGCCGTCGCCCGCACCAGTTGCGCCGAAAACGGGCTCGGCCCCACACACACCAAAAGCCGTTCCGCCACCGGCCACGTATTCCCGATCGAATGCGTCTGCCGGTACGCCCGCATCTGCGCGTCCACCTGCTCCGCCGTCCGACGCAGCGCCATCTCCCGCAGTGCAATCAGGTTCCCCGGCCGGAAGAAGTTCCGCGCCGCCCGCGCCGCCTGGTCGGCAATGTAAACCTTACCCTCTTCCAACCGCCGCAACAGCTCATCCGCCGGCAAGTCGATCAGCTCAATCTCATCCGCCTGATCCAGCACCGAATCCGGCACCGTCTCCCGCACAATCACTCCCGTGATCTGCGCCACCACGTCGTTCAAACTCTCCAGGTGCTGCACGTTCACCGTCGTGTAAACGTCCACCCCGCTCTCAACAAGCTCCAACACGTCCTGCCACCGCTTCGCATGCCGGCTCCCCGGCGCGTTCGTATGCGCCAACTCATCCACCAGCAACAGTCCCGGCCGCCGCCGCAAAGCCGCGTCCAGATCGAACTCCGGCAGCGTCGCGCCCTTGTACGGAATCGTCAGCCGCGGCAGCACTTCCAAACCGCCCAGTTGCGCCTCCGTCTCCGCCCGCCCGTGCGTCTCCACATACCCAACAACAACATCCACCCCGGCATCCCGCTGCGCCCGCGCCGCCTGCAACATCGCATACGTCTTCCCCACCCCCGCCGACGAGCCGAAAAACACCTTCAGCCGCCCGCGCGCGCTCCGCGCCGTCTCCGCCTGCACGCGCGCCAGCAACTCGTCCGGATTCGGTCGCTGCTCCCTATCGTTGCCCATCAAGCCTTCGATTCAAGTGAACCACGTTTACCCGCGGCTCTCCCAGAAAGCCCCACTGCCGCCCTTCCATCACCTCCCCGATCAACCGCCGCACATCCGCCTCCGCCAGCCCCCGCGCCGCCGCCACCCGCCCCGCCTGGAAGTACGCCCCGGCAGGCGATATATGCGGGTCCAAACCACTGCCGGACGCTGTCAACAGATCCACCGGCGCATCCCCACCCAGCCGCGCCCGCCGCTCCGCAACGGCCTTCTGCAATTCCGGACTCAGCGGCCCCAAATTGGAACCCGACGAAGACGCCAGGTTATACGGCCCCGGCGATGTCGCGCTCGGCCGCGGCCAGAAATAGCGCGGCTGGTCGAACGCCTTCCCAATCAAATCCGGGTCCCCATTCGCCTCTCGCGGAAACACCACCCCGCCCGCCAGCGTGATCGTCAGCGGATACACCAACCCAGTAATCACCGTCAGCAGCACCAGGTGCAGCAGCGCCGGACGCAGTTGTGCGAAAAACATAACGGACTCCTTTACGAAATCAAAAGATCAATCACCTTGATGCCTACAAACGGCAGCAACACGCCGCCCACGCCGTACAGCAGCAAGTGCCGCCGCAACAGTTGCTCGGCCGGCAGCGGGCGGTAGGCAATCCCCCGCAGCGCCAGCGGAATCAGCGCCACAATAATCAGCGCATTGAAGATCACAGCCGACAGAATCGCACTCTGCGGCGTCGCCAAATGCATCACGTTCAGCGCGCCCAGCTCGGGATACGTCGCCGCGAACGCCGCCGGAATAATCGCAAAATACTTCGCCACATCGTTCGCTGTCGAAAAGGTCGTCAGCGCGCCGCGTGTCATCAGCATCTGCTTGCCGATCTGCACAATCTCAATCAGCTTCGTCGGGTTCGAATCCAGGTCCACCATATTGCCGGCCTCTTTCGCCGCCTGCGTCCCCGTATTCATCGCCACAGCCACATCGGCCTGCGCCAGCGCCGGCGCATCGTTGGTCCCGTCGCCGGTCATCGCCACCAGCCGCCCCTCCGCCTGCTTCTCCCGGATCAACTCCAATTTCCGCTCCGGCGTCGCCTCGGCCAGAAACTCATCCACCCCAGCCTCGGCAGCAATCGCCGCCGCCGTCAGCGGGTTATCGCCGGTGATCATAATCGTCTTGATCCCGCTCCGCCGCAGCTCGGCAAATCTCTCCTTCAGTCCACCTTTCACAATGTCCTTCAACTGAATCACTCCCAATACAGCCGCCCCCTCCACCACCACCAACGGTGTCGCCCCTTGCCGCGAAACCGTCTCCACCATCTCCCGCACCGCCGCCGGAAACCGCCCGCCCAACTGCTCCACATAGGCCGCCACCGAATCCGCCGCGCCCTTCCGGATCACCCGCCCGTCCACATCCACACCGCTCATCCGCGTCCGCGCCGTGAAGGGCACAAACACCGCCCCGTGCACCTCTCGCTCCCGAATCTGAAACCGCTCCTTCGCCAGCACCACCACGCTCCGCCCCTCCGGCGTCTCATCGGCCAACGAGGCCAACTGCGCCGCCTCCGCCAGGTGCGTCTCCCCCACGCCCGGTGCCGGCAAAAACGCCGTCGCCTGCCGGTTCCCCAACGTAATCGTCCCCGTCTTATCCAACAACAACACGTCCACATCCCCCGCCGCCTCCACCGCCCGCCCGGACATCGCCAGCACATTCGCCTGCAGCATCCGGTCCATCCCCGCAATCCCGATCGCCGACAGCAACGCCCCAATCGTCGTCGGAATCAAACAAACCAGCAACGCCACCAGCACCGTCACCGACACCGGTTCCCCCCGCCCCGCCTCGCTCACCGCAAACTCCGAAAACGGCCGCAGCGTCACCGTCGCCAGCAAAAACACAATCGTCAACGACGCCAGCAGAATATTCAGCGCAATCTCATTCGGCGTCTTCTGCCGCTGCGCCCCTTCCACCATCGCAATCATCCGCTCCAGAAAACTCTCCCCCGGCATCGCCGCAATCCGCACAATCAGCCAATCGGAAAGCACCCGCGTCCCGCCCGTCACGCTAGACCGGTCCCCGCCCGCCTCCCGGATCACCGGTGCCGACTCACCCGTAATCGCGCTCTCATCCACCGACGCCGCGCCCTCCACCACCTCCCCATCCATCGGCACCACCGCCCCCGCCTCCACCAGCACAAAGTCCCCGATTCCCAACGTCCCGCCCGACACCATCGTCGCCGCCGCCTCCCGCCGCGCCTCCGCCAACTTCCGCGCCGGCACGTCCTTCCTGCTCTTCCGTAGCGTGTCCGCCTGCGCCTTCCCGCGTCCCTCGGCCATCGCCTCGGCGAAGTTCCCGAAGAACACCGTGAACCACAGCCACGCGCTCACCGCCAGCGTGAACGTGTCCAACGTCCGCAGCCCGATCCCCGTCGTCGCGATACTCCCCACCAGCACCACAAACATCACCGGATTCTTCGCCTGGTGTCGCGGCTCCAGTTTGCAAACTGCCTGCCACGCCGCCGAAACGACGATCGCGCGATGAAACAAAGGTTGAGATTTCATTTGAGTTCCTTACCGCGCAATGAAGCGCAAATGTTCAACAATTGGACCCAGCGCCAGCGCCGGAATAAAGGCCAGTGCGCCTACAATCACCACCGTCGCCGCCAGCAAGCCCACAAACAGCGGCGTATGCGTTGGCAACGTCCCCGGCCCCACCGGCAACACCTTCTTCTGCGCCAGCGAACCGGCCAACTCCAACACCGGCACCGCCACCCAGTACCGCGAAAACAACATCGCCAACCCGCCCACTACGTTCACAAGCGGATTGTTCGCGCCATACCCCGCAAACGCGCTGCCATTGTTGTTCCCCATCGAAGTGAACGCATACAAAATCTCCGAAAACCCATGCGGCCCCCGAGCCAGCAGCCCACTCAACCCCATCGGAAATACCACCCCAATCGCCGTCCCAATCAACACACACGCCGGCGGAATCAGAATCGCAATGGAGACCATCTTCATCTCCTGCGCCTCAATCTTCTTCCCTAAATACTCCGGTGTCCGTCCCACCATCAGCCCCGCCAGAAACACCGCCAGCACCGCAAACAGAACCAACCCATACACACCCGACCCCACCCCGCCGAAAATCACCTCCCCCAACTGCATCAGGAACAACGGCACCAGCCCGCCCAGCGGCGTAAACGAATCCAGCATCGCGTTCACGCTGCCATTCGAAGCCGCCGTCGTCGCCGCCGCCCAAATCCCTGAATTCACAATGCCAAACCGCACCTCCTTCCCCTCCATGTTGTTCGCCTCCGCAGACACCACCACCAGCGTCAGCGGCACCAGGATCAGCACCATCACCGCCAGCAGCGCCCACCCCTGCCGCTTGTCCCCGATCATCTGTCCGAACGTCCGGCACAGCGCCGCCGGAATCAACAGAATCGCCAGCATCTCCAAGAAATTAGACAGCGGCGTGGGATTCTCAAACGGGTGCGCGGAATTGGCGTTGAAGAACCCGCCCCCATTCGTCCCCAACTGCTTAATCGCCACCTGCGAAGCCACCGGCCCCGTCGTGTCCAGGTTCTGCACCACACCCTGGCCGATCAGCACAATCGCCAGCACCACCGACAGCGGCAGCAACACATACAGCGTCACCCGGTACACATCACTCCAGAAATTCCCCAACGCATTCACCGACCGCGCCGCAATGCCCCGTGCCAACGCCGCCATCACCGCAATCCCGCTCGCCGCCGAAACAAAGTTCTGCACCGTCAACGCCACCATCTGCGTCCCGTGGCTCAGCGTCGTCTCCCCGCCGTAGTTCTGCCAGTTGGTATTGGTCGCAAAGCTCACAGCGATATTCCAAGCCGTGTGCGGCTCCACGCCCGGCAAATGCAGCGGATTCCATGGCAGCCAGCCTTGCAACCGCAGCACCCCGTAAACCGCCGCCACGCCCAAACAATTGAACGCCAGCAACGCCGCCGCATACACCTGCCACGCCATCTCCGGCCCCGGATCGGAAGGGCGCGGCGCCCGCCCCGCCAGCACCGCCGCCATGTAATCTCCCGGCGGCTTCACCAACGCCAGCAGCACCCCGAAATACACCCCAAACTGTAGCCAATCATTCCCAGTCATCAGAATTTCTCCGGTTTCAAAAGGGCAAACACCAGGTAGCCCAGCAGCGCGCCCGCAACGGCATAGAACGCAATCATGACCGCTCCTTCAGGAACAGCCGCGCCGTCCCCGCGAAAAACGCCAAAGTCAGAATCAGAAAAGCAGCGTCTTGCATGTCTCCATCCTGCCCAAACGTCCGCGAAGACTTTGTAAGGATCCCGGCCACAGCCATAAAGAAAATGCAAAGATCTACGAATGCGCCTGCTCTTCTTCCTTGCCGCCCTGCCGGCCCTTGCCGCCACCCACCAAATCACCGCCGAAACGTATCACCACACCTTCTCCGCTGCCCACCCCGTCCTCCTCCGCATCCAATCCGGCGACACCATCTCCACCAAAACCGTCGACTCCGCCGGCTTCGACTACCAGCTCATCCGCCGCACCAAAACCCACGGCAATCCCCTCACCGGCCCCTTCTACATCGAAGGCGCCGAACCCGGCGACGCCCTCCTTGTCCGCATCGATAAACTCACGCCCAACCGCCCCTCCGGCTATACCGGCCGTTCCGTCGGCGTCAAAGATCTCCCCGATAAACTCCAAGCCCCCGCCCCCGATCCCGACGCCGTCATCAAGGGCTACAACTACCTCGTCCCCTGGGTCATCGATCTCAAGGCGAACACCTCCCGCCCCAAGGATTCACAAGCCAATTTCTCCTTTCCCAACCGCCCCATGCTCGGCTGCATCGGCGTCGCCCCCGAAGGCGATTACTCCCCCCGCTCCGGCCCCGCCGGCTACTGGGGCGGCAATATCGACTACAACTGGGTCCGCCCCGGCACAACGGTTCTCCTCCCCGTCTTCCACCCCGGCGGTCTGCTCTTCTTCGGCGACGGCCACGCCCTCCAAGGCGACGGCGAAGCCATCGGCTCCGGCGTTGAAACCTCGCTCGACGTCACGGTCACCGTCAGCCTCCGCAAGAAAGCCCGCCTGACCGGCCCCCGCGCCGAAACCAAGGACTACATCATCTCCATCGGCTCCAAGCCCGACGGAACGCTCAACCAAACCCTCGACATCGCCCTCACCGACATGCTCCGCTGGCTCATCGAAGAGCAACAAATGAAGCCCGCCGAAGCCCACCTCCGCATCGGCGCAAGCGCCTCGCTCGACATTGTCACCCTCTCCGGCTCCACCGCCGTCCGCCTCCCCCGCCGGTAAGCCATAATAAGAACCGAAGGCCCATGAACGAGACGCTCCAACTCGGGAACATACTGGTGGACAGCCAATCGCTCGCGGAAATGTGCCGCCGCTATAACGTAAGAGAGCTCTCTGTCTTCGGTTCTGCCGTTCGCGGCGAGATGGGACCGGATAGTGATATCGACATCCTGGTTGAGTTTGAACCCGGAGTCAGAATCGGTCTGATCAAATTCGAATCCTTCGTCGACGAGTTGGAGTTACTGTCCGGGCGAAGAATCGATCTGGTAACCAAGAGCGGCTTGAAACCCTGGGTGCGCCCTTCGGTACTTAGTAACGCCCGTGTGATCTATGCGTCATGAGGCGTCATTTCTAAGAGACATACTTTACGCCTGCGACAAGATAGAGGCAATTGTCACCGCGACGACTGAAGCCGCCTTCCTTAAAGACGAAGTCCGGCCCGCCGCTGTGTTGCATCACCTCACGGTGATTGGCGAAGCCATCTCGCGCTTATCCCCCGCCCTCCGCGACCGCCACCCGGAGGTCCCGTGGCGGCAGATCATCGCCGTGAGAAACAGAATCGCACATGCCTACTTCGACCTCGATTGGCAGATCCTCTGGGACGCAACCATTGAAGACATCCCGTCCCTTCGCCGAAATATCTCTCGAATCGTCACCATGGAATTTCCTGAGTCCGGCCACAACGAATCCACGAAAGCATAGAGCCTGCGGGGTTGGACTGCGGGCGATATTGGCCTCCCCCAACGCTAACCGCCCCACCTGACATAAACTGATAAGCCTATGCGCGCGCTCGCCCTCGCCCTCCTCGCCTTCCCCCTCCTCGCCCAGCACGGCCGCTACCTAAGCGATTCCAACAACCCCGCCATCGGCGACCCAAAAGCCATCGCCGCCGGCACCAAGCTCTTCATGGGCTCCTGCGCCGGCTGCCACGGTCCCGACGGCGGCGGCGGCGCCCGTGGTCCCAATCTCGTCCGCCGCTCCCTCTGGCACCCCCTCTCCGATGACGCCATCTTCCAGGTCATCCGCAAAGGCGTCCCCGGCACCGACATGCCGCCCACCAAACTCGAAGACGATCAAACCTGGAACCTCGTCGCCTTCATCCACTCCCTCACCGGCCCCGCCAGTACCAACCCCGTCCCCGGCAACGCCGCCGCCGGCAAAGAAGTTTTCTGGGGCGCCAAAGCCGGTTGCGCCAACTGCCACTCTATCCTCGGCAAAGGCGGCAGCCTCGCTCCAGACCTAAGCAACGTCGGCGGTAGCCGCCCGTTAGCCGTCATCCGCGAGTCCATCCTCGAACCCGCCAAAGACCTCTCCTACCTCGGCAACGAAGCCGCCGTCGTCGAACTCAAAAACGGCAAAACCATCACCGGCGTCGCCAAAAATCGCAGCAACTACTCCCTCCAAATCGTCGACGCCAAAGGCCGCCTCCACCTCCTCCAAATGGCCGAAGTGAAGAAACTAACCATCTCCGAAACCACGTCCATGCCGACGGACTTCGCCAAGCGCCTCACCCGCGACGAACTCCGCGACCTACTCGCCTACCTCGCCGCCCAGGACATCCGCCTCGAAACCGCAAAGGGTTCCAAGTAATGAAACGCGCACTCCTCTCCCTCCTGCTCGCCGCCACCGCCTTCGCTCAGGTGCGCAACGAAGACATCGTCAAAGGCCCCGGTGCCGATTGGCTCACCTACGCCGGCACCTACTCCGGCTGGCGCTATAGCCCGCTCAATCAGATCACCGCCGCCAACGCCAAAAACGTCGTCCCCAAATGGGTCTATCACGTCCCCGGCGCCCGCGGCCTGCGCAGTTCTCCCATCGTCTATCAAGGCGTTCTCTACATCACCAACACCAACTCCGTCTACGCCATCGACGCCCGCTCCGGCCGTATGGTTTGGCAGTACGCCGACCCGCGCGCCAAGGAAGGCGGAGTCAACCGCGGCGCCGCCATCTGGGCCGACAAAATCTACTTCACCACCAGCGATAACTACCTGGTCGCCCTCGATCGCTTCACCGGCTCCCTCATCTTCAACCGCAAATTCGCCGACGTCGAAAAAGGCACCACCTCCACCTCCGCCCCCGTCATCGCCAAGGGCAAAGTCATCGTCGGCAGCGCCGGTGGCGATGGCGGCATGCGCGGTTTCATCATGGCCCTCTCCGCCGACAACGGCGACGAACTCTGGAAGACCTACACCGTCCCCGCCAAAGGCGAAAAAGGCTCGGAAACCTGGGGCGATCTCATCGAATGGGGCGGCGGCGCCGCTTGGCTCTCCGGCACCTACGATGCCGAATTGAACACCCTCTATTGGACCACCGGCAACCCCTGGCCCGACTACAACGGCTCCGTCCGGCAGGGTGACAATCTCTACACCTGCGCCCTCCTCGCCCTGGATCTCGACACCGGCAAGATGAAGTGGCACTTCCAGTTCACCCCCCACGACACCCACGACTGGGACGCCCAAAGCTGGCCCGTTCTCATCGACACCCAGATCATGGGCAAGCCCCGCAAAGTCGTCCTCCACGCCAATCGCAACGGCTTCTTCTACGCCCTCGATCGCGTCACCGGCGAGTTCCTCCGCGCCACCCAGTTGATCGACAAACTCACCTGGGCCAAGGGCATCGACGACAAAGGGCGCCCCATCATGCTCCCCAACAGCGAACCCACGCCCACCGGCAACTGGGTCTGCCCCAGCGTCAAAGGCGCAACGAACTGGATGGGCCAGTCCTACAACCCCGGCACCGGCCTGCTCTACGTGCTCACTCTGGAGCAATGCGGCATGTACTTCCGCTCGTCCCAGAACCCCGAACCCATGAAGCACTTCTCCGGCGGCGGCGCCACGGAAGAAGGGGGCCAAGTCGTTCTCCGAGCCCTTGACCCTAAAACTGGCAAACGCGTCTGGGAATACCCCATGACCGGCGCCGGCCGCATGTGGACCGGCACCGTCTCCACCGCCGGTGGCGTCATCTTCAGCGGTGATGACGACGGCCACTTCGTCGCCCTCGACGCCAAAAACGGCAAGAACCTCTGGCACTTCAACGTCGGCGAAGGGCTCACCGCCTCCCCAGTTGTCTACTCGGTGGACGGCAAGCAGTACGTCGCCATCGCCTCAGCCTCAGCCGTCTTCTCCTTCGGCCTCTTCGAACCGGCCGTCCCCTTCGAACCGCCGGTCATCCAGATGAAGAAGTAACGAACTACTCAGCCCCCTCGGGCATCCGTGATTCGCCACAATGCCCGTGGCCGCAGCTGCACAGAATATCTGCCGTCTTTCCCTGGCCTTCGCAGTAGGTACTGCAGAAGCTGCTGTCTTCCTGTGCATCACACTGACAGCTCGGATGGGCGCATTTCGTCTGTTTGTCTTCCGTAGCATTCATCTCCTGATCAAAGAAATCGGGCTATCTCGCGCCCATGCGCAACACCGGCTTATCGGTAGTCGCAAAGTCGGCCGACGCTTCACCTGACGACGAAATATCTTCCGCCCCGGCAGCCTTCAAAATATCCTTCGCCCGCGTCGCCCACGCGCCGTCGTCGCAGTGGACGGAAAGCAGAATCCCGCCATCCTTCACCCGGCCCTCGTAGCGCTGCGCTTCGTACTCCGGAATGCCAAGCCCGACCAACGCGCCGCTCGCTCCACCCAGCACCGCGCCCGCGCCCATCCCGGCCAAGGCGGCCATAATCGGACCCGCGGCAATAAACGGCCCAACACCCGGAATCGCCAGCGCGCCAATGCCCACCAGCCAGCCCAGCACGCCGCCGGTCACAACGCCAGCCGCGCCGCCCGTCACCGCGCCCTCCGGCGACTTCGTGGAATTCTCCACGCCCATATCCTTCGTACCCAGCGTCTCCGGCTGCAACACCGAAATGTCCGCTGCCCGGAAGCTGTGATTCCGCAGTTGGCCCAGCGCCTCTTCCAACTGCATCTGGCTCTTCATAATGCCGTAAACCGAAATGTTCTTGCTCATTGTGTTTTCTCCGAAAAGTCGTTTCTTGATGGGGGAAAGGTGGTTATTTCGACGGAGCGATTTCCAACAGATTCTCGACCTTCGCGGCCCCGGCAATCTTGTTGGCAATGCCCTCGATCAGTACTTTTTCGTCAACCGATTTCACCGGCCCGCGCAGCGTCACCGCCCCGTCACGGCTGATGATCTTGATGTTCTTCGCATACGTCGACATCGTCTTGTTCTTAGCCACCGCTTGCCGGATGCTCCGCGTTAAAGCCAGGTCGGCCTTCGAGTTCGATTGCGTCCCCGCCGTCACAGCGTCCTTCACGTCGTCGCGCTTGTTGATCTTCGAATTGTCCGGAGCCTGCGCCATGGCGGTAGCCATAGTCAGGACCGCGGCCATGTAGATAAACCGAGTCATAGATTCACTCCCACCCTTCCCCCTTGCATCTCTGTGGCCACGTAACAAACAGCCAAACAGGCCGCAAAATCCCCGCCATCCGGCAACATGCCACCAATTGACCACCACTGGTCACCCGCGCGCGCCCCGGTGAAGTTAGATATTCTTGCTCAAGAAAAGAGACCGTGTGAATCCCTCGTTCTGGATCCGTCTAGCCCCCATCTTTCTCACCGCCGCCCTCACGGCCCAAAGCATCGTACCCAACGATAACCGCACCCCCGCCGGCACGTTGAAGGACGGCGTCCTCACACTCCACCTCGAACTCAAAAAGGCCGACTGGCATCCAGAAGCCAACGACGGCGAAACTATCCCCGCCTACGCCTTCGCCGAGTCCAACAAGCCTCCGCAGGTCCCTTCCCCCACCATCCGCGTCCCCCAAGGCACCATCATCGACATCACCATTGCCAGCCAACTCACCGTCCCCGCCACCCTCCACGGCCTCCACCAGCGCCCCGGCGCGGCGACCAACACCATCACCATCCCGCCCACCGGCACGCACCACCTCCGCTTCCCCGCCGGCCAACCCGGGACGTATCTTTACTACGGCCGCACCCCCGACGGCCGCCGCGGCGCCAACCGCGTCCTCGACGCCCTCCTCGGCGGCGCCCTCGTCATCGACCCTCCCGGCCCCACCCCCA
>CANIVU010000155.1 GCA_947470805.1 Acidobacteriota bacterium | reverse complement strand
GTCGGACAGGTTGCCGAAGTAGACGGTGGGGGTGGAGATCGTCGGCGGGTTGGCGAGGAGGCCCATGGTGGGGTTGCCCTGGATCCGGTCGAAGAAGACGCCGCCGCCGCCGCGGACGGCGGTTTTGCCTGCTCCGGTGGGATCCCAGGCGAAGCCGATGCGGGGGGCCATGCTGACGGCGGGGACGGTGTACATGCCGCGGGGCCAGTTGTTGACGCCGCCTACGACCATGCCCTCGGTGGGGTTGCCGACGCCGGGGGCGAAGGTGCCGATGAGGGTTTGGTTGTATGTTTTTCCCGTTGTGGGGTCCTGGGCGACGACCACGTTATTGACGCGGGCGGGGCGGAGGAGGACGGCGGCGTTTTTGGGGTTATAGAGGCCGGGGACGAAGCTGGCGAGCTGGTTGCGGGCGTCGTACTGCGGCATGTTGTGGTAGAAACGGACGCCGTAATCGATGAGGAGGCGGCGCTTGACGCGCCAGGCGTCCTGGACATACCACTCGAGGTTTGTGAAGCGGAACTGGCCTTGGGGGCGGGCGGTGGCTTCGGAGTAGTTGTTGTAGTAGCCCAAGAGCGCGGCGGCGTAGGGGTAGTTGGTGTTCAACGGGTTGTTGACGTTGTTATCGAAGCTGATGGCGCCGCGGGTGGGGGCACCGGCGTTTTGATCCTTGCGGGTGCGTTCGAAGTAGAGGCCGAATTTCCAGGCATGGCGGCCGCTGAGTTTGGTGAGGTTTTCGACGATGCTGAAGATGGTGTTGGAGTTGTAATAGGGCAGGCCGTTGGCCATGGTGGGGTTGGCGTAATTGGGCACGCCGGAGAAGGTCATGTTGGGGATGTAGCCATCGGGGTTCAGGTCCGGGTACCACTGGCCGAGGTTGATGCCGGTGGTGGAGCGTTTGACCTTGTCGGGTTGTTCGGGGAAGTAGAAGAGCTTGTTCTGGCTGACGCCGAAGATGAGCTCGTTGAATAGCGACGGGGAGAGGGTGGTGGTGGAGTGGAGGGTGGCGCCGCGGCCGGGGGCTTTGAAGACGATGGGAGAGAGCGGGAAGTTGACGTTGCCGTTGACCCAGAGGGAGTATGGCGGATGTTGCTCGTCGGCGTTGTTGGAGACGCGGAGATAGGTTTGGGTGTTTTTGGCGGGTTGGAAATCGGTGCGGAAGATTTCGGTGCGGCGGGGGTAGGAGCCGCTGGCCTGGGAGATGTAGTTCCACTGGGAGAGGCGGGCGGGGAGAGGGTCGCGGAAGTTGGGGAGGGGGAAGAGGTTCAAGATGGCGGTGCCAACGCCGGTGATGCGGTCCTTGGGGACGAGGTTGCCGGGGAACTGGATGTTGTTATTGAGGGGATCGCGGACGGGGATGAGGCGATTGTTGACGTCGAGGGAGCCGGAGAAATCGCCGGTGCGTTCGGCGGCGGTGGGGACGCGGACGGTGCGGGCGGAGCCGTAGCCGACCTTCTGTTCCTGGAACTCCTGGGACCAGAAGAAATAGACCTTGGAGCGCCTTTTGTCGAGTAAGTGGGGGATGACAACGGGCCCGGAGATGGTGTAACTGGCGATGTTATACCGATAGGGCTGGCGGGAGAGGCCGTTGCGGTTGTTGAAGAAGTCGTTGGCGGAGTAGTTTTCGTGGCGGTGGTACCAGCCGGCGGTGCCGTGGAGTTTCCTGCCGCCGCCTTTGGTGATGATGGTGATGGAGCCGCCGGAGTTGCGGCCGTATTCGGCGGCGTAGTTGGACTGAAGGACTTTGACTTCGGAGACGGAGTCCATGGAGGGCATGGAGTGGACGGAGCCGTTGGAGCCGGTGTCCAAGTTAGTGACGCCGTCGATGGTCATGTTTTTTGAGTTACTGCGGCCGCCGGCGATGTATAAGTTGCCGATGGAGGTGGGGGAAGGGGATTCGCGGGAGTCGGAGGTGTCGACGATGCCGGGGAGGAGGGCGACGGCGTCCATTACGTCGCGGCCTTTGAGGGCCATGGCTTCGATGTCGGCTGCGGAGAGTGTGCCGGCTTTTTCGGAGGAGCCGAGGGCGACGGCGACGGCTTCGGCTTCGACGGTGACGGATTCGGAGGTCTGGCCGATTTTGAGTTCGATGGCGCCGAGGGAACGTTGGACGCCGGAGGTGATTTCGATGTTGGTTTGTTCGTATTTGGTGAAGCCGGGGGTGTTGATTTTGAGGGAGTAGGCGGTGGGGGTGAGGTCGGGGAAGGTGAAGAGGCCGGATTCGTTGGTGCGGGTGGCGCGGAGGAAGCCGGTGCGGTCACTGGAGAGGGTGACTTCGATGTTGGGGATGGCGGCGCCGGTGGAGTCCTGGATGGAGCCGGAGAGGGTGCCTGAGATGTTCTGGGCGGATAGCGTAGCGCACAGGAGGGTTAGCGCGCAGGCGGCGCGTAGAGTGTGAATCCCCATTTTGGGAGAGTATATGCGATTTGGGGTGGGGGAGGTGGGTGAATGTTTTGCGTTGCGGTGCCCCGAGGGCGGGAGGACTTCAAAATAGTGGAATCGATATCGGGGATATGGCTTGACGGCGTATATCGGCGCGAGTAACGCTTGTTAAAACGGGTGGGAAATTTCTGTATGGTTTTGGCTGTTTCGGCTAAGAAAAGGATTTCCATGTATCGATATCTATTTGTTCTTGGGCTTTGCTGCGGGTTGGCATACGGTCAACAGGCGCAGATTACCGGTCAGGTAACCGACGCGAGCGGCGCTGCCGTTCCAGGCGCCGTCATCACGATCAGCAATGCCACCACAGGGGTGTCCCGGACGGCAGCCTCAAACGACCAGGGTTTGTATGTGATTCCGCTTGTGCAGCCTGGTTCCTACACGTTGGTGAGTCAGAAGGACGGCTTCCGGCCGGTGACGCAGCGCAACTTGCAATTGCGGGTCGACGACCGCGTGCGTATTGATCTGAAACTGGAAATTGGAGCGCAGGCGCAGTCTGTGGATGTGACGGGGCAGACGCCGTTGCTGCGCGTGGACGATGCGCAAACAGGTCTTGTGATCGACAACCGCCGGATTCAGGAGTTGCCGCAGTACAACCGCAATCCGCTGGCATTCGCCCAGTTGGCGCCTAATGTGAACGGTACGGCGGACCAGCAAGGGTATTCGTCCGACTTCAGAATTAACGGCGGGCGTACGGCCAAGGCGGAGTACATCATTGACGGCGTGGCGGTGACGACCGGCTATCGCCACGATGTCCCGCCCTCGATCCCTTCTATGGAGGCGGTAGGGGAATTCAAGGTAATTACGAACGGACTTTCGGCTGAATACGGCCGATTATCGGGTGGTGTCGTCACGCTGGTAACCCGGGGAGGAACCAACCAGTACCACGGCTCTTTGTATGAGTTTTTCCGCAACGACAAACTGAATGCCAACGACTGGAATTCGAACCGTTTTGGCCGGGCGAAAGGAGTCTTCCATGACAACGTGTTTGGCGGGGCGATCGGCGGGCCCGTTTCGATTCCGAAACTGTACAGCGGCAAGGACAAGACCTTCTTCTTCCTGAACTACGAGGCGACGCGGCGGCGCACCGGTTCCAACGCACAGTTGGCCAGCGTGCCCAGCGACCTGGAACGGGAAGGGGACTTCTCCCGGACGTTGATCGATTCGGGCATTCCAGCGAACATATTCGATCCGTTGACCTCGCGGGCAACGGCGGGGCGGGTCGTGCGGGATGCGTTTCCAGGCAACCGGATCCCGGCGAGCCGTATTGATCCGCTGTCGAAGGTGTTCATGGGCTACTATCCGAAAGCGAACCAGGCGGCACGGCCGAATTCATCCCATGACCAGAATTTCGTGGGTTCGGCCACGACGCCGCTGGACAACAACCGGTGGACGGGGCGACTGGATGAGAACTGGTCGTCGAAACACAACAGCCATTTCACGTTGACCTATTTCGATCAATTTTCGGCGAGCCGGCGCTGGTTGTCGGCGCTGCAGCCGGTGAACACGAATGACGATGTCGCGTGGACGACGGCGTTTGACCATAGTTGCCTGATCAACCCGACGACGATATTCAATTTCAAGCTGGGCGCCGTGCGGTCGAAGTCTTTCGCTGGTGCGACGGTGGACGGGGACTCCGCTGGATGGAAGCTCGCACCGGAGGTAGTCAACCTGATTGGGACTTCGAAGGGCCGTGTGCCTTCGCTGGGTACGGCCGACACCGTCACCGGTCTCGGCGGCGGAAGCGTGACGGACAACCGCGACACGATATTCTCCGGTCAGTTTTCGGTACAAAAACAAACGGGGCGGCATACGCTGAAGGCCGGGTATGAACATCGCCGGTATTACTCGAATATCTACTCCGGCGGATCCTTTTCGGCATCGAGCATCCGAAGCGCGACTTCGCAGTATTTCGACGCGCCGAATGGGGGATCCGGGTCCGGGCTGGCGTCGTGGATGCTGGGTGTTGTGGGCGGCGGTAGCGGGACGCAGTTGGCCGGACCGGCTTCGCTGCAGGGCTACCACGGCGCGTTTGTCCAGGATGATTTCAAAGTCCGGAAGAACCTGACCGTGAACCTTGGGATGCGTTGGGACATCGAGCCGGCGCGGACGGAGCGTTTCGACCGGCAGACCTTTTGGGATCGCGACTACAAGTGGCCCGTAAGCGCGGGGAATTGGAATTGGAACCAGGCGTTGACGGAAGCCCAGGCTGTGGGCGCCAATGCGCCGACGCCAGAGTGGACGCAGAAGGGCATCTACGGGCGCGTTGCACTGATGGGGACCAAGGAGTATTCGGGCCGGTCCATGCAGCAGGTTCCGAAGAACCATTTTGGGCCGCGGTTGGGCATGGCGTGGTCGGTGACGCCGAAGACGGTCGTCCGGGCCGGTTATGGTCTGGTGTGGATGACTCTGACCGGGAGTTTTCACTTGAACGGGTCGCCGTGGAACATTGGATATGGCGATGCGGCGCGGTTGATTCAAGGCGGGACGCCGGATGGCGGGATGAGCTTTCCGCTCACATTTTCCAATCCGATGCCGGGCGGCGCCGGGCTGGTGCGCTTAACCCGCGATGTGGATGCGTTGAACCGCAGTGTGATGGGAAACTGGTTCGTCTCTTCCGCTACGAACTTGAGCCCCGGTTACGAGCACGCATTCCACTTCGGCGTTCAGCGAGAGGTAGGAAATGGACCGAATGCCTGGCTACTGGAGGTCAACTACACGGGTAACATGGGGCGGACATTGCCTTATTATCTCGGCACCGGGGAACATATTCTCCCAGATGCTTACCACAAGATTGGCCCGCTGGGACTGAAGCTGAATAACCCGGTGGCCAATCCCTACTACGGGTTCATTCCGGAGTTTACGGGTGTGGGGTCGAGGACGATTCCGTTCGGCCGGTTGTTCCAACGAAATCCGCTCTGGACGGAGATCTGGACGCTGGGCGAGCCGTTGGGCAATTCCAACTACCATGCGGGCTACGTGCAGGCGGAGCACCGGTTTGCACGCGGGTTCGGGTTTCTGATCAACTACACGTTTTCGAAGATGTTGAACGACGTCGGGTCCTACGACGGATCGTTCTCCATGCCCTACCCGCAGGCCGGGCTGCCGGTTTCGAATACCTACGGGATTGCGACGACCGACATCACCCACAAGCTGCTGTTCAATTATTCCGTGGATTTGCCGTTTGGGCGCGGTCGCAAGTATTTGAACTCAGGTAACTCCTTCGGCGAGAAGGTAGCGGACCAGGTGGTGGGCGGCTGGACGCTGGCCGGAACAACGACACTGCGAAGCGGTTTCCCGATCACCGTTCGAACGCCGTCGAACACGGTAGGCGGATTGGGATCGAACTGGTACAACATCGGCCACGGGAGAGACTCGCAGCCGATGATGGTTCCGGGCGTAGCGCTGGACAACCGTGTGAGCGGGCAGACTGCGCTGGAGGGTGCCGCGGGATACACTCCGTATTTGAACCCCAACGCAATTCGCGTCGTGCGCGATTTCGAGATCGGGGATGCACCGTCGACGCAGCCGAACTTCCGCGGTCCCGGATTCTCGCAATGGGATCTCTCCCTGTTGAAGAATCTGCGAACGCCGTGGGAAGGCAAAACGGTTCAATTGCGCATGGAGGCGCAGAACCTGTTCAACACGATGAATCCGGGCACCCCCGGGAACGCGATTCTGTCTCGAACGATTGGTATGATCACGGGCCAGACGGGCAGCCCGCGGCGAATCATGGTCGCGGCGAAATTCTACTTTTAGGTAGCGTTTCCCAAGCCTTTGAGCCTCGCTCGAACGGGAGCGGGGCTCTGGCTGTGGGAGGCGGAGGGCACCGGTGATTTGGGTTTTCAGGTACGTGCCGGCGTAGATCCATTCGCCCTTTGCGATGGTGTTGCAGGGGCTGAGGCGGATGGTTGGCGCGTTTGATGCGGATGCTATGTCACGGTTTCGAGTTCGTTGCTCGATTACCGCTGACGGAATTCGAGTACCAGCGGCAACCATCTCGCCTCGGGGGCTCGGTGCGTTCCGTGGTGTGTGGCCTAGGGGAGGGCGCGGACGCCGAGGATGGTGTAACCGCCGTCGGTGGAGGCGAGGCCGGTGGCGCTGGCCATGATGTAGTAAGCCGTGCCGGGGGTGACAGGGAATGTTGTCGTGCCCCAGTTCCATGCGAATGTGTTGCGGGCGGTGGTGGCGCAGGCTAGTTCGGGACCGATTGAAAGGCCGTTGGCGGGATAGGCCGCGACGATGAGGCCGGAGTTGCCGAAGGTGTCGTAGCGCTGGCCTTGGAAGATGACCTCCAATTGCTGGGCGTTGGCTGGGGCGGTGACGCGCCACCAGACGGTCTTGGCCGGGGCGGTGGCGGCGCAGGAGGCGCGTGGATCGGTTGGTTCGATCGTTTGGGCGCGGGTGTCGCGGACGCCGAGGTAGGGAAGGGCAGTGACTTCGGCGGCGCCGGAGCGGCTGTCGGCGGCGGGCGGGACTTGGAGGGCGCCGGCCTGGGTTGCCTCGATCGTCTTGTCTTGCAGCCAGAGGCCTCCGCGGCGGGCGGTTTGGGAGGTGTTGGGCGTGGCGGTGACGGTGGTGACGCCATCGCCTACGCCTTGCGCGGGGGAGTTGACGTCGATGGCGCCGGTTTGTGGGACGGCGGCCCAGGCGCAGTTTTGGGCGGTTTTTACGGGGATTTCGAACGTTCCGCCGAAGGCGGGGAGGCTGGGGAGGGCGCCGATCGCGTACGTGCAGCCGTCGCCGGAGCCGGGGAGGCGGGTGCGCCAGACGCCGCGGCCGAAGGTGAAGGCGTAGAGGTGGTTGGCGCCGGCGGATTTATCGAGCGCCAGGGCTTCCGTCGGGACGGCGGCGAAGGGGTTGGCATCGCGGTTCCAGGTGGCACCCGAGTCGAGGGAGACGAAGACGCCCAGGTCCGTGCCGGCGAAGAGGCGCTGGGGATCGCTGGGATCGATCAGGACGCGGAAGACGGGAATGTCCGGGATTCCGGTATCGCCGGAGCCATCGACGCCGGTCCAGGTGGCACCGCCGTCGGTGGAGCGGTAGATGTGGCTTTGACCCGCGGCGGTGTTGAACTGGCTGTAGGCGGCGTAGACGGTGCCGGGGGTGATGGGATCGAATTCGATGGAGGGGATGTAGCCGAGGCGGGGGCGGGTGGCGATCCATTCGGTTTCGGCGGTGGCTTCGGCGATGTTGGCGGTGCGGAGGATGAAGCCGGTGCTGGTGGCCATGAGGACGCTGCCATCGACGGGGGAGACGGCGATGGCGGAGACGGTGCCCTGGTTGGTGGGGAGTTGGGTGGAGAGGGGTTCCCAGGTGTCGCCCTGGTTGTTTGAGCGCCAGAAGATACGGCCGCCGGCGTAGAGGGTGTCGGGGTTGCGCGGGTCCATGCCGAGGGGGGCGACGAAGGAGAAGTTGGCGGCGGGTTCGGTGATGCCGCGGATGGTGGTGGTGAATGTTTTGCCGCCGTTGCGGGAGCGGCGGAGGGAGAAGTTGGGTGTGGAGACGTAGATGGTGTTGACGTCACGGGGATCGATGGCGACGGCGGCTCCGTCGCCGCCGCTGATGCGCGTCCATTCGCGGCCGGCGGCGAGGGTGCCACGCATGGTGCCGTTGTCCTGTTTCCCTCCGAAGAAGGAGCCGCCGCCGGGGGAGACGGTGCCGGTGTAGAACTGGGTGGAGACGTAGCCGTTGTGGAGGGGTTTCCAGGCGACTTTGTTCTGGAATGGCGTACAGCCGGCGCGGGGGCCGGTGGCGAGGTCGGCGTTGGCGTTTTCGGTTTTGTAGACGCCGCCGTCGGTGGCGGTGAAGAGGTGGGGTTTGGTGGCGGGGTTGTAGTCGGGCGGGAAGATGAGGGCGCTGACGTCGGCGTGGGCGCCGCCGGGAGAGTCGGCGGACTGCCAGAAGGAGGCGATGCCCCAGTTGGCGCCGCCGTCGTCGGAGCGGTAGATATCGATGCCGCCGACCCAGACGCGATCGGGGTTGGTTGGGTCGACGGTGATGGCGTTGTGGATCCAGCCCTGGCCGCCGATGGAGCGCTGGCCGTTGGCGGTGCAGAGGTTGTTGTAGAAGCCCTGGTTGGTGGAGAGGAGGCCGGTGTTGATTTGTTCGGGGTTCTGGTTGGTGGTGCGGGGTTCCCAGGTGTCGGGGTCGCCGTTGGTGGTGGAGCGGTAGACGGCGTGGAGGGAGTTGCGCCAGTCGGCGGAGTCGGCTCCGTTGCTGGCGATGAGGGCGTAGATGGTGGATTGGCTGGAGGGGGCGAGGGCGAGGGTGGTGTTGCCCATGGCGGGGAGTTGGAGGACCTTTTCCCAGGGGGCGTCGGAGGCGGCGTCGGCGTTGCGGAAGATGGCGGCGTCGCCGGCGGCGGTGGTGCCGCAGGCGGCATAGAAATAGTCTGTTGACTGGTCGGTGCGCATGACCATGTCCTGACATCCGTTTCGGCCGTTGGTGCCGCGGTTGAAGATTTGGGTCCAGGTGGCGCCGGAGTCGGTGGAGCGGAAGATGCCGGTCCAGGTGGCGGCGTAGATTCTGTTCGAGTCGGAGCGGGAGACGATTATGTCGTTGATGTAGCGGAAGTGGGGGCCGGCGGGTGCGGGGAGGGGTTCCCAGGATTGGCCGGCATCGCGGGTGCGGAAGATGCCAGTGCCCAAGGGGGCGGAGCCGAGGACGTTGGTGCCGGAGAGGGAGTTGAACCAGTTGCCGGTGCCGGCGTAGAGGGTGTCGGGAGTGGCGGGGTCCATGGTGAGGGCGCCGAGGCCGAGGGTGGGGAAGAGATCGGTTAGCGGGGCCCAGTTTTCGCCGGCGTCGGTGGTTTTCCAGACGCCGCCGGTGGCAGCGGCGGCGTACATAATTTTGGGGTCTTGGGGGTGGATGACGAGGACGCGTGTGCGGCCACCCTGGTTGGCTGGGCCGAGTGATTCCCAACCGCCGAGATCGGCGGCCTGGCGGGGGCCTTTGGCGGCTGGGCGTGCGGCGGCGAGGTTGTAGGCGGGCATCCGTGTGAGCTTCTGGCGGGCGGCTTCGTAGCGTTCGAGGGGGAGGACGCCTTGGGGGTTCCCGGTGCGGCGGAGGAGTTGGAATTCGGCGGCTTTATCGGGCTGGTCGCCGGCGGGCATTTGCTTGGGCGGTTTCGCGGGCGGGGCGGGGGGCGTGTCGAAGGCGAGGTGGCGCTGGGCGCAGCCGGAGAGGAGGGCGATGGCGAGGAGGAGGAGCGGCTGGGATTTGGGCACTACTTCGATTTTAGTTGGCTGGCGAGGGCGGCGGCGAGGCGGCGGTTGGTTTCGGCGTTGGGGTGGAGGCCGTCGTGGCTGGTGGGGGTGTTTTTGCCGTAGATTTGGATACCTTCGGCGAAGGCGGGGCCGAGGTCGAGGACCTTCGTTTTGGGGCTGGATTTGGCGGCGGCGAGGAGGCTGGATTTGTTTTGCTGGCCGAAGGGGATGATGAGGATGACCTTCGTTTTGGGGAACTGTTTGTGGACTTCGGCTAGCCATTGGCGTACGACAAGCGCGGTGTCCTTTGTGCCGTCGTTGGTGCCCATGTTGAGGAAGATGATGTCGGGGTTTCGCTGGAAGTTGCGGGGGGCGTTTTTGTAGTGGAAGCGCCAGCTTTCGGGGAGGGCGGGGATGTTGGAGTGGGACGTTTTGAGCCAGCCCATGCCGCCGGAGCCGGCGGCTCCGTATTCGAGTTTGAGTTTTTCGGCGAGGTAGTGGGGCCAGGCTTGGGTGGCATCGGAGTTTTGCACCCAGTCGACGTATTTTTTATCGATAACACGGAAGGAGTCGCCGAGGTTCCAGGCGCCTTCGGTGATGGAGTCGCCGAAGAAGATGGCTTGTTTTTTGGAGATGTTTTTGGGGGGCTTGACGGTGGCGCCGTTGTCGAGTTCGAGGGATTCGAGGCGGATGATCTGGGTGGGGGTGTTCCAGCGGTTGTAGTTGGCGTCGGAGGCGGCGAGGTAGAGGGTGAGGGAGTGGGTTTTGTTGGGGAGGTTTTTGGCGAGTTCGAGCGTGCGGGTGGCCTGGGCGGTTTGGAGGGGTTGGCCGTCGATGGACCAGCGGAATTTGGGCGGGGCGCCCTGGTTGGTGGAGGCGTCGAAGTGGAGGGTGGCGGAGGTGCCGGTGAATTGGGTTTTCAGGTACGCGCCGGCGTAGATCCATTCGCCCTTTTCAGTGGTGTTGTAGGGGCTGAGGAATATCGACGGATGGAGGATGGGGATGAGGAGGGCGGCGAGGATCATTCGGCTTTGGCGCGTTTGATGCGGACGGATTTGTCCTGCATGGGAGGGAAGTCGAATTCGAGGATGCCGCCGCCGTCGGTGCGTTTTTCGACGATCTCTTCGTCGTCGACTTCGATGTCGTAACGGGCGTTGGGGGCGAGACCGATGACGTAGGCCTTTTGCAGTTCGGCGTTGGCGGGTTGGAACTTCATTTCTTCGCGGCCGAAGTGGACGACGGTGCCGCCGATTTCAACGGGGGCGGGGGAGTTGAGGCCGCGGTCTTTGCGGCGGCCCTCTTCGAAGAACTGGACTTTCCGGTCGGCGTAGTGGAACCAGGTGGCGTCGTCCTCCCAACTGGAGCGGAGGGCGAGGCGGCCGGCGGCGCCGGCGTGCATGGAGAGGGGGAGGTGGTAGTAGGAGAGGCCGGGCTGGTAGGGGTTGGCCCAGAGGAATTCGTAGACGATGCCGAAGACGCCACGCATGAGGAAGCGGTCGTGGATGAGCCAGCCCTGAACGAATTGGGTTTCCTGGGCGTTGGTGTCGAAGGCGACCATGGCGAGATCGGCGGCGCGGGCGAGGGCGGCGACACGGAGATCGGGTTCGCCGTCGCCGTCGTAGAAGGGGACGCGGTATTCGTTTTCGGCGGCGGGGAAGGTGGCGGGGTAGTAGGAGAGGATGTGGTAGGCGGGGAGTTCTTTGAAGTAGCGGGGGGCGTCTTCGCGGAGGTCAATTTGGATGCCGTCGCGAATGGCGTGGAGCATTTCGAAGAGGGCGTAGGAGTCTTCGCGGGTGTAGCGGTAGGAGCCATCGCGGAGGCCTGGGGCGACTTCCTTGCGCCACCACTGTTTAACGAGTTTTTCTAGTTCTTCTTTGTGGCCGAGGACGACGGCGGCGAGGGCGCGGTCGCGCATGGCGGGAATGTCGCGTTTGGCGGGGGCGGTGGAGAGGGCCTGGCGAAGTTTGGCGGTGAGAAGTTTGGACTGTTCTTCGGAGAGAAGGGGCTGGCACCAATCGAGGACGAAGGCTTGTTGGCGGATGTCTTTGGAGGCGAGGGCGAACTGGATGGCTTGTTTGCCGAAGTCGTCGCTCGCGGCCACCATGTAGTAGAGGGCGTGGGCGAGGCCGGGTTCGGCCATTTGGGCCTTGCCGGCGACGAGGGTTTCCAGTTGCATCCAGCGGACGGAGGTGCGTTCGCGTTCGCGTTTGAGGAGGCGTAGGCGGCGGGCGTTGAGGAATAGGCGCGGGTTGTCGCCGTAGACCTGGAACTCTTCGTCCTGGGCCGACGGGGGTGGCGGGGTCTGCTGGGGGTATGCCGAGGCGGCGGTGAGAGTAGCGAGCGCCGCACGGCGCGTCAGCGGAGGCACGATGTTCATTGTGTCATATGGACACAGGGCGGTCGCCGGGGGCCGCATGTTAAAACTTTCCGTCGCCCCCCACTTGATTTATTTTCAATGCTTTGCTGGAATATATGTGTTGGTTATCCACTTGCTGGATACTGACGTGAATTGATGAAGTTAATCACATAACCCAACCCTCTGGATTGAGACGCTACACGAACGAAGCGGGCGGGCTGAATCAAGCGTGCTTGCGGGAGCCGGTAAAAAGTTTAGAACCGCTCCTTCCAAACGTTGGCGGACCGGTTCAGAGGGTCTTTTTTTCGTAACCAACACGACGATTGACACGAATTCCAATTCACGATCTTTAAAAATTTAGAGCAGTAAACGATCTCTCCGCGGATCCATCGATGGTTTCGGTATTGTACTGGCGCATCGGGCTGGGAATGTTTGGACGCGGGCCTAGCCCGGAGTGATTGCGACATGTTTTAGCGGACATGTTCGCTCCAGGAAGTATCGGCGCCGGATCCGTGAGCCCCAACGGAAGTTCGTTCGGGGCGATCCGCATCGGAAAAGGGGCATCTTTCACCTTGCCAAACCCTTTTCCGATGCGGTTCCCTTAAGCAATCCATTCGGAGGAGAGGACTGCCTAAGAAGTGATTTCGACACGCGCAGCATATCACACGTGGCGAAAGTTTTATTCGGTAACCGGTGAACCCAGTGTAACAGATTGGGAAATGGGGGGTATTTGGGGATGCCCGTGGCGATGGAGAATCCGTGGACGCTGGAGCGGTGCGCGGGGCTGTTGGATTTGGGGCGGTTTGAATTGATTGGCGGGGAATTGGTGTCGAAGCCGCCGAAGAGTCGTGGGCATATGGTGACGGCGCTACTGCTGGGGAACTGGTTGATTGGCGTGTATGGGGCTTTGCTTGTTCCGCAATGCCCGTCGATCGATGTGCATCCGGAGGACAATCCGACGAACGATCCGGCGCCGGACGTTGCTGTACTCCGTCGTTCGATACGAGATCTTTCGTCGATTCCGGGGCCGGAGGCTTTGTGGTTTGTGGCGGAGGTGTCGAGCACAACGTTGTCGTTCGACCTTTCGGTGAAAGCCGGGCTGTATGCGCGGGCCGGGATCGTGCACCGGCGGCCAGAGGATGGGTTATACCAGGACGTGGCGGCGTATGGGGCCGGGGAGCGGGTGGCGACGCTGGGGGCGCCGGAGCAGACGATTCTGGTTGTGGAATTGTTCTAGACTGGCGGAGATGCTGGAGATACCTGTATTCGATTGGGGCGGGGGATGGGATGGGGTTGCGGAGGCGGTGTGGAATGGGGCCGGGTGTGCGATTGTGCGCGGGTTTCCGGTGGATTCTGAAGGCGCGCGGGAGTTGTATTTGGAGACGGCGGGGCGATTGGGGCGCGTGGTGCCGCAGACTGTCGGCGGCACGCTGATTTATTCGGTGCGGGACGAGGGGTATTCGCTGGAACGGGACTTCGGGAAGGCGGGCGTGCGAACGTCGAAGACGACCTCGGCGTTTGGGTTTCATACCGATTCGCCGTCGCGGATGGCGGGGCATACGCCGGACGTTTTGGGGTTGCTGGTTTTGCAGACGGCGCGGAGTGGGGGCGAGTCGATTTTTGTGGATGGACGGGCGGTGTATCGGGCGATGCTGGCGGAGCGGCCGGAGTTTGTGGAACGGCTGTGCCGGCCGTTTGCGGTGGACCGGCGGGCGGAGTTACCGGAGGGTGCGGCGCCGTTTTTGGATGTTCCGGTGTTTGCGTTGGAACCGGCGTTTCAGGTTCGGTATTTGCGGTTGTACATCGAGAAGGGCGCTGAGTTGGCGGGCGTTTCCTTGACGGATTTTGACCGGGAGGCGTTGGATTACTTTGAGACCGTTTGTGAACGGCTGGCGGTGCGGATGGAGTTGCGGCGCGGGGATATACAGTTCCTGAATAACGTCACGCATCTGCATGGGCGGACGGCGTATGAGGACTATCCGGAGCCGGAGCGGAAGCGGAACTATTTGCGGATTTGGGTGGAGCGCTAGGCGCTCCGGTTACTTCGTCCGCAGCACGCTGATGAGGTTGGAGAAGCTGTCGGTCCAGATGCGGAAGCCTTGGGGCGCTTTCATATCCGTGCCGGCTTTGAGGTGCGATTCCTGGGCCTTGCGGGTGGCTTCGCTCATGACGACGATCCAGGTGGAGCC
>CANIVU010000154.1 GCA_947470805.1 Acidobacteriota bacterium | reverse complement strand
GTCCGTCCGGAATCGGCTGGCTCGGTGCTTCTTCCCATTCACCCGCAGGGTGAATCTCCATCCCTGGATTGTCTTCCCACATCCCTCCCAGTTTCAACATCTTCCGCCAAAATGCAACTCGGAGGGCTCAGCCGACTGCCGGATTTAGGCTTAACGCTTCGCTAGCTCCGCCAATATCTCAGCCGCCGTCGACCGTCCGCCATGGGAATCACTCACCTTGGCAAACGTAATCTTCCCGCTCCGGTTCAACACGAACGTCGATGGGTACGCCGTCTCTTTCGGGGCGTCCCATCGCAGGTTGTAGCGCAGCACCATTTCATAGTCCGGGTCCACCAGCAGGGTGAAGTGTTGCGGTAGATTCTTATCGCTAACAAACTCATTCGCCTTGCTTTGTGCAACATCGCGAGGCCCCGGATATACCATCACCACCCGCGCTCCCGCTTTCGCAAAGCCGTCGGCGTTCCGCACCAGTTCCCCCACTTGCCGGTTGCACAGCGGGCATTGGTACCCCGGAAACCCCCGCAAAACAATCAGGACCACCGGGCCCTGCCCCGCGAAAGCCGACAACCTACGCGGCGTCCCCGTCAAATCGGCCAACGTAAAGTCTGGCGCCTTATCGCCCACCCCAGGAGGCGCCGCCGCCATCACCGTGGTCATCAAAAAGGAGAGGAGTAGTAGCTTTCGCATCTACTCCTACATCCCACGTCGCTCCCGGCCTATTCCCGGAAAAAACAATTTCCGTTAATCCAAGTCTCCCGGATCCGGATACTCTTCGCCGCCTCGTCAAAGTCGAACACCACAAAGTCAGCCTTCTCCCCCGCCGCCAACCCCTTCATCCGCCCCCCAATCCGCCCAACCCGCGCCGGATTCCGCGTTGCCATCGTCAACGCCTCCACCAGCGTCAACCCCGCCATCTTCATCAAATTCTCCACACCCTTGTGCATCTTCAAGGCAGAACCCGCCAACCGCGTCTGCCCCGCCAGCACCACCCGGTCGTCTTCGGTCAAATCCACCGGCTGGTCGCCCAGGAAGTACCGCCCCGGTTTCGCCCCGGCCGGCGAGCTCGCATCGGTCACCAGAATCGATCGCTCAATCCCCTTTGCCCGCAACGCCACCCTCAAAAACGCCTCTCCAATGTGGATCCCATCCACAATGAAGTCCGCGTTCAACCGGTCTTCCGCCATCTGTTCCCACAGATAGTTCGGATGGCGCGACATTACCGAGTGCGCCCCGTTCCCCAAATGGGTCGACAACGTCGCCCCCGCGCTCACCGCCGCCTGGATATGCTCCCGCTTCGCCGCCGTGTGCCCAATCGAAACGGTTACCCCGTCCCGCACCAGCGCTTCAATATAGGCCGGCGCCTCCGGCCACTCCGGCGCCAGCGTGACCAGCTTAATCAGCCCGTCCGTCGCCTCCTGCCAGCGGCGATACTCATCCACGTCCGGCTTCCGCACATGCTGCACCGGATGCGCCCCTCGCGGCCCGTCTTCCCCGGCAATATGTGGCCCCTCCACATGGAACCCGGCAATCGCCTCCCCCTCCGGCAACGCCAGCTTCGCCGCATACAGGTTCTTCAGCGACCCCAGCATCCCCTCCCGGCTCCCCGTGATCACCGTCGGTAACAGCCGCGTCGTCCCCGTCGCAAACTGCGTTCGCAACGACCGCGCTATGTCTTCATGCGTCGTGTCCGGGGAGTTGTAGTCCACCCCGTCAAACCCGTTCACCTGCAGGTCGATGAATCCGGGCGCCACATACGGCAACCCCTCCACCGGCTCCACCAGGTCGTCGGCCAGCAGGATCGTCTGGTCAAATTCCAGCAGAATATTTCCGCCGCGCAGGGCATCGTAGCCAAAACATTTTTTTGCCATTTTGTTTTATCCACAGCTTCCCCACAGGGAAGCCCTTCTAACTCTAACAAATCAAATGAGAAAAAGATTGTGGAGAGTGTGCGAATTTCGCTGGTGTCCGGCCACGGAAACTGGTAAAACTATTTACAGATTCCGCGGGATGCGGCGCACGAGGCTGATCTCGGGGGAGGTGGCCGGAGAGCTCTTCCCGCGGTTTTCGTTTTAAGTATCACTTTAAGTTTTCCGAAAGGTCACGGCGTGATTCGCCCCACGCTGCGACGCCAGGTTCCGGGGCGCTAACTGAAACCGGCGTCCCCGCCTCCGCGGCAAGGTCCCAAAACCCTGCCACAGAAGCGGAGACGCCGTCAAAAGAAAGCGCCCCCGAACCGACTCCCTCTTTAAACAGCCGTCAGCCACCCCTCGGTGTCCGGATCCGTACCGTTAATGATGCCGAAGAAAGCCTTCTGCAGCTTCTCCGTCACCGGTCCACGCGCCCCCGAACCGATCTTGATCTTATCGATCGATCGGATCGGCGTCACTTCCGCCGCCGTGCCCGTAAAGAACACCTCGTCGGCAATGTAGAGCATCTCCCGCGGGATCATCGATTCGGTAATCTCAATCCCCAGCCGCTTCGCCAGCGTGATGATCGAGTCCCGCGTAATCCCCGGCAGCGCCGAGTTCCCCAGCGGTGGCGTCACCATCTTCCCGTCACGAATGACGAAGATGTTCTCGCCCGACCCTTCGGAGATGTACCCGTTCGTATCCAGTGCAATGCCCTCAACGTAGCCGTTGGCATGCGCTTCCATCCGGATCAACTGCGAGTTCATGTAGTTCGCCGCCGCTTTCGCCAGCGCCGGCAGCGTGTTCGGCGCAATCCGGTTCCACGAAGAAATGCAGACGTCCACACCCTCGGCCAGCGCCTCTTCACCCAAATACTTGCCCCATTCCCAGCAGGCAATGTAGAGGTCCAGCGGATTGTTGATTCCCAACACACCCACGTCGCTGTAGCCGCGCAGGAGAATCGGCCGTACGTAGCAGGCCTCAAGCTTGTTGACGCGGATAAGCTCGAGAGTCGCTGCCGTCATATCGGCTACACCGAACGAAATGCCGTCCATGCGGTAAATCTTCGCGGAATCGAGCAACCGGCGGTAGTGCTCGTTTACGCGGAAAAGCCGCGGACCATTCGGAGTTGAATAGCAGCGGATACCTTCAAACACCGCGCTGCCGTAGCTAACAACATGGGAGAGCACATGAATTTGCGCCGCGTCCCACGGGATAAACTTCCCGTTACACCAAATTTTTTCAGTAGGCGTCAACATTACTCCATTATAAGCGGATTACGCTGCAACTCCTCGCGCGCCTTTGGCATCCTACGGAACGAATCCCCGCCCGTGTAAAATGACCACTGGCCCTTCGGAGACACTTTTCTATGCAAATTCGCCGTATCATTCCCCAACTCGTCCTCACCGCCGGCTTCCTCTTCGCCGCCGAAAAGCAACGCGTTTTGAAGCCCGGCTGGAATCTCTTTTCCCCCGATCAGGACATCAAAATGGGGCAGGAATACGCCCAGCAGATCGAAACGCAGACCCAGGTCATCAACGATCCCGCCCTCAACGCCTACGTCAACCGCATCGGCCAGCGCCTCGTCAATGCCCTCGAAGCCCAAAAATTCCCCTTCACGTTTAAGGTCGTCAACGATCCCTCTATCAATGCCTTCGCCCTTCCCGGCGGCCCTATGTACGTCCACACCGGCCTGATCGCCGCGGCTGATAATGAAGCCCAAATCGCCGGCGTCCTTGGCCACGAAATGGGCCACGTCATACTCCGCCACGGCACCAACCAGGCCTCCAAAGCCAACGTGATTCAGATCCCCGCCATGATCGCCGGCGGTCTCTTCGATAAGGGCGGCATGATGGGCTCCCTCGCCCAAATGGGCATCGGCCTCGGCGCCAACTCGGTTTTGATGAAGTTCTCCCGCAGCGCCGAAACCGACGCCGACCTCTTCGGCGCCCGCCTCGTCCACAACGCCGGCTACAACCCCGTCGAACTCGCCCGCTTCTTCGAAAAGCTCGAAGCCGAAACCGGCAAGGGTAGCGCCATGACCCAGTTCTTCAGCGACCATCCCAACCCCGGCAACCGCATCACCACCATCCAGAGCGACATGAAGTTCTACAAGGCCAAGCCCTACGAAACTTCCGCGCTCACCCCCGAACTCACGCAAGCCAAGGCCATGATCAAGAAGTTGCCCGCCCCCGCCAAGAAACCCGCCGCCGGCGCCGTCCAGGCCCCGACGGGCCCCGCCGTCTCCACCACGGTCCCCAACGGTTTCAAACAGCACCAAAACGCCCTCTACGCCATCGCCTTCCCCGGCGACTGGAACGCCAAACCCGGCCAGGACGGCGTCTCCGCCTCCCTCACCGCCGCCGACGGCGTTGTCAAAGGCGCCAACGGCCAGGACGACATCGGCCACGGCATCCTCCTCAACTTCGTCAAACCCAGCTCCAACGACATCAACGCCGCCACCGACGAACTCCTCAAAGGCATCACCCAGGGCGACCCCAACCTCAAGCCCTACGGCGCCGCCCAGAACGTGAAGATCGATAACTACGTCGGCAAACTGACGGCCCTGCAAGGCAACTCCGGCATGCGCAAAGGCGAAAAGGAGAACATCTACGTCCTCACCGTCATGCATACCAAAGGCATGTTCTACGGCATCTTCGTCGCCCCTGAATCCCGCTGGCAAGTCGCCGAACCGGAATATCAGCAGATGATGCAAACCCTCCGCTTCAGCCGCTAACCCAAACCCCGACAAATCCCACGGGGACACTCTGATCCCCAGTCCGGCAGCTCACCCCTGTCCGAGACGAAGAGTGTCCCCCAACGCGATACCCCCCACCCCCACCTCCCCCAACCCCAGCACCCCCCAACGCGATACCCCCCACCCCGCCCCGTCGTGCCAACCACTCCATGGACGTGCCAAAATCTCCACTTCCATGGAGCACATTCAACCCGTAGTCCAAACGGAGCGTATCGATTCCATCGATACGCTCCGCGGCTTTTCCCTCCTCGGCATCCTCCTCCTCAACATCGCCTCCTTCGGCCTCCCCTTCGCCGCCTGCATGAACCCCACCGTCGCCGACGGCGCCGAAGGCCCCAATCTCACCATCTGGCTCACCGCCATGACCCTCTGGGACGGCAAGTTCCGTTGCATCTTCTCCATGCTCTTCGGCGCCGGAGCGTTCATCCTCCTCGACCGCGCCCAACGCCGCGGCGCCGGCATCGAAGCCGCCGATATCTACTACCGCCGCACTCTCTGGTTAATCCTCATCGGCCTCCTCCACGCCCATCTCATCTGGTACGGCGACATCCTCTACCCCTACGCCGTATGCGGCCTGCTGCTTTTCCCTCTCCGCAAGCTTTGCGCCAAAGCGCTCATCATCACCGCCGCGTTGATTATCTCCGTCCACTCCCTCCAAGGCGTCGGCGCCGGCTTCGGCATCGCCGAACTCCGCGATGCCGAAGCCGCCGCGCAAAAGGCGCCCACCCCCACCCCCGAACAGCAGAAGTCCATCCAGGAGTGGAAACAGGTCGCCGGCATGTTCGCCCCGGAAAAGGCGGAAGTCGAAAAGGAGATCCAAGCCCACCGCTCCGGTTGGGTCGATAACCTCACCCACCGCTCCGCCCTTGCCGCCATGCTGCAGTTCACCATGTTCTTCCAGTTCGCCTTTCTGGACGTCCTCGGCATGCTCATCTTCGGCATGGGCCTCGCCAAAGCGGGAGTCTTCGACGCCTCCCGCTCCGTCAGCTTCTACGTCAAAATGACCCTCGCTGGCTTCGCCATCGGCGCCCCGCTCCATTACTGGGCCGCCGCCAAATGGGCCGCCAGCGGCTTCGATATCCCGGTCTACTTCACCTACATCGGCTCCACCGGTGACCCCGGCAGTCTCGCCGTCGCCCTCGGCTACACCGGCCTCATCATGCTCGCCTGCAAAGCAGGCCTCAACTTCCTCACCCGCCCGCTCGCCGCCGTCGGCCGCATGGCCCTGTCCAACTACCTGCTCACCTCTATCCTCTGCACATTTTTCTTCAACGGCTATGGCCTCGGCTTCTTCGCCAAACTCGAACGCCATCAGCTCTATTACGTCGTCCTCGCCATGTGGGCGATCAATCTCGTCATCAGCCCCCTCTGGCTCCGGCACTTCCTCTACGGCCCCGCCGAATGGGCCTGGCGCTCGCTCACCTACTGGCAAAAACAGCCCATGCGCCGCGCTGCTATCATGGAGGCCTCTCTATGATTCGCACTGCTGCTATCACTCTCCGCGGTAACCCCAAGAACGTCATCGGCCCCGAATTGAAGGCCGGCGACACCGCCCCCGATTTCGAAGTCGTCGACACCACCCTCAAAACCATCACCCTCGCCGACACCGGCACCGGCGTCCGCATCTTCAGCGTCGTCCCCTCGCTCGACACGCCCGTTTGCGACATGCAAACCAAGCGCTTCAACGAAGAAGCCGCCGCCCTCCCCAACGTCAAAATCTATACCCTTTCCATGGACCTCCCCTTCGCCATGAAGCGCTGGTGCGGCGCCATGGGCGTCGACAATCTCGTCATGCTCTCCGATCACCGCTCCGGCTCCTTCGGTTCCGCCTACGGCACCCTGATTGAGGATCTCCGCATCCACTCCCGGGCTATCTTCGTGATCGATGGCAATAACATCATCCGCCACGCCGAATACGTCGGCGAGGTCGGCAATCACCCCGATTACGACGCGGCCCTCTCCGCCGCCCGCACGCTCTCTGCCTAACTCACGGAGGCTCGCATGAACTCCCGCCGGGACTTACTCCAAATCGGAGCCGCCTTGGCCGTAGGCACGGTCGCCGCCCAGGAGCACCACGCGTCGGACAATGAAATCGCGGCCGCCAAAAAGGTGGCCCGCTTCTTCAAACCCGCCGAAATGGACCTCCTCGCCAAAGTAGTGGACCAGATCATCCCCCGCTCGGACACCCCCGGCGCCGCCGATGCCAACGTCCATTACTTCATCGATTGGCAAGCCCACACCAATCCCAAGCGCGGCGCCCAGCTTCGTAAGGACCTCGCCTGGATCGCCAAACAAGGTTTCACCACCGGCGACAAGGTCGCGCTACTTACTAAGTGGAGTAAGTCCCCCGGCGAACCCAAACGGATCTTCCAGTCGATGAAAGAACTCACCATCGACGGCTATTACGGAACGAAGGAAGGCCTGCAAGTGGAGCTAGGCTGGAACGCCAACACCTTCGTCCGCGAATTCAAAGGCTGCACCCACAAGGAGCACTCCTAGCCATGTCCACCCAGTCTCTCGCGGCGCCTCGCAACATCGAATTTCCAACGCCAGATGCTGTTCGGCGTTCCACCCACTCGACCACCCACGCCTCCGCGCCCAATTCCACCCAACCGGCACCAGCCAACTCCTGCAAACTCCGCCCCATCAACTCCCCAACGCCAGTCGCTGCTCCGCATTCCGCCCGCCCGGCCCTCGCGACCTCCCACAACCGCCGCGCAACCCGCACCATCGCCGCTCCGCCGCGCCCCGCCACCCGCTGCACCCACAAGGAGCACGCCTAACCATGTACGCCCAATTCGCCCCCGAAGTGCACGACGTCATCGTCATCGGCTCCGGCGCCGCCGGTGGCATGTCCGCCTGGAATCTCGCCGTCAACCACGGCGTCAAAGTCCTCATGCTCGACGCTGGCACCCGTTTCAAGAAGGAAGAGTTCTGGACCCACGTCAAGCCCTGGCAGTGGCGCGAACGCATTGAAAAAGGCCTCGCCCCGCCCAAAATCCAGCTCGACGTCAAAGAACAGCCCTACGTCTCCAAGGAGCCCAACCGCTTCGATCTCGTCCGCGTCTGGGGCCGCGGCGGCAAGACCAACATCTGGGGCCGCGTCGCGCTCCGCTATTCAGATCTCGACTTCGAAGGCCCCGCCAAAGACGGCTGGGAGATCCCCTGGCCCATCCGCTACAAGGACATCGCCGCCTACTACGACAAGGTCGATCAAACCATCGGCGTCTGCGGTGGCGATGACGATACCGACTCCCTCCCCGGCTCCCGTTTCCACCAGCCGCCCCCCGCCCTTCGCTGCGGCGAACGCTTCATGAAACGCGCCGCCGAAGGCCTCGGCATCAAAGTGGTGAACCAGCGCAAAGCCGTCAACACCAAGCCCACCAACGGCCACAACCCCTGCCACTACTGCGGCGCCTGCGGCCGCGGCTGCGACGTCAGCGCCTTCTTCAATTCGACGGACTACCTCCTCGACCCCGCCGAAAAAACCGGCCGCCTTAAAATCGTCGATAACGCCGTCGTCGCCCACATCATCCTCGGCGACAACGGCCTGGCTAAAGGCGTCCGCTACTTCGACCGCATCACCAAAGCCGAACGCATCGTCTACGGCAAACGCATCATTCTCGGCGCCAGCTGCGTCGATTCCACCCGCATCCTCCTCAACTCCAAAATCGGAAACTCATCGGGCGTCATCGGCAACTACCTTTGCGAACAGGTGCGCTTCCACATGATGGGCTTCGTACCCGAACTCATGGGGACCAAGGCCATGAACGACGACGGCCTCGGCGGCGAGCATATCTATCTCCCCCGCTACAACGCCCGCGACGGCCGCAAACGCGACTACCTCCGCGGCTTCGGCAGCCAGTTCTGGAACACCGGCTCCCAGGCCGGCGTCGGCAACTGGGCCAAGCAAATCGAAGGCTTCGGCCTGGACTTCAAGAAGGCCGTCAAACGCCGTTATCCCGCCCTGGTCGCCATGCATCCCTACGGCGAAGTGCTGCCCTACAAGCACAACCGCGTAACGGTAGAAGGCACTCCCAAGGACCGCTATGGCATCCCCGTCTCGAAGATCGAATACAGCATTGGCGACAACGAGCGCAAGATGCTGAACGAGATGTACGACATGGCCGAAAGCGTTTTCAAAGGAATGAAGGCCGAAATGGTACCCTTCACCCGCGGCACGATCGACCCCTTCGGCAGCGCCATCCACGAACACGGCACCTGCCGGATGGGTGACGATCCCAAGCGCAGCGCCCTGAACAAGTGGAACCAGATGCACGACGTAAAGAACGTGTTCGTCGTCGACGGATCGTCATTCACCACAGCGTCGGAAAAGAACCCGACCATCACCATCCTCGCCCTCGCCTGGCGCGCCACCGACTACCTGGCCGAACAGATGCGCACCGGCAGCATCTAGGCCAGTTCCATCTAAGTCACGGACAGGCTGGAATGCTGCCAACCCAGCCTGCCTTGCCTTATCGCAGCGTTATAGGTATCACTTCACCAACGGAGTAATCGTCAGCTTCCGGATTTCCACCGGACCGTGATCCCCCTGCACGCTAAACGGCCCCGGCTGCGACTCATCCCAGTCATGCGCCATCGCCGTCAGCCCCTCAATCACACCCTTATCAATCACCTTCTGCCCGTTCACCGTAATTGTCACAAAATGACCCACCAGCCGGATGTCATAAGTTTGCCATTCGCCCGGCGCCTTGCTCGCGTTCACCGAAGGCGTAATCCGGCTATAAAGAGCCCCGGTCCCATGCGACCCCGCCGGCTTGCCGAAATCGTCAATAATCTGCACCTCATACCGCCCGCGCAGCCCCAAACCGCCATTCGAATGCGCTCCAATCTTGAACTCGCAATGCAACTCAAAATTCCAAAACTTCTCCGCGGAAACCAAATTATTCGCCCCCGCCACGTTCTTCATAATCCCGTCCTCCACCTTCCACCCCAGCGGCTTCCCCGGAACCATCGCCGACCAGTTATTCAAGTCTTTCCCATTGAATAACTCCACCGGCTTCCCCTTCTTCCACGAGTTATCGTCCTTGTCTTTCAAAACCGGCGCCCGTTTCCCCACAAACGCCGTTTTCTGCGGCTTTCCTTCAGTAAAATGTTCCCCCACCAACTCCTTCCCAACTAACTTGGCCGTATAAACCAACTTAGCCGGCTGCGCCCCCTTTCGGTCAAAGGAAAAGGAAAGCACCCCATCCTTCACCGCCAGGTTCTCAATGACATTCAAATCCCCACCCAGCGCGCTAATAAAGGAGCCCTTCATCTTCCCCGACCCGGCCCCCTTCACCTCCAGCCACCAAGCCCGCCTGTTGGCGCTATTCTCGACGCGGATATCCCACCGGCCATTAAAATCCTTATCCCCGGCCCAAGCCGCTAACGCCAACGAAAAAGCAAAAAGGAGTCGCATACCAGCAGTGTATCCAAACCCCCAGACATTCCCTAGGTGACTGTCACCCAGGATTTGTCCGATGCCATCCGTCCACGCCATCGCCCCCCCCCATCCAAACGTGATATCGTATCGCCCATGCCATCCGCGCAAATCGCCCGCCGCCTGCGCCTCGCCGCCCAGTGGACGCCCATCTCCACCGGCCCCGACGCCATCAAATCCGGCCGCCACTGGCGCACCCCGCGCTTCTCCGTCGTCAAAATCACCACCGCCAGCGGCCTCTCCGGCTACGGCGAATGCGCCCCCATCGAACAGTCCGAATTCGACGCCGCCCTCGCCAAAATCCAAGGCCGCCCCGCCACCAGCTTCGAAGTCATCCGAACCCTCATCACCGGCCCCGTCGAAGCCGCCATCAACATGGCCCTGCTCGACATCACCGGCAAAATCGCCAAAGCCCCCATCTATCAGGTCCTCGGCGGCCCCACCCGCAACAAGGCCCGCGCCATGGCCCACCTCGCCACCCCCGACCCCGCCGCCATGAACGCCCTCCAAAAACAGGGTTACCGCGCCTTCCGCGTCCCCGTCACCAAGGACAACGCCGCCGCCGTTCTCAAACAACTACGCGCCGCCGCCGGCGATGGCGTCGATTTCGTCCTCGACGGGGCAGGGAACTGGACCCCCGGTGACGCCTCCCGCCTCGCCGCCTCCGTCGAACGCCTCCACCCCCTCTGGCTCGACGAACCCTGCCCCCTCGCCAACGTCAAAGCCATCGCCAAGATCACCGACGAAAACGTCACCCCACTCGGCTTCGGCCGCACCGCCCTCCGCCCTGCCGAATTCCAGGAACTCCTCCGCGAACAAGTCATCGACGTTCTCCGTCCGGACCTCGCCCGCATGAGCATCTCCTCCATCCGCCGCGCCGCCGCCATTGCCGAGACGTACTACACCGCCGTCGCGCCCTATAACACCGGTGGCAAAATCGCCACCGCCGCCGGCCTCCACTTAGCCGCCAGCATCCCTAACTTCTACTTACTCGACATACCACCCGGAGCGGCAAAAATAACAGACGGCTTCGCCGCCCTGCCCACCGCCCCCGGCCTCGGCATCGAAATCAAAGAAGGAGAGTGGAGCTAATGGAACGCCGCATGTTCTTGGGCGCATTAGGCGCCTCCGCCAAAGCAGCCGACATCTGTGGCTGCGGCATCACCCCGCAAGTCGCCGCCGCCACCGGCGCGGAGCCATTCGCGACTGTTGGCAGCAAAATCCGCATCACCAAGGTCAAGGTCTTCGGCGTCAGCCTCACCCCCGATTCCGACCGCCCCTACGTCTTCGTCAAACTCGAAACCAACCAACCAGGCCTCTACGGCTGGGGCGAAGGCACCCTCGAAGGCAAAGCCGCCGCCGTCATGGCCTGCGTCGAAGACTTCAAGGACTTCCTCATCGGTGCCGACCCCATGCAGGTCGAACACCACTGGCAGTCCATGTACGTCCACAGCTTCTACCGCGCCGGCCCCGTCATCGGCTCTGCCATCAGCGGCATCGACCAAGCCCTCTGGGACATCCGCGGCAAGGCCCTCAACCTCCCCGTCTACAAACTCCTCGGTGGTCCCGTCGACCCCCGCGGCGTCCGTGGCTACTATCACATCCGCGCCCGCGGCAAAGAGGATCTCCCCCGCATCCGCGAAGAGGCCCGCCGCCAGGGCATCACCTGTTTCAAGGGCGGCATCCCCGGCTACTACGAGTGGATCGAAACCAACGCCAAGATCAACCAGGCCATCCGAGCCGTCACCGACCTCCGCGAAGGCCTCGGCATGGAAGTCGACATCGGCATCGACTTCCACGCCAAGACCTCCCCTGCCGTAGCCTCCATCCTGGTCAAGGAACTCGAGCCCCTAAAACTCCTGTTCATCGAAGAACCCTGCCCGCCCGAAAACGTAAAAGCGATGCAGCGAATCGCCAAGCGTTCCACCACGCCCATCGCCACCGGCGAGCGCCTTGTCGCCGCCTACGGCTGCCGCGAGCTCATCGAAATGGGCGTAGTCGACATCATCCAAACAGACATCAACCACGTCGGCGGCATCACGGCCCTATGGAAGGCGGGTGCGTTAGCGGAAGCCAGCGGCATCGCAATGGCCCCCCACGCTTGCGAAGGCCCCATCGGCGGCCTGGCCACAATCCACGTCGACGCCGCAATGCCGAACTTCCTCGTCCAGGAAATCTGCAGCGGCATCGACATCGGCCCGAACGAAAAGGTATGGCACGAATGGCTCGGTTTCCCGGCCATGCGGATGGTGAACGGCCGGTTCCCGCTGACAGAAAAGCCCGGCCTAGGCTTCGACCTAACGGAGGACGCGCTGAAGAAATACCCCTTCGGAGGAACCCGCCCCATGGCCCGCGTCTTCCACGAAGACGCCTCCGTCGCCGAATGGTAAAAGAAAAGCAATAATGTGGTGTCAGACACCTCATTTTTTTCCGTAAAACGTCTGCAAGCCCCTAGGCGCCCGCGTTCACCTTCCGCGGGCGCCCAGATGGCTTAGGTGTCAACCTGCGTCCCGACTGCGCCTCCAACTGCTTGATAAACTCCGCCCCGCCCGCCACCCGCCCCACCCGCGTCGCGTACCGCAACTCTTCCACCAACGCCTTATCCTCCTCCGCCCGCAAAATCTCCCGCCACTCCCGCTCCGAATACAGCGCGGAAAACTCATCCCGATCCAGAAAATCCGGGTACGCCCGCTCACCCGCATGCGCCGCCGCGCTCGACCACCGATACTCCGCCGCCTCCTTCACCAACCCCGCCCGCACTGGGTTCAAATCCACATACGCCAACGCCGTCCGATAGTGCAAGTGCCCCAACGTCGCCGAGTAAAAACGTCCCTGCCAAACATGCCCGACTCGCTCCATCTGCTCATTCAGCAACCGCGAGCTCGCCCCGGCCAGCGCCTGCACCATCGCCGACAACCCCTCCCCATGCCCAGGAATCACCACCAAATGAACGTGGTTCGGCATCAGGCAATACCCCACTACCCGGTTCCCATACCGCCGCGCATACAGCCGCAGCAATCGCACATACAGCTCATAATCACCCTCCCCGCGAAACACAGGCGCGCGAAAATTCCCCCGCTGCGTCACATGCAGCGGCACCCCCGCCGGGGCAAACCGTTCAGCTCTGGCCATACTAATAAGTGCCCGCCGGCCGGAAAACTTCTCACTCGCCGGCGCGAATCCGGTCGTAAATCGCCAGCATCTCCCCCGCCGCCCCCGGGTCATTCCCAAACCGCAACCGGTTATAAGCCCGCGTAAACGCCGCCACTTGGCCCGCTAACTCCGACGCCGGTAACTTCTCGGCAAACTCCATCGGAGTAAACCACGCCGGCTTCCGGATCTGCCGCCCCTCCAAAGTAACTAGCAACTGCTGGTACAAAACGGTTGCGTCCGACGCTCCCACCCTCCCCGCCGCCAATCGCTCCCGCTGCCGCCGCTCCCGCAAACGTGCCGCCAACCCCGGCCCCACCACCCACGCCAAAACCGAAAAAACCCCAAAAAAAACCAACAAAAGTAGATTCCCACGCACCCACAACCCAAACGCCTGCCCCCCATCCCGCAACGAATTCGCAAACCCAACCACCCCCCGCGTCCGCGTGCCGAACCGCGTCTGCTCCAGCGAACTGGCTAACTTAAACTGCCGCTCCAAATCATACTGCACCACCCAGTCCTGCCAGAATAAATCCGCCGCCTCAATCAAATTAGTAACTCGCGCAAACACACTAACATGCGGTATCCGCCCCGCCGCCGGCGTCGGATCATATGCCGTCCACCCATTCCCCGGAATAAACGCCTCCACCCAGGAATGCGCGTCGCTCGCCCGCACCGTATACCACCCGCTCACCGGATTCAACGTCCCGCCCTGAAACCCTGTCACCACCCGCGACGGAATCCCCAACGACCGTAACATCAGCGCCATACTCGACGCGAAATACTCGCAATGCCCCTTCTTCCGCTCAAACAGGAAATGCGCAATCGGGTCCGCCTGCTCCGCAGAAGGTAACTCCAACGTATATCCGTAGTTACTCTGCAAATAATCAACAATCCGCCGCGCCTGCAGCGCCTGATTATTCTCCGTCCCCGCCGCCTGCTGCGCCAGCGTGAAAATCCGCTTATCGAACCCCTTCGGGAT
>CANIVU010000153.1 GCA_947470805.1 Acidobacteriota bacterium | reverse complement strand
TCGTAGAGTTCCAGGGGGGCGCCGGGCTTGGGGCGGACCGCTTTCCAGTTGCCCATGCGGACGGCTTGCATGGGGACTTCGTCGGCGAAGGTGCCGTCGGCTTTGTTGTATTTGGGCAGTTCCCAGTAGAGGTAGTCGTGCTTCTTTTGAGTGCCTTTGCCGAGCAGGGTGGGGAGGACGGAGATGCCGTCGAGGCCGGCGGGGATTTGGGCGCCGGCGAGGTCGGCGAAGGTCGGGAGGATGTCGGCGAAGTACCAGGGCAGGTTGCTGACGGTGCCGGGCTTGATGCGCCCTTTCCAGCGGGCAATCATCGGGGTGCGAATGCCGCCTTCGTACATGTTCGTCTTGTGGCCGCGGAAGGGGCCGGCGGATTGGAAGTAGCCCTTGTCGTTCCAGATGGGGGTGGCGGTGCCGTTATCGGAACAGAAGAAAACGATGGTGTTGTCGTCGAGGGCTAGCTCCTTCATGGTGTCCATGACTTGGCCGACGTAGCGGTCGATGCGGGAGACCATGCCGGCGTAAGCGGTGCGGGGCTTGTTCTGATGGGCGTAGTGGTTGCGGGGATCGTGATAGGCGCCGTCCTCGACGATGGACTTGTCGTAAGGCTGCATGGAGTCTGTGGGGACGAGCAGTTCCAAGTGGGGAATGGTGAGGGGGAGATAGAGGAAGAAGGGCTTCTTCTTCATCTTTCCTTCGTGGAGGAAGCCGACGGCCTGGCGGGCGATCAGGTCGTTGCCGTAGGTTTCCTTGTAGCCGCCGTTGTTGTCGCGGAAGGGGACGACTTCGTCATTGGAATAGAGGAAGCCGGGGTATTGGGAGTGGGGGTGAATCTGGTGGAGGAAGCCATAGAAGGTCTCGAAGCCTTGCTTCCAGGGAACGCCGTCGGAGCCGATATCACCGAGGCCCCACTTGCCGAAGCCGGCGGTGAGGTAGCCCGCTTTCTGGAGGATTTCGGCGACGGTCACGTCTTCGGCGAGGAGGGGAACGCCGCCGGTATTGGCGCGGACGGAGGTGTGGCCGGTGTGCTTACCGGTCATGAGGACGGAGCGGGAGGGGGCGCAGACGGTGCAGCCGGCGTAGGCGTCGGTGAAGCGGATGCCTTCGGTGGCGAGGCGGTCGATGTTGGGGGTCTGGATGTGCTTTTGGCCGTAGCAGCCGAGGTCGCCGTAGCCGAGGTCGTCGGCCATGATGAAGACGATGTTGGGAGGGGGCGCGGCCTGGGCGTGGAGGGTGGCGGCGCCGGCGGCGGCGAGGCGGAGGAACTGGCGGCGGGAGGCTTGGGTGGACACCTCCGAATTGTACTAATAGCGGGGGATCAGCCGTCGCCCGTTGGGCTATGGCTGACAAGCCCTGTCCTCTTATGGGGCGGGTGTCGTTGGGTATTAGTAGCGGGGGACGGTGGTGTCGATTTCGGCGCTCCAGCGGTCGATGCCTCCGGACATGCTCTGGCAGTTTTCGACGCCGTTTTTGCGGAGCCAGTAGACGACGTTGAGGCTGCGGACGCCGTGGTGGCAGTAGACGATCAGGGGCGTCGAGTCGGCCTGGGCGTCGAGCTCCTGGAGGCGGGCGGGGACGGTGCCCATGGGGACGAGGTTGGCGCCTTCGATGCGGCAGATCTGCCATTCCATGTCCTCGCGGACGTCGATGAGACAGATTTTTTCGCCGGCTTTGCGGCGGTCTTCGACTTCGCGGGGCGTGAGTTCGTAGGGGAGTTCCTGATCGGCCATGGGTCCTTTCATTGTAGGGGGTGGTGTTGGTTAAATCTCATTCTTTGCATTACCCGGGGGTTGGGAAAGGGACTAGAATAGCGGCGAGGGCTCTCCATGGCGCGGTCATACTGGATGGTGTTTTTTGTCGGCGGGTGTTTGCTGCAGGCGCAGTATCCACCGGGTCAGTATCCGCCGGGCGGGCAGTATCCTGGCGGGCAATATCCTCCTGGTGGCCAGTATCCCGGCGGACAGTATCCACAGGGCGGTCGATATCCGCAGGGCGGTGGGACGGGATTGCCGATTCCCCGGATCAAGCTGCCGACGCGCAAACCGAAGGACGGCGAGGCGGCAAAGAAGGACGGGAAGGCGAACAGCGAGATCAAAGTTACTTTACAGTCCGCGGATGGGACTTTGGGGAAGCTGTCGGAAAAGACGCTGGTTTTGAATACGCCGGAGAAGGGCGCGCGGACGTTCCGGCTGTTGGCGAAGACGCAGTTTCTGGACAAAGAGGGGCAAGCGATGCGGGACTCGCTGTTGAAGCCCGGGGACCGGTTGCAGGTATCGTTTAATCCCGACGATGAAGAGACGGCGTTGCGGGTGACGTTGACGCGGGAAGGGACGGAAGAGGAGCGGGCGGCGGCGGCCAAGGACTTGGGTGAGCCGGCGCCGGAAACTGCCGCGGCGGCTCCTGCTGCTCCCGCGGAGCGGCCGGGGAGTTTGCGGCCGGAGCCGGAGACGGTGGTGCGCTCGGCGGCTCGCGATAAGGATGATGACCGGCCGGTGTTGCGGCGCGGGAAGCAGGATCGTCCGGCGAAGGCGGCGGAGCCGGAAGAGGAGCCTGTTGCGGCGCCTGTGGCGCGGAGCCGGGCGGCTGAGCCGGAAGAGAAGATGGACGCCGCCGAGGCGCGGGAGATTCAGGAGCAGGCGCGGGCGGCGGGGTTGAACACGGACCCGATTATCGCGGCGGCGCGGGATGCGGCCGGGGAGTTCACCGAGACGTTGCCGGACTTTCTGGTGCAGCAGCACACGATGCGGTACATGAGCGCGACGAAGCCGCCGAGCTGGCAGGCGATCGACATTGTGACGGCGGAGCTGGCGGTGGTGAAGGGTAAGGAAGAGTACAAGAAGATTTCGATCAACGGGAAGCCGACGACGCGGCCGATTGAGAAGACGGGGGCGTGGTCGACGGGTGAGTTTGCGACGACGCAGCAGGACATTCTGGCACCGTTCACGGCGGCGAAGTTTGTGAAGCGCGGTTCGCAGCGGATGGTGGGCCGGGACACGATTGTGTACGACTACACGGTGAAGCAGCCGAATTCGCATTGGCGGATCATTCCGGAGAATGGGAAGAGTTATAACCCGCCGTATAAGGGCTCCATTTGGATTGACCAGGAGACGAAGCGGGTGTTGAAGATTACGCAGAAGGCGACGTATTTCCCGGACAACTTTGAGTTCAACTCGGCCGAGGTGACGCTGGAGTATGACTTCGTGCGGATCAGCGGGCGGGCGGTGTTGTTGCCGGTGCGGAGTGAGAATATCATCTGCGTGGCGGCGAGCACGGATTGTAGCCGGAATGAGTTAAATTTCCGGAATTACCGGAAGTTTGGCGCAGAGTCGGCGATTACTTTTGAGAAGTAGTTCGGGTGGCGCTCCGGGTGCTCCGGGGCCAGCTCTCCTATATCGAGAGCTGGCAGGGGTGGCTGGATTCGGTTTTCAAAGAGCATTTCGGGGTCGGCGACGATGGTGTTAGCAAGATCGCGGCTCCGGTTGTTGGTTGTTGGTTGTTGGTTGGCGGGTGGGCTTTTGGGGCCTGTACCGCAAGTCTTTCTTTCCCTCCCGCGGCGTGTGTCGCGTCTTGGAGCGGTTGGACTCGGTCTTTGTTCCGCTTTCCTTTGGCGGGGTGTGTCGCGTTTTTGGGGACACGGCTGTTGATTCGGACCGGGGCGGTTTTATTGGGGTTTTTGCCCGCCATGTCCCCGGGGGTGGTTCTCCTCTCCCTTTCCTTTTTTTCCTTTGGCGGGGTGTGTCGCGTCTTGGGGACACAGCTGCTGTTTGGGTTGCGGGCCGAATTTCGTTGGGGTTTTCCCCGCCATGTCCCCGGGGGTGGTTCTCCTTGCCCTTTCCTCCTTTCCCCTTTGCGGGGTGTGTCGCGTTTTGGGGTACCCACCTTCGCCCTTCCACCTTCGCCCTCTGGGCTACGGCGGACGAGTCGGGCTTCGGTGGGCAAGCACGGCTATCGCGCTGGCTGGGTGCCTACACTTTTCGTTTGATCAGGTCGGGGCGGACTCGGGCGGCGTACCAGGCTGCCAGGGAGGCCGCGATGACGAGATCGTCGTGTTCGGTTTGGCCGCTGCGCGGGCGGACGGAGGCGACTTCGCGTTCCAGGGCGTTGGCGTGGTGCACGTCGCGGTGGACGCGGATGATCTCCGTTTCCAAAAGATAGCGGAGGTGGGCGACCAAGTCGCGCCGGGGGACGGTGGTCCGCCGGGAGTTTGAGCCGACTTCGTGGCCGGCGGTGATGACGACTGGCACGATGTTGACGCCCATCTTTTCGGCGCGAATGAGTTCGGTGACCACCTGGCCTGGGCCGGCGGCGTCGAGGACGATGTGGATGCGCGGCGGACGCATGCCGTAGCCGTACTGGGCGCGGAGAGCGTTGACCAGTTGGCGGAGTTTGCGGACGACTTCGACGTATTCGGTTCCGAGCGGGATCCGTTTGAGGGCACCGAGGGTTAGCACCGGGCGCCTGTGTTGACAGTAGTGGGCATGGTCGAAGTTGCCGAAGTCCTCCTCGACCAGGCCGAAGACGGCGAAGGCGGAGTGGTCGCGGTCGCGACCGAGATCGAGGCCGATCAGGTAGTCGAGAATGGGTGAGCGCTTCATGGGTGCTTCCTTTGCCTTTTCGCGTTGGTTGTTAGAGGCTTCGTTCCCAGTCGGGGGCGAAGAGGTCGAAGTCGTCGCGGAGGCATTTGCGGAAGGTCTCCAGGCTGATGTACTGGCCGCCGGCGGCGACGAATTGGCAGTCGAATTCCTGTTGGAATGTCTCCTCCGACATCGACTCGCGGAGCTTCTTTATGGCCTCTTCGCTGATTCTTGGGCAGTCCTCCAGGGTTCCCAGGATGCGGGTCCAGGGGCTGTTTTGCTGGTGCCACTTTTCGTAGAAGTAGCCGGTTTGGCCGTTGGGCGTGCTTAAGAGCATCAGCGTTCCGTTGGACACCGAGAGCATCGGCTCCAGGGCCGTAAAGAGTGTGTCGCTGGCGAAGGCGGCTTCGTCGACCACGATCAGAGTGGGCGCGGAGAAGCAGCGGATTTTCTCCTCGTTGTCGGGCAGGGCGATGACGCTGGCCCCGTTGGCGAGGGTGAAGCCTTCGCACTGCGGGGGCGCGGTGAAAAGTTCAATGTCCATGAAACGGGCCATTTGGCGGGTTTTATGGAGAATTTGACCGGATTGGCGGCCGCTGGCGCTGGCCAGCAGGATTGTTGCGTTCGGTTTGTGCACCGCTTCGTGGAGCACGCGCACGGCGGCGGCGGTGGATTTACCGGCTTGGCGTGGGCCTAGCACGAGGATGCGCGTGTTGGGCTCGGTGAGGATTTGCTCCTGTATGGCGTCGGCCTTGAAGTCCAGATTTTTGGCGGCCCAGGCGGTGATTTCTTCCGGTTGGGGCTCGGGTTCCGGGTCGGGCGTTTGCTCCGGTTCGGGGTTGGCCGGGAACGATTCGGGGAGCGGATCGTTGGTGGCTTCGACGATGTAGGGCGCCTCGGCGAGGGTGCCTTCGACGGGTTGGGCGTCGTTGGTTTGGGGCAGTTCGGAATTTTGCCGCCTGTTTATTTCCAACGACATCTGGGACGGTCCGCTTGTACAGGTGCGTTTTTCGAGGCGGAGGAGGATGCGGATGATGCGCTCGGTTTCGCGGTTGAAAAAGGCGAGACGGGCATGGAAACGGTCGATGGTGCCGTTGACGGTTTGGACGCCGAGCTTTTCGGCGTTGAGGTTGAGCTTGGCCTGATCGCGGCAATGGGGCGCGTTGTTGGCGGCGGTGATGAGGAGATCGTGCATGTGGTCGTTTTTGGCGGCCACGGCGCGTTTGGCTTCCCAGATATGGCCGACGAGTTGGTTGACGAGGAATTCGGCCTGGAAGCCGTTGGGCTGCCAGTAGGCGTACTGCTGGGCCTTGATTTCGAGGAACTCGTCGTTGGACTCGCCGGGCATCATGTGGCCGCGGGTGGCGTAGAAACCGTGCTTATAGCTGGCCGATTGGGAACGCTGCATGCCTTCGGGCGTTTTCGGGCCGTTGGACTTGGCGCCGTTGGCACGGGCGCGTTGGGCACGTTCGGTGCGTTGATCGAGGGTGGGCATGTGGCCGCTCCTTTCTGTGGGTTGGAAATGAGAAAGGCCTCTGGCGCCCCGGTGGGGGGCGCGAGAGGCCTTCTGATTTCTTTGTAGCAGGCGAGGGGGCGAAAACGAACTTTCGAGGTTGGTGGATTGGCTGTAAGTGGTTGATTTGGCGGGAGAAAAGATTATTTTCTCGATCTGTGACTGGGAAATCTTACTGTTGGGTTTTTGTGATTTAGCGAGGGTCGGCGGTGCTGGTGGCGGCGGCTTGGATCTGGTAGAGGTACTTCTGGAAGCCGGCGAAGAGGGAGCGGATTTGGGAGGTATCGCCCAGGTCATCGACGGCGTCGGCGAGGGCCTTGTACTTGAGTTTGAGGAGCGGCGAGAGTTTTTCGGGGGCGAGTTCGTCGACGCCTTCCTTGACGTACTGGGCGAGGACGAAGGAGAGGAAGGCCTGTTGTTTGGTGGAGAATTTCTGGTGGATGAGCGCGGCGGCGCGGCTGGCCCGGTCCTGGCGGGATTCGGGCGGGACGGCGTAGGCGACGTGGGCGAGGACGTCGAAGAGGTCGCTGTCTTCGGCGTTGATGATCTTTTGCATTTCGAGCATCTGGTCTCGGGCGAAGCCCTGGCCGGCGAGGCCTTCGAGGAGTTTGGCGCGGGTGGCGGGATCGCTCCAGAGGGCGCGGAGTTCGTCTTCGTCCTTGAAAAATTCCGGGAGTTTGCCGAACAGGAGTTCCATGAACTGGCGGGCGGACATGGGGGTACCGTCGGGGTGCCAGAATGAGGTCACCATCATGTGCTGGATGGTGCGGGCTTTGCCGTCGGCGAGTTTGATTTTGGCGCGGGCGGGTTTGGGATCTGGGTCCGGGTTGGGGTCGGGATCGGGGGTATCGGGATCGTCTGGTTTGGGTTTGGGGGCTGGCTTGGGATCGGGCTCCATGGGTTCGCCGTCCCATTCGGGATCGCTGAAGTGGTGGTGGGCTTTTACGAAGTCGTAGATGGTGAAGTAGTCCTTGCCTTCGTAGAGACGGGTGCCGCGGCCGATGATCTGTTTGAACTCGATCATGGAGTTGACGGGGCGGAGGAGGACGATGTTGCGGACGTTGCGGGCGTCGACGCCGGTGGAGAGTTTTTGGGAGGTGGTGAGGACGGTGGGGATGGACTTTTCGTTGTCCTGGAAATCGCGGAGGTGCTGATCGCCGAGGGCGCCATCGTTGGCGGTGACGCGGGCGCAGTAGTTGGGGTTGGTGGAGGATTTGTGCTGATTGATGAGGTCGCGGATGTCGAGGGCGTGCTCCTGCGTGGCGCAGAAGACGATGGTTTTTTCGGCCTGGTTGATTTGAGCGAGGAGGAGTTTGACGCGGTGCTCTTCGCGCTCCTTGATTTCGATGTTTCGGTTGAAATCCTTTTCGGTATAGAGCTTGCCGGTGGTGACTTCGCCATCGATGACCGTGTCGTCGGTGGTGTAGACGTATTCGTCGATCGTGGTGGCGATTTGGCGGACGCGGAAGGGAGTGAGGAAGCCGTCGTTGATGCCATCTTTTAGCGAGTAGATGTAGACGGGGTCGCCGAAGTATTTGTAGGTGTCGGCGTTGTCCTTGCGCTTGGGGGTGGCGGTGAGGCCGAGTTGGACGGCCGGGGCGAAGTACTCGAGGATGCCGCGCCAGGAGCTTTCGTCTTTGGCGCCGCCGCGGTGGCATTCGTCGATGATGATGAAGTCGAAGAAGTCGGGCGGGTAGTCGCCGAAGTAGGGGCTGGGTTCGGTTTCGCCGGGTTTGGGCGGGCCACTCATGAAGGTTTGGAAGATGGTGAAGAAGATGCTGCCGTTTTTTGGGACGCGGCCCTTCTTGGTGATTTCTTCGGGTTTGATGCGGATGAGGGCGTCGTCGGGGAAGGCGGAGAAGGCGTTGTAGGCCTGGCTGGCGAGGATGTTGCGGTCGGCGAGGAAGAGGATGCGGGGGCGGCGGGTGGGCTGGTTGGAGGCGTTCCAGCGGGCGTGGAAGAGTTTCCAGGCGAGTTGGAAGGCGATGAAGGTTTTGCCGGTGCCGGTGGCGAGGGTGAGGAGGACGCGGGGGCGGCCGGCGGCGATGGCTTCGAGGACGCGGTGGATGGCGATGTCCTGGTAGTAGCGGGCGAGGTGGGTGCCGCCTTTGTCTTCGTAGGGGACCAGGGCGAAGCGGTCGCGCCATTCATTTTGCTGGGCGTACGTGCGGGTCCAGAGTTCTTCGGGGGTGGGGTAGGATTCGATTTGGCCTTCGGCGCCGGACTGGCAATCGATGGACCAGACGCCCTGTCCGTTGGTGGAGAAGGCGAAGCGGACGGCGAGTTTGGCGGCGTATTGTTTGGCTTGGGCGACGCCTTCGGTGAGGGGGCGGGCCCAGGCTTTGGCTTCGACGATGGCGAGTTTCTGGTTGCGGAAGTAGAGAACGAAGTCGGCGATTTCGGCGGGGGAGCGGCGGTTGGCGCCTTCTTTGCGACCCTCGGTGATACGGAATTCGCGGAGGATTTTGGAGCCGGGAGTTACACCCCAGCCGGAGGCGCGGAGGGCGGGTTCGATGTGCTCGGCTCGGGTTTGGGCTTCGTTCATTGGGGGGATTCGAAGGGCGGGCTCGGGCGCTATTGGGGAGTTAGGGTTTCTTTATCGTAGCGGATGTTGGGTGGAGATATCGGCCGGGGATTGGCGGGTATGTTGGGATGGCCACCGTTCGTTTGTTACCCTGAGATTGCGGTTGAGAGGGCTGCTATGGCGGTCCGCTGGGCGGAAGTCCACTTGGCTGCTTTTTCTATTTTGCTGGGCTGACTGGGTTGTAGTCGTTCCCCTCCGCGAGGACGAGGCTCGTGGTCTGTCTCGCCTTCGCCTTCCGTTCGCCTTGAGATGGTAAGATCGTGTCGAAGTACTAAGCGGTAGCCGAGGGTTACGAGCCTGACAGCGATCTACCACATTACCCACTTGCGGAATCTGTCATCGATTCTTGCGCATGGCGGTTTGCGCTGTGACAATGAACGGCTGCGGACAGGGTTGCGGCCTGTTGGGATCGCGCACACAAATATCAAGGAGCGGCGTGCGCGGCGGGTGGTTACAACGGCAAAAGGAGGGACGCTCGCGGATTATGTGCCGTTCTATTTTGCTCCGCGTTCGCCCATGTTGTATTCGATCCACGGCGGCTTCGTAGAAGGGTACTCCGAGGGGCAGGACCCGATTGTTCATTTGGAAGCGAGTGTAGAAGCCGTCGTTCGAACCGGGTTGGCGTTTGCGTTCACCGATGGGCACGCGGAAATGGCTGTCTCGGACTGTTTTGACGACTTGACGGAACTGTCAGAAAAAGTGGACTGGGAGGTTATGCGTTCGAAATACTGGAACGATACGGTGGATCAGCCGGATCGGAAACGGAAGCGACAGGCTGAATTCCTGGTGCATCATTTCGCCCCGTGGACGTTGGTGCACCGCATCGGTGTCAGGACAGTGGCCATGCGGCAGGAGGTCGAGGCAATGTTGGCGGTGAGTGCCCACCAGCCCAATGTTGAAGTAAGAGTGGACTGGTACTACTGATGAAAGGGGAGTCATGTTGGAGTTGACGAAGGGGAACCTGCTGGAGGCACCGGTGGAGGCGCTGGTGAACACCGTGAACACGGTTGGTGTGATGGGCAAAGGCATCGCGCTGCAGTTCCGACAGGCATTCCCTGAAAACTTCAAGGTGTATGCGGCCGCTTGCAAGCGTGAAGAGGTGGTCCCCGGCAAGATGTTTGTGGTGCCGACCCATCGACTGGACAATCCGAAATTCGTCATCAACTTTCCCACGAAGCGTCACTGGAAGGGCAAGTCGAGAATGGAAGACGTCGAGGCCGGGCTGCGTGATTTGGTGGACGTGATCCGGCGCGAGAAGATCCAGTCGATCGCGGTCCCGCCGTTGGGCTGCGGAAATGGTGGGCTGGATTGGAACGTGGTTCGGCCGAAGATTGAGAAAGCTTTGGCGGAGGTGCCCGACGTGAGGGTACTCTTGTATGCCCCTGACGGTGCGCCCGCCGTTGAGGAGATGCACGTAGCCACAGCGAGACCGCGGATGACCGATAATCGCGCAGCACTCGTCGCGATGATGATGGACTATGGGGAGATTGGTTACCGGCTGACGCTGTTAGAAGTCCAGAAGCTTGCGTATTTCTTGCAGCTTGCAGGGCAACCGCTGCGACTCTCGTTTGAGAGGCAGCAGTACGGGCCCTACGCGGAAGCGTTGAACCATGTCGTGCAGCGGATGGAAGGTCATTTCGTTCGGGGATACGGAGACCGAAGCCGGGAATCTTCCATTCAAGTGCTGCCTGACGGCCGGGAAGAGGTTGCCTCCTATCTGGCGGACGATGAGGCGACTCTGCGGCGGATAGAGGCGGTGAACGAATTGATTGAAGGATATGAAACCCCGCACGGTATGGAACTGCTGGCGACGGTTCATTGGGTGATGACGGAGAATCCGCAAGCGCGTGCGGATGTGGCGCAGGCTGTCCGGGATGTGCACGCTTGGAATGAGCGGAAAGCGCGCGTATTTCCGGAACACCATGTGCGGGTGGCGTTTGCGCAGCTTCATCGACTTAAGTGGGCGTAGGCTGATTTTGGGCCACCCGCTGTAATACGGTGTGGCACCGTGGCGTAGGCAGAAAGAGTAATCGGCGTGCAGTTGGAATGCGGCAGGCCTCGACGCGCTCGATCACCTAATATCAAGAAAGATGTCAATTTCCGCTGATCAAATCGACCTCTGGCGGCTATCCCCAACAGAGCATCAAAGGCTTGAGTTCAAGGAAGCCAAGAATCAGTACGACTATCGGCGAATGTGCCAGTACTGTGTGGCGATCGCGAACGAGGGCGGAGGATTCCTCGTCCTTGGCATTTCCGACGAGCCGCCACGGAAAGTTGTCAGTACGCAGGCGTGCGCCGACGTGGTTCGGCAGGCACAAAATCTGTTCGAAAGTCTTGGGTTTCGTGTGGATATTGAAGAGGTTCAGCACCCCGACGGCAGAGTGGTTGTACTCGACATCCCTTCCCGGCCGCGTGGGACCGCGTACCATTTGGACGGCGCATACCTCATGCGCTCCGGAGAAGCGCTGGTTCCAATGAGCGAAGACCAGCTTCGGCGAGTTTTTGCTGAGGGGCGGCCAGACTGGATCGAAGAATTCACGAGAGCCGATATAAGCGCTCAAGATGTTGTGGAGTTGCTGGACAGTCAGACGTTTTTCGAGCTTTTGAAGATGCCTTACCCGACGGAGAGAGGCGGTGTCATTGAACGACTGGAGCGGGAACGGTTGATCGATAGGGTAAATGAATCCTATGCGATTCGGCGAATCGGAGCGCTGCTTTTGGCCAAGCGGCTTGACGACTTTCCCGAACTGGCTCGCAAGGCGCCGAGGGTGGTGGTCTACACGGGGATATCCAAACTGGATACCCGGCTCGATCAAGTCGGCGTCAAGGGCTATGCAGTTGGGTTTCAAGGGCTTGTTCGATTCATAATGGCTCAATTGCCGCAAAACGAGATCATCAAAGATGCTCTCCGCGCGGAAGTGAAGTTGGTGCCGGAGGTTGTGATCCGTGAACTGGTGGCAAACGCTCTCATTCACCAGGATTTGCAGATTACCGGTTCTTCCGTGATGGTCGAGGTGTACTCGAACCGGCTTGAAATCTCCAATCCGGGTGAACCGGTTGTGCCCGTTGAGAGATTCATTGACGGATACCAATCCCGGAATGAGCGGCTGGCGAGTCTGATGCGGCGGATGGGGATCTGTGAAGAAAAAAGCAGCGGGATTGATCGAGTGGTGCAGGCGGCCGAGTTCTACCAATTGCCGGCCCCCGACTTCCGGGTGGCGAGTTCCCGAACCCTCGCTATCCTGTATGGTCCGGTACGATTCGAGGATATGGATCGCGAAGACCGGGTCCGGGCGTGCTATCAACACTGTGCCCTCAAGTGGGTTATGTCTGAGCGGATGACCAATCAGTCGCTGCGCGAGCGATTTCGGCTGTCTGAGGCCAAGAGCGCCGTGGTTTCTCAGGTGATCAGTGCGGCGATTGAGTCTGGTCTGGTCAAGGCTGACGAGGCGGTAGGGGGATCCCGGAAATTTGCTCGCTACCTGCCGTTCTGGGCGTAGGTGGTTTATTTAAGCTGAACGCTGGGAATTGCAGGGAAATTCTTTAAGCTGTTGATAAATGAAGACTTCTTATTTAAGCTTAACCCTGGGCGGTCACGCCGGAATCCAAGGACACCCGCCGGACTGTTCCGCGGCCCCTGGGAGAAAGTTCGTGCGATCGAACACGACGCGAACTCGAACGGGCTGTGGCTCCATTCCCAGTCGCAGCAATCGGTTTTCGTTTCGCCGTGGTTGCCAGCGGCGAAGAGGTCGAATAATTCCTGGTCGGAGTGTCCACTCTCGGAGACCTGGTGGCGAAACGCACCGAGGATGTCATCTAGCCGGCGGGGGCCGACGAGATCGCGGGATACGATGGAGCGGACATACTGCTCCCGATCCAACCCGGCACCGCGGGCTCTCTGGTCAAGGAGTGGGATCAGGTCGTCCGGTAGTTGAACCTCGATGGTGACGCTCATATCTTGATTATCGCTGGAAGGGATAGGCTCGTTATCGATCCTTTTTGAGTTTGCCTAGTTGGCGGGCGGCTTGTTCGAAGTGGGCGTCGACGGGGCGGGGGTGCTGGTCGATTTGCTGGCGGTAGGCGTCGAATTCGAGTTCGGCCTTTGATTTGGCGTTTTCGGCGGAGATTTTGCCGGCGTGGGTGAGGAGGTCGCGGCCGGAGAGTTTTAGGAAGTCATCGAGTTTTGCGATCCAGTCGCGCATGGTCATGGGCTTGCGGTTGAGGGCCTGGAGTTCGGCGAATTCTATGTAGGCGCTGACGATTCGGTTGAGGGTGTTTCGTTCCTCTTCGTCGAGGTAGCTTTTGGGGTCGTAGATGTGGGCTTTGCGGACGAGGTGGAGGCCCATTTGGGGCTTGGTGGCGTCGGCGCGGGCGTGGATGACTTCGGCGGCGGTGTGGCCGTGGGCGGCCCAGTGCATTTTGTTCTGGACGGTGGCGAAGAAGAGTTGAGAGGTTTCGGTGTTGGGGGTGTAGTCGACGCTGGTGGCGTAGATGTCGAGGACCTTCTGGTAGAAGCGGCGCTCCGAGGAGCGGATGTCACGGATGCGTGCGAGGAGGTCGTCGAAATAGTCGGTTTGGCCGGGGCCGGGCGGGTTTTTGAGGCGCTCGTCGTCCATGGTGAAGCCATTGACGAGGTATTCGGCGAGGCGGGCGGTGGCCCATTGGCGGAATTGGGTGCCGCGGTGGGAGCGGACGCGGTAGCCGACGGCGAGGATGGCTTCGAGTTTGTAGTGGAGGACGGGGCGGGTGACTTGGCGCACGCCTTCGGATCGAACTATCAAGTAGGACTTAATAGTTGCCTCTTCGGTGAGTTCGCCTTCGGCGGAGATGGCCTTCAGGTGGAGGTTGATGTTGGGGACGCTAGTTTGGAAGAGTTCGGCGAGTTGGATTTGGGTGAGCCAGATGGCTTCGTCTTCGAAGCGGCATTGGATGCGGGTGCGGCCGTCTTCGGTTTGGTAGAGGAGGATGCCGGGTTCGGGTTGGGGTTGTGTTGGCATCGGGGTTAGAGGTCGCCGTTGAAGGCGCGGTGGAGGAGGGATTTTTTGAGTTCGTCGAGGGCGGCGAGTTTGCGCTGGTAGAGGGATTCTAAGAGGGTGTTGGCTCTAAGAAATTCGTCCAGTTTTTCAACTGTAGCGATTTGCTCGGCCAAATCAGGGACCGGAACCGGCATCGCTCGAAGATCTTCAATCGATAGATTCGGCTGCATTAGAGTGTTGACGTGACTAGCGACATATTCGAGAGCTTGCGGTGAACTGAGATAACCAAATAGGAAATTCGGAAGCAGTACTGAGGAGCTCGAGGAAATCGACGCGACACGTTGATTCAGAAGTGCTCCGTCATATGACTTCGGTACGACTGCTACCTTGAGTCCACCAGCGATGACTGTTCTTGTCAGCGCCATTACGATGCTCCCTTCCGGTACTGCTACTCTTCCAAACTCAACCGCAAATTGTTCTGGCAAATTTTCATCTGGGGTAGCGACAAATTCTCGGATCCCAACATTTGTTATCTTTATACACCCCTCCGTGCCAACATAGGTGAGACAAATCCGGTTCGACTAATTAAAGAGCAGAGCGGGAAAGAGAACCGGAATGAACAAGCAGCAGACGAACGGATCGACCACGGCGTGGGGAGCCGCGGAACGGAGCGAAGGC
>CANIVU010000152.1 GCA_947470805.1 Acidobacteriota bacterium | reverse complement strand
CTTGGCGGTGGAGAGGTAGCGCTCGAGATTGGCATCGCCCAGGAACTGGACGTCGCCGAAGTTGGTGAAGCCTTCGCCGCCAACGGAATCGGGGACGAAGTCGCGATCGAACTTGAAGTCGAGACCGGTAAGGTCGTTGATGGCGTAGGCATATTCGCCGCTGGTGAGGCGACGGACGGTGACGCGGCCGGGGTCGCCTGCGTTTTTGGCGGCGTAGTCCTTCAGGGAGGCGCGGATCCACGAGACGACCCGAGTGCGCTCAGCGTCGGTGGGCTGGGGGAGCTTGGCCGGGGGCATCCGCTTGGTTTCGATGGCGGCGGCCACCTTTTCCCAATGCTGGAAGCCTTCGCCAAAGCTGGGCTGGCTGGTGAGCTTTTCGAGACTCAACCCGCCCATGGCGGCTTTGCCATGGCAGTTAAAGCAGTACTGGCGAAGCAGAGGCGTGGGTGCTTCGGCGGCAGCCAGAGCGGAAGACAACAGCAGTGCGGGCGCTAAAAAGACGGGGCGCAGGATGTACATGATAGAAAAGCGAGGCTAAACGGTTTGCCGCCAGCCGCGCCCTGATTCTATCACTGGCGCCCAGGGGTCCGGTGGAGTTACCGGACACGCCTGCTAAAAACCACGTTCGTCGGGCGGGAGGGTGAACGATTCGATGGGTTCGGTTTCGATTTCAGGACCGGAGCCGGGGATGCGATCCGCGTTCTCCGCCTTCTTTTGCAGCCGTTTGGCGGCCTTTTCCTGGGATTTTTCCATACGGGCAGACTCTTTCTGCCGTTTTTTGAACGTTGTATGTGCTCTGGCCAAAGTTCCTTTCCGCGACCGGCTCGCGCCGTCGGTCAACGTCCGGCGCCCCAAGGGGTGTGGCGAAAGCCGGACTGAGCTTGCTCAACCTCAGTCTATCATGCGGGGTTTTGCCGGGCGGCAAAATCGCAAGGGGGTGGAAGAGGCGGATGGATAAAATTCAAATAATTTGTCTTTTCTTTGTCTTTCAAATCCACTATTGTTCCGGTATATGTGTTTTCGTAGACTGGCAGTTTTGACAATCTTGTCTTATGCGGTATGCGGGGCGCAGACGCCGCCGGCTGGTTCAGACACCTATGAATATGGGGGGCAGGCGCTATCGGCCCAGGAGCGGGAGGGGCGGAATACCTGGTATTTCTGGACCGGTGGAGGGGAGAAATTCTGGCGATACACGGCGCAAATTACGCACGGGATCACGGATTTGTTGCAATATGTCGATTCGCGACGACGGCCGGAACGATTTAAGACGCTGGGGGTGTTGAATGACCCCGATTGCACCCAGGCGACGGCGCCGGACGAGTTTGGACTGTGGATGGACGTCTGCAAAACGGTGGAGATACCGGGGATTCCGAGCCAGTCATCCGGCGTTGTGGGCCTGCGTAAGTTCAAGAATCCAAGGTTCGATAAGTTCACCTGGGACGTGAAGAAGTACATGGCGGACCCGGCAACGGTGGAGCCACCATACCTGATCGGGATGACGTGCGGGTTCTGCCACATCGGGTTTAACCCGCTGTACCCGCCGAAGGACCCGGAGAACCCGCGCTGGTACAACTTCAGTTCGGCGATCGGAAATCAGTACTTCAAAGAGGGCACCTTGTTTGGATTGAAACTGACGCCGAAGGATTTCCGCTGGCACGTGGCGGACAAGCAGCCAGCGGGCACCTCAGACACGTCGCGGTTCGCCACCGACCACATCTTCAACCCGAACGCCATCAATTCCATCGTCTACCTGGCCGACCGGCCGTGGCACAGCGAGACGATGGCCGACGGGACGACGCGGCAGGTACACCACATTCTGAAAGACGGGGCGGATTCGATTGGTACGGCCGGGGCGTCGTTGCGGGTGTATGTGAATATCGGCATGTGCTCGGACTACTGGACGACGCTGCACGACCCCATTGCGGGGACGAAAATGGAGCAGAAGCCGTTCCGGATTGACCTGGCCCGGAAGGATTGCGCCGACTGGCGGGCAACCGAAGCGCGGATGGAGGGGGCGGAGGCGTTTCTGAAAACCATCACGCCGGCGCGGCTACCGGCGGAGTATGTGAGCAAGGATGCGGAGCAGTTGGCGCGCGGGGCACAGGCATTTGCGGAGAACTGCGCGCGGTGCCATTCGAGCAAACAGCCACCGGCGGGGACGGGGGACGCGACCGCCTGGTACCGCGAGGCGGTGAAGGCGCCGGATTTCCTGGACCGGAATTTCCTGTCCAACGACCGGCGGGTTTCGGTGGCCGAGGTGGGGACCAATATTGGCCGCGCGATGGCGACGAATGCGACGGCGGGGCACGTGTGGGAGGAGTTTTCTTCGCGGACGTATAAGGAGCAGGCGCCCGCGGCGGAGTTGAAGGGGTTGTATAACCCGGTGCGCCCGTCGAAGCCGATCAACTTCCAGCCGCCAGGAGGCGGGCGGGGCTACTACCGGGTGCCGACGCTGGCGGGCGTGTGGGCGACGGCGCCGTATCTGCACAACAACGCCCTCGGGTTGTTCAACGGGGACCCGACGGTACACGGGCGATTGGTGGCGTTCAACGATGCGATGGAGAAGATGCTGTGGCCGGAGCGGCGGCCGGGGGTGCAATCGGTGTGGCGGACGAGCGAGGATAGCGCGGTGCCGCTGGAGAGCGGGTATCAGCTAAAGGTTCCGAAAGGGACGCCGGTGCACCTGTTCGGCAACATCAACGCGCCCCAGTTGCAGCTGCTGCGGAACGATAACTTCTTCACGCGGTTCATTGGCTTCTTCGTGGGGCGCGGCTTGCTGAACAATGTGCTGCTGCGGAATAACCTTTCGCCCGACTTTGTGGTGGACCGTGGCCACACGTTTGGGAGCGGGCTGAGTGACGCCGATAAACGGGCGCTGATCGAATACGTTCGCACGTTCTAGGAAGGGACGGAGACCATGGCCGATACACTGTTTCAACCGCTGGCGTTCCGAAATTTGACGATCAAGAACCGGCTGATCCGCTCCAATGTTTCCGGGCGGTTTGATAACTACGACGGGTCTGGAAACCCGGCGCGGATTAACTGGGAGACGCGGTTTGCACGGGGCGGCGTAGGGGCGATTATCTCGTCGTTCGTGCCGGTGCATGGGCGCGGGCGGATTCTGCCGAACTACGCGATGCTGGACGACGACAACAAGATCCCGTTCTGGCGCGAGGTGGGGCGGCGGGTGCACGAACACGACTGCAAGTTCATCTTGCAGTTGAGCCACGGCGGGCGGCAGCGGGACATCGCCGGCGTGGAGTATCCGGAGAGTTGGAGTTCGACATCGAAGGCGGATCCGCTGCACGGGTTTCAGGCCAAGGCGATGACGGAGCAGCAGATTGGGGAGGTGGTGCAGCAGTTTGGCCAGGCGGCGGAGCGGGCGCAGCGGGCGGGGCTGGACGGGGTTGAACTGCACGGGGCGAACGGGTATTTGATCACGCAGTTTCTGAGTTCGGGGATTAACGACCGGACCGATGGGTATGGCGGGACGTTGGAGAACCGGGCACGGTTTTTGTTGGAGGTTGTGCGGTCGATCCGCCAGAGGTGCGGGCGCGACTTTCACCTACAGATGAAGATCAGCGCGACGGAGAACAACAACGCCATGTCGATCGGCGAGCCGCGCGGGAACACGATTCAGGATTCGGTGCAGGTGTGCCGCTGGCTGGAGGCGGAGGGCGTGGACGCGATCCATGTTTCCGGCGGGAGCTTCTTTCCGCACCCGCGGAATCCGGCGGGCGATCTGCCGGTGGCGGACTTCATCCGGGTGTACGACTCGATGATTTCGAGCGGCAAAAACACGTTGCGGAACTTCCTGCTGTTGAAGAATGACCTGACGGGCAAGCTGTTTCACGACCAGTGGGTGAAGCAGCGGGGCAATGTGATTGAGGGTCTGAACTTGCCGGACGCGGCGGCGATTAAGAAGGCCGTGGGCATTCCGGTGATCTGCACGGGCGGGTTCCAGACGGCGTCGGTGATCCGGCAGGCGATTGACGGCGGGCAGTGCGATGCGGTGAGCATGGCGCGCACCCTGATCGCGAATCCGGACATGCCGCACATGTTTGCGCAGGGCGTGGACCGGCCGCCGGTGCCATGCACGTACTGCAACAAGTGCCTGGTGAATGTGGTGGAGAACCCGTTAGGCTGCTACGACGAAAGCCGGTATACGACCCGGGAGGCGATGGTTCGGGATATCCTGTCGGTGTTCGACCCGCCGCCATTTCCGGCGGTGTTCACGGCGTCGACGGAACCAGGACGGGACTAGGAAGCATGGTGCGGAATTGGATGCTGCTGATGGTGGCGGTGCTGGCTGGATGCGGCGGGCCGGCGGAGACGCCGGCGTTTAAGGCGCGGTTTACCAAGGGCGGGTTGGACAATGATTTTGGTGATTTCATTGACGAGCACGCGGGGAAGAAAGTGAAGCTGGACCTGCAATGGGCGCCGGGGGCGTTTCAGGGCGGGGCGGAGAGCGATTACGGGTTCTTTGTGCTGTTTGAGAACTGCGCCGAGCCTTTGGAGAAGGGCGAGCAGCCGAGTATGGGGAATTGCAACGGCACCGAGTACAACGTGCCGAAGGTGGACGGGAAGGCGTTGTTGACCGAGGCGGCCGGGGCGTGGCGGCTGCGTGGAGAGTTTACGGCGGGCGAGAAGACGGGTCCGTTGCAGGGGCTGTTCGCGGTGGAGTTGGAACCGGTGCAATAGGGGAGAGAACATGGCGACCAAGAGACCGAAGCTGCTGATTAAGACGAGGCCGGTGGCGAGAGGGGTGGGGTTTGCCGTGGGCGCGGCGGCTATCAAGCTGACGCCACTATTTGCGACGGGAAAGAAGCGGACGGCATTCAGCGCGACCGCGCCGGCGGAGTGGCACACGGCGGAGTTGCCGGAGGATACGGACCCGGCGGCGCTGTGGGACCTGTGTCACCAGTTGCAGGGGAGCCGGGAGGTTGCGTTCGCCGAGCCGGACGTGGAGCAGCGCTGGGACGCCGGGGCTCCGGTGGGCGCGCGCGGGATGGCGGCGGCGAAGGTGGATTGTACGAAGCCGATTCCGCCGGACAAGCCGTATCCAGTGGCGAAGCCCTTTGACTGGCGGTGGCACCTGGACGGGGCGCACAGCGGGTTGGCGGCGGCGCGGGCGGAGGTGATGGGCGCGACGGACCGGGTGACGATTGCGCACTTGGACACGGGGTATCGGGACGGGCATAAGCTGCTGCCGCCCCATTTGGATTTGAAGCGGGCGCGGAGCTTTGTGGACGGGGGCGGGAATTCGGCGGTGGATCCGGGGGCGGGGGCGAACTCCGGGCATGGGACGGGGACGCTGGGGCTATTGGCCGGGAACGAGTTTGAGGGGACGCTGGTGGGCGGGGCGCCGTTCGCGACCGTGGTGCCGGTTCGGGTGGCGACCTCGGTGGTGTTGTTTACGAACAGCTCCATTGCGCAGGGGTTGCAGTACGCCATTGAGATTGGCGCCGATGTGGTTTCGATGAGCATGGGCGGGGTGCCTTCGCAGTTGTGGGCCGATGTGGTGAACGAGGCGTACCTGGACGGGGTGACGATGGTGACGGCGGCGGGGAACAACTATGGGCCGGGGGTGGTGCGGGTGCCACGGTTTATTGTTTACCCAGCGCGGTTCAGGCGGGTGCTGGCGGCGTGCGGGGTGATGGCGGATGGGTCGGCGTATGCGGACTTTTTGGACCCGCGGGTGATGGCAGGGTCGTACGGGCCGGACAGCAAGATGGACACGGCGATGGCGGGGTATACGGGGAACACGCCGTGGGCAAATTTTGATTGTTTGGAGATGGTGCGGTTTAACGGCGTGGGGACTTCGTCGGCAACGCCGCAGGTGGCTGCTGCCGCGGCGTGCTGGCTGCAGAAGTACCGGGGCGAGGTGCGGGGGTATTCGCAGAAGTGGATGCGGGTGGAGGCGGTGCGGCGGGCGTTGTTTATGGGGGCGGAGGATCGGGATCGGGCGCATTTCGGGCGAGGGACGTTGAAGGCCGACAGGGCGATGGGAAACGCGCCGGCGGCGGAGGCCGCGTTGCGGCAGCAGGCGGCGGATTCGGTGAGCGTGCCGGTGCTGGGGCCGGTGTTGAACGTGTTGTTCGGGGCGACGGCGCCGGTGCGGCAGCGGCTGATGCAGATTGAAGCGGCGCAACTGCTGGCGCGGAGCGGGCCGTTGCAGCAGATGTTGGTGGAGGCTGGGGTGGATCCGGACGGCGCGCCGGACAGCGTGCCGGCGGGGGCGCGGCGGCGGTTTTTGGAGGCGATGGCGGCGGAGGCGGGAGCGTCGAAGGTGTTGCGGGAGGCGCTGGGCGGGACGCTGGCGAAGAAGCGGGCGATGGTGGCTTGCGCGGATGTTTCGGCGGCGGCGGCGGGGGAGAAGTGGACGCCGCCGGTGCCGATGAACCGGTCCCTGCGGGTGTTTGCGTTTGACCCCGTGCTGCGGCTGCGGGTGGAGACGGAGCGGCTGAATGAGACCGTACTCAACGTGAGGTGGGAGCCGGACCTGAAGCCGGGGCCGGTGGGCGAGTATTTGGAAGTAGTGGACGTGGACCCATCGACGAACGTGGCGTATGCGCCGGTGGACCTGAACCATCCGCACCTGCTGGCGAACGATGGGCTGGCGCCGGCCGAGGGCGTGCCGCAGTTCCATCAGCAGATGGTCTATGCGGTGGCGATGACGACGATTCAGCGGTTCGAGGACGCGCTGGGGCGGACGGCGCTGTGGGCGCCGCGGTTTGCGACGAACAAGGGCGATTTCGGCAGCCAGTACGTGCAGCGGCTGCGGATTTATCCGCATGCGCTGCGGGAGGCCAACGCTTACTACAGCCCGTCGAAGGGCGCGCTGCTGTTCGGGTATTTCCAGGCGAATGCGGAGCGGGTGGTGGATAACCTGCCGGGTGGACTGGTGTTTACCTGCCTGTCGCACGATGTGGTGGCGCACGAGACGACGCATGCGCTGATGGACGGCATTCACCGCTACTACCAGCACACGACCAATCCGGACATTGCGGCGTTCCACGAGGCGTTTGCCGATATTGTGGCGCTATTTCAGCATTTTTCGATTCCCTCGGCGCTGCGGCATACGATTGCCAAGTCGCGGGGGGACCTGAGGGCGAACAATCTGCTGGCCGATTTGGCGCAACAGTTTGGGCAGGCGTCGAGCGGGTCGCGGGCGTTGCGGAGTGCGTTGGGGGAGGCGCCGAAGGTGACCGATTACGCCGAGGCGACCGAGGCGCACGACCGGGGCGCGGTGCTGTTGGCGGCGGTGTTCCAGGCGTTCCTGGAGATCTATGAGGCCCGGGTCGAGGACCTGCGGCGGCTTGCAACGGGCGGCACGGGGGTGTTGCCACAGGGCGCGATTTCGGTGGACCTGGTGAACCGGTTGGCGCGCGAGGCGGCGTGGACGGCCGAGCGCGTGTTGACGACGTGCATCCGGGCGCTGGACTACTGCCCGCCAGTGGACCTGACGTTTGGCGATTATCTGCGGGCGTTGATTACGGCGGACATGGACTTGGAGCCGGAGGACGAGTTGAACTACCGGACGGCGTTCATCAGCGGGTTCCGGGCGCGGGGGATATACCCGTCGGGGGTGCGGAATTTCAGCGAGGAGAACCTGCGCTGGCAGCCGCCGTCGTTCCCGGTGGAGGCGGCGCAGATTCAGGACATGATCCGAAAGTTAGACTTGAGTTGGGGGTTGTCGACGGGGCGAAGGGAATCGTTTGTCCGGGCTGAGGAGAACGGGCGGCTATTGTTGGGGTGGCTGCGGGATCTGCCGCTCGCGGCGGCGAAGGAGATCCGGCGGGACCTGGGCTTCTACATCCAGCCGGAGCCGGATATGCCGAAGGGGATTCGCTTGAACAGCGCCGGGTTGCCGAAGCTGGAGATTCACGGGGTGCGGCCGGCGCGGCGGATTAACAGCCGGAATGAGCAGATCACCGATTTGGTGGTGGAGGCGGTGCAGCAGTTCCCGGTGGCGGATCCGGATACGGGGCAGACCTCGACGCATCGGGGCGGCTGCACGCTGTTGATTGATCTGCAGCAGTACCGGATCCGGTATGCGATCCGGAAGTCCGTAGGGAAGTCGAAGCGGATGGAAGAGGAGCGGAAGTTCCTGCGCGCCGCGGCCGAGGGGACGCAGGCGTATTTCGACAATGATCGCGACGCGGAGCCGTTTGCGATGCTGCACCGGGGCTGTTAGGGAAAGAGGCGAGACATGGCGACGACCAAGAAAACCAAGGCTACCGAACGGGTTCGCGTGCGCATGTACCGGCAGGGGCTGGGCGACTGTTTCCTGATTACGATTCCGACGGGGAAGGCGCGGCCGTTCTACATGATGATCGACTGCGGGATTGTGTTGGGGTCGCCTTCGGCGGCGGTGGATAGGTTGCAGGCGGCGATGGCGGATGTGATCAAAACGACCGGCGGCGAGGTGGATGTGCTGGTGGCAACGCACGAGCATTGGGACCACGTGTCGGGATTTGTGCAGGCTTGGGATGTATTGAAAGATCAGCTGAAGGCCAAGAACGTTTGGCTGGCGTGGACGGAGGACCCGGCGGATAAGCAGGCGGCAAAGTTGCGGGCGGAACGGCGGACGGCGGAAGAGGCGATGCGAATGGCTGTGCAGCGGTTGGCGCTGGATGGGAGCGTGAGGACGGCGGAGAGGGTAGAGAGTCTGGTGGCGTTTTTCGGGGCGACGGGAGGGTCGACCGCGGATGCGTTGGGGAATGCGCGAAAGCTGGGCGTGGGGAAGCCGCGGTACTGTGAACCGGGGGAGCCGCCGATTACCCTGCCGGGGCTGGACGCGGTGCGGTTCTGGGTGTTGGGGCCGCCGCGGGATGAGAAGCTGATCAAGAAGTCGAATCCGGGGAAGGGGGATGGGTACGGGTTGGACGCGGGGCCGGGCGGGAGCCAGCAGTTCCTGATGTCGGCGATGGCGGAGACGCCGGATGCCGATGGGTTGGCGGCGCCGTTTGACGAGATGTATTCGATCCCGCTGGGGCGGGCGGAGAAGGTCGGGTTCTTCGGCGAGCGGTACTTTGGGGCGACGGTGGACGAAGGGGTTTACGACTGGAAGGACAAGTCGGCGGTGGCCGATCAGTCGTGGCGGCGGATTGACGGGACGTGGATGGAATCGGCCGAGACGATGGCGCTGCAGTTGGATTCGGCAACGAATAATACGAGTCTGGTGCTGGCGATTGAGATTGTCGCCACACGCGAGGTGCTGCTGTTCCCGGGCGATGCGCAGGCGGGGAACTGGCTGAGCTGGCAGGGGTTGAAATGGGAGAGCGGCGAGACGGGGCCGGGGCTGTTGAAGCGGACTGTGTTCTATAAAGTGGGCCACCACGGGAGCCACAACGCGACGCTGAAGGAGAAGGGGTTGGAGATGATGACGTCGCCAGAGCTGGTGGCGATGATTCCGGTGGACCATGAGATGGCGGTGAAGAAGCGGTGGGGGAAGATGCCGTTGCCGGACTTGGTGGCGCGGTTGCGAGAGAAGACACGCGGGCGGGTGTTGAGCGTGGACGATAAGTTGATGTCGGCGGCGGAGCTGGGGGCCGAGTGGAAGGGGTTTGCCGGGGAGGTTACGGTGACGGATTTGTATTTCGAGTTATCGTTCTAAGAGAGATGAAACGGACGAGGCGGGAGTTGTTTGGGCTGGCCGGGGCTGGGGCGCTGGCCGGGCAGGGCGTGGCGAGCCGGGGCGTGAAGGCGGTGCCCCGGGGGAAGGCGTCGGGCATTCCGTTTCACGCCAAGTTTGTGGACGTGGGGGAGCGGGCGGGGCTGCGGCATGCGTCGGTGTTTGGCGGCGTGGACGCCAAGGAATACATCGTGGAGACGATCGGGTGCGGGGTGGCCTTTATCGACTACGACAACGATGGGTGGCTGGACATTTTTGTGCTGAACGGAACGCGGTTCGCCGGGGCGCCGGCGGGGACGACGAACCGGCTGTATAAGAACAACCGGGACGGCACGTTCACGGACGTGACGGAGAAGGCGGGGCTGGTGCGGACGGGGTGGGCGTCGGCGGTGTGCGCGGGGGACTTCAATAACAACGGGTTCCCGGATCTGTTCATTACCTACTGGGGGCAGAACGTTCTGTACCGGAATAATGGGGACGGGACATTTAGTGATGTTACCCAGGAGGCTGGGCTGGCGGGGAGCATGCGGCGGTGGGGGGCGGGCTGTACCTTCATCGATTACGACCGGGACGGGAAGCTGGACCTGTTTGTGACCGAGTATGTGGACTTTGATCCGGCGCGGGTGCCGAAGCCGGGGCAGAAGGCGTTCTGCAACTGGAAGGGCGTGCCGGTGAACTGCGGGCCGTTGGGGCTGCCGCCGGGGCGGCACTGGCTGTATCACAACAACGGGGACGGGACGTTCACGGACGTCAGCGTGAAGAGCGGCGTGGCGAAGGCGAAGGGTTCCTACGGCATGACGGCGGTGGCCGGGGACTTCGACAACGACGGGTGGCCGGACATCTATGTGGCCTGCGATTCGACGCCTAGCTTCTTGTTTCGGAACAACCACGACGGGACGTTTAGCGAGGTGGCGCTGGAGAATGGCGTGGCGCTGAACGAGGACGGGATGGAGCAGGCGGGAATGGGGATCGGCGTCGGGGATTATGATCTGGACGGGAGTCTGGATGTGTTCAAGACCCACTTCGCCGATGACACGAATGTCCTGTACAAGAACGACGGGAAGGGGAACTTCCAGGACATGACGATCAAGAGCGGGCTGGGGGTGGAGACGCGGTTTATCGGGTGGGGCGCGGGGATGGTGGACCTGGACAACGACGGGCATCCGGACCTGTTTTATGTGACGGGGAATGTGTACCCGGAGGTGGAGCGGAAGCTGCGGCAGTACGCGTATAAGACGCCGCGGGTTGTGTTCCGGAGTCTGGGAAATGGGACGTTTGAGGAGTTGGTGCTGGACGTGGCGCCGCAGTCGAGCCGGGGGTGCGCGTTTGGGGATTTTGACAACGACGGGGATGTGGACGTTCTCATTTGGAACATGGACGCGCCGCCGACGTTACTGCGGAATGACTTGCCGGCGACGTTGGGACGGCATTGGATCAAGGTGAAGTTAGAGGGAGTTACTTCGAACCGGGCGGCGATTGGCGGGCGGGTTACCTGTTTCTATGGGGGAAAGAAGCAGGCCCAGGAGGTGATGAGCCAGGGCAGTTTTTACTCGGTGAATGACTGGCGGCTGCACTTTGGCCTGGGCCCGGTGAAGGTGGTGGACCTGGAGGTCCGCTGGCCCTCGGGTAAGAAGGAGACGGTTAAGGGTGTTGCGGCCGACCGTCTGATTACTATCCGCGAGGGCCAGGGAATTGTGGGTTAGTTGGGTGGTGCGGCGTCCGGGGACACCCGGCCTACGCGCTGCGCGCTGCGGCGGGCGGGTGTCCCCGTGGGATGTGTGCCGCGGGTCATGGTTGCCTAATTTGAGAGGATGAAGTTGACGTCGATGGGGGAGATGACTTCGACGGGAACTCCATTCAGGAGCGTGGGGCTGTAGCGCCACTGGCGGACGGCTTCGAGGGCGGCAGGGGCGAGGAGCGGATGGCCGCTGACCACCTTTAGCTGCTGGACCGTGCCGTCCTTGGCGATGATGCCTTCGAGCTTGACGAGGCCGGAGATGCGGGCCTGTTTGGCGAGGGGCGGGTAGGCCGGGTTGATGCGCTGGAGGATCTGCGGGGCGCGGACCTTGCCGCCGACGCGGATGCGCTGGGCTGGCTGCGTCTTTGCGGGTTCGGGGGGCTTCGGCGGGGGGCCGGTGGGGATGTTGCCGATACTGTTGCCGAAGATGGGGCCGGTGGAATCGGCCGAGACCGACGGAGGGCCGAAGGTGAAGGCGGGCGGGGCGTAGTCGCCGCTATCGATGATGTTGGCGACGGGGTTGATGCGGCCGGTGGGGGCGGTGAAGACGCGGCGTGGCTGGGTGGCGACGACGACGCTATTGGCGTTGGCGGCGCGGGCCGACTGGGCGGGTTGGACCTCCACCTCAACAGGCTGGACTGGCTTCATGGGGACATAGATCAGCGCCTTGGGCAGCATGACGCTGAGTAACTCCGGGCTGACCATGGGCACGAGTAACATGCTGGTTACCAGGCCAGCCTGGACGACCAGGCCCATCCACGACCACTTACTCCGCCGCTGGCGGGAGTTATCTAACACCGATTGTTCAAACATTGCGTTCCTCCTCGCCAGATCAGACCCCGGCGAGGAGGAAAAGGTTCCCGGTGTTTACGCGAGTTGGATGACGGATTTGCCGACGCCGTCTTTGTAGGCTTCCAGATCCGAGAAGGCCCGTTCGATCTGATCGAGGGGGCTGCGGTGGGTGACGACGGGCCCGAGGAACGTGGGGCGTTCGGCTAGCAGCTCAATGGCCAGATGGGTTTCGTGGTTGCTGCGGCGGACGTTGTAGAGCGGCACTTCCTTGCGGCGGAGTTCGTGGAAGTGGATGGCCGGGCGGGCTTCGCTGGGGATTCCGGTGGCGACGACGCGGCCGCCCTTGGCGACGGCGATGCAGGCATGTTCCAGAGACCCGTCCTTGGTGACGCAATCGAGGACGGTTTCGACGCCGCGGCGGTTGGTGGCGGCGAGGATTTCCTTGGATGGGTCGGTCTCGGCCGGGTCGATGACGACGTCGGCGCCCATGGCGCGGGCGAGGTCGCGGCGGTGGGCGACGGGGTCGACGGCGAAGACGCGGCGGACGCCCTGCATCTTGAGCATGGCGACCGTCAGGCTGCCGATGGGGCCGCAGCCGAAGACGGCGGCGGAGACGCCGGGGGTGAGGTCGGCGAACTGCAGGGAGTGCAGAGCGACGGCGAGGGGTTCAAAGAGCGTCCCTTCGGCGAGGCCGACGCCGGCTGGGATGGGGACCAGGCAGTGTTCCGGGACGGAGACGACGTCGCGGAAGTAGCCGGGGTCGGGGCCGGCGCTGAGGAAGCGGATGTTGTCGCAGAGATTGTGGCGGCCGGTGCGGCACATCGGGCAGTGGTAGCAGTAGATGGCCGGTTCGAGGAAGGCCCGGTCGCCGGGTTGCCAGCCGGTGACGCCGGCACCGGTTTTGAGGACGGTGCCGGTGGGTTCGTGGCCGAGGACCATGGGGTAGACGCTGGGCGTGTCGCCGACGGAGCCTTCGGAGAAGTTGTGAAGGTCCGAGCCACAGATACCGCAGAAGTGGACCCGGACCTGGATTTCGCCCGGGCGCGGATCGGCCGGGGCAGCTTCGGTGACTTGGAAGCGATGTTGAGCGATGAGTTGAGCGGTGCGCACTTATTTCTTAAACAGGTTCTCAAATGCGGCGCGGGCGTTGTGGACCGTGCGGGAAACGTACGGCGTTGACGCGGGCGCGGCGGTGGCCATTACCTTGGGCGGTTCCGGCGGTTTGGTGGATTCGCGAGCGACGGTGACGCGGGGGCTGAAGAGTTGGCATTCGTTCTTCTTGTCCTTGGCGGTGATGCGCTCGGCGATGGGCTGGGTGCACTGGAAGTGGGCCGAGGATTCGAAGAACGTGCACTGTTTGCAGCAGTGGAGTTCGGCGGCGCACTTGGGGCAGGGCTGGGCGAAGTCGTAGGCGGCGGGCAGCGTGGTGGCGCAGTTGTAGCAACGGCTGGCGGTCACGTTTTGGACCATGCGCGGCAGGCGCGGCGCGGTGTAGTCCATGGGGTGGCGCGCTACGGCGGCGCGTTCCCGAATCGTTTCGGAGCGCGGTTTGGCTGCGCTTGTGCCGCTACCGTCCTGGTAGCCGTTTTGGCGATATTTGCGATCCCCGTCCATGTGAGAAGGCTCCTGATTTGCGTGAGTAGATATGAACAGTCCCTACCGCGGGCGGGTTAGGCCACGAACCGGTTTGGTAATCGATTAGTCGGAAAGGGTGACGAGGAAAAGAGAAATAGCGCAGGCGGAATGTGAGAAGTTGCCAGGGACGCTATCCACTCAAGGTGTACCACGAATTTCGCGCGGGCGAAAGGGTGGTCTTTTCCGTACTGTTCGGCGAATCCGGGCGGCGGGGACTCGCTGGGGTGGAGAGTGACACTCTCTACTTCTATTCTATCGAAGTTGTCTACTTTTTCGGCTTTTGGTGCGGTTGGTGATTCCTTGGAAGTTGTTGATTAGTTGGTGGTTGTAGTTTATTTTCAAAGTCTGTGACTGGGTTTTGGATTCGCGCCTCGCATTTGGGCCGACCGGGTTGTGGTTTTGGGGACACGCTGAAGCATGTCCCCGGAGGGGGCTGTTGCTGCGTGGGTGGTTTTCCCTTCCTCTTCACGTCCTCCTTTGGGGGAGGGGCGGGAGTTTGCGGGCGTCGAGGGTTGGGTCGTACATGGACTGGAGCCCGTCGCGCGAGATTAGACTGCCGGGGGCCGGGGTGAATTCGCAGTAGAACTCCTGGCGGAACAGGTGGGGGGCTCCTTTGCGGTGGAGTTCCACGAATTCCTTCGGGATTTCCGGGCAGTCTTCTACGGTCGAGAAGATTCGGGTCCACTGCGGGTCTTTGTCATGCCAGAAGTTGTAGAAGAAGCCGAGTTGGCCTCTTGGCGTTGAGAGCATCCAGATGGCTCCTCCGGTGCGCGCTACGAAGGGCAGGGTGACGCTGAAGACAGCGTCTGAGACCACGGCGGCTTCGTCG